>CAZUMW010000006.1:0-136481 GCA_964621615.1 uncultured Thermodesulfobacteriota bacterium
AAATTGCCGGTCAAATAAAACGGGATTTGCCGGTCAAATTCGTGAGATTAGGCATAGAAAAAATCCGATTGCTTATGAAATGGATCTTCACACATATATATCCGGGATTTAATCTGCCGAAATCAAATCCGGTTTTATTTTCTATGTTTCCATATGAGATAATAGAAAGAGGTTTTGGTTTGTGCGACAAGATGGCCTGGGCCTTTTGCTCACTTGTACAACAGCAAGGTATTCCCTGTAATATTGTGTACCTGTATCCTCCGGGCACAGCTACGTCAAACCACACGATTGTTAATTTATTTATTAATGGACAAACTGTTTTAGCAGATCCCATGAATGGGGTAGTTTTTGAAAACAAAAAGGTATTTTTCGGTCTGAAGGAAATCAACGAGAACCCCGATATCGTTTTGTCCCTTCATCCCGTCTACAACAAAAAAAGCCGCTTTGATTTCTCACGATCTGTTGTTTTTCTAACCGAACACCCGTATGCGTTTATTCCTGAAATGCAGATTATTCAGAAATTGTTTAACAGCTATTGCAGACAACCTCCACATATATACAATGATATAAAAAAAACACTCATGGAATATGACGAGCTCTACAATACAAAAAACCATTTAATAAAAATCATTTACCCGGCTTTCGAATCGGAATTACCGCTGCCAGACCGGCAGGGTTTTTTCACAATCTGGAATTTGCCATTGCGTATTGATTGGCCCGGATATACCAACTTTCTTCCAACCTCACAGCTGGGAGGTATCCTGCAATACAAAAAAGGCAGAAAAGCACATCTCTTGGGCAGATACAATAAAGCACTTAAGCTATATACTGAAAAATTAATTGCTTCTCAAAATTCTTCCGTCCGCGAAAGCATTGAATATTTTTTAGGCCTTCTTTATTTTGATATGGCTGAATACGAAAAAGCCGTAGAAACATTTAAGGCATACATATCTCCCAACAAAAAAAGGCGCTGGGAAAAACATGCTATTTTTCTTCTTGCTCGGTGTTATGAAAAAATGCATTCATCGGAGAAAGCAGCAGAATATTACAAAATAATACAAAGCGATCCACAATATGCCCAATTCCAGTTGGGCGCAGAATGATTGTTATACAATTTAGCGGTTTTATTATGGTGTTTGTGTATACTGGGGATTGTTTAATTAACTTTAAGGAATACAAACAGTCATTAAATGTGGCAAATAAATGTTTATATATCTGCCGCTTCAGACATTTTAATGGGTAGCCCCAACATGTTGTGGGCACTCCCATCGAAACTTTAACGATGGCTGCTCAGGTCGCCGCGGAAAGATATCAAGACCACCACAATGAAAAAATATCGCCATTCGATAATGAGCTCGATTACGAAATCCGCAGGCCATACGCTTCACTTTTTCTATCTTTGCATTCATGCCCTCTGCAAGGGCATTGGTAATGCGATGTTTCGCATAGGTAACAATATTGTCGATATGGGTTTTAAGCGTTTTGGCAGCTTCTTTGATCGGCTTGAGCCGGCAGTGTGTCGCCCAGTAATACCAGGACGTAAAATACTTCCGCATGTTGGCTTCATAACGGTAATCCCACATATGGCGAAGGTTCTCCTTGATTGCACTGGCGCGGCTCACCTTCAAGTCCTTTGCACGCAGTGCCTCGAATTGCTCTTTGCGCCACTGCGGAATATTCTCCTGGCTCCACAGCCACAGATACTTCGTTCCTGTCAGTATTGTGTTGCCTTCCTCCGACAACGCTTTGTGCTCCTGTATGCGAACTTTGTCCACAGCCTTCAACACATGCTGCATTACGTGAAACCGATCAAAGACAATCTTTTTATGAGCATCAGGGATATAGTCCTTGGTGGCTGCGATATAGGGATCCCACATATCCATCGCTATTGCCTCAACCCGCTCCCGTTCTTCCGGGGTAAACTGCTTATAATACGACTCAAGGCTTTTCTGATCACGCTTATCGCACACATACTCAACCGTACCGGCATTAATATCGTAGACCAGCGTTTCGTATTTATGGCCGCGGGCGAACGACTTCTCATCAACGCCGATTCGAAGAGGTATGCGGTGCTGTTTTCTGCTGCGGCCCCGGTTAACCGCCCGGTGCATGGCATTCAGGCTCTGATCCCAGCTCAAACCGCACAGACTTGCGGTTGCTTTGACGTTGCATTCCTGCGCGATACGAAGCACATGACTTTCAAACGCATGCGTCATCTCGGAGCCGTTCTCGCCAAAATCAGACAGAATCTTCTTCACGCCGTGTTTCGGACAGTTAACCCTTGGAAGTCGTACATGCACGTAGGTCCGCATGTGGCAGGTATCCAAATGGCGGAAAACACGCTCCGGCGCATGATCATACACGCTGAAAAACTCATCACATACCGGACAGCGGGTGGTGATATCGGGCTCATGATCAACGTAAATATCAATGCGGCTCTCTGGCTCGTTATAACAAACTTCGGTAACAAACCAGGGCAACTCCAGTTTCAACAGCTTGGTATATAATTTTTTGTCGTCCATGTTTCGACTATAACACTATATCTTGTATATACCCATTAAAATGTCTGATGAGCCATATATCTTGATGAGTCCGGCGATCTTGGTTTTGATTTTACGAAAAAGAAAACAACAAAAAAATTTATTATTACACTTTTGGTTTGCAAGTCTGAAAAATCACGAAAAGAGTTTAATAAAGCAGTCAGGCGTACCCTGAAAAACAAACTAAATAATAAGAAAAATAAATCTCGATTTGTTGCAGAGTTAAAAGGAACAAATACCACCAATGATATAAAAAAATACTTTTTCAGAAATATTAAATCCAGTAATTGGGCAATTTACACGTTGGCTTTAAATAAAGCCCGCGTACAGACTCATTTGCAGACAAGGGTTGGAAAAAAGAAACTCTACAACTTTCTTGCCCGGTTTTTAATGGATAAATTAAATCTGACTAATGTAAAAAGAAATGTTGAACTTGTTGTTGACAGGAGCAAAAACAAGGACGAAATAAAAGATTTCAATCAGTATATAATTAATCAACTTGAAGCATTGCTGCCGCTAAACACAAAATTGAATATCGCACATCTCACATCTCAAGAAAGTAGCGGGCTACAAGCGGTAGATTTGTTCTGTTGGGGGATTTTCAGAAAATATGAAAAAAATGATCTTGAATGGTATGAAGAATATCAACACAAGGTCAGGTTTGAAACAGAGTACTTACGACAATAAAAAAAGCGGCCCCTATAATGCCTGTTTCCCCTGGCTCATAGCCAACCGATGGAAGGAAGCACCAAGGGCACATTATAGGCTTTACCCGCTTTATTTAAAATATAAATAAAATGTAGTATCTTGTCAAAGGCTTTTTTTGTGTTTTGGTTTTTCCGGTTTCTTTTTCAAAAAGAATTGGTATTTTTTGTTCCCCTTGAAGTCTTTACGACTGTCGTGTTTCGGTAAATTGTTGTCATTTTTTGACAATGATTTTTTTGGCGGCCTACCTACGGTTTGTTCATACTTCGCCCGCCCCCGTTCGGCCAGAATATCCCGCCGCTTTGTTTCAAGTTTATAGCGCTGCCATTCTGTTAAATTGGGGCGGCCCTTTTAGGCTTGTAAAAACTCTTATCCTTTCTTAGACATTTTTGTGTAAAAAAGGGGTGTAATAGTTTTCTGGAGGTTTTTTTAACAAAGGATTCGGCAAATGAAGGATTCAACGATAGAAAGCGGCAGGAAGTTATATCAGGTTATGAAGGAGCGGTACAAAAGGGCGCTATTGAAGAAATTATGGCAACTACATCATTCACGTGCTTCCCGGTCCTGTTCTGGACTGGACATATAAAACCGGGGACATAGTCGATTCATCTCCGGCGATTGATGTCAACTCGCGGGTATATGCCGGTTCAAAGGATGGATATCTGTATGCTCTGAACAAAAATGCTCAGCTGCTTTGGAAGTTTGAAACTTTCGGCCCCATAACCTCATCCCCTGCAATCGGTCCCGGCGGGACCATATATGTCGGCTCTGAGGACAGCCGTATATATGCTGTCGGCGGAGCGCTCTGTCCGCTGAGCACATTACTGAACAACCGGCGCGACGCGCACGACACCTTCAGACAGTTTCGCGACAATATTATCAAAAAAAGCAAAACGGGAAGATTTTTTTGCCGTGCCTATTACACCCATGCCGAAGAGCTTATAACCATTCTTACCCGTCGCCCCGAACTTCAGGCAAAGGCATTATCGCTTACAGAAACCATACTGGAAAAACTGCACACCGGCAGCGGTATTACCCTTTCAGCCGGAACAATATGTGAGGCAAAAACACTGATAGAAGAAATTCAAACTGAAAGCAGCCCGGCGCTTGCCCGGATAGCAGACAAAATTCTTCAGGAAATACAAGAAAAAACGTGGCTAAACACCATCGGCATACAATGGAAAAATTAGCTCTCCCCCATTGCCGGCGCGTGTCTTGTCATGCAACATGCGCTTCATAGTACGGCGAGGGAAGTATCGGATAAACGCGATATACATGGCGGTACACTTCTTCCGCCCGCGCCGCCACATCGTCCTCAGTGTACTGGCCCACAGGCAACCCGGTATCCTCGCTCCACAAAAAATCCCGAATCGTCAGGCGTATTCTGTCGCGAGTCGCTTCCCGGCTTTCCCAGTCCTCGATTTCTTTGATGCGGGTCTTGACTGCTTTTAAAAGATCGGCGGCAACGGCTTTGATGCGTTTAAGCTCGCCGGCGGAGAGGTCCGGCTTCTTCAGCAGGTCGAATATGGCAAGTGACTCTTCGTCCAGCCCTTCCCGAACCGCACGGGTTTCCTCCTCGTCCATTTTTCTTGTGAGCCTCAGCAGCTCCTCGAAGGTCTTCTCAATAGTCACCCGGTCCTTCTCACGATTGTACTCGGCTACGATTTCTTCATAGTGCTTCTGAAAGTCCGTGCGCAGGGGATTCTGCCTGAGCAGCCGCTGGAGGCGCTGCTCGATGGCCGCCTTAAGATTCTGCACAGTGGTCCGTTTCGCCGGGCTGCGTTCGAATTCCTTCCGCAACCGGTCGAAGTCGATTTTGCTGATGTCGTATGGGGAGTGTTCTTCGACAGCGCGGTCGGCTCTCGTTTCAATTGCCTCATCGACAACCTGGTGCAGCTGCCGTATTATGCCGGTTATGTCCGCACTGTCGCGGTCCTGCTGAAGACTCTTATATACAACGTTGACGGCATCGCGATCAGCCCGGAAGGCATTCACACCCTCGACCGTGATACAGGCCTTGAACTTGGTAAATACGGCGCGACACATCACCTCAAAGCGCTTCCGTGTTTCATCGTTCTCGTTGGCGGCCTCCTTGGCGGCAAGGATGGCCGCATTCCGGGCAAAGCCGGTCTGTGAGATAATGTTGTCCAGCGACGTGTTCCGGTCTGTCAGGAATGCCCTCACCATGTCAATTGCCTCGGCCAGGTCCTCCAGCAGCTCTTCGTCCGGTTTGGCGGGCTCAATTTCACCGCCTCCTTCCTCACGACCGCCATCCTCCGTTCCGGCAAATGTCGCCAGCGCCTTGCGCAGATTTTTGAGAATGCCGCAGTAGTCTACGATCATTCCGTTGTTTTTGCCTTCATTTACGCGATTCGCCCGCGCAATGGCCTGCATCAGCGTGTGAGCTTTCAGGGGCTTGTCCAGGTACAGCGTCGAAAGGCTCGGCACATCGAAGCCGGTCAGCCACATTGCACAGACTATGGCTATACGGAACGGATGCTGCTCTTCCTTGAACGCATCATCCAGAGCCAGCCGCTGCATGGTGCGGTACTGCGGCCGGCGACGCATAAACTCAGGCAGATCAATACCTTCCTTGATAAGACGGCGGTGGGGAGTTATGTCCAGGTTCCATGTGCGGAACTTCCTGACTTCACCCTGCTCCTCGCTGACCACGACCGCCATTTGCGTCTGTCGCATCCACTCGATCTGACGCCGACGGTACTGTTCGTCCTGCTCATCCGCGGCTGACGACAACCTCTCTTCCAGCTCCCTGATTTTCTCGTTCCAATAGAACTCAATCAACCGGTGCATCCGCACGCACGTGATCTTGTCGATGCAGACCAGCATGGCTTTGCCTGTTTCCCAGGCCGTGGAGTAGTGAAACACGAAATCCCGGGCCACCTGGTCCAGGCGTTTGCCGCTGGTAATAATGTGGTAATCCCGCTTCAGCTCCTGCTCAAGGCGCTGCTGCACATCGATCTCGACTGTCTCCAGCTGTTCCAGCTTCTCGGCAATGCGCTCATTCAAATCGCCCACCGCCACGCCGAGCTTATCGCCGCGGGTATCGTAGTAAAGCGGCACCGTGGCCTCATCCTCGACAGCCCGCTGAAAATCATACGTGGAGACGTAATCACCAAAGACTCTCCGTGTGATTTCATCATCCTTAAAAAGCGGTGTTCCGGTAAAACCAATGTAGCCGGCGTTCGGCAGGGCGTTGCGCATGTTAAGGGCAAGGGTCCCGTACTGGGTCCGGTGTGCCTCATCAGTGATAACGATGATATCGTCGCGCTGTGTGTAGCCGTTATCAGGATCAACCTCCTGATTAAACTTATGGATCAGGGAGAAGATGTGCGACTTGTGCTGGGCCAGCAGCTGAGCGAGGTGCTCGCCGCTGGATGCCCGGCAGGGATCCCGGTCATGATCGACAACACCGCAGCCGGCAAAGGTTTTGTAGATCTGTGTGTCCAGATCGTCACGGTCGGTCAGCACAAGAAAGGTGAAATTTCCACCCAGCTTTCGATGAATCTTCCGGGTGAACATGACCATCGAATAGCTTTTGCCTGCGCCCTGGGTATGCCAGAACACCCCCAGTTTGCCGTCCCGGTTCTTCCGGTCACGGACGGCTTCAACGGCCCGGTTGACACCCAAAAACTGGTGATTGCGGGCCAGAATCTTTCTCGGCTCGCCTGCCGAGTCGTCGAAAACAATAAAATTCTCCACCAGGTCCATGAAGTTCGTCTTCCCGCACACACCCTTCAGAAGGGTTTCCATGTCAACAGCACCCTGCTGCTCCTCCTCCAGACGCTTCCACTCGTGAAAATGCTCGAAACGGCTGGTAACCGAACCGAGCCTCGCATCAACACCGTTGGCAAGAACGACCAGCGCGTTATGGTGGAACAGGTGCGGGACTGTGTCCTTGTAGTCTTTAAAGTTTTGCTCATAGGCGGCACGGATGTCCCTTACGACGTTTTTCAGCTCCATAAACAGCAGCGGCAGTCCGTTGACGAACCCGATGATGTCCGCCCGGCGTCGGTACAGGTCGCCCCGCACCCACAGCTCGCGCACGCAGAGAAAATCGTTATTTGCCGGCTCGTTGAAATCAAAAAGCCGCAGGCGCTGACGCACCCGTTCGCCTTTATCATTGCGGAAGGTAACCGGCACCCTGTCACGGAGCAAACCGTATTTTTCGCGGTTTGTTGCCTCCAGGGATTGGGTTGCCGTTGTGGTTACAATCTGCCGTATAGCCTCCTCGTATGCCTCGTTCGGCAGATCCGGATTCAGCTCGATCAGCTTTGCCCGGAGAGGCCGGGTGAGCACCACCTCACGGTCAGAGGTCCGCCCCAGCAGGCTGTCCGGCCCGAAGTCCTCGTTGTTATAGGCATACACCGACTCCCAGCCGAGCTGCTGTTCCATGTACTCAGCGGTCGTCTGCTGAACGAGACTGTCTTCGGTATAGGATTGAGGTGTCATTTCAGCCAAAGTACCGAATTATTGCGTTCTGCATTTATTTGGTTTATCATGCGTCAATAGTGTAACTATTTGATTTTACGATTTTTAAGCTGAATTATCGACAAAAGTTATCGACGCATATCGCGTATTGGGAAAGATTACGTCGATAACTTTTATCATTGCGGCCAGGAATCCCGGCTCCGCGAAATAACGTGTCCCCTTGGTAGACGGTAAATCGATCAAGGCAGCTCCTGACACTAAAAAAAACGCCCGATCCTCTTGACAACCTGTCCGGCAATGCCGATAATAATAAACAGACTCATCTGCCAAGTGTAGAAAGAGATCCTTCGCCGTCCTTCCGGGGGCGGCGATTGCATTTTCAGGGCATTCGTCGTTCATATTTCTTCCTCAATCTCCGGCGAGTAGAATTCCCGTCAACATGGTACGCCGTCATCAGGAAGGCCACAGGGCCACGGCGATGTTCCTGCCTGGCAAACACGACGACATAATCCAAATCGTGAAGCCAAACATAAATTTCCGTTCTACCATTCTTTCCCGAGCACTTCCAGAAAGTCACTCCCACCTCCGCAATATGCCGCACGGAAGGGGCCAACCAAGGAAGTCTCTCGGCACGTCGAAAGTCCGGTAAGCGCTCTTTCTCCATACGACCATCGCGTGTGTTCCATTCATCCTTGGTTACTACATGCCAGAAGCCTTCCTCGTAACCATGTGCTTCTTCCGGCAAAACGCGGCGGTCGTACCATACCGGCATCCCATCGCATAAAAGCCCACTGTTTTTTATGTCTCGCTCAAAAATCCCATAAAGGCGAATCAATGTCACATTCCAGTCACCTTCCAGATTCAGCATTTCTGGCAGCCAGTTGGGGTTCTCACACATGGTCACCCTCACGACCGCGCCAGCGAAAAATATTAACCTTATCCTCACGATATAGTGTTGTAGAAGTCATGCTGTATCCCGAGCGTTCTTTCATCCGATCCACCAAAGCCACCTTGCCCGCATTGCTCCGCAATCCACGGTTGGCATATGCTACCGCACCTGTCAGAAGATCTGCCAGTTGGATCATTTGAACCTCATTAGAACGGACAATCTGCACCCATTCGATAATTTGTCGCTGAAAATCGTAATGGGCGTTGGCAAGCACTTTGTGAAGTTCTCGCACTTTAGTTCCACCCCAGCTGTCTTTGTGGTCCAAGTAAATATGGTAGCGGAATTTTGGGTCGATAATTACCTTCAGCATGTCAAAGTACATCTTATAATACCAGTCGTCATGGGTTTGATGATACTTGTTATGGTTCAGAATCGATTTGTCGGGAACACATAATGCCCGAAAGTGCAGGTGGTCTTCGTCAAAGAAGTAATCCAGTATATCCAGATAAAAGGACTGCGACTTTTTACCTGGTGAAACTTTTGTCCATTTGATCTCTAGGTCCGGTTTGAATCCATGTTTTCGGCGTATTTCGTGCAAGCTCCGGGAAACTTCCGCGATACGATCGCGAAGACACCACACCGCACCCAGCACCATCACATGCAGATGATCGTACTCCAGATGGCAACTTTCGTCACAATAAATATTGATAATTTCGCTCATATGCATTCAATCCTTATCAGGCGAACACCTAACCCAGTCCGCAACGCCGAAATACAAACCTACTGAGGCCAGATGTGTGCTTTTTTTGGCATAAATGGACCTGCAATGAGACGATACAGATTTCCGACATGGCTTCGCTAATGGTTTTATATTGGTTCAGTTCCGAATTCCATCTTCTTTCGTCAAACCTCTATCTCCCCTTGCATCAGTTTGGGCAAGAGGAGGTCGCGGGCTGATTCGAGATGTCTGTTTTTCTGTGAGAGAACATCTATTTGACGAAGGATAGGGGTTGCGTGCTCCAAGAAGAGGTCAATCAGCTTGGTGTCAGGCACAATGAACGGTATGAATTTGAAGGTGTCCCGAATTATCGCATCAAAAACCGATCCGACTGCTCGCGAACGGAACTGTTCTACACCCTCTGTGAGTGCGAAATACAAATAGTGTTGGTTAACTGGAGGGTGTCCAACAAGCGCGTAGCATGACTGGTTCATCGCCATAGCCGTTTGAGCCAGATTGATTTTGCCAACGGTCCCGCGTGCAGTAATGAATACCGTATCCTTTGGGTACAGTTTGCTATTGCAATTTCGCAAGCCGTCATCAGTTATGGTCTTTTCTGTAACGCACACATAGGCGCAATTAGTCGCATCTTTCGGGGTATATAAAGGAATCTCCCCATACCAGTAATCCGGTACTTTCGTGCTTGGCGTGCCGCCACTAAGTATATCCATCGATTCAAACGCTGTTGTCTTATTCCACCCCTCCGGTACGCCGTCGATGACCCTGACGTGTTCATGGCCGGGGAAACGGAGATAAACGAACCATTCCTTGTAGAGCAACCGCGCCGATTGTTCAAGCAACTGAATCCGCCGTCGGTTGTTCTCGATCAGGTCGTCGTAGGCGGAGAGGACTTCCACGAAGCGAGCCTGTGTTGTACGGTCTGGAATCGGCAGGCGGAATGATGACAGCACCTTGGCGTTGGCGTTAGGTTGAGCTGCACCACCAACCCGTGACATCACGAATCGCTTGTAGACATTGGATTCGACAACCCGACCGACGTAGCCCGGTTCAGCACGCTTCGGATCGACGCGAACACGCACGAGGTAGGAGGCAAAAACTGAATCCAGATTATCACGAATCAGCTTAGCGTAACCAACTGTTGCTCCGGTTCTGGCGATAACGATATCGCCTGGTACGAGCGAGAATTTGTCTTTGGCCCTCTCATCAACCGTGCAGTACGGCACTGACTCCCAGTCAATCTGTGGGGGCACGATGTCAGTGATACGGAGAAAACGGGGGCCAACGGGCTGCTCGGACGCGGAGGCGGTATATCCGTATCGAACGGACTCCGCAATCTCAGCCAAACTCTTTACAGGCACGGACCTCACACCCCCACTCCCTCAAAACTCCTCTTAGTTTTCGCGAAATGGAAGTTTGAAACTCCAAATCTGCGGCTTCTTTCACACTTCAAACTTCTACCTTCACCATTCATTTACCCCCCTCCAGTATGTTCTTACCTTTTTCGGTCAGTCGATACTTCTGCAACCGGCTGTTGGGTTTGTCGGGAATGGTGTATTCCACACACCCTTCCTGCAATAGTCTTGCCATGAGATCATTGAGATAGCGGGTCGGTTTGGTTTTGCCCAAATCTTTGGCAATTTCGGATTTGGAAAGCAGGGCGCTTTTCAAAAAAGAAAGAATCTGCACAGCCATATCCGACTCTACCCCTAACTCTACCCCTGACTCTACCCCTGACTTGTGCTCGCCTTGCTCGGTCGCGCCAGTCTGTATGGGATGCGGCTCCGCCAGATAGACGGTAAAGCGCAGGCGCATGCCGATTTCTTCGATTTTCGGTTCCGGCAGACCCAGTTCCCGGGCTTCCGCAAATATGCGGCGCACGCCGGTGCCCCATTGTTCGATCAGGTTGAGTTCCTTGAAGACGCGGGCAATGACCGGGTTGCGGATTCGGGAGGTTCCCTGTTTCATTTCTTCGATGGTCAGGCCGGGTAGAAGGATACCCATGCTCTCCACTTCGATGCGGTCGTCGAGAAAGACCACCCGGATGGGGGCGCCGCGCTGCGAATAGTCGCTGTGCACAAGGGCGTTGATGATCACTTCGCGCAAAATGCCCAGCGGGATGCTCCAGACATCCTTGCGGCGAACCTCGGAAAGATCCGCGCCGCGGTAGGCGTGTTTTTTGAGAAACAGCATGACCTCGTCAACCGCCCTGGGCAATGGGACGTCGATATCGATATGGTCAAAAATATCGATTTTCTCGGTACCGAAGAACCGGCCGCATTGAATCCAGGCATCGGCAAAGTGCTGCGTCCGCTGCTTGCCGAAAAGCAGAACCCCGCCTTTGGTCGGTACCGGTTTACCTTGGTGTTGCGTCAGTAATTTCAGGGTCAGCAGGGTTTGTTCATCCAGCTTCCGACCATCGCCGAAGGCTTCTTGCGCCGCTCGAATGTCCAGATCGCGGGCGGACAACTCCGGCATGGGCATTTCGTCGAAGGGAATGCCTTCAGCGGTACGCCGCAGCTCTCCGATCAGCTCCCGGTCGGCCTGTCGGTTGGTGGAGCCGAGCCGGACATAGACACCGGCTTCCGGACCTTCCGCGCAAAGATGATGGGGGCGGGAATTACTGAGAAATACCTCGATCACAAGGAGTGTTTTGCCATCGACCGTGGTCAGTTCGATATTGGGAACCAGACGGGGGCTGATAGAGTCGGCAATCAGGTTGCAGAGCCGTTCCTCCTCATCCAGCGGGTTGTCGATCCCCACCGGTTCCCGGGTCTTGTCTTCCACTCCGATTATGATCCTGCCGCCGGCGGTATTGGCAAAGGCCACCAGCGTCTTGCACAGTTTACGCGGAGAAGAAAGTTCCTGCTTGAACTCCAGGGTTTTTCCTTCGTCGGCCTTGAGCAGTTCGTCGATACTCATACCCCCAGCTCCTCGAAATTCTTCTGGATCGTGGCGGCGAGGGTTGCGGACTCTGCATTGAGGTCTGCCAATTCGGTGTGAATATCACGCAAGGCTTCCTCGAAATCGAAATCCTCATCCACTTCCTCGGGTGCGACACCGACGTAGCGGCCAGGCGTAAGCGACCAGTCGTTTGCTTCGATCTCCGCTTTGTCCACCAGCTTGACCAGGCCCTCCACATCGCAGAGCTTCGCTTCGGGAAAACGTTCGGTCAGCCAATGGGCCTGTCGCCAGAAGTAGCGAAACTGTTTGAGCTGCTCGACGGCCAGTTGGCGGGCTTCGTCGGCGGCCTTGCGGGCGCGGGTGATGTCGCGGCCCGCCCAGGCGTCGCTATCGCGGGCATCACATTCGTTCTCGCAGGTTTCAATCACTCGACACGCGAGCTTGTAGAGCAGATCGGTCTGCTTGACGAGGTTGCGACTGGCCTCGGCCAGCGGGGCAAGCCGGTCGACCGCCTTCTTGAGTTCGCCGTTGGTGGTCTTTTGCTTCTTCCATGCAGCCTGCTGCTCGGTGAGGGCTTTCTGGAATGCGTCCACATCGCGCTTGAAGGTGGGGATGGCCTCGTCCAGTTCCTTGAGCGGTTCCGCTTGCGGGCCATCGGCGGTCAAGGTCTTGAGGAATGGGTCGAGTGCTTTGCGTAGCGCCGCCAGCGAGCCGGTGAAAGACGGCAGCGGCTCGATCTTCTCGCCGTCGTCATCCTGAGCGGTGAAGCAGCCTTCCCCTTCATCGAGACAGCGGCGGCAATAGCCGGCCACGAGATCGAGATATTTGTCGGTGTGGCCGCGATACAGCCAGACGACAGCAAGAATGTTCCGTTCCTGCTCCGGGCTGAAGTCGTAAATCTTGCGGGTGACTTTGCGGTATATGTTCCGCGCGTCGATCATAAGGACTTTGTCGCGGTACTGTTCGGGTTTGTCGCGATTGAGGAACCACAGCTCGCAGGGCACACTGCGGGTATAAAAGAAATTGGACCGGATAGCAATCATTATGTCAACGTCGCCGGTCTCAACGAGCTTTTGGCGGATTCCGGCTTCATCACGCCCGGCGCTCGATGCCTGGGATGACATGACGAACCCGGCCCGGCCGTGTTCGTTCAGATAGCTGTAAAAATAGCTGATCCAGACATAGTTGCCGTTAGAAACCTTGCCTTTTTTGTTGACACCGGGCAGTCCAAAGGGAAGACGGGGGTCATTTTTGACCTTGTCGGCATCGATTTCGTCCACATTGAACGGGGGATTAGCCATCACAGAATCTGCCCTGCCGAGCAGTTCGTACGGGTCTTCGTAATAGGTGATGGCCTTCCGGATGTTTCCTTCAAGGCCGTGAACGGCGAGGTTCATTTTGGCCAGGCGGATGGTTGTGGCGTTTTTCTCCAGGCCGTAGAAGGTGAGGCGCTCTGTCGGATTTTCGCCATGCTCTTCGACGGTTCGGGCGCTTTGCACGAACATGCCGCCGCTGCCGCAGGCCGGATCGAGCACAGTGCCGCCCCGCGGATCCAATACATGGGCTATCAGGGAGACCAGCGAAACCGGCGTGAAAAACTCACCGGCGTCGTGGGCCTTCTGATCGGCGAACCGGGTAAGAAAATACTCATATATGCGGCCGAACACGTCCCCGGATACCCGCTTGAGTTCGTCGGGGTTAAGCGTGCGCAGCAACTGGCCGAGGACCTGGTTGTCGAGTTCCTGGTATTCGCTTTTGGGCAGGACGCCGCGCAGATTTTCATAGTCGCCCTCGATGGATTCCATAGCCTCGATTATGGCCCTGGCCCGATCATCGCTGTCCGTCAGCCCGACAAGGGTGTCGAACTGAGCCTTTTGCTGGAGGAATATGGCGCTTTTCTGTGAGAAATCCTCCTTCGTAAGAGGCCGCGTTTTGCCGCCCCGCTTGGGCAAATTGGCCTCAATAGCATCCTTGACGTCAAGGAAACGGCTGTAGGCATGGCGCAGGAAGATCAGGCCCATCACGGGCAGGAAGTACTCGTTGCTAGCGTAGTTGGAGTTCGCCCGTAATGTGTCGGCCGCATTCCAGAGGCGTTTCTCAATCGCTTCAATATGCTCCAGTTGTGCCAAAGCTATCTCCATTCATATTTTTTATGCTGCCTGACAAGCCACATGGCTGTTAATGCCATCCCGCTTGATTGTTTCTAATTTCGCATACAAACCGGTATATTTGATCAAAATATATAAATAAATTCAACTTAATTTTACCGGAACGTGCCGGGCAAGCCCTGCCTTGCAGGCGAGGAGCATCACGTCACAAACCATAACCCCAATAAAAAACTGCAACAAGAGGCAGATCCTTTGCTTTTCTTTGCCCTCCCCTCTGTAACCGTTAACAAAAATTAACCTTTTACCCCTCCCAGGCTTTCGGCTATTTCTTCTTGTGTGGTGTGGGTATCTGAAGAAGGTTTACCAACATTTGGTAAAAGGTCGGTTCTTGCGGCTTTTTTAGTTTTTTTAGTTTAAAAAACTATAGGCGTGCAGAAATCCAGAGAATCCCTATAGGCGTCAGAAAACCTTTTCAAAAAACTCTTATCCTTTCTTAGACATTTTTGCGTGAAAAAAGGTATGATAGTTTTTTTGAGGTTTTTTTAACAAAGGATTCGGCAAATGAAGGATTCAACAATAGAGAGCGGCAGGAGGTTATATCAGGTTATGAAGGAGCGGTACAAAAGGGCGCTATTGAAGAAATTAGACGAGATAGAAGCACGGAAGAAGCGCAGGCATACCGAAGGCAGAAAAGGAACGTAATGGGACAAAGTGTCCCACCACGTTCAAACCTCAGAGAAAAGCCGGGTTTCTGCTTCAGTAATTAGGTTTTCTGCTTCAGAAACAGAACGCAATTTTTACCCCCCATGCTCCCCCGTCTCGGTATACCTGAGCATACATTTTTTGTGCAGAACTTTCACCTTCAACATACTGTCATATACTTACCAAAAGAGGACCGGGCCTTTCGTGCTGTGACAAAATGTCACACTTCCCGAAAAAGTAAATCTGAACTACTATTTGCCCCGTCCGCTTAACCCTGCTAACTGCCTGAAAATATATCAATTTTTTACTTTCCGGCCTGTTCGCTTAACCCTGCTAAACCTTTTAAATATCATGGTTTCTGCGAGGGCTGCCCGTGCCCGGAAAAAGTGTCGACAATGCCGACAAAAAAACACTTTTGTTGACGGGGGGTGCCGACAAAAACCGCCCCCTATCCCGTTACTGCCGTTACCGTCTGTTTCTCGGTCCGGGACCTTGTTTTTTTCTGCAATACGATGCAGGTCTCGGCCACAAACAGGCCCTCACAGCCACTTTCTTTGACCGGCTGCCCGGTTATAGCCTGTAGACCCCTCACAAGCCGAATTTCGGCGGGAAAACGACACACTATAAAGCCATAGCTGGCAGTTCACGCCCCGCCCTATAAGCCGTGCCCCCTGCCGGCGGGACAGTTTTTCGTGCACTGCCGGATCATCAGACTGTATAAGCCAGTACTTCCTGTCATATCTCCACATCATTGATTTATATCGTTGCACCATTATTCATTTTTTTTCAGTGATAAGTTTTGAATCTGCATTGCTGCTCTGTGCATAGAACCCGACAAATGTCACGCACACACCAGCCTGCTTCCTCTGCCCAGCAGCCAACACATGCCTGCGGCAGTTTCGTTAAGGGCTTCACCTTTCCCCTTAGCAGACGAACCTGGTCGTTTTTTAATCTGACCCTCTGGCCCGCCGATAGATTTACGATGCCCTGTGAGGTTTCAAGTTGCAGATCGTGAACAATCTCGAAAATCATCGTTACCCACCTTTTTTATTTTCAATCCGGTTAAATCAAAAATATTTTCTTCACCACCCTGCCCGCACTCGCTACTACTCTCTACTAATGACGTATCTTTTTGTTTTTCCTTTGATTTATTTTGTAGCGAGTCAGGTAGCATGTTGTTTTCCCCGGACGACTCGCTACCTGGGCAAACGCTTGAATTTGCTTTGCAAAATTCGTTAGTAGCGAGTGGTAGAGAGTTATCAGGGGTATCGCTTGCTTTTTTTTCAATACCGTATTGTTCTGCCAATTTGTTCAGTTCATCACGGGAAAGCAGTATCTGAGAACGACCGTCGATTTTTCTTTTCCTGATCCCCAGGGCCTGTATTTTTTTTCCTAAACGCTGCGGGGACATTTTACGTGGGTCCGGTCTTTCCTGGTTCAGATAATCGAGTAAATCTTTGAGGGGAATCTCAATATCATTGCCACAATTTTTCGAGAGATACTGTATACCCTGAATGATTTGCCCCTCAATCTGGTTTTGCTTTTCCGAGGTTCGTTCATGTGCGATAGCAACCAGTGCCTGTGTTAAACCCTCAAGCGCGTGCGGACATGCGCGTTTACATATTTTTAACAGCGGCATTGTTATGTCCGCAAACCGGCCGGTTATTCCGGCTACGGGTTCAACTTCCGGCAACCTTTCATCCATCACATGCGCACGCCATGCAGTCAACCGTTCCTTCAATTCAAGGCCATGCTCAGGTTTTGGATCTTCGTACTGTCCGGGCCTGTTCGGCATAGTGATGGGTATGCAGCGGGTGTCAAGTATATGGTGCAGGGGCTCGTTCGTAGCTATGAATGTCGGCCCGTAGACCGTATAATATTCGGTATCCCGAAACGCACCCTTGTCCGGATACAGTACCCGTGAAACGCGGGCACCCTTTTCATAGCGCAGCAGAAGTATGTCCTCACTGCTGTTTTTTTCGGCCTTTCGCCATAGGTTCATGCAATCAATGAACAGGCCCGCTTGCAGGTTTTCTGCATATCGAAACAAATTTGTCTCTCGCACCTCTACCACATGGATGCCGCGATAACAAATATACATCGCCGATTTTCCTGTACGGCTTTTGCCCCGTTCCGGAACAGCATAGAAAAGCAGGTATGGGCAGTAGGAAATGTCAGGATGAGTATGCACATAACTGAGCATAATCGCACTCGCAATGACAGACCACTGGCCTTCCTGAACGCAGGAAAAGCGCTTCAGATAAGAAACGATATCGTTAAACAGGTTTGCGGAATCATCACTATTTAAATGTTCCAGAATTTTATGTGCTCTGGGAATCGTAAAGGGAAGGTGCTGCTTTTCAGGCGGGACTACAGATTGACCATCCACTTCCCATGATGCTGAAACAGCCAAACCGTCATCATTTTTTACAAGGTATGCGATGCTTCCAGTGTCATCCAGAACCAGATCCACCAATTCCGGAAAATCAGCACTCATTACCTGATTATCACAATCAGCCTGTGCGGGTCTTTGATCATAACATTTCAAATCTGCTCGGAGTGCGCGTTTGCCTATCTTGAGTTTTTTTGAAATCCGTTCAATGAATATTTCTTTCCGGCTCTCGGAATCAAGGCGTGACACTTCACGCAGCAATGCGGACAAATCATCATGGGTGGCGTTTTCAATTTTCTGTTCAAGCGAAAAAATCCGGCGTTCAGTAAGCTGATAAAACTCATCCGCAGAATGGGTTACCAAAAAATCATCCAGCCCGATTTTTTCTGAATCAACCGGCAGCTCGATGATATAAACTTCTGCACCCTGTTCCATTAATTTTTTTGCAAAACGCTCAACTGCCTGCTCCAGATTCTTTTTGTAGCCGTGCCTGTTCGGTTGCCGGTAATCATTATCAGGCACAACATAAATTTTGCGACCGGTAAAATCTATCTTCCGGAAGTCATCGACCAGTTCATCAGACTTATTTTTCCAGTTCCACAAACCGGACAAACCGATACAGGTGATACCCTCCTGAGATGCCTTCAGCGCCTTTTTTTCACCTTCAGTGAAATACAGCGGACTTGAAGGATCCTGTAACACAGCATTCACTGAGTCGGGGATATAGAGACGGTTTTCGCTGCCGGCAGGCTGGATGTATTTGGGGCTTTTGCAGGAATCGTGTTCACCGTAAAACAACCGGTAACGGGAAAAACCATCCGTGCCGGGGTACGGAATCCGGTATGCGCTCTCTACCCCCTTACCACCGCCGGGAACAATTTTCCTGATATCGGCAGGACGGAGGCTTTCAATTCCGGACCTTTTTATGCTATCAATGTTAAGACCGCTCAGGCGCAGATCTTCCTTGTGTGCTGGATGAAGTTTCATGACAATCCCTCCCTTATGACTTTTCGATGCGGGAGTTGAGCCACGACACTACATCGGCCACTCTGTAAATGGTTTTGCGGCCTACTCGCAACCGTTTTGGACCTTTCCCCTGACAGTCCAAATTTGCCATTGTTTTTGGATTCAGCAGGCCGCCACTGAATTTTTCGATGTCCGGACGGGCTACAAACGGGCTGGGCCAGTGCTTGGCGAATTCATTGATAGAGATAACGTGTTGTTTTTCCATAAAAAAACCTCCAGGAATGTGGTTTGTGCCACCCTGGAGGCGATTTATCAACAAAAAATTTAAAACTTTTTATTGACAAGCGGTTCTATTTTCACTAAAGATAATACATATAGCGTATCACTCTTGTGAATAAGCACTATATACTGGATGTTTTAGCGGACAACAGTATATGGTGAACCTTGGGCCGCCTCCTTAGGCGGCTCTTTTTATTTGCAAAGAACAAAGTTCTTACACCATTATGGCGTGTTATGAAATTTTATAGAATACTATATATAGGGATGTCAAGAAAATATTTCAATAATTTAAAATATTAATAATTTGCATTCGCTAAACATATTTGTGCGTCTCCTTTTTTCCCTTTACCCTCCAAAAAAAACTCTCCACCCAAAACCACAAAACACCTACTTAAAATTGACCTTTTTGTTTTCAAGTGGGGAGAGAGTGGGGAGAGGGAAGGCTTTCTTGCCAAAATAAAAAAGGGGTCCTGAGCGCTGAGGCGACCAAAACCCCTGTGTTTACTGGTGCCGGTGGTGAGACTCGAACTCACAAGGGCGCGAGGCCCGGGGGATTTTGAGTCCCCTGCGTCTACCAATTCCACCACACCGGCACCGATGCTAAGTGCCTATATTGACTTGGAAATCATATTATCAGTCAATCCAGGGGTATTGTCAAGGTCGGAGTGTTGGGAATTTTGACGTGGACTCTTTATGAGGGATATATTGTTGGTACGGCAATCTACACACACGCGGGTCCCGCGTGAATAACGGCGGATCATGTTATAAATAATATGGCGCGTTGAAGATAAACGATTGGCACCTGATACATTTCTATAAATAGAAACTGTTTTGCTTGCCGACTATGCTGCTTAATACGTAACGCGGGTTGAGTGTTTGCCGGTCAATATGCGAACACGCTCCCCGGCGCTAAACATCACATCAGCCTTCTGTACCACCGCGATGGTTCTCCCGCTGTCAAGCTGAACAGTAATTTCAAGACCGTCCTGCCGGGTAATCGCCTCTTCTGCTGCCGCGCCGGCAAAGCCGCCACCAACCGCTCCCAGCACGGCAAAAACAGTGCTGGCCCTGCCGCCGCCGAGCAGGCTGCCGCCGGCCCCGCCGATAGCTGCACCGCTGAAAGCACCAACAGCACTTTTAGTGCCCTCAATTTTAACCGTGCGAACCTCCTTAACGGTTCCGTACTCGACCTGCTGAGCCTCGCGGGTTTGATCACGCGTATACACCTGGCCCGATTTGCTCGAAGCACACCCCCACGCAACGATCAGAACAATTACTGCCGGTATGATTTTTTTCACAGGTTCTATCCTTTCAAAATAAATATAACAAAATCTGCTCTTAGTATCTGTATAGTTGGTTTCGGTATATAAAACAAGTCTGAAGATCCTTATCATGATGTACGATCACTCTATGGTATCGATTTTGGGCGTGCTGAAGCGGGGGCCCAATCCCCGGGTCATACACAATGAAAAACAGCACACGCCTGTTTCCCTCCAATGTCCGTAACGATCTCTTCAACGGATCGAAAACAGCTGCGCAAAAAGTTTCGGAATTTTTTTTACATCCTCATAAAAATATTGCACTAAAAATTGTCTGTATACCTTATTTTGCACAGTATTTGCATATTAATAAACAAAACACAGCGACTCCTGACATTTTAAGTCCGATTGGAAGGCTGCTAACGCACAAAAACGGCTTTTAGATAAAAAATTCATTTTTCTCTCAAGCATGATGATCGGAAATCCGATTACTAAATATAGTGGCAAATTAATCGCTAACATACAATATATGGAATTATTGGCAATAAATTGACATTAATCCAGTCAAAAAGAGCATGCTTGATCGGAGGATGCAATAATATGTCAAAAATCGTAAAACTCCATACAGAAAACCATTTTGGCGACTGCCCGGTATGCAGAAAAAATGACGGTCATCTGAATATCGGTCGTGAGCACTGGTATGTCTGCCACAAACATCACGTAAAATGGTACGTGGGCAGCTCACTGTTTCCCGACTGGCAGGAGGAAACAGAGAAAAACTGGAGAAAAAACGAGGAACTGCTGACATATTACATGGATGTCGAACCGCTGCAGACATGGATGTTCCCTGAAGATGAAGAGCTGCTGCCCGGCCGCTCAGCGCTGAAGGCCGAAGTGGTTAACATGGACAACTATCGCAAATAGCTGCGTCGGAACAGATACTTCTTCCTGCACGGCTGCGGGAGCAGAAAACAGGGGTTGAAAACAGGAAAAATTGAACCGATATATAAAGATAGGGGGCACAGAGGAGAAAACGGAACTCCAGAGGTTATAGAATGACACGGTACCGCAAATCAGCTACTGCAAGTCACGCAACGTGCTTACAGGAGAAGTGTCATGGACAAAACACAACAGCTGGAACAAAAAATTGAAAAACTTGAGCAGACGGTCGGGCTGATGCAGGCAAAGATTGAGGAGCTTGATATGAGCTATGCACTGCTGCTCAAGGTTGTGGAGCAGGAAATTGACACCGGCTCGCTGAAGCTTGACATGTCATGCTTCCATAACTGACACACCGCCGCCGGCCTGTAACCGCTTCCGGCCCGTGCACCCTGCTGCCAGCCCGGCGCCGCTGACCCGCGCCGTTGCAAACAGCTGCATACCGCACTGACTGACACTATAAAAAGCAAAGGCCCGGAAGCTTCATTGTCCGGGCCTTTATTGTGATTATCCCCTGCCAAAGGAAGGCCCTACCGGGCGAGGCCTTTCGGAAAATGATTAAAAAGCACCTGCCGGTCACTCTAACCGCTCAGCGCCTTGATATCGACATTTTCGGCAACAAGATTTTTCAATATGCCCACCTTGTCCGTATCCTCTTTTGTCATCAGCGGCACCATGCGCTCGATCTGACGGCCGATCTGATAGGTGTCCGGCGTCACCAGAAGCATGGGGGTTCCTGTCTCCTCCACCTTGGCAATGATATTTGAGGGGGGAAGAATATTATTTGTCAGCACAATGCCTGCGGCGTTGCTTTCGGTTGCGGCAAGAATCATGTCGGTTCGGTCCCCGCCGGTGATAATCAGCTTGTCTTCCTTTTTAAACAGCGGCTTCTGCATGGCCACGTTGCCCGACATGGCACCGATAAAAATATTTTTAATGGTGCAGTCGAGCTTGTCCTCACAGGTGAGCACCTTGGCAAACAGCTTATCGGCGAGGTAGCGAAGCGAGAAATAGGTGAGGTCCGGATAGTGGGGAATGACCCCCAGCACCGGCACGCCCAGGCGCTTTATTTCCGGGATATAGGTTTCGGTAAAATCCTCGATGTTCTGCACCTTGTTGATAATGACTCCGGCAAACGTCACGTCGCTCAAATCAACGTTTTTCTGCACAAACATAATATCATCCAGAATGGAGTCATCATCCCCGCCGGTAACAAAAACCAGCTTGCTGCCCAGGTATCGCGTCAGGGAAAGGCTGTCAAGATATACGGACTGGCCGTAGGAGATTGCTTTTCCGCCCTCGACAAAAAGAACATCCCTGCCCTCGCCCATCTCTTTGGCCAGCTCCTGGACCCGCTTTCGGGTTGTTTCCTCATTATACATATAGCGCAGCTTTGAGTGGTCAAAGCCGATGCTCATGGTTTCGGCGCTGGCCTCAATATCATACAGATTTGCCATCAGGGCGGCGTCGTAGTCCCACAGGCGCTTTTTGCTGTAAAGAAGCCGGTCTCCGAACGGCTTCATATATCCAACCTTTTTGCCCAGCACCTCCGTCAGCCCCACGATAAAGCTTGTTTTCCCGGCATTGTTCCTGAGTGATGCGATAACAAATGTATTCATAGAGAACTCCTTTCCTGTTTCGAAAGTAGAATCCGTACGTCTACGGCCTTGGCGCCCTCTCCCTGCTCATAGACAAGGAGCGGATTGATTTCAATATCAGATATAAGCTCACACTTCCGGATAAGGGCTCCCAGGCGAACGACAACCTCAATAACGGACTCGATATCCTTTTTGCCTTCGCCGCGAACGCCAAGAAGAATCGGGTAGGATCTGGTTTCCTTGATCATGCTCATGATTTCTCTGCGATTAAGGGGCAGCGCTCTGAAGGACACATCTTTCATCACCTCGACATATACCCCGCCCAGACCGAACATAATAATCGGGCCGAAGGTATTGTCGCGGCGGGCGCCGATTATGGTTTCCGCCTCCTTCTGAAGCATTTCCGCGATTTCGACCCCCTCGATATTGGCGTCAGGCTTGTATTCGCGGCAGTTCTGCATAATGGCCTGAAATGCATCCATGATTTCTTCCTGGTTCTCCAGCTCAAGTGCAACGCCGCCCGCGTCGCTTTTGTGAATGATATCCTTCGAAACCACTTTCATGACCACCGGATAGCCGATTTTTTCCGCCGCAGAAACAGCCTCGTCAAGGTTGCGCGCAATCGCGCTCTGGGGAACCGGAATGCCTGCTATGTCCATGACCTGCTGTGCTTCGTGGGCCAGCAGGAAATATCGCTGTTCATCAAGAGCCTTTGTGCACACCTTTTCGATGGCGGCAATATCAATATGTGCATCCTCATACACGTCTGAGTAATGTTTCACAAAACGGTGATACTCATAGAGCTTGCCCAGGCAGGATACCGCCTCATACACATCACCGAACACCGGCACCTTCTTTTTGCTCAGCTTTGTTATGGCATTCTCGATATCTTCGCCGCCCACCGTGGCAAACAGAATGGGCTTGCCGCTTTCTTTGTATTTAAGATAATTATCTTCAAGCACACGCTCAAGATCCTCTGCAAGAAATGTTGCGGTCTCACAGTACAGCGCCATGCTTGCGCCGATTTTATCCTCCTGAAGCGCAACGCCCAGCGCGCCGTCATATTCTTTTCCGGCGGCACCGCCGGTAATGTCGACCGGGTTTTTTGTCGAGCCGTAGCTCGGGGTCACCGGCGCGAACATTTTTTTCAGCTGCTCGCCGTCATCATACAAATCAATATTATAATTTTCGCAGGCATCGGTCGCCATAACACCGATGCCGCCGCCGTTCGTGATAATAACCGCCTGGTCTCCGGTTGGTGGCGGCGAGTTTGCCAGATACTTGCTCCAGTTGAAGGCCTGCTGTATATTTTCGGCGCGGATCACGCCGCACTGCCGCAATATGGCGTCAACGATCTCGTCGGCGCCGGCAAGAGATCCCGTATGCGACGCTGCCGCAGCGGCGCCGCGCTCGGAGCGGCCCGACTTGATAACAACAACGGGTTTTTTCTGAGTGGTCTGCTTGATGGTTTCAATAAAGCGCTGCCCGTCTTTGATTCCCTCTATGTACATGAGAATAACGCGGGTGCGCTCCTGCTCGGCAAGGTAGCCGAGCAGGTCAGCCTCATCCAGATCGCACTTATTCCCTACCGACACGATAGCTGACAGGCCGATATTCTGTACCTTTGTCTTGCCGATCATGGCCAGCCCCAGCGCCCCGCTCTGGGTTATGATGGCGACGCCGCCGGGCAGAATATTACCCGGCCCGAAGGTAGCATCCATAGATGCCTCGGCCGAGTAAACACCGAAAATGTTCGGGCCGACCACACGCATACCGCGCTCGCGGGAGTAGGCCGCGATTTTTTTTTCTTCCTCGATATTGCCCACCTCCGAAAACCCGGAGGTGATGATCAGATTATACTTAACGCCCCGGTCCGCGCAGGCCTTGACGGAATCAAAAACATGTTTTGCGGGAATTGAGGTGCAGACCACGTCGATGTCATCTTCAACGTCATCGATGCTTTTGTATGCCTGCAGGCCCAGGACTTCGCCGCCCGAGGGGTTAATGGGGAATATCTTTCCCGCGTATCCGCTGGATATAATATTATGCACCAGTGTATAACCGATTTTTTTCGGATCCTTCGATGCTCCGACAACCGCTACACTCCGAGGTTCGAACAGGCAGGTTATGTCATCCATAGAAGTTCTCCCGTCATGATTCTCTGAACACCAGTTTTAGCTCATACACCCCCTCGCTTGATCTTTTTTCTATATCAAACCCCCCTTTTTCAAACAGCTTCATCATCGGCCTGTTTTCAACCAGCACCTCAGCGGTAAAACCCAGAAGGCCCTGGCGCTTGGCGAGATACGTAAGGTAGGACAGCAGCTCGCTGCCGATGCCCTGCTCCTGGCGGTCGTCGCGAACAACAACCGCAACTTCAGCTGTGTGTGTGTTTTTATCGATGCCGTACTGGCCGATACCCAGAATAACCTCCTTTTCCTCCATCTGGTGCACAGCCAGTATAACCATCTCCTCGGTGTAATCAATGACCACAAACTCCTGAAGCCGCTCATGGGGCATATCCTGCCTGTTTGAGATAAACCGGCGGTACATGCTCCGGTCGGACAGGGAATAGAAAAAGTCTTTGACAAGCGGCTCGTCGCTGATACGCACCGGCCTGAGCAGTATCTGCTCGCCTGTTTTTATCTCTCTGTAGGTCTCGAGGTGCTCGGGATACTCACCGCGCTTGCCGGGTATGAACGCCTGGTCCTCATAGATAAGGCCCTGCTTCTTTGCCTCTTCGATCAGCCACGGCCTGAACTTCGGGTGTGCGATGGAAATCAGGTCCATGGCGCGCTCCCTGATATTTTTGCCCTTCAGATAGGCAATGCCGTTTTCGGTAACGATGTAATTAACGTCGCCCCGCGTGAGCGTAATGCCGGTTCCCTCGTCAAGCAGGGGAACGATGCGGGAGTGCTCCCCGTCATTGGAGGTCGACCGCAGCGTCAGAATAGTGATTCCGCCGGGCGACAGGTTCGCGCCGCGCATAAAATCAGCATGCCCGCCGATGCCGCTGTAAAAATAGCGGCCGATCGACTCCGAGGTGGTCTGGCCGGTGAGGTCGACCTGCAGAGCAGAATTGATCGCAACCATATTGTTCTGGCGGGCGATGTTCAGCGGGTTGTTCGTGTAATCGATTGTTTTGAACTCGATGGCGGGATTGTCATGAATATAGGCATATGTTTCAGGCGTTCCCATACAGAACGACGCAACGCTTTTACCCCGGTCGAGCGATTTTTTCGAGTTGTTGACAACGCCCTCCTTCATCAGATTAACGATGCCGTCGGAGATCAGCTCGGTGTGAACGCCGAGATCCCGTTTGCCGGTGAGGCTTGCCATGATGGCGTTGGGCATGCTTCCGTAGCCCACCTGAATGGTATCGCCGTCCTGGATGATCTTTGAGACATAGCTGCCGATTTTTTCTGCTGTTTCATCGGGGGGGCTTGTTCGGAACTCAAGAATGGGCTCATCGTGCGGCAGAATGTAATCAATGTCTTTAATGTGTATGAAGGTGTCGCCGTGAACGCGGGGCATGTGCGCATTTACCTGAGCGATGACCGTTTTTGCATTTTCAACCGCGGCCTTGACGATATCCACGCTGACGCCGAGGCTCATGTGACCGTGCGAATCGGGAAGCGACGTCTGAATCAGCGCGATGTCCATCTGAATAAGGCCGCGATAAAACAGGGATGGGACCTGGGATAGAAACAGCGGGGTGTAATCGGCCAGCCCGCGGTTAACCGCTTCGCGGGTGTTGTCACCGACAAAAAAGGAGTTCAGCCTGAAATTTCTTCTGAACTTCTCCTCGGCATAGGGGGCGACGCCGAGCGTCCAGACATGATACACCTCGGCATCGAAAAATGCCTTGGGGTGCTTGTCCACATAATCGCGGAGGGCTTGAACGAGATACTGGGGCTCACCGCACGCGGTGCCGATAAAGATGCGGTGTCCCCGGCGGATGGTGCGGAAAATCTGCTCCTCGGAAGCAAATTTGTCCGGATAGGCTTCCTGGGCATCGTGAAGGGAACGCTTTCGTCTTTCAACAAAATCAACAAACATGTGGGGCACGCGCCGTATTATAGGTGCTGTGTTCGGTCGAAAAAAACTCGGGATGCGCAGAAACAGGCATATGCCTTCCAGCTGTGTTGTGCAGCATCAATTTCACCCGGGTGTTTCGGCCAGTATCAGTAGCCCCCTGTTGTCATAGCCCGCCATTACCCGTACACGGCTGCTACCGCAAAAGCACAGCCAGTATATCAGAAGTTGCCTGCCTGCGCAACCGGAAAGCGCTCTCAAGCATATTTTGCGTATCCGGGCCCCGATGCGCGCTCAGCTGCCGGCTGCTCCTCGTGCCGCCTCGTTTCTGTGATGCGTAATGCTGTGGGTCACCCGGCGAATCATGTTCTGCCGCTCATCAATAATCGAGCGGATGCCGTTAATGATGCAGTCGCTGCCCGGAAAAGAGCATCTCTGCACAAGACAGATAATGTCGCCGAGGCTGCGCGCCGCAGCAGCAAGCGTCATTTTTTTGGCCTGAATCTCTTTGTTGCGGCAAAACTGCCGGGCAATGTGTCCGGCCGGACCGGAGATATCATAGGAGCACAGCCCGGCAATTTCATCCATTTCCTGCAGGGCTTTCAGCACCGCATGGATATCAGCGGCTTCCGTCTGCTGCAGCATATGCCCGCAATACAGATCCATAACAGCGTCGATCGTATCCGAAGCATCAAGGGTGCTGAACGTCATAAACCGGAAGATATCATCCACTGTCTGCCGAACCGCTCCGGAGAACAAACGGCAGACCGCCGAGGCCTCTGAAGCACCGCCGCGCATCCCGCAGTATTCCCGCATCAGATCAGTGATGCTTAGATTGAGCGTACGGGCTTGACCGGCAATAACCTCATAAATGGAGCGGGCAACAACACAAACACCGCTGTCGCGAAGCGCGCCGGTGCACGGGCGCCGGTGCGCCCGGTCCCATATTTCACAGACGGCCTGCTGCCGCGCTCCGCTCCCGTAATACAGGGATATATCCCGCAGCATCGCATCGACATCGAGCAGCAGTTTGCAGCGGAGCACCTCACGGCGCTTCACCGCACACAGGCACTCAAGGATATCGGAGATCTGCTCAGTTGTATCGCACTGCCACTCATAGGCAAGCCGCATAATTTCTGCCGCGGTGTCGCGCAGCACTTCAGCGCACGGCGAAGCTGGGCTCGACTCGATAATCCGGCGCGCCTCGCGGTGTAAATACGCAACCCGCTTTGCCGCGTCTGAGGATGACCCCATGGTAAAGTAGGGAACAAATGTATTGTACAGCGCGGGGTTCTGCTGCACCCGCAGCCGGTCGTAGTGATATTTGCGGGCCGGGTCCATAAGCACGCCATAGGCTTCGCACACCAGCTTAAAGCGCTCCTCTGCAGCTTTGCTCCCGCTGTTTCTGTCCGGGTGGTGCTTCATTGCTCCGGCACGATATGCCGCTTTTATGGCAGCCTCGTCGGCGGTGTCCGGGATGTCAAGTATGTCGTAATAGTCTTTGAGCGTTTTGTTAGCTGACACCGTACAGGCCCCTGAAAAAATTCTGGATCACCCGAATGCTACACAATCAGTTAACACTATATCACACTTACACGGCATGACAAAGAGGCGCTACGGTCAATGCCCGGCGCCAGTCCGGGCTGTTCAGCTTTTTTGCAGCAATAAAAAACCGTACACCTATCCTGCCCGGCGCAGCGCAGCGGCAATTTTATGAGCGGCTTTGCGCAAAAGCGATTTTGCCAAAGGCGGATCGCCGGAGAGATCTTCTGCCCATAAAAGAAACGTTCTGCCGCCCCTGCCGCTGCAGGAGGCTTTTCCCCACCAGAGGGTTTCACCTGAGGCAATTTCTATAAGCCTGGCGGATATAACCGCTTTTGTCTCTCCCGCAGTCGACGGCATATAGTCGAGAATGTCTCCGACCATAAGCAGATCAAACCCCTGTGCCTGCACATCGCACAGGGCCTGGTTAATAACTGCTGCCGTGTCGACCTGACGGTTATGCCAGAAGGCATTTTCAATGACCATGCTCTCTTTGAACATTCTGCGCGCCATCAGCGCCTGTTTGACAAACTCTGCGGCCTCCGTACCAAGCTGCTGTGCATAATGATCATTTTGAAACGGCATTATGGCAACCCTTCCCGTGGAGGCATATGTCCCGAGATTATGGCTGATAAAAATTTCCGGTCGGCTCGGCACTGTCCAGCCGGGCAGGCAGGCGCACACCGAAAAACACAACAGCAGCAGTGCCAGGGGTCCTTTTTTCATTGTCCTTTTCCCTCATATGACGTTCTTTTTCCGGTCAGTCGGAAAAAATGGTCTTGTTTCTCAGGATTTTATTTGCAATTACTATGCCTTGCATTTAAAAATACGCTGCATTTCTTACTCACAATGTATACAATAGATACACAAACAAGCTTTATACACCGAAAAAATACCGTCTGCCCGGCCGGCGGGCATTAAATGCTGCGTATTTTTTGTTTTTACAAAAATGGTACAAAAATTGCTTTAATACAGAAATACAATGTACAGCTGTAGGAGTATTCATATATCGCCTGTGTAATCAGGCATCAGTGCAATACCATTTTACTATCACCCCACAGCGAATAATGAAGCGTACAACAAACATGTTTCCCTTTCTGCCACGCACGGCACGAACCATACACACGGCTCGCCGATACAGCAGCGCCATGCGGGCCGGCCTGCTTCTCTGGTGCAGCATAGCGACGCTTATCATCTGTAATTATCCGCCGCCGGCCTTCGCCGCTGACAACCGTACCGACGCTGTTGGCTCTCCTGCAGGCCGGGCCCTCGATCCGGTCGAATCGGTTCTTGTCGAGCTTGGCTACGGACCGTCAATCGTTACCCCCGATAACCAGACAGACTCAGAGACTGAGTCTGAAACACCACCGGAAACCGCGCACGCACAGCCTTCCCGCCCCGAACCCGATGCACGCCCGGGGGCGACACCACCTCCACCGCCGCAGCAAAAACAGCCCTCACCTGCTGAAAAGGCCTCCGCCGCAGGGGCAGACGGGCGTATCACAGCAGCGCTGTCGCGCGGGGCGCGGGCAAGCGCTGATCTGGCAGCGTCGGCAGGCTCATCGATGTGGGAAGCAATAAAAAAAACAGCCGGATTTATAAAGCAATCGGCTGCCGTCGCTGCTGAAAAAATACACATCCCCTATATCAGCCCAAAGCACAAAGCAGGTATCGGCCGCTGGGGGGTTATCGCTGCTCAATTCGCCCGGAAGGCAGCATCGCTTCGAGAGCAGAGCCCGTGGCGGTTTGCAAAGCCAGTCTATATAGAGAAAAAGAACAAAACCGCATTTGAAACCCTATACCATGAGCTTATAACCACAAAGCTGCTTGGCCGCGGATTCCGCCTCACAACCGACAGAGCAGCCGCCCGCTTTACGGTCAGCTACCACACAAAGCTCCTGAGCAGCAGCGTGCTCATTACCACGGATCTGTCAGACGGCGACCGCCTGCTGGTGCAAACAGCGCAAACCGCCCAAGTGGCGAGCCTCGAGGACAGACGGTATTACAGCGAAAACATGCTCATGGACCCTGCTATGGAAAAAAGCTATAAACGATTTCAACTGGTCGATAAGGATTGAGATATGGTTTGCAGAAAATCGGTGAGGATGCTGGGGGCAGCTGCTCTCATAATAACCATGCAGGGGTGTATGATGCTCACACAGCCCCGGACGGAGCCGGCAGAGCACTGGGGAGCGCAGCGGGGAGGGCTTATTGCGGTAAATTACAAAGCTGCAGACCGGCTTGCCGGCCAGCTTAACGGGCGGCTTCACCTGAATGACCCGGTGCTGACCGCCACCTTTGTGTCGATCGACAACCTGAAAGATACAACCACCTTCGGGCGCATAACCGCGGAGCAGCTCGCATCGCGCCTTGCACAGAAGGGATTCCGTATCCTGGACGTCAAGCTCCGGGACGGCAAAGCGCTGATACGGCCCGAGAAAGGTGAGTTTTTCCTTTCGCGGGAGCTGAAGCACATCAGCACCGAACACAGCGCGCAGGCGATTCTTGTGGGCAGCTATGCAGTGGGAAAACACGTCATTCATGTATCGGCGCGCATGATCCGCACCGACGACAATGCGCTGCTGGCAGCAGATGATTACAGCATCCACCTTTCTCACGACGTCCAGTCGCTGCTGTAAGCGGGTATTGAGGAAAGTACGTTTTATGTGCTCCTGCCCATGTTTTTAATCGGTAGACTACCCGGTCTCCGCCATCCATCCTGCAGGGCGGACTAAGCGAAAGCCTGTCCGCCGAAATTGCTCTTCTCAATCGGTGGACACATCCGTGTCCACCCTACACAAATTCCATAATCTATCGCCGTAGGGCGGACTAAGCAAAGCGTGTCCGCCGTCATTTTCCTTTTATCCGATTCACGGCACAATGTCCATGAACGATCGCGCTTTGTCCAGCCGTAGGGCGGACTAAGCGCAGCGTGTCCGCCGTCATTTTCCTTTTATCCGATTCACGGCACAATGTCCATGAACGATCGCGCCTTGTCCAGCGTTTCCTGATACTCGCTGTCTTTGACGGAATCATACACAATTCCTCCCCCGACATACAGATACAGCTTTTCCGCCTTTTTGAGAACGGTGCGGATGGCAACGCTGAACTGCAGGTCGCGCGAGGGGTTGATGTAGCCGACGGCGCCCGTATAGACCGACCGTGCGACCGGCTCGAGCTCGTCGATAATTTCGATTGCACGCTTTTTCGGGCACCCCGTGACCGAGCCGCCGGGCAGCATTGACAAAAGCGCCTGAACGGGTGAATAGCCGGCGGCCAGCCTGCCCTTTACCCGCGCAAAGGTATGCCACACTGTCGGGCACCGGCTGATGATCCGGTCGCCGGCAACCCGCACCGACCCGGCCGCACACACTTTCCCTGCATCATTTCTCAGAAGGTCGGTAATCATATTGAGCTCTGCGCCTTCCTTGGCGTTTGAAAGCAGCTCCTCGCGCAGGAAAATATCCTCCTGTGGGGTCTTGCCCCGCGGCCGGGTTCCCTTGATCGGACATGTCTCAAGGATCCCGTCCTGCATGGACACAAAAAGCTCGGGAGAGGCGCTCAGAACCTCAAAGCCGCTGCCGGCGATATAGGCACAGTAACCGACCGGGTTCCGTGATACAATCCGGTCAAAAAGAATGCAGCCGGGGATTTCAGTGCAGGCCTCAAGCCGGTGGGCAAAATTGATCTGATACAAATCCCCTTCATAAATATAGCGCTTGATTGTATCGTAGGCGCGGCTGTAGCTTTTGGAGGACATAACCGGCGAAAGCCGGGTGCCGCCCTTCCCTGCACTCCCTGCGGGGTCACGCCGCATAATATCCCTGACCGCGTCGGGAAATCCGCCGTCGCGATAGCACAAAACCGGGCCGCTCCCGGTCAGGTGGATCATATTGTCAAATGCACAGAAATATATATCGGGAAGCTGCAGATCGTTGGCCGCCCTGAGCCTGACGCGGTGGAGCGCACGCCCCAGGTCGTAGGAAAAATAGCCGATAAGCTTTCTTCCCCGGGACGCCTGCTGCTCGACAAATGACAGAAAATCATCCTGATCGCCAACGCCGCCGGCAAACACCTCAGCCGGGTCAAACCCGATAACCGGCTCCCGCCATCCTGAAGCCGGGCCTCCGGTCAAAAAGCACGGGTGCTGTCCGGGATCGAGCCGCTTAAAAAAGCTGAACGGGTCAAGCTCTATCGTTTCATATTTCATCAAGAAAATTCCTGATAATCAGGGCACCCTCAGGCGTCATGAACGACTCGGGGTGAAACTGAATTCCGAACAGCGGAAAAGACCGGTGCCGGATGCCCATTATCTCACCATCACCTGCCCAGGCGGATCGCACAAAGCCCTCCGGCACGCTGCTGATTGACAGAGAGTGATACCGGGCCGCATCAAACGGCGAGGGGACATCACGGAATATGGCGATGCCGTCATGATACACGTCTGACGTCTTGCCGTGGAGAATGCTGCGTGCGTGGACCGTCTGCGCGCCGAACACCTCTGCTATGCACTGGTGCCCGAGACACACCCCAAGAACCGGAATTTCCCGGTAAAAGCGCTCGACCGCCTCCCGCGAAATGCCGCTGTCGGAGGGCCGCTTCGGGCCGGGCGATATAACCAGAGCCTCCGGCCGGAGCGCCCGAATTCCCTCTACGGTTATATCGTCATTGGCAGCCACGCGGGCGTGCGCGCCGAGCGTTTCAAAAAGCTGATAGAGATTATAGGTAAAGGAGTCGTAATTATCAATTATGAGGATCATTCAATCAGACGGAGAAATTCGCTGCGGGTTTTTTCATTGGCGCGGAACACATCGGTAAACGATGATGTCGTCATCACGGTATTCTGCTTCTCCACCCCCCGCGACATCATACACAGATGCTGTGCCTTTATGACAACCCCCACGCCGCGCGGCTTGAGCAGGTCATTAATAGCGCGGCATATCTGCATGGTCATCCGCTCCTGATTCTGAAGGCGGCGGGCGTATATTTCAACAATGCGCGGAAGCTTCGACACGCCGATAAGCTTTTTGTTCGGTATATAGCCGATATGGGCCTTCCCGAAAAAGGGCAGCAGATGGTGCTCGCAGGTCGAATAGAAATCAATATCGTTGCAAATGATCATTTCGTCATAATTTTCACCCGAAAATGTCTTGACGACGTCTGCAGCCTCCTTTTGGTATCCGCCGAACAGCTTGTCAAATGAATTGGCAACACGGGCCGGTGTTTCCTGAAGCCCCTCTCTCTCAGAATCCTCACCGATAGCGGCTATCAGCTCCTTTATCAGATGCTCAATTTTTTCTGTGTCCATTTCACTGCCTGCTTTGCTGAGTTAACGGTTTCATAGAGTTGGCGCATGTTTTTATTCAGCACGGGATGCACCCACCCCGGGGCAATCTCCGCAAGCGGGGCAAGCACAAAGGTGCGCTGCGGCAGAGCCGGATGGGGTATGGTCAGCCGCCTGCCGGCGCTTATTATATCGCAATAAAAAAGAATATCCAGATCAATAACGCGCGGCCCCTTGTCGACGCCGGTGCGTTCTCTTCCCATAAGAAGCTCTATCTGCTGCAGCCGGTCAAGCAGGCGGTCCGGCGCCAGCGGTGTGTCGCCGCACACAACTGCATTCAGAAACCAGGGCTGCTGCTCAAAGCCAACGGGCTCTGTTTCATACACAGACGAAACAGAGCGGATAGCGATGCAGTCGCTCATGGCGTCGACAGCCTGCTGCAGATTGTCGAACCTGCTGCCGATATTTGTTCCCAAGCCGACAAACACGGGGCCGCTCATGCCTGCCTCCGCAAAAATGCACTTCGAATGACGGGAGCGGGATTGCCGGAGCTATATGATTTTTTTTTCTTGCAGCAGTTCACCGTAAATCTCTTCAATCCGCCCTATCATGGACCAGAGGGAAAATTCCTGCCGTACGGTCGCGTGCGCCTGACGCGTCACAGAGGCGCGCAGGTCCGGGCATTCAAGAAGGCTGATAACCCTGTCAGCCATGGACGCCGTATCGCCGGGGTCAACCATAAACCCGTTTGTTCCGTTACGGATAATTTCCCTCACGCCGTCGACGCCGTTTGCGACAACCGGCACGCCGGCAGCCATGGCCTGGACAATCACCCGGGGCAGCCCTTCCCACAATGAGGTCAATATAAACACATCCATGCAGGCCAGCAGCGCCGGCACATCGTCCCGCAGCCCCGCAAGCACAACCGATCCCTCGAGGCCGCACTGCGTAATCTGCCGCTCGATCCCGCTTCTCAGCGGGCCGTCCCCGACAAAAAGAAACGCCGCCTCCGGCTTTTTCTGCTTCACCAGCGCAGCTGCGCGGACAAAGTCAGCCGGGTTTTTCTGACTCGACAGCCGCCCCACCATCCCAATAACAGGCGCATGTGCGGAAAAGCCGAATGAACGCCGGATGCGCACAGGGTCATACTTTTCAGGTGAAAACGCATCGATATCGATCGAGCTGTGAATGGTTGTGTAGAGATCCCGGCTGCCGATGGCATCCGACAGGCCTTTTTCGGCGTTGCAATCAGAAACGACGATCATCTTATCGGTTATGCGGGCCGTTATTCTCTCCAGATACTGATACAGAAGGCGTATGTGAGCCGGCTGATACTCGTGATAGCCCCAGCCGTGTACGGTGTGGACAATAACCGGAACACCGGCAATGCGCGCAGCCCACCGGCCCAGAATTCCGGCTTTTGAGCTGTGCGTGTGAACGATGCGGGGCTTTTGGGCACGGAAATATGAAACCATTTTCATAAGGGCAGCGGCATCCCTGGCCGGGCTGATCTCGCGCACGAGCTCGTGTATGACATGAAGCCTCACACCGCGGCGCCCGGCCTCTGACAGCAGCTCGCCCTCCGGGCCGGTTTGCGGCCCGACAATGATTTCCGTGTCATACATTTCCCGGCTCAGGTAGGTGCAGGTATCAATAGTGTTCTGCTGGGCGCCGCCCACGATTAACCGGGTTATGGGATGGATGACTTTAATTTTTTCCACGGCAGTATACGTAATACCATGTACCTGTGATGGAGATCGCGGCTTCAGCGGCTCCTGCAGGCAGGCATATAACAGGCAGGAAAGCGGAAGGCTATGATGTGTTACGGGACACGTCCTGCAGCATCTCGAAATTCCGGCCGTATTCTTCGTGAGCCTCTGCCAGCAGCGGCCGTATTTCGCGCAGCACATCAGCAAAGAACATCAGCTGCTGCTCTTTCATCTTATAGGCAAACCCGGTTGTGACCTTGCACTCCCGGTCGCCGAACATGCTGAATGTGATCGTCATGGAGCCGTCGATGCGATATTCAATTGATTCCTGGTATTTACAGACCAGCTTACCGTTTTCAAGCACCATATGGTCAAGATCGGCCCGGCGCCTGTTGCAGGCGGGCACCGTAACTTCCAGACCGGTTATGGAGTTCACATAATCTATGCCCTGCGCTTTCAGCTGAGGATCATTGAGCATCATGTTTTGAATTTTTTCTTCGGTAAGGCGCGCCAGACAAAAATGGATAAATACATTTTCTATCACCTCGGGCGGTATGCGGAACAGCTCGTGAACGATCTCCCCAATAGGGCGCAATTCATTGATATCACTATCTTTTTTTCTTTCTTCCTGAATCTGAACAGCCTGGTCGAGCTGTGCCTGGGTAATGACGCCGGCCTTGACAAGATATTCTCCGAATTTGAATTGTGCCCCCATGCCTCTGCGTACCTCCTGCAACCGTTTCCCGGAACGTGCTGATTCAAAACATAAACTGAATCCGTAAGACCCGCACACCGAGCGCGGACAGCACACGCACCGCCATCGTTAAAGGCGGAGGCGAGTACTTCATAAAATATAACAAACTTTTGTGCCGCGTGCAAGCAGGTCGTGCCCGGGCGGGCCTCACCGCGGTTCGGCAGCGGCGGACAGTTCACGGTAAAGCTGCTCCTGAGCGGAAACCATCCTGCGTATATCAAACTCTGCCACACGCTCGCTGCCCCTGCGTCCCATTTCCTGTGCCGTTTCAGGATGTTGGACAAGAAAGACAACCCTGTCGGCAAATGCCTGAACATCCCGGGGGGGAACGGCGAACCCACTGACCCCGTCCCGGACAGCTTCGGGTGTTCCGTCCACCGCGGTGGCAACCACGGGCACACCCGCTGCCATTGCCTGCAGCACCGCCCGCGGCAGCCCTTCCCACAGCGATGTTAGCACCATAATATCCGCGGCGTGGATCAGCCGGGGTATATCCCGCCGCCAGCCGCACAGGTGAAAGCACGATGTCAGCCCGCTTTGTTCTACTTCGGCTTCGACCGCCGTGCGCAGCCGGCCGTCGCCGACCAGCAGAAACTGTGCCGCAGGAATACGCTCCGCAACAATACGCGCAGCCCTGACAAAATCGACCGGTGCCTTCTGCAACTTGAGACAGGAGATCATGATAACAACCGGGGCCTCGGCGGGAATATTCAGCTCGCGGCGCGTTTCCGCGCGCGAGGGTTCACTGCACCGGTAGCGCTCTATGTCGATGCCGCTTCGAATCAATACCGAATTCTCATACCGGCAGATTCCGAGCCGTACTGCCCGGTCCCGGTTCGCCTGTGACACCGCGATAAACCGGGTAGTGACCAGAGCGGTTATGCGCTCAAGAAAAATATAAAACCACCGAACCGGCGCCGGCTGATAGGGGTGAAATCCAAAACCGTGGAAAGAGTGTACAACGATCGGAATACCGGCGGCCCGTGCCGCCCACCGGCCGAGGATGCCGGCTTTTGAGCTGTGCGTGTGAACAATACAGGACGCTGAAGCACCGTGCCGCTTCTTTATCGACCGCAGCACAGACGCCAGTGAAAAAAGCGCCCTGACATCCTTGAGCGGCCGTATTTCCCGGACAAGATCACGCACTGTATACATGTTCTTACAGGTACGGCGCGCCTCATCAAAAAGCTCTCCCCCCTCACCTGCTACCAGATATGCCACAAACCGGCTGTCGTCAAGATGGGTAACCGTATGCAGGGTATTTTGCTGCGCCCCGCCGAGCTCCATTTTTGTGATAATATGAATAACAACCGCTTTTCCCATGCATACACCGGCCGCCGCACCAGCGGTCAGTCACCGCCTGCAGCGCTGTTGCGAAATACAAACTGATTGTTTCCCCACCCCCGGGTGCGCACCTGATTAACAAGCGTGTATCCCCTGTGCTGATAAAAATCGATAATAGACTCAGGCGAGGCAACCTCGAAGGGATACCCGCCGAGCCAGTCAATCCAGTCATGCCACACCGACATGCCCCGATTCCGGCTCCCGTAGCTACGGTACCGGGTGAGCGGGCTGCGCAGCCGCACCACGTCGTTCACTGCACAGGCAGCGCTGAGAACAGGAAGGCACAGGAAAACGGTAAGCCACGCCGGCAGTTTTCCGGAACAGTGAAATCGCTTAATCTGTTTCCAGGCGGCTGAGCGCCACCCCTGATCGTTATACACGGCAATGCACAGCAGCCCGTTTTTCTCAACCGGACGTCTTATTATATCGAGCCCGCGCCACAGATCTCCGGTGTGATGCAAAACCCCCCAGCAGTACACAACATCATATGTGCCAAGTGTATCGATAAATGCCTCATCCAGAGCAGACCCCGCCGCAATAGCCCACCGGTCATCCTCGGGAAAATAGCGCTTTTTGAGCTCGCGCGCGCATGCCAGGCATTGCTGATCCCGGTCAAACGAGCAGACCGTGGCGCCGAGCCGGCGCGCTGCAAGGCTGAACAGCCCGCTTCCGCTACCGGCATCGAGAAACCGCAGGCCGCGCATGTCTGCACAGCGGAACAGATCGAGAAGGGATTGTTCAGCGGTCCGGATGCGCTGCTCGTCAAGCACGGCAAGGAACCGCTGCCAGTTTGCCCCGAACCGGAAACGTTTTTGTTTTGCAAGCGAATTCAATAAAACACAAACCTGATCAGTTCAATTCATGTAAAAATTCGTTTTTACAGGCCTATTATGATTTAATCAGCCTGCTTTGTAAAGGTACAGTTTGTCGGATTTGTGTAATAACGGGGCGGGTGGAGGGGGGCCAGGTTTTTGATATTTTTGATGCCTTGACATTAAATCAGCGTATACTAAGATGGAAAATTATGCTTTTTTGAACTGCCGCACAGAGAGCTTACCACCGTACACACAAGCAAAAACACAATGATAAAAAGCCCCTGGTTATACCATCTTAAAAACAGGGCAATAAAAAACCGATCTTTAAAAAAATTTCTCAAAAAAAGCCGGCTCTTCAATGTCGCCTATGAGCACCTGCTTACAGCAAAGCCGCCGCTGCTGGAAGCCGATGAGAGGAAGGTTATACGGGATATATTATTCGAGGATGTACAAAGGCTGGAGAAAATCTCAGGAAAGGTGCCCTGCGCCTGGAAAGATTTCATGCAGGGATAAAAAAATTACGCTGTACAAGTATCAATAATATATCTGCATCTGTTATACCAGGTATACTTCACAACCTCTTCCGCGGCACATCCGGCAAGCCTGGCCCCCCTTTCCTCATCCGACAAAACCGCCATAATTGCTTCAGCAAGCGCAGCACCGTTGCCGGGTTTGACCAGAAGGCAGTTTTCCCCATGATGAAGAACATCCCGCAGGGCAGGCAAATCCGAGGCCACAATAGGGACCTCTGCTGCCATGTATTCAAACAGTTTCATGGGAGAGGTACAATAGGCTGAAAAATCCGTCCATGGCCACGGAATGGTAACAACATCGCAACCGCGAATCCATTTGGGCACGTCCTCATTCGGAACCCGGTCAACAAACATGAGCGAATGATGAGACACCCCGTGTCTGCGGGCGTGGTCCTGATAGCGCTGAACAGGTTCCAAAGGGCCTCCCACACACAACAGCAGCGGCTCCCTGCCCGCTACAGGACCAATATGCGCCATCGCCTCGATCAGCTCCGGAATCCCCTTTTCCAGCTCCATGGTCTGGAACCTGCCGATATAGCCGATAACCGCACGATCTGCCGGAATGCCCAGCATCTTCCTGCATTCATCACGTGAGGGGAGGTCTTTGTAAAACGACAAATCCACTGCATCGGGGAGAACATCTATCTGCGTGCCAGGTCTGCACAAAGCCGCTATGCGATCTCTGAGATGAGAGGTCAGCACAATGAGCCGCAACAGACACGGGCTTTTCATTATCCTGCACAATAGCCGTTTTTGCAGCGCACCGGGAATGGTATGTATTTCGCACACGGCCGGCAGGCAAAGCCGCACAAGCCAGTATGCCGTCGTGATTTCTCGGGTGAAATAAAGATCGCCCCTCTCTTTTTTAGCTGCACGCACAGCAAGAAAGCCCCATATCACGGCATGCAGAAAAAACAGCACGCGGAAAACAGCCGCAGGCACAAATGGTTCGAAACGTATCACATCAAGGTTCTTTATTTTTTCAACCCGAAACGAGCGGGATATACCATAGTAGTCAAAAACCGTGCTTTCGGCTAACCGGCGGTCGTGCTGCACCCGGTTGGGGCAGAGCAATACCACATCAAAACCGTTTTCTGCAAAGGCTTCGCACATTTTACAAATCTGATAGCCGTGCGCTTTTTCGGTGGGAAGCCTGGCATTGGTTATGTAAACGAGCTTTTTCATTCCTTCTGCAACCACGTGCTCAAATCTCTTCCTATCAGGTTCTCAAGCTGTACAATGTCTTCCCTGTAGAGGTTCTGCAGCTGTTTTTTTGTGTCTCCACCAATTGTTGGGGTATGACTTTTTTGCCCATCGCGTGATTTTATCTGATTGTATTTCATGATTTTCATAAATGCCTTATTTGCGCCTGCCAGTCGTATCCCTTTCCTCAGCATTTTGTCTTTCGGCATTTTGCGAAACATCCGTCGCAAAAAATACAGAACCCTGTTTATAAAAACGTAGCGATAATTTGTTTTTTGGGCTGCATTAACGACCGATTCCGCTGAAACGGGCACAAAATTTTCATCTACACCTATAAATCGATACAGCTTCTTAATTACAGAATACGGATCAGAAGCCAGATCCCTAAAAAGGATCACGTGAATTCTGTCTTTATCAAAATATTTAAAAATTTTCCCAAATAGTAATAATAAAATCCCGCAGTAACTACCGGATCATTTTTTTGAATTAGTTCTGTCATATTCGTGCGTCGCCCTCGTGACCCTTTGCGGACATTATATTGCAAGTGTGAAACTGCTCTTTCAGCGGGATTGCGCAAGCACACAATAATTTTTGCCCGGGGAAAATGTTTCTTTATCCTGCGTGCTATCTCATCATTCAGGTAATAGCTGGGTGTGAATTCCCCTATTACCTTACCTGGAGAAAGGTTTTTGAAATGCGTCCTATAATGCACCAAATCTTTCTCCGTTTTATAGACACGGTCAAAAAAATGAGTCTCTTTCGTTGACGAAAAGCATACTTCCGGATGCTCTTCCAAAGATCGTGCAACCCATGAAGTTCCGCTGCGCGGTGCTCCAATGCCGATAAAATCAACTCGAAAACACTTGTCCTGTTCTGAAAAACCCATAAAAAATCAATACGGTTAATTAACGTCCAGGATGATTACCAACCTTACCAAATCCACCCTGACTTGTAATAGATTTGTTTTACATTTTCCAAACGCACCATAACCGGCATATAGTTACGGCATTAAAAAGCCGGGTTCTATAGGAGCCGGCTTTGCTATTCCCGCATCTCCGGACACATAGCCGAGCTGCTCCATAAGCGCTGCAGCCTGCGGGCATTCCCTGTACGTCTGAATAAGCGTGCCTGTCTGTGTGTCAGCATCGATTGTGCGCCATTTCTGCAGTGAGCCCTGGTGAACGGTATTCGTTGTATGGCACTTCCAGTCTTCGCTGGTATCACTTTTTGCAGCTATTTTCCGGCGGGTGTTGCTATAGGTATTTGTCAGCTCACCGGTCTGCAGCCCCGCCCACGCTAAAAAGGCTTTTTTTATTTCCACAGGGCAGGCGACCATATCCTCATATCGAAGAAGCCGCGCACAATTCGTATCGGCCAGCTGCTGAAGCACCGCAAGGCCGCGGCTGTAATGCCTGTACCAGGCGGCCCAGAACGTCCGATCGCGGGGAACACCTGCATGCCGGTCAGTCTCAAGAAGAGACAGCAGCTGATCCCGCGGATCGCGAACCAGCACAATCACGCGCACATGGCCGCCGAACCGCCGGAAAATATCATCAATATGGTTTATATATTTTGTGCGCTTATCCAGAACCGTTTTTCCGAATGGATAATAGAGCCGCTGCATAATCCACGCATCCATATAGTTATGGGACGGGCTCATGCCGGAAAGCTTTATCTGTGGATGATCGCCAAAATAGCGCTTGACAAGCGTAGATCCCGTTCTCGGCATGGAGGCAACATACACAACGCGCGGGGGGTATGACCCCTTCCGCCGGAAACCGGGAAGCAGCTCATGTACTGCTGCCGGTTTCGTCAGAATATTTTTTAAAAACGTTTTTTTACCGAGCCTCATTCCGTTTCATCCCGTTTCATAAATCAGTTTTGCCGTGATACCCGTAGCAATAATTCAGCCAGCCGGCCACAAGGGCAAACAAAAGCTTATGCCGTTTCCGCATAGCGGTGCGCCAGGAGTCATCCGGCATAATCCGGCTGTCCCCGGCAAACCGCATTCTGTTACCGCCGATGCCGATGTGCGCTGTTTTGTCCATCGAAAGCATGGACTGCTCAAATTCCAGGCAGAGAAAACCGGCAATAGCACGAAGGGTTCCTTCCGGTTTTAAAACGAGATCTTCATAACGAATGCGGCAGCACCGGTCTTCCGGAATCCGGCTCAAAATCAAAGAGGCCATAATGCTCGAGCCCATCCATCTTCTTATCGCATACCGGAAGCCGCCGTACTTTTTCATATACGAACAGACAACCGCTCTTCCGTCCCGTACCAGATGAATAACCTTAACATCAAAAAGCCTGCTCCGATACAATAGATAAAGGCGCTGCCAGAACTTTGATGCATCAACCACAATGCGTGTTCCCGTCTGCCGGGAAACGCAGGTGAAAATATGATAATTTTTTTCAATATAGTCCTTTTTGCTTTTTTCAGGCATCTGAAAAAGCTCCAAAAATGAAGGGGCCGACAGGTCCATCATATCAAAGCCTTCACTCGTTGCTTTTTTATAACATTTCTCAACTCTTTCCCAAAAGGATGCGGCTGCCGGGTTCATCCGGGCTTCCCGCTCAAGAGAACGCCGGTTCAATGAACCAACTTCACTCAGGCCGGTTATACTGCTATGGCCATTGAGAAGGATATTCAGCAGCGTCGAACCGCAGTGCCCGCTTCCCACAATATAGACCACGGTAATTTTTTTTTCAGATGTCATTATGATATTTCTTTGTCATTTCGCGCCCGATTTTGATCAAGAACCTTTCTTCAAAAAACATTCATTTCATAAAAAAGGTAGTAATCGGAAATCGAACAAAAGCGTATAGAGGGCGATGAACACTGCCATTGTTATCATCGATACCAATGTTCCGGTTGCCGGACTTATTACCTCTCAGCCGAACAGTCCGAGGGCGCAAATCCTTGAAGGGATGCTTGATGGAAGCATTTTTTTCTTCTTTCAGCGGATTTGTTACGCGAATATAGAGGTGTTTTACTGCGTCCCCGGCTTACTCGAACTCACCGGCTGAACAAAGAAGACTTTATTGCACGCAATGCACAATCTCTTTTATCAGCGCGGTGAGGCTGTGGCGCTCAATGACGTAGCGGCGCAGGCGGGCACCGCAGCGCAGCCGATCATCATCTGAAAGAGAAAACAGGCTTTCAATTTTGTCTGCCAGCTGCGCGGGATTTTCTTCCTCAAAAATAAAAAGATCGGGAATTGATCCGCAGTAGGACCTGTTTGAGAGCAGCACCGGTACCTCACATGCCATTGCCTCAAGTACCGTTTTATCAAGCGACCCGGTGGGTGTTGCATTAAGACACACCCCGGCCCGTTTATAATAATCCGCCGTTTCGCTGTGCGACACTTTCGGCAGAAACCGCACCTTTCCCTTGTTGACTAAAACCCCGGCACGATCATGCAACATACGTTCAAATGCTTCATCAGCAGCGGTCATCGGCCCGCCGACGATTGAAAGCAGGAAGTCAACGCCCCTGGCGTCAAGCAGCTTTGCCGCATCGAGCATACACTCAATGTTTTTTATGGGCGACACGCGGCCGATGTACAGCAGAGCGTTCGGCCGTCGGTCAACAGAGGCGTTTCGCTTAAAAAAATCCGTGTCGATGCCGGCGGGCATTACTTTCGTTTTCTTGTATCGATTTGCAAATGCAAACGAAGAGGTGCAGAAAACCCCGTGCGCTAAAAAAACAGCCGCCCGGGCGAGAATGCCGCCCTGCGGGTGATTGTACCATAAAAAAAAGCGCTTTCTGAACATAAGCCAGAAAGCGCAGCCGAGCACCGCATATATGGGGTTCATATGAATAAACACCGCATCATAGCGGCGGCGGTTTTTCACAATATATGCATAAAACAATAAAAGATACCGGAGCCGCGACGCCTTCTGCTCTTTGCCGAGGCTGCTCACGCGCACATTATCCGGAAGATTATACTCCCCCTTTTTCAGACATAAAACCAGGACGGTTCCGTATCGGCCGGCAATCAGCTCAAGCCACCGGTGAAAAAATCCGAGCACATGATCGGCACGGTCCACTTTTTGCGTTATAACAAGAAGGTTCACAGATTATGCCTGAAGAAAAATGCTATCCCATTGGGAAAGGACGGCATCAAGTGTGCACCCCTTTATGCTTTTTTGTGCCTTTCTTCCAAGCCGCTGCCGCAGCTCTTCATCGCCTGTCAGCCGCACAAGTGCATCGGCGAGCCTCTTTTCATCCTCTGGAGGTACAACAAGGCCGCTTACTTCATGCTCCACATATTCAAGCGGGCCGGGGGAGGCATCGCTCACCACAACCGGCAGGCCGCAGGCCATGGCTTCAAGCAAAGCATTCGGCATACCTTCATAGCGGGACGGCAACACAAAAATCGAAGCGGCCCGGTAATACGCAAACGGGTCGCTCACCGTGCCAAGCCAGTCAATCCGGTCCGCGATCCCCAGAGATTGGCTCAGCGAAACAAGCTCATCCTTGAGCGGCCCGTCTCCGGCAACAGCAAGCCGCCAGTCAGGTATTCTGTTACTGATACGTGCAAAGGCCCTGAACAAAATATCATGCGCCTTTTGACGGGTCAGGCTGGCAACTATCAGGACTGTATTCCCGGCGAGGTTTGCCTTTTTGCCTCCGTCAGGCACAACAAGAGGATTTTTAATACAGGCGAGCTTTTCCGGAGGGACATACGCCTGCAGCGCCCGGCATACGCCCCGGCTGTTTGCCGCGACAAAATCTGCACGGGCATACCCCCGCTTCCTGAGTCTTTCCATAAACCATCCAAGCCGCTGCCGGGCAGGATCGTTGCGCTCGGACAATATAACCCTGCACGGCAGGCCGTATGCGGCAAGCAGGGTCACGCTGTTTGCAACAGGAAGAAAACTGACCACACACTCAGGGCTTGTTTTGCGCAGCACCCTTCGCAGCCGTATGACCCGGCTAAACATCTGAAACAGTGCCGGTACAGCATTGTTCTTTTTGCCGACATGACCGATTGAAACTCTGGTGATATGTTTGTGAAGGGGATAGAAATCAGCAGAAGCAGAAGAAAATGTTATAATAGTTATGCTTCTCCCCTGCTCGGCCCAGGCATTTGCCAGGGTGCTGACAACGTGCTCGGTTCCCCCCGCTTTGAGATTGTTTGTTATAAAGGCAATGGTGGGGGCAGGTTTCATAAAACCGGGTCAGACGCACAAGGTTTTTAAAGCTGTTCAGAACAATCAAAGCCGAAAAAACAGCATATTCAAAAAAAACGCGAATCGAACTTGTTGTTCATTTTATCCTCAGCTTCGCTTTGTTCAGAAAGCAGGATCAGCTGCTTTGGCTACAATCGGTTTTTTAGACATACAATCCGCCCAGACGAACCGTGCAAGAACGTATTTTTTGCTAACGCAGTATTCCTTGATTCCATTATCAAAGATAACTACAGAATCTATATCACTTTCATCTATCCCGCTGAACTGTTCTGCGATTCCAGACCGGGCATCCTGCTTTTCGGGAACGGCCTGTATGGCGTAGTCTATGTTGTGCAGACGCAAATACTCAGCCTGCCTGCCTTTTGATTTATAGTCCGCATAATACTCATATGAGTTCAGAAGGCCGTCATAGCTTACCACCGGACGTCGTGACAAGTATCCGAAAAAACCGATATTACGGGACACAAAACCCGCGCTTTCGGGAATATTGTTCTCGATAAAAAGGAGCGCTGAGCGAAAATCCTTTATTGCCAGCCCATAATCGGCGATTCTGCCGGTTTTGGTGCTTCTTATATAATTATAGCCGGTCGCGATAAGCAAAAATGCGATGCACGCTGGTATCTGTGCGGAGCGAAGAGACGTCACGGGCTGAAGCGCCTGCAGCATGGAGCTCAACAAAACGGCAATCGATATATACAGCATTACTACCTGAGGTGCTTTCACCCAGTTCAGCGAATAGGTATCGGATTGTAAAAACAGGTAATACGCGCTGTGAACCACAAGATAAACAAAAAGAGAAACGATTGCAAAGTCAAGTTTTTTCTGTTTTTTGAGAAGCACCGCCGCAAAGGTCAGAATCCCTGCCACAGCCGCAAGGTATAGGTAATTAATTGGCGAAGAGCCATAAATACTAAAGCCGAATATCGCCCTTAATGGAACGGAAAAAATATTAAGAAAAAAAAGCTTAACCACCGGGTACAATCCCGGCAAATGTATTGAGCCCTGCGGAAGCGCTTTAATAACCCCGCTTATGGGAATCGCTGTTTCGAAATAAAACAAATTAAAAAACAAATAGCCGGCCGCCAATAATGAGGGTAGGGCCAGAACCGACACAATCAGCCCGGCCCGCTCTCGAAAAGGGCGTCCTGAAAATAACAAAACCGCTCCAACAAATGCAGCCGACATCAACCCTCCGTCAAGCCGGGAAAAAAAAAGCAGACAAAAAAGCCCGCCAAGAAGAATTCGCCGGGGCAAACGCGACAAATCACGCTGAAGAGCCAGCAGAATACACATCAGGAAAAACAGGGCCAGCCCCGATTCCATACCGTTATACATAAGCTGCACAGCGAAGGAGGGCTCAAAGGTTGCCACAAACACAGCACAAACAGCTATCGAGTGATGCACATATCGTATCAGCACATGGTAAAAAATGAAAAGCGTTCCCGCAGAAAGAACATACTGCAGCACAACCACCGGCAGAATAATATTATCAAACATACACGACAGCAATGTCAGCAAAACAGCCCAAAGGGGATGAAAGCCATTGGAAAAGCCGATACCGTCACTGGTGGGACCGATACCTGCTGCCAGATTTCGCGCAACAATATGATAAAACATAGCGTCATCAGGATACAGCAGACATACCATGCCGAAATAATCACTCACATAGAACGCAAACGAGATGAGCACTCCCGCTGCAATCAGCAGATAATGCGCAGCTCGGACAGTATGAGGTCTGTGCATAGTTGCCTACTGCTCCCCAGCGGTTTCCCGTACCATACGCCATACCCGCGCACAGAAAAGGTCGCGCGCCTCCCGTGATTCACGGTACCACGCCAACACATGCTGCGCGTGCCGGGCATATTGTTGCACCGTCTCCGGATGCTCCAAAAGCCACATAAGCTTACTTTTGAAATCAGACAAATCCCACTTAAACGGGACATATGTTTCGTCGGCTTTATACAGATCAGGCCACGTTAGGCAGTGGGACATATCCGGCTTATACAGCAGACAGCCTGCCAGGATAATTTCAAAATCTCTGTACGCGAATTCTCCCCACCCAAAAGGCGAAACACCGATTTTGGCTTTTCTCAGCTCTGCATAATATCTACGTGCCGGAAGCTTTTCTGTTGAAATATCCATCTCTGAAAGCACGGCACTTATATGCTTTCGCTGGTAAGCGATCGTTTCCCGACTGTACTGTTGCGCAATTCTGCAGGATACATCTATCGGCCGGGCACAAAGCGGAGATACTGTTTTTTTACTGCGACGGGGTAATAAGCGGGGGGCTTTTTGAAACGGGAAGGAAAGGGCCTGGTTCCACGCCAGTGAAAGTTTGGCAAGGTGACTCTCCTTGGTAACAGGCCCCAGCGAATCGGGAAAGCTTTCCTCATCCGCTAAGCCGCAGGTGCTGTGGTAATAATCAGTATATATTCGCCCCCCATAAAATTTTTTCAAATAAAGGTGCTTATCAGAAAGTAGATAATATTTAAAATACCGCGATACAAACGGCAGGACCTCATATTGAACCGTGCCCGAGGAGTCGGTGGTGTCAATATATGCAAAGGCGGGGGCTTCGGCAGCATAGGACTGCAGCAGCTCCATAAGCCCGTCTTTGTTTCTTTTCCACCATCGTCGTAAGCACTTGCTGTTCACCCATAACACATCACACTCACACAGGCGGGAATTATAAGGTTCATCATAAAAAAAACGAACAGCCAAACCAGAGTCCTGTAGCCACCGCCTGTTTTGCAAAAGCGGGGCATTGAATGCTTTGCTGTTATCGGAGCGCTTCTCGGTTAGCACATGCAGGGTTATTGCAGAGCCCATACGCATTACGGCGACTTATGATTGCGGCGCAAGAATATATTCCCCAAACGATATCTCGCTGGGTTTGCTGTTATCGGTTGTGCGCACCTCATAATCAACACTGCCAATGAACCGGAGAATATCTTCAGGGCAGTGGCCAAGAAGGGACATCCTGCCGGGGTGGATGCTTAAAAATACAAGGGGGCGGGCTTCAGAAAACATTTTCCGGGCCCCGTGAAGAACAAACAGCTCAGCGCCTTCAACATCCACTTTGACTACCTGCGGCTTGATGTCCTCCGAAGCACATATTTGATCAAGAGTGAGCTGCCTGCATTTATGCTCCACATAGCGGTCGGTTTTCTGGGCTATCTTGGCGGATTTTGCCACCGAATTCATAGCGCTGGGGCTCACAACATCTTCATAGAAAGAAACCGTTTTTTCCTCATCTCCGAGCAGACAGTTATAGGAGCAAACATTGTGCACGTCATTCATTGCGATATGCCGAAGAAGTACTTCATGGTTTTTTTTACCGGGCTCAAAGGCAATCACGCGCCCGGTATGCTGCATAACAAGGGCAGCAGGAATAGTGTACAGACCGATATGGGCGCCTACATCGACAAAGTTTCTTTTCCCACGGCAGGCCTCTATACAGAAGCGCCATGCCTCATTGTGCCGGGTACCGAAATGACGGTATTGCATAAAATCAGGATCAAGCCGGACAATATGTTCATTGCTCAGCCTGACACGAACGCCTTTCTGCGCACATATTTTTTTCAGCGCTGCACGATGGATTTTACGCACCAATCGGGTAATCATAACAGGGGAGGAAATAATAATATCGGCACATAGGATTTTGAATCAGGTTCGTTTTTCCAAAAGCACATCGCGCACACCGCCGGTATCGCAAATAAAATATTCTGCATCCTCGGGATCAATGTTATAGTAAATCCCCTGCAGTGTGTTGGGAGATGTTCTGATGTTCACCGTCGGGCGATAGCCCTTACCGGCAAACGGCGTTGACGCTTCGTTATTTGAGGTCATAATCTTTGGTACATACCCGTTTTTAAACAGCATGCGAAGCTGGTTGCGCATGCTGTGCTTTTCATCATCATATTTCGGAAAGTGGCATTCAAATACAATTTTTCCTGTAAACAGATGTGTTTCTATGGCTTTTTGTAGTCCCTGCAGCACCTCCACCTCATAGCCTTCAACATCCATGCGTATAAGATCGGTTGGCAGCTTGTCCTGCAGAAATGAAGTCATGTCTACCATATCAATCTCAACGGCATCCTCAGACAGATATTTTTGCCGCTCGCCGCAGCGGTACAGATCAGGAATAAACGTATTTAAATTGGAGTGTTCGGAAAGGTAAAACGCCGCCTTTTTAGCCGTATCCCCTCCGGCGAGCTGGTAGGGGAAAATCCATTTCTGCGCATTGTTTAAAAAAATATTTTGCTGCAAAAGCTTAAAGTTGTCGGGCGAGGGCTCAAGTGCATAGACCACCCCTTCAGCGCCTGAAAGTTTCCACTCCATAAGCGCATAATAGCCGATATTTGCGCCAAGATCGACAATGGTATCGCCCTGTGTTATCTCCTGCTCAAGGATATATTTCAGCTGCTGCTCCCGGGTACGGTCCACAATGAGCTGAGATGAAACACCCGCATCGCAGGGATCAAGAAGCATACGATAATTGTGTATGCGAAAAACCGACGGTTTGTTTTTCAGACGTCGATATATTTTCAGCTGCAGCAAATGCAGTATATATGACAGGGCATAGCTGAAGCCATAACAGGCAAGGCGGCGCTTTATTCTTCCGAGAAATTTACACACAAAAAACTCCATACATCCTGGCCGCAGATTTACTTGTCGGGGCCCATATGTGTTTTAGTCTGTTTTCTTTTTTATAATACATACATCAGCAACAACAATAGCACATACGTAATCCTTAATTCACGGCATAGGGAACCGTGGTTTTTCCAAAACGCATCATACTGTTTGCTGATCGATCATTCTTCGAAATTCGCCGTCTCTTTTATAGAGTGCATCATAGCTTCCACTTTCTGCTATCATGCCGTCTTTCAACACAAATATGTAATCCGCATTTTTTACAGTGGAAAGACGATGTGCAATCAATATAACCGTTTTTTCTCCTCTGAGCTCATCAATGTTCTTTTGTATTTCCCTCTCTGTTTGGGTGTCCAGAGAGCTGGTCGCTTCATCAAATATTAAAATTTTAGCATCTTTATACAATTCACGGGCAATTGCAATGCGCTGGCGCTGCCCCCCTGAGATATTGATTCCCCCCTCACCGAGCAATGTGTTATATCGGCTTTCAAGGTCATCAATAAATGTATCGATATGAGCTTTACGGGCACTCTGTTTCACCTTCTGCATTATTTCCTCCGGATTGCCGGTATCCCACAGGGTAATATTATTGCAAACTGTATCATTGAAAATGACACTTTCCTGGGTTATGTATCCAATATTCTTTCTGAGATAGTTCATATCAATATCACGGTAGTCGATGTCTCCTATTTTTATTGCCCCTTCCTGAGGGCGAAGCAGCCCTGTGAGCAGGTTAACCATGGTCGTTTTCCCTGCTCCGGATCCGCCTACAAAAGCAATGGTGGAAAAAGGAGGAATAATTATGTCAATGTTTTTCAACACCTGGAAGCCGTTTTTGTACCGGAATGACACATTGTCAACACACACCGGCTTATTGAACTCATTTTTCTCTCCCCCTGCGCCTATGCTTTTTTCAGTATGCTCAATGAGCTCTTGCTGAAAATTTCTCAGCACTTCAACGCTACCCCACATGCTCAATATATTCCTCACATCATTTTGCAGCCCGAGTATTCTTTTCATGGCACTGTTGACCAGGTATAATAAAAAAAGAATCTCAACCACACTGTTTCCCCGGAGCTGCACATAATAAAACACTATACCGGCAAGGAGCAGCACAATAAGCGGCTCCGTACCCTGGTTTGAAATAACACTCAAAACCGCCTGCTTTATCTGAAGATTGCCCAGCTTTCGGCTTTGATTAAAAACCTGCCTCAGGACTTTTGGATATTCTGCCGTTGCTTTCAGGTATTTAAAATTATTTAAGGCCTGGATAAATATCTTCTGTAACCCGGCAGAAAAAGTTGAGGTCCTGACGGAATAAAGCTTTGTTAAAGAGTTGATCCTGATAATTACAGGAAAAAAAACCGCCCCGACAAAAACCAGAAACAAAATAAGCACAGGATTTAAAAACATCGAAATCCCGAGATACATAGCCGCAAGCAGAAATGTAACCAAACATTTTGCAAAACGCTTAAAAGAGGATACAGCTTTTTGAAACTCGACAATCATTGCGTTGTTCCGGTAACCTGCCGGTTTCTCCAGAAAAGCCTGATAGTCCATATTAAAAAGCTGTTCCGCCATGTGACACCGTAGGTCCACGAGAAGATCGGCAACAATCTTATTAATCATAAAAACTTCGCCGGTTACGCACAAAGCCCGCATAAAAAACACACACACTACAAAAACCAATATATAGGTAAGGCTATATTCCAACCCGACAAAAGCAAAAACATTTTTGAGAATCTGGGATATTTTACTATCGCCTTTTGCACCTTCCAGTATTGGCAGAAAAAGCCCTAACCCTATTCCCTGAAATCCGACATCCAGAAACATTAAGCCGGCCAGAGTAAAAATTTTTGCCCCGGCAAGATCATAATAAAATTTCACAAGCTCAATAAGTGATTTCATACGATGGGTCTTTTATTAAGAATCACCATTCGATTTGCTTTTTTAAACGCTATTATCTATAGCCGGACATCACCTGCGTATACAGTTTTTCGTATTCATCCGCAACATGAGACCAGTCATAGCTTTCGGCAGCTTTGTAACCGGCATCAATCAACTCTTTTCGCAATGCCGGCGCACAAATAATACGTTCAATATTTTTTGCAAGACTGATAGAGTCTGCAGCCTTCCCAACCATCCCCGTTCTCTCATGCTGCACTACATCTCGGCATCCCGGAGCATCTGTTGTGACAACAGATGCTCCCGCCGCCATCGCTTCTATAAGTACCATACCGAACGTTTCAAGCAGAGAGGGCATCACAAAAATGTCTGCAGCCTTATACAGATCAACGAGCACATCGGAAGGAACGTTCAGGCTGCTGCCTGGATCAAATTTTTTAAAACCCATTTTATCTATGCACAAAACAACATCCTCTACACACTGCTGACTGATGAGCGGAGCAATGGTATCAGCGTGTTTGCCGACAATCAGCCACTTGAACGAATACCCCTTATCACAAAGATATCTGGCGGCTTCCGGTATATACTCATACCCTTTTTTAAGGTGATACCGGCCGACAGTAAGAATAAATATACAATCATCACCTATGCCAAAATCATGGCGTATCCTGCTCCGGTCCACTTTCTTTCGAAACCGGCCCAGATCAATGCCATTGGGGATTTGGACTATTTTCTCGTTTTCAACGCCCAGGCAGCTATAATCATCCATAACCGACGGGGTTAATGCAACCAGCTTATTCATTGACTTCAGCGTGAGTTTAATTTTCTGCTCGCAATCGTCATTCAACCGGTCGCCGTACATAAGTTTCTCGTTTTTCTGAATATCCTGCCCGTGCGCCCGAAGCACAACGGGCACCATCCGGGACAGATATCGTGCGGCATAACCGGCCGGATAGCTGCCGACAACCTGCCATACATCATAGCGATGCGCTAACTGCCGCAAAACAAGCAGCCCTGAAACCAAAACGGGACAAAATCTCATCAGCTGATGGTCTTTTACGCATAGGGAAAATACTTTAAAAGCGCTTCTCGGCTCCAGCGCCCTATACCGCTTCGACCAGTATCGCGGTATATACAAATGAACCGCATGCCCCCGTGCCGCAAGCCTGCTCATGAGGTTATAGGTAAATATCTGGGCACCACCGATATTGGGCACAAAAGAAAATGCCAGGAAAGCAATCTTCACCTTATCATACCTCAATGAGCATACTACATGCTTCAGTTGTTTCCATTCTTTTCAGCTGTCTGCGGCGCCGGCCTTAGCCAATATGCCGCACCCCGGAATACGTAGAAGGTAAACATTACAAAATTTAGCGGCTCCTTGATAAGAGCCCGGTAGTAATGAAAAAATCTGCGCAATTTTGCGATAAAATTTTTGCTCAATGCTATACGCCTTTTTTTGACACGCCAGCTCAATGCGGCTTCAACATGCATCAACTCCCGCCAGGCAAGCAGCTCCCGGGTGGATAGCTCTGAAAAATTAACAACGACTTTTTGCTTGCTGGAAAATTCTGTATTGATTTTTGCTTTATCCGTGATGTAGCCATTTTCCAGGCCGAAATAATATGCAGGTGATCCGGGATAGGGATTCAAAATAGCGCAGGCAATTGTATCGGTGGGAAAATAACAGCTCCACATGCCCCGCCGGGTATTGAAAAGAGTGCGTCGATTCTCCCCGGGGGCCCCAATTACAAGTTGGAGAACAGTTCTCAACCCGTAGCGATATAACAGATTCATGGCATCAATATTCTGCTGCGGTGTAGTTTTTTTATTCATAACAGCCAGCATGCGATCATCAAACGATTCAACCCCCACTTGAACACCGACACAATTATGGCTTTTCATCATGGATAATATGTCATCATTGAGATGGTCCGAACGCGCATTGGCCACCCAGTACAAATCATGTTTTTTTGCCAGCCCGCATACCTCTTTCAGGTTTTTTTTATTTCCTGTAAGGCATTCATCACTGAAGGAAAAAAAGCTGAACCCGCTTTCCTTTAGACTTTCCAAAATCGTTTCCAGCCGCTGACGGCTGTATGTCCGGTATCCCTTCAAATGACGATAACAAAAAAAACAATTGTAGGGGCACCCGCGGGCAAGAAAAATTGAAAGATATTTAAACCCTTTTTCTTTCAGTTTGCGGCTGCACTCATCAACTACGAAATAGGATGGTACTGCTGTTTGGTATTTACCAATTTTAATGTTCTTTAAATTGTATCCGGGGAGATCATCAAGCCTGACCGGCCTTTCCGGTTCCGTATGAATAACATTTCCGTTTTCCAGATAAATAATCCCCGGAATTTTTTTCCACTCCCCATCGCCCTCCAAAGCACCTATAAGCTTTGGCAAGGTTACATCCCCCTCTGCCTGAACAAGAACATCAACGTTGCACGTTTGTAAAATAAACTCATAATCTGCTATGACCTGGCCGCCGACCACAACAAAAACTTCCGGCTTGACCTGCTTCAAGCCATCGCAAAAAGCCTTGAGCGGCCTATAGGTCGTGCCTATCCCGCCGGTGCCGACAAGGTCGTATTCATTTTCAGCAACAAGCTCGACCAGATGTTCAATAGTGTACTCTTCAATCTGATTATCAATAATGTCAACAACATGCCCTTGAGCTTCCAAAATATCTTTATAGAAACTAAAATGCCAAGGTATGGATACTGTCGCACCTCTTCTTTGCTGAAACCGTATAAGAGCTGTTTTCATCGTTCAATCCAATGTGTCATATTGTTTAAAATCGTTCTCTATAAATTGACAGAACTTCGCAAGAGCAGCATTCTCTTTTACAGTCAGAAACAGCACATGAAAGCACCGGCTATACAGCAAGATTTTTAATCAGCTCGGCATACTGACTATCAATAACGCCTGTCGATGAAATGGCTGAAACCTCTTCGGATACACGCTGCATCGTTGTCTTATCAGCGCTTTTTATATCAACTATTCTGCTTACCCATACGTCACGATCAAGGGGACAAAGATACCCGTTAACACCGTTTGTGATCCACGTGTCAAACACTCCCGGTATATCATGCGCAACAACCGGCACCCCGCAGACGAGCGCTTCAAGAACGGGGGTCCCGAGCGCCTCACGGGTGGAGGGCATGACAAATACATCAGCCGCTTTTATATAGGCGGAAGGATCATCAATAAACTGCGGCATCAGCCTGACGCGGCTTGTAAGCTCTTTTTCTTCAATGGCATTACACAGAGAACGGTAGTAATCATGATCCCTATTCCGGTACGGCCCACCCCCTACTATAGGGCCCGCCAGAAGCAGCTTATAATTGTCGGGGAGCTTCTCTATAACATCAACAAGAAATCGCTGATTTTTCAGCGGCCAAAACTTCGCCACATACACAAGAAGCACCTCTGACATATCAGCAAATTGCAGCGCCGGCCGGTATTTTTCCTTTCGGTCGGGTTCAAAAAAATACCGATCTTCATCGACAGGGTTCGGGCGACACCAAATCTGGTTCTCCGCATATCCATAGTTCAAACACGTCTGTTTGAGGGCTGGAGAAATGCACACAATATTGGTTTGATGTGGAAATCCTTTACCAAAAAAAAGCGATACCATGAGGGGAGCATATTGATGGGGATCATTTACCAGGTTTACCAGCTCAACGATAAGCGGCATCCCGGTAATTTTTGCATACAGCACTGCAGCAGAGGTGACATAAACATTGCCGAAGACATGGATCAGATTATATCGGGATCGGTTCTTAAATAAAAAATATATGACGGGGAAGGCCTCTGAAAAATAATTAATACAGCGGGCAGCCCGGAATAAAAAGCCACCAATCAACTTCCAAATGAAATTTTTTTTGTTTCTGTTTTTGTTTTCGGGGAACAGTTTGCGGGCGACAACATGGACAGTTATATTATCATACCGATATGCTCTGCTCTTATTTCCAGTTACTGAGCCAGCCAGCACTTCAAACGATATATTATATTTTGCAGAAAGCCGTTTATATGTATTATGGGCACGATATGCAGAGCCGGCATACTCCGGAAGATATTTGCTGCTGACTACCAACACCGACAGCGGTCTGTCTTTGTTCTTATTCATGCGTCTAAGAGTCTGATATCATTTCTTCCAATAGGCGGAAAGTGCGGCTGCTGGCTTTTCCATCCTGATAGTCACAAACGAGGCGGGATAACTTTTTGCGCGCTCCGGAGAAGCCATCACGATGATGCAGAATATCATCCAGACAATTAATAAAATCTTTTTGCGTTTTCGGCTTGGGCCCCGGTGTCACCGAATCATAATCACCGTTAAACGCTCCCATTTTCTGCATGTATTCATCAATATCATAGGGAACAAATATCATCGGCCGGTCAAGAAGCAAAAAATCATACAGTATGGATGAATAATCGGTAATAAGAAAATCGGAAAGCAGCATAAGCATTTGCGTGTCGGAATAATCCTGCATTGAAATAACTTTAATATGTCCGCAATAAGACAGGAGCTTTTGCCACCGCGTGTCGCCACGCTGGCGACGCATATCAACAGGGTGCGGCCGTATAATTATATATAGATTGTTGCGCGTCAGGTAATCAGCAAGAACAGATATATCTGCATCGCTGAACGGGAAATACCACACCGGCCCCCACTTTCTCCAGGTAGGGGCATAAAGGCCGGTTTTGCCGGTCAACCCGAACCGCTCACAGATATTTTTCAGCTCAGGCTCCGGATTCTCATACAGTATGTCATTGCGGGGGAACCCGGTTATTTTAATATTATCAGGTGATACCGGAATATTTTTTCTCTGCTGCTCCGCTGCCCACTGAGAGCTTGAAATCATGCAGGCAATATTACCGGTGAGGCTTTCGGCGTGTTTTTTATCACGAAGCCCTCCGCCCGCTGAAAAAAGTTCGCCGCCGCGCAGCGGTATGCCATGATGAAGGTACAGCTCTTTTTGTTTGTGCGGATTGGCCCCAAAAGGCAATACATCCTGTGACCCGTGAGAGGTAACCCGGGCCGCCGCTTTTATTGCCAGCCACATTCCTTTTAGGCTTTTTTTCAGATACGCCTCGCCGCCCAGGCTGCGTATCCGGACAACCACAGTTTGTTCATCAGACAGCCATACGCTGCGAATATCAGAGCCCTCACGCTTCAGCGCATAGACAAAAAGCGCCTTGCTGTTATCTCCAAATGCCTTGCCACCAAAGGCGCCGAATAAAACAAGCCTACAGTCTTTTCGCACCACACAGGACATCACCCATAAAAAAATCGACATTGTTTTGCGCTTCACATATTCCCAGGATATAATTGCCGGACGGAAAATAGCCACTGTGGATTTTAAATTGGCATACAATATTATATTTATCAGGCCGTTACCCGATACTGCTGCATCCACAACTCAATATTAAGCAGCATCCATATGGGCATCGACCGCTGTGAACGCGTTGGGGAACAATCCTCTTTTATCCAATTTTCAATCGTTTTTCGCTCGAAAAGCGGGCGCGATAATGCCCTGCTGCTGAGCAAAATATCAGAAGCCCTTTTAGACAGACCGCTTCCCATCCACTCATGAAGCGGAACCGGAAAGCCAACCTTTTTTCGCTGAAGAATGGATTGCGGAAGGGTGTTATTATATATTCTCCGCAAAGCATATTTGGTAATATCATACACCTCGCTTATCTGCCGGGCGGTCAACACAGAGGCGGCAATTTTATGCGGAAACGATATCCAGCGAAGTTTATAATGCACCGGAAGGCTATTAACATATTCCACAAGCTCATGATCAACAAAGGGAACACGGGCTTCAACCGCCGATGACATGGTCATGGCGTCAAGGCGGCGAAGCAACCCCTGAAGATGGTGCTTTTGAAAAATCCACATGTATTGTTCCGGAGGCGCAAGCCTGCTCAAACGGCTGAAACACGTTTTGTAAAACGATTGGTTAAAAAGATCGAAGGAGACTGCATCTTTAAGCGGCTGCGACAGCAATTCTTGTTTCTGAGCATATTCAATATATGAGTACTGATGCACAAAATGCTCTCTCCGGCAGATATTGACATTCCTCCCACGGACACCCTTTCCCGGCAGAGCATCATAGGCGCTTCTAAATATTCGACCATATCCGCCAAACAGCTCATCTGCGCCCTCGCCCGACAAAACAACACTGATATGTTTTTTCAACTCCTCGGAAAGCAGATAAAGAGGTATTTCATTGGGCACTGACAGCGGCTGATCTTTGATGCCTATAGCTTTGGGAAGAAGGTCAAAATAATCCTCACAGTCAAGCGTAATTTCATGATGTTCAGTTTGCAGCTGCTCAGCAACACATCGCGCATATTCAAACTCGTTATATCCTTTTTCAGGAAACCCGACCGTAAACGTCTTAACCGGCTTATTGGACACCTGCACCATAGAAGCCACAATAGCGCTGGAATCAAGACCTCCGCTCAAATAAGCGCCAAAAGGGACATCGCTTATCATCCTGAATCGCACAGACTGCTCCAGCAGCTGCTCAATGCGGCTGAGAGCTTCCTCTTCGCCGGGGTCCTGTTTATCGGCAATGACGGACAAATCCCAGTAGCGTACGGTTTTGCGCATATAGTTTCCCGCTATGTAATGACATCCGGGGGGAATCTCATGTATGCCCTTATAAAAGGTTTTGTTTCCAAGAACCATTCGATAGCTGAGATAATCACTTATCGCAGCAGGATTTATAACCGCTTCAACCCCCGGGTAACTCAATAGCGCTTTTATTTCAGAAGCAAAAACGAGCGAATCGCCGCGCCAGGTGTAGTACAGGGGTTTTATCCCGAACCGGTCCCGCGATAAAAGCAGCTGACTGTTTTTTCTGTCATATATCGCAAGAGACCACATTCCGTTGAATTTTTCAAAACACCTGCGGCCCCAGCAATGATAGGCTTTCAAAACCACCTCCGTATCGCAGTGCGATGCGAAGCGGTACCCCTTATCATTGAGCAGATCTCTCAAATAGTGAAAATTATAGACCTCCCCATTGAACACCAGAACAAACCGGCCATCATCGCTGCACATTGGCTGATGACCTAACTGGCTGACATCCTGAATGCTGAGCCGCGTGTGCACCAGAACTGTCAGCTTCTGTTCAGGCATATTTTCCACAAAAACACCATGATCGTCAGGGCCGCGATGAGATAATAGCCCCACAGCCGTACGCCCAAAATCAGCCGCGCCATTCCGTGTTAATGCACTGTTATAAACACCTGCAATACCGCACATATGATAGTTTGTTCCATTAAACCGGCTAAAGGCCCGGTCCGAATCGATAATGGATAACCGAATTCAGCGTTTTAATATCAGGATGGAAATCGATTTCTTTCCATTCGCTGTGATGAATCTCGGCTGTTTTTACTACATTCTGCGCGTCAGCTAGCGCATTAAATATTTCAAGCCAAAACCGGTTTAAATACTCTTTTTTCCTGATCAGCCTAAGCATCGCATTGACAAAAAGCATTCTGCTCTGCCTTCCGCGCACAAGTGCGAGCCCAACAGATTCCGCATGGGTCTTGTCCTGCTCAATTTCTTTATGAACCCGAAGGGCAGCTCCTGTTTTGCTGAGGGTTACTTTCATATCGTCTGCATCGTAGCTGTCTTTCCGGTTTATGGTAATTTGTATTATTTCTTTCTCTTCTGAATAAACACGATTAAAAATATCCGGCTTGTAAATGTTATCACCATTGCTTATCATGTAATCGTTATCCGTCATAAGCAAATGGCCGAGCCATAGAGAGACCAGGTTGTTGCTGACGTCATAAAAAGGGTTATAGAGCAGCGAAATAGCCACTTTACTGCGATACTGCTCAACGGTTTGCTCAATCTGCTCGTGCTTATAGCCTGTAATAAAAATAATTTCATCAAAAAGCCCTGAATTTGCCGCCACGGTTATCTGACGCTCCAGCAGCGTGGTGCCGTCACCAAGATCTATGAGTGCTTTGGGCCTGTCTTTGGTAAGCGGCCACAGGCGAGAGCCTGTCCCCGCGCTCAATATGAATAATTTCATATCATCTCCTTTTACGGTATTTCCACACACAGGACATCTTCCATATGTTCACCGAGCTTTCCAAGCACTTCACCTTTTGCATCTACGGCCATGGTTCCCCCGAGCGAAATCCTGCCGCGGCACCATCCTGCAGCATTGACTTTCAAAACCGGGATGCCGAAATCATATGCCCGGACAACTGGTATAGCGATATTCCTGTGTTTCTTCCATTCCGCTTCCGCCGGTTCATAAAAGTGTGCGGACTGAATGATAATGGCGCTGCATAAGCGCTCCCTCAGCTCTTTGAACAGCTCCTCGTGCGACTGGTCCCTGCATACCAGCACACCTATATGACAGTCCCGTATAGTATAGATGCCGGGCACATCGCCGGCCACAAACAAAGAGTTCTCTTCCTGCGTTAAACACTGTTTTTTATACCAGGTGCGCGAGCCGTCGGGATTAAGAAAACAGCTGCAATTAAAAAGTCTACCCTTATCGAGAAGCGGCGTTCCGATAACCGCAGCACTATCTTTCTTTATTACGGTATTGTGAATGACATCGATTGCATTCCTGAGGGTTTTGTCATTGCGGGCCTCCTTGAACTTCCCCAGCCGTCCCAGATCATAGCCGGTAAGAGAGCATTCCGGAAACACAATAAGATCGGTTGAGTGCTGCTGAATATGCCGTATGTGGACTGCCGTATTGTCGGCAATATTATCCGAAAGCGCAATCTGTGCAAGGCATGTCCGCATAGTCATGATACACCCACTAATAAAAGCTGCGGAGCAGCGTCAGGAACTCTGCATCGATTTCACCGGCATAGCGCGCATTATCGTCTTTCAGTCCGAAACCGCGTTGCCGGATTGTCATCATTCAATAAGGTTTTCCCACGCCATTAAAAACCCGTCCACGGTCAGCAGAGTCACCAGAAGATCGCCTGCGTCAGCGGTTTTGTGCAGATGATCTTCGGCAATCTTTTTAATGAAGTCCATATCAAAGCATCCCAAAGCTGCAAGGCGTTCGGATCTCCCAAGTTTACCGGCGGCGGTTCTCAACACAGGAATATTTCTCAAAACAGCGTTGCGGTCATGCCAGGATTTTTCGCTTTGGGAGGGAGGGCCGGGGAAAGCGCACGGGATGTGTATTTTCCTGCACAAAACGTTTATGTAGAACTCTGCTGTTGCAGCTGCAGGGCTCCTGTCTGCACGCATGTTTGTATTCGCGTTGGGCACGCGCATCAGCGGAGGAACCATATGTGCAATGCTTCTTTTAAAAAGGCGTGCCCCGAAACGATGTTCAACAGGCAGGGAAAGATAAAAATCATACAGCTCATTTTCAAACGCCGGGCATCGCTCTTCGATATAAAAGCGCAGGCTTTCGATGTTGAGGTGGGTGTAATGCCGGGAAAGATTTGAATTGTGGATATACTCCCAGATATCATACCGGTCAGCAGTGAAATCAGAAGCTTCCTCAACCAGCCGCCTGATAGATTCAATTATATATCCCGTGAAGTCACTCCTTTTTTCCTTCTTGAGCAGCGACAGAACACCCGGGTGCTTCAAGCGATACGGGGCCCGCTCATAGTAGTGATGCGCCACATCAGCTTTAACCGGGAGAAGCCGCTTTACATATGTTGGCCTTCCGGCTATTTTAACCCTTTTTGCAGGAAGATACATCCCCTGAAAAAAATAATCCAGCCCGTGCCCATGGAGGAGAACTTCGCTTTGCTGGCCGAAAGCTTCTTTAAGGCCAAGGAAGTGTGCATGATCATATACATACATACCGCTGCCAAGGCGCACCGCGTCGGGTAATATATCAGCGTAATGCGACGGGGCCCTTTTTACAAAAAAATGTTCAGACTGACGCTTTTCGGCAAGCAGCGCAGCAATCCGGCACTCGTTGGTATAATGCTCACCGATCGTATAGCAGATGACCTGAGGGGGGAGCGCTGCCAGAACCGCCCGCGAATCAAGGCCTCCGCTCAGCAGCAGACCGTACCGCACTCCATCTGCGAGATATTTTTCACATGAGGAACGAAGAAGATCCGACAAGGCGCGGATGTTTTCTTTTACCGGGGCGGTCGTTTTCGTATAATCGGGCTGCCAGTATCGCCGCACGGTGAGATCGCCCCCCTCGGCCCGCCATGACAAAACTGCCCCTCCCGGCATAGCCTTAACTTTTGAGTCAAAAGATTTTGTCCCTAAAAGGCGCTGCATATATATAAACTCATATACCGCCTGCGGCTGAAAAACGATCCGGGCATATTTCTGAAACAGCTTTAAAAGCGACAGATAATTGGTGCCCCCGCCAAATGACCTGTTTTCGGATATATAAAAAAAAGGCCACGATCCGAACCGGTCCGTGACTGCGCATATTTTTTTACTGGTCGAATCAACGAGGACCAGCAAAAACGTTCCGTTGATTTCTTTAAGAAAACCGTTCTCCTCCGCATACGATACAAACATGGATGCTATCCGGTGCCGATCAACTGAATTCTGCCAAATGGGTGAGCCGAGAACATAGGCGGTTTTGTCCCCCTCTGCATGGACATACACAGGGTGAAACACCTGTTCGCTTGTCGTTTCACATGCCTGCCATCGGTTTCCCGTAATTCCCGGAGATATAATCGTGAAGCCGGGTATTGACCGTTTCATTTCACTCAGGCGTTTTTCGAAAAAAATTTTTCATAAGGCTTCGTCGCAACCTGCCTCTGTTTTCTTTTACATACTGCCGTATCCCCTTGTAGCGGTTACAGGTGCGGCATATGGCCGGAATATCGCCACTGCGCCACCTTTGGCGAAGCTGGGTAAGGGCGCTCCCGAACCATGCATCACGCATCGATACACGGTTAAAGCTTTCATAGGCAAGCGTATTTTCTATATCACGACAGGTACACACCGTAATATCTCCGTTCTCACAAACCACCAGCTTCCGGTACAGCTCAAAGCAGGGATCATTAGAAACAGGCAGCGCCTCAAGGAACGATTCGCCCCGGGGAAGATCTCTCTGAGAAATCAACCCGTTCCATCGGTCATATCCTCCTTCTAAAAAATATATGTACTTTTCTTTCATAAGACTGCTGAGCCCTATATACTCTTTTGTATTATATGTTGTTGCGATAGGCTGATCAGTCCTAAGATGCAGTGTGATTCTTACCGGCTCCCCAAGCTCCTTGTTTGTCAGCAGCAGCTTCTCGAAAATGGCGGTTACCTGCTCATATCTATCAACATTAAAAAGCCTTTTATACATCTGCGGGCCCCCCAGGCAGGTCGACACGGCGATACGGCTTAGCCCTGAGCAGAGAAGAGGCTGAATTAATTCATCCCGAAGACCGATCAGATTTGTATAAAAAAAGATATTATGAATAGTGCTTTTTTCTTTAGCATAGCGCACATACGTAATCAGGTTGGGATCAACCAGCGGATCCCCCACCGTCGGGGTAAAATTGAGACCGCCGCCGCCCATTTCAGCGTATTCATCAATGGCACGACGCACCATATCGGGAGGAGCTGTTGCCCTGCTTCGCTTCATAAAACGATAGGCGCAAAAAGAGCACCTGGCGTTGCAAATGTTGGTTGTTGCCAGTGTCAGCGATGGCACCCTGCTTTCTACATGCTTCAGGATATAGTGTTCTTCAGCTTTGGAAAGCGGCATGCTCTGAAGAAGCCTGCTGAAGCTGTTTGCAGCAAAGACTTTAAGTGAGGAGAAACGGCTCATGCAGAAACTGCCTGCCGGTCAATGAAAAGGCGATGCCATATCTCGAACCGGATGAGTATCATCAATGCGGCTTTATGGTCTTTTTCGCCGCGCTCATGCTCACGGATTGCTTTTTCCACCGCATCGCTTTCATAAATCCCGCGCTGCTTGAAGGTTGTGTCTGTGAGCAGGTCAAAAAATCTGCCCAGGTGCCTGCGGTCCTTCAGCCACTTACTGTATGGAAGGACAAACCCCACCTTGCGCCGAAAAGCAAAATCGGGGTTGAAATATTTTTGTGCCAGCTTTTTGAGAATATATTTTGGGGATTTTTTGATCTTTTCATGTGCACTGAATCCATTCACCAGATCAAACATGGTATGAACGCAATAGGGCACACGCGCCTCTACGGACATCGACATCGACATTTTATCCTGCCGCTCAAGAAGCGACCCAAGATAGCTGGTTTGATCAGAAGCAAATATTTTTCCAGGCAGGTCATAAAATCTGCCGGATACCGATTCGCGATATGGAATTTTCTTTTCGATATCATGCAGGCGCACAAACGGTCCCATTTCCCTGGACCACTGCTCATACAGCCCGAAATCATACATGAGCAGTTTCCGTAATCCTTTGCCCCGCCAGAGGGGGGGGATCATAAACGGGCGAACCCCGGAACGTTTTAATGCAAAGGCAATACCCTGGCTGCTAAGCCCGGTGATATGCGCATAGCGATCGTATCCGCCAAAAAGTTCATCGGCACCTTCTCCGGTCAAAATCACTTTTGAGTTTTCTGCAGAATGCCGGCACAATTCCATCAAAAACACACATGCGGTATGCACAATCGGCATATCCATGTGCCAGGTAGCTTTTGGAAGCATCCCTGCAAAATCATTTCCATCAAGATCATAGGGGTGATGGTCGGTATCGCATTGCCTTGCAACCAGATTCTGATAGCGGCTTTCATCTTTTTCGTAGCCCCGCAGGGTCACTGAATAGGTGTGGAGCTTTTGTCCGTAATCGCCTGCCAGCACAGCTGTTATATAGCTGGAATCGATGCCTCCGCTGAGCTGAACGTTATAGCCCACATCGCTTTGCGTGTGCTGCCAGATATTGTCCTTCAATTGTGCTTCAACAGACTCATAGTCCACTGGAGATGCCGGGCTGAGGAGGCTTTCGGTAACGTCATAATATTTTTTTTCAGTCAAAGCTCCCGCTTTGTCAAACATTATCCAGGTGCCGGCCGGAAGCCGGAAAATATTTTTAAAAATAGTGTTTCTTCCGCTGACATACCGGAAAAAGAACTGCTCATAAAGAGCGTCGCAATTCAGCTCAAAGGGCCGGACATGACGAAAGCATTTTATTTCGCTGGCCAAAAAAAGGCTTCCATCGTGTTTCATAAAATACAATGGTTTAATTCCTAGATGATCCCGCGCGGCAAATGCGCTTTGAGCCCTCAAATCCACAACGATGAAAGCAAACATCCCGATAAATTTTTCAACGCAGGACGTCCCCCATTCAAGAAATGCTTTCAGCACAACTTCGGTATCGGAATGCGAGCGAAAGGTATAGCCACGCTGTTCCAGTTGGGCCTGAAGAACTTTATAATTGTACAGCTCACCATTGTAAACAATAACGTACCGCCGATCCTCATCAAACATTGGCTGATGGCCGGCGGACGTTGTATCAAGAATCGAAAGGCGCCTGAAGCCCAAGCCACACCATAAATCACAGTAGTAGCCCTCGTCATCCGGGCCTCGGTGACGAATGTCTGCCGCCATTTGTTCGATCAATTTGCGGTCAGGCCTGCAGTCCCTCCCTCCAAGCTGCGCTACAATACCGCACATATAAACCCCTTTTTTACATTCCCGGCTACCGTTTTTCTCGCCCAGACCCCTTCCGGTATCATCGCTGCTCCTCCATATAGGCCCCCTGAAGAAATAATCGCAAATCCGTCATATCATAAAAATCCCTGCTCAAATATTGAATCATTTCAGAAAAGTCGACATGAACATCCTCGGTTTGCGTGCAGTCGACAAAACAAAGGCTTTTTTCAAGCGCCGCCCTGACCTCAGGATCAATAATCCGGTAGGGCAAATTGATAAAAACTATAGGCTTCAGGGTCATAGCCGCCTCAGCAAACGCAGATCCCAAATAGAAAAAAACAAAAGCATCAGCCCGCCCATATGCATCTGCAAAAAAGCCGCTGTTGATCTCGTCAGCACAACCGTCGAACAGCCCGAACCGAATAGACTTTTGTGCTTTCGGATGTTTTTTAATAACAATATGATAGCCATGATTCTTGAGACACTGAACAGTTTTCCAGATAACTTTCAAATAAATTATATCGGGTGGCACATAGCCGGGGTGGACGATGTCACCAATAAACGTCGGCAGCAGTACCATAACTTTTTTCACCCTTTGCGCCCTGCTGTTTATATGCTTGCGGAACACAGAGTAAAGTGCCGACGGCACCATTCCCGTTATTTCGGTCTGTGCCTTTTCGGGGGGCGGCATTAAAATATTCCCGGCCTCTGTGTGATACTGAAGCCTGCGGGCAAGCGCCGGCCCATAGGTCACAAAAACATTTTGGAAGGCAAACTCGTTAATGCCCCACCAATTGTCAAGAAAAAGCGCACGGTCGCCTCCGTGATCAAAGCGCACGACGGTACCCTCGTCACGCATAAAATAATACGCCATCAGCCTATTGGCATATTTCCCCCCCGTTCCGACAAGCAGCGTTTTACCCGCCTTGGTACCCAGTCCATACGATTGACCCATATCCCTGACTGCCGTTGCAAAATACAGCTGCACGGCGCGCCTCACATATGAGACGACATCGTCTCGAACGGGCATATCATGACGCTCCCATATATCAAACAGGGATACACAAAGCCCATCTGCCGCCTGCTCACAGGCACGTGTATTCAGCCCTGGAGTCTGTGAAAAAGTAAACGGCTTCAAATGCCATCGCAGAAAACGGGGCGCCATATGATGCTGCGATATATACTGCTTGCACAGCGGATTAGCGCCGAGAACAAATGAATCACCCCGAAGCAGATCAGTATAGTCCAGGGCCGTTGCCCGGCACGCGCTGACTATGGAAGTTCTATCAGGCACCCGGTACAGCGGGGCCAAACCGTCAAAACCGTTGCGAATGGACCGGAAGTACCGATATTGATCTGTGGCGAGAAAAGTTTTTCCGGCCCGCCGAATACGTTCTGTAGTCAGAAGGGAATAGCTGAGGAAAAAAAACTCCTTGAGTATATTTCTGCTTACAAGACGAAATGCCGTTGCAAACGGCTCTGAAGAGTCAAAGCCGAAAAAAGAAAACACCAGATCTGTAACAGCATTTCCCAGGCGCCGGTATTCTTCCGGAGTGACCGGCCAGCAGAAGCTCTCCAGTTCACGAGGAGCCTGTACGCTTTCCGCATCAACAGGTATGTTCATCGGGACTTATATCCTAGTAAACAAATTTAGACCTTTTAAGTGGAAGCAGCAAACGCTTAACAAAAAGCAGATGAACTTTCAGTTCGCCCAAAAAGGATCTATGGCATAGGGTAAGCTTGTCCCGATGAGTGTGGGTCATCCAAAACTGATTGTCAATTCTATGGAAAAGCCAGTCCCATCGCAAAGGCAGCAAGCGGTATACCAGCCATTTCATAAAAGGGTATTTGATGGTAAATGAAAATAGATGCAGCAGATTATCAAGCATTACCGCATCCCGCTCATCAAAATGCAGCAGGCTCTCCCAGTGGTAATTTTCCGGCAATCGATCAAGTATATCCTTTTCATCAACCAGCCCCCGGTCAATGGCAAATCTGGCCATGCGTGTCCCAGGGTACGGCTGAAATTTTCCGACAACACCGTTATCCACTCTGCAGGCGATATTAAGCTCAAGTGTCTGCTTGGCCTCTTCAAGCGTTTCTGTCGGAGACATGATGATGTTTTGTGTATCCAGATAAATGCCATGCTTTTTGACCTCTCTGCATGCCCGTACAATATCGTGGTTTTTCATCGGGGGCCTGTTCATAATTGCACGTATGCGGGGGCTGCCGCTCTCTATGGCAAGATTCATACTGAAACAGCCCGCCTTTGCCAGCAGTGCAATGGGCTTTGCTTTTATCAATGCGGGGTTCAAGCCGACATGAAACGGGATTCCGATTTCTTCCGGATAGCGTCGCGAGAATTCCTCAAGCCATGCAGGGTTTGTTGGGAAGACGTCATCCTGAAAATAAAAATATTTGAACTTATCCCGGTATTGTGCTTTCAGGGCGGCCAGAACCTCAAGAAAACGGTCCACGCTCATGTAGCGATATGTTCTTTTATGCCCGTAGCGGCGATACAGCTGGCGGTATTCTTTATTGAAACAATAGGAGCAATTAAAAATACAGTTGCGCGCTGCAAAAACAATGATTTTATCTTTGTCCTGACGAGGAATAAAATCATAGTCGGGCACCGGGAGACTATCCAGAGCGCATAAGGGGCGAAGCGGATTGTGAACTGCCGAACCTTCTGTCATAAAACTGAAATTTTTCACAGAGAGATAGTCTCCGCTAGGATGCAGCTCCAGAAACTCTGCTAACGCCTCCTCTCCCTCTCCCCGGCAAACTGCATCGACAAGGGGGTGCTCGATAATGTCGGGCGAAAAAGTGGCATGCGGCCCTCCCAGAATAGTGCATACATCCGGAAAGGCTGTGCGTATTTCAGCTAACACGTCCAGAAGAAACTTTATTTCTCCACTCATCGCGGTAATTCCGAGATAGTCGGGGTTAAATTGGGATATTTTCTTGATAACCTCCGCCACGCTGTCTTTGTCGGGAATATAGGCATAGTCCGCAATGTGTCCGCGCTGCTTTAAATAGGCCGCAAGACACAATAAACCGTACCGCTGATCACGAATGTTTTTAACAAGAAACAGTACTTTTTTCATAGAAACAGACAGTGCGGTATAAGGGGGAAAAGATCAGTGGGAAGGGCTATTTTTTGGTACAATAAAACGTCATAACACTTCCCCAAAAAGGGGGGGATACCTGCGTGGTATCAAAAAGGCGCAGAAGATTATCCCTGGTAAAATGGCGCGTATCAAAATAGGGAAATGATTCACAGTCAATGGCAAAACCGTAATCCTCAAGGAACCAGCGCAGCGATATACGACTAAAAAGAGAAACATGGGTGATATCGTTCAGCAGCCGAAACTGCTGTCCGTATCGGCGAGCCATAGCGCTGTCAAAATCCGGGGTAGCGATCACAAGGCGGCCACCCGGTCGCAACATATCCCGTACCCGTCCGATATCGTCTTCTGGAGCAGGAAGGTGCTCAATAACATGATGCATGACAATCACGTCGAAAAATTCTTTGTCATACGGGGCCTCTCCGAGAGCTCCACAAAATACCTCAGCATACTCCGAGGCCTTTTTCGCCGCATGTTTTGATATTTCAAGCCCATATTTTTCCCACCCGCCGTCAACAGCAGACAGCAGTTCGCCCATTCCGCAGCCAACATCCAGAATCCGGCCCGGCGCCAGTTGATTGATAAATGATATCTCCTCCTTGAGATCCTGTATGCGCTGCTCTTTTTCTTGCGTTCTGTCCCGGAGCTTCCCGTCAGGGTCAATGATCTCCCCCCAGTACCGTTCCTCAAAGGTGTCGCCATCCGGTTCTATGGGGCGAGGTCTCGACCAATAGTATAAATGCTTTTTATCCCGCTCCCGAAGAAGTAACAGCCGTTCTGTCATAATCAGATCTTTTTCGGTGTCGATTTCCAGATGTTTCGGCTCTTCAATCGGACACAACCCGATTTTGCCGAACAAGCGCGCTTTGTGTTTTTTGAATCCTTCTTTACGAAAAGCCCACGCATTGCCTGCCTCACGCTTCCGTGGAGCGCGGATCTGGCGCGGCAAATGTGCGCTCAGCACATCCTGCTCATCAAAAAAATATCCATAATCTTCCGTGTAAAACGCAGCGCTGTCAAAACCGGCATCAATTTTTGCAAGAAGCCGCGAAAAATCATCCGGCTCGCTCAGCGGTGACGTGGCTTGAACAAAGAGTATTGTCTCGATCTCAACCCCCTTTCCCTCAAAATACCCGACAGCATGCAGCAAGGCGGCTTCCGAGGTTGCGTGATCATCAGCCAGGGCAGCAGGCCGGTCAATTATGACAACATCCCCAAATACCGCTACGGATTTTTTTATCTCCTCGCTGTCGGTGGAAACCGCAACACAGTCAATCTCGGGAGTCTCCAGGCATGCTTCAATGGCATAATGGATCAAGGGCCTTCCTGCCAACAGCCTGATATTTTTATGAGGGACCCCCTTTGATCCTCCCCTGGCGGGGATAATGGCAAATCGCAGATTGTTTTTTTGGGAACAGCGTATAACCATTAATCAATTCCAGCCTGCAGCAGTTGCGCCAATATATTCACCGAATTTTTAAGGGTTTTATTTTTGGGGGAAATTCACGATAAAAGATTTACCGACACTTTTATGCCGTCCCCAACTTATAAATTCAATATCATTATTTTTTTGCAAAAACTCTGCAACAGCTTTTGCTTCCCCCTTATCCGGATCTGCCTTATAGCAGTAATAATCGTCAAATATTATGATCGTGCCCTGTTGTAACAGAGGTTTCATAAAAGACAAAACCGTTTTTGCAGAAACATACAAGTCACAATCTATATGGACAATAGCTGCTTTATTTAACTTACCTTGAAGCTGAGGCGTAAGACTTCTCTCAAAAAATCCAGGGTATAGCTCATACAAATCGGGGGGAACATTTTGCCGATGCAAAATGTTTTTAAACTCTTCATAGGATACTGAAAAATCCCCCTTTTTCCATTTCGCTTCCCCTAGACTGTCAACAAACTCATCTTCGGCGGCAGCGGGCTCTGGCAAATCTTCAAAGGAATCAAAGCCCAAACACTTCATTTTCTTGCCTTGATATTTGAAATTTTTTACCATCCCCAATGCATACAAAAAAGACCTTCCTCTAAAAAGGCCGAATTCATAATAATCACCTTCAACTTTGTTCACTTTAACATTACGGAACGATCGTTGGATAATCTGCTTAACCTCTCGATCACTCGAAAAATCAAAACATGATTCAGCTGCAAGTATTTTCCTGACAAATTTTGAAAAAAATTTCCTGTATATCCAGTAAAGCATGATCACACTCTCCGGCTAAACACAACTACATACAAAAAAATGTTTAGTATAAAATATGTTTCGCCACCTCTTTTATTACCCCCATGCCGCGCTTTGCTGCAACAACCCGCTTTGCAGCCCGCCTGATCTCGGGATCGACATCCTCAGGTGCAAAGCTGCAATTCAGATAGCGGAGCAACGGAACGTCTTTGTACGAATCACCGACAAAACAGATCTTTTCCATATCAAGCCCCTCAGAGTGCACCAGCTCTTTAAAAGCAGACAGTTTATCCCGGCAGCCGACTATGAAATAATCCGGCTCAAAACGCTTTTTCACATAGCCGGTAAACGAATTGTCCTCGCCGGTAATAAACCCGATCCTCACCCCGGCTCTCTTGAGTGAAAAAACAGCGTCAATATCATCAAAGCAAATGCGCTTTAACTCATTGCCCTGGTGATCGATATACACCATGGCATCCGTCAATACTCCGTCGATGTCAAATAAAACCGTTTCAATCATATCAGCTCTTCCAGTACCGCAATTTCCGGGCAACCTTTTCTTCTCCTGGCATCATACGCTTTTTCCCATCGCCAATTATTTCAGGTATTTTTCTTGTTTGCGACACAAGGGTTTCCAGGCCCGGCCGTGCCAGCGATGCAGCCTGATCGCTACCGTACATTGCCCGGTCCAGAGTTATATGCCGCTCTACTGCCACAGCCCCCATCATTGCCGCCATCACCGAAGGCGAAACGCTGGTTTCATGACCGCTGTAGCCAACAGGGCATCCGTATCGTTCGCGCAGCACGTGTATCATATGCAGGTTCAAATCCTCTTCAGCCGCAGGATAGGTGGATACACAATGCATCAGCACAAAAGGACACTGACGCTGAGCAAAAATATTCACAGCGGCATCAATATCTTCATAAGAGCTCATTCCGGTAGAAATAAACGTCATTTTTTGTTCGTCAGCAACCTCTTTCAGAAAATCGACGTAGGTTAGCATTGCAGAAGCAACTTTGTTAAATCGGCAATCAAAGCGCCGCAGCTCTCTCTGGCTGGGTATGTCCCATGACGAGGCAAACCACTCAATCCCGACCTTCCTGCAATAGGCGTCAATATCCTCATAGTCCTGCAGTGACAATTCGAGGGCTTCTTTTTGCTCTCGTTGCGTGGCACCCCACGGGCTTTCGCGAAACTCTGCCAGCTGTTCCGGTGTATATACAATATCGATGGTTCTTTTTTGAAATTTCACGGCATCACACCCTGCGGAACTGGCCATATCGATCAGCTGCCTGGCAATATCCACGCTCCCGTTGTGGTTAATGCCTATTTCGGCAATAATAAATACACGCGCCGGGATCGGTACGGGAGCCTGCTGGACCAAATCGTTCCACAGCCCATTACTGTGCGTCATGTCACCCTCCTTCACTCCATCAGTTTATTTTTAGTGCCAGCCCTTCAGCAAATTCACCATATAAGTCAGAAGATACAGAAAATCGAAACGAACCTGTACGGCTGTGCAAAAATGATTTCTTTCGGGCTATCTCATTGCCTTGCGCACGCTTTTCATAACTCTCATCTTCACCTGCTTCAGTTTTTGCGGAAAATGGCTTTTTGCTCCCGGTGAAATATTAGCATGAATATGGTCAAAAGCCTTACGCGGAGAAAAATGCACAAGCGCTTCTATCTGCTGTAGCAGTTTTTGGTACCGCTTAGGCTCAGCAGAGGTGCTCCATAACGGGGCAGCATCAGAAGAAACCGTATTGATCCCCAGTTTTTGCAGAAGCGGGAAAGTACACTGTTCAATAAAAGAAAGCTCCTGCCTTGTCAGAAGCCTTTCGTACCGCCCGGCAGGACTCATAAAGGTTCCGGCATAATAATTATAATGAACCGCTTTGTCGGACAAACAATCCGCAAAGCACGTTTCCGGCAGATCGAGAAGGCGGGACATCTTTCTGCAATTATCGGCATCTCCCTGTATCAGCTTGTTAAAATAAAAAAGGCTGACTGCGTCCGGCCATCTCGCTTTTAATTCCATATATGCCAGTGCAGTATAAATCCACATGAGGGTGAAATATTCAAGGCGCTGTTGTGCAACATGATTTCTGTCGGGATAGGATTGCCAGTAGACTGCATGGCATACAGCCTCTCGTGGATCTCTCAAAACAACAATCAAATGAAGATTGTGAATAAAAGCCCTGTATTCAGCAAAATTTCGTTCAGCGTGGATATCGTTTACGGCCCATGCCTGGGAGCCCTGTTCCTGCGCATACACATCAAGAGCAGCGCTGAACAGCTCAAGAGGATGGCGAAACTTTTGGGGCATCGCCAAATATATCTGATCGAATTCTGCCCGAAAATAATCAATTGGACGGCTGTACCCTGTTGCGTGCTCATCGATTTTTCTTTTCTGATACAAATATTTCCAAAGAATATTTTTTTTCTGCAGGTGCTTAAACGGGTACCAACGCTCATAAAACACATGGAACAGTCCGTCGATCGGCAGGCCGGCGACTGTGCGGTGCTCGCGGTACAGGATGTTTGCAAGGGTGCTTTTCCCGCAGCGCCCGGGACCTCCGATGATGAATCGTTTTTTATTGTGAGATTTCTGCTTGTTGTCCAATGTGACGTGTAATTAATGATACGCGTGCCGCGAATACCCGTTAAAAAAAGCCCCGAACATTTCATTACTGCCACACATGACATAAAACAATTTCGCGCAGAAGCAATGTATCGCTTTCCTGAACCGCCCCAGCGCTCCTACAGGTAGCGCTTGCTCATCAGCGGAATAACCTCTTCTCCAAGATCTTTTAATATGCGGGCGGCAATTTCAGCTGCGGTCTCATGCGGGCGGCGCTGGTTAACATCGATAACAACTGCCGGCAGCTTTGTTTTATGCAAAAATGCTGTGAACGCTTTCTGGTATTTATCAATATCTTCTTCCGAAAGTTCCTGTTTCCGCATGAACACAAAGCGGGGGTTATCGCGCACAAAAAAGGCAAGGCGCGGCCGTCGCAGCAAAAGTGCATTCACAAACCGTATTTTACCCAGAGGGGTGCGGGCATATTTTTTTTTAACGAGATTTTTTATCCATGTGTCATAAACATATCTGTCGGCAAGCATTATTTTATTATCACTGAAATGCCCTGCCATCAGACGATTGACACCTATATCGTAGCGCAGTTCACCTTTTATGAGGCTCCAGCTCCATCTTAAGGACCAGATATTTTTCAATGCAGGCGGAATATGCTTCCATACCGCCTTGAGAAAGCGTCGAAACGCTCGCGGGCGGTACTGCGCCTTCATCGACGATTCTTTTCCCCCTTTTTCCTTTTTTGCAGGTTTAATTGCTTTTGGAATCCTCCATTCGGAAACATGGTGAAAAAAAACAAACGGCACGGGAAATCGAGAAAAAATAGCACCGATCTCCTCGCTTATGGTCGTCTTGCCCACCCCGTCGGCTCCATGGAGGGTAAAAAGCAGAGGGTTGTGTCGATGGACAAAAAAAAGATAGGTAAATAACCATTTTTCAAGTTTCTTTTTAAAAAAATAACATTTGCCTCTAATCTTCTTTCCAATCGCTGTATGGTTTCGCCCCATCTTTCCCGGCAAAATGATACGCAAACGCTGCTGCAACTGCCCGGCATTATGCGGGGAACGAATGGCGGATTTAATATCCTCTGCAGACAGACCGGTCCGGGAGTTCACAAAATCGCAAATTTTTTGACCGTGATCAGCAAAAAGCGCGTCAATCTGAGCGGCATACACGTGTAGCTTTTTCCGGCGCAGCCCCTGAAGAAAAAGCAACAGAAAACGCCAGTGCGGCACAGGCACCGGAAGCCCCTGACCGCTGATCTGTTTTTCTATATCATGGGAATAAAAAGAAAGCCTTTTGCTGAACACAAGGCCGGGGTGTATTTCATAATACACCCAGTTTCTGCATCCTGCGCTACCGGGCACATCAAAAAGTGCAATGTTCAGCCCGCGCTCATGCTTCCTGCTAATAATAACCAGATTGTGCTTGCCCGCAAGAAATTCCATTTTGGAACAAAAAGCAATCCACTGCGTTTCTGGCAACAGCACATCAACATCAAAAGGAGCGGTATCCGGCAACGCCTCATAGTCGCGCACAAAGATGCATTCCGGGAATTCCCCTTCCCAGTCAGTAGCGGACAAATCCCGGTGAAAATTTTTTAAAGATTCAGAGAAGGCAGTTGTGCGTAGCGGCTTTTCCAAAGCTTCCTTCACAATTTACGAAACAGTTATAGCCTAACTAACCTGTGCAATTCTTCACCAGTACGTTTCCACAAAAAACAGTCGCCTTAACGGAATTGCACATTCCACTAACTTTGCCGGGAGGATGAAGTGAAATGTGTATCCCAGAAGCCCCCATGGCGGGTGGCAGAGAAAGGCAAAAAGCCATGAAGGTTTCTGTTCGAAACCAAAAATCGCTCAGCCCGGGTATAATTGAGAAGCATACCACCGGACACAAAAAACCGAGGGGGGACCGTCGGGGGAAAACAAAAAAATCAGAAAGCACCTAGCACATTTTTTTTCTTATCTTCGAATTCCATATGACAAATAAGCTGGTTATCATCCAATTCCAAGCCAAGCTTATCCCTGATTTTTATCAGATGATATAATGTTTCTTCCATGAGCTGCTCCCGGGTCAGCCCAGTCATGTTCAAATTCAGGTATTGCCGTTCGCCTATATTGAGAAGGTACTGCTCTTCATTGGTTATATATCCGCTTTCCAAAGCATAGTTATACATTGCGGTTCCGGGCAGGGGGACCAGAAACCCAACCCCCGGGAAAATATCAGCATCATAGCAAACATCAAATGTTTCTTTTAAGGTTTCTTCATTTTCTTCTGGATAGCCGAGAACCAAACTGGTATTGGAAATAATCCCGGCAGTATCAAGTATACGCTTCTGAACAATAAAATCATTCGGAGCAATGTTTTTATTCATTGCGCCCAAAATCTTCGGACTGCCTGATTCAAGTGAATAATTAAGCTGCAGGCACCCGGCATCTCGCAACTTTTTGGCGAAATCTTCATCCCCTTCTTTCAGAAATCCAACACGAACATTTGCCTGGAACGTTATGCCAAGATTTTCTTTAAGCAAAGCATCGACAAAGGGAAGCGCTTGTGTCACCGAAAAAAAACTCAACTCATCGAGGAAAAACAGGAAATTGATATTGTATGTCTTTTTCAGAAATTTCATTTTTTCAATAATATATTCGGCTGAATTGGTCCGGAAAGGATTTTCTTTATAATATAAACTATTAAAACAAAATGTGCAGCGATATGGACAGCCGCGACTTGTATGAATCTGAAAAGCACGGAAATCCTTGAGGTAGCCATAGAGGCGCTTATTATTAAAATGAGTGGCTGACTGGATATAGGCCTCCACATCAAATCGCTCCCAGAGGGGGAAAAATTTTTTATCGAGGTCGCGCTCGACCTGACGAGAGGGATTACGAACCAATCTTCCCTCTTGCATATATGCAATACCATCAATATTCTCAACGCTTTCTCCTGCCTTAAGGCAGTCAAGGATGCTAACGAATGTTGCTTCCCCCTCCCCTACAACAGCAAAATCGACTGGGTTGTTCTGTAAAAGTATATCCGGTCGCGCAGAGGCAACAGAGTTGCCCACAACAATATACGCCTCGGGCAATGTCTTTTTCACCAAATTAATCAGCGGTTTTATAACGTTATATGCGGTCGAAAGGGTCCCCATGGCCACAACATCATAGCGGCCGTCATGAAGCACCTTCCTTGTTTCCTCTTCAGACAACTCATCGACCTGTAAATCAAGGAGGGTACAATCATACCCCGCCCGAATGGCTTCACTCATAACTGCTGCCATTCCAATAGGGAAATAAATTAAGGTTTTGTCCCTGGTCCAATCGGGACGGGTATTTATATTAACAAAAAGCACTCTGGGCGAACTGAGGCGACCACGTTTGCTGGGCATTATTTCTCCTCCAATGAATAAACACTACAAATCACAAATCATACAACAGCGCACCAAGGGCAACTCACAACATTGCCTTTGATACACCTCAGGGGTATTCATATGCTTTTTGATCATAATCCAACAATGCGAAAAGTTTAGCATTACTTTCATGATAACCCCGCTGTATGCATTTCCGATAATAAACGTTTTTATCGAGTGGTTCAAATTTTAAAAGCCCTAATCTTTCATTACAGCCGTTTATTCTGTACAGAAAAAGGCGTGTCCACCATCTGAAGCGGGCGTTTGCAAAAGGCATCAACCTGTTAAAAAGCAATGCGCCCTTAGATACCAGCAAGGGGTACCGGGGCCGTTTGTGTTGTTTCGTTTGTGCAAGCTGTTCTCTGGATGGGGGCTCAAGGCCAACAAATCGAAACAGCTCTTTCAGAAAAGCGTGCTTGTCTTGTATAAAGTCTTCAAACAGCATGACCTTAATATCATCCGGTGAAAAGTATTGATAAAATGTTTCAACCATTTTGTAATAATTGCATTTATCGTTCTCCGCAACATGTCTAATAAATGCCTTGTAAGACATGGTGCCACCCATTTTTATATATATATAGGAATACAGCGATGGAATTATTGAATATTGCGATCGGAGCAACAAAATGACTTTTGATGGTTTCCCCATCTCTTTGATGGTTTTCGCCATGGTATAATCATCATACATGGCTTTGCCAGGCCGTAAATGAATAAGAGTTTTTTGAGTAATTTCGCAAGATTTTAAAGAGCGGATGTACTGCTGATGTCTGATTATATTGTTGTCACTAAGGGATATATAGTTAAGCGCCTGCCCATAAAGCGGATATATTGTACGCTGAAAATATGTCGATCCAGCTCGGTTATAATGAATGTGAAAAAAGACAGGATAAGATTCCACCACAAATCCTTTCTTGAGAATTACAGCCAATTTGTTCTTAAAGAAGAAAGCCTGTGCGCTCAAGCAAACCGTATAGTAATATTTGACAGGTGTCTTTTTACCTGCCGTTATTCCATATCGGCGATAATGTTTTGAACAATGGGATCGAGCTCAGCATGAAGCGTGTTTATCATAGTGCTGTATAAAAAATGATTATTGTGACAGGGGTTTTTTTTATACCGCATTTTATGAAGGAAATGCATGGCTCCTGTGGGTATAGCACTGTTGACTTGCAGCGGATTGGCCCTGAGGGTTTGCACAATATCTTTTGCCACAGTCCAAAGACACGATCCTTTTTTGTAACTGCTGTAAACACTTGACATCATCTCATCAAATGCAGGATTTGTAAGGGAGAGCTGATGGTAGTTTTCAATCATGGTAAAAAGCTCTTCATGATTCTGTGGGCAATGATTGGGAATAAGCTCAATGAATGTTTTTCGTATACTGTCCTTATAACCGGCAAGGCCCCGGTTATTCAACCCATCAAGATTAATGAACGGTCTTTGCGCAATGGCAATCTGGGACAGAGTGCTTGATGTGGGACCAATGATCAGGTCTTGCTCAACAGCCCAACATCCGAATTCGAGTAATCTATCAAGCTTTACTTTCCCTTCTCGTACCATTTGTGAGTTTTCATATTGGGATATGCTTTCCAAAGGATAAGGGCGAATACTGATGTCGTATCGATTGGGATCAAGCGCATGTATGATTCTTATATACGAGCTGAGCAGGTTCGCCTGAAACAGCATTTCTTCATCATTTGAACCGTTAAAAACAGCACACAGCGGGCTGCGCCCAGCAATATTATTCATCATGTTAAAATGTCCGACCAGCCCAACGCGTATTCTGGTATCAGATCGGGGCTTCGGTGAACAATAACGTATAATATCAAGGCGTGGGTGGCCAACAACCATACATTTCTCGTCCATACGTTCTTTCCGGTTATACAGAAAAGAGTCTTCCCCCAACTCCTCCACACGGCGGGCAATGTGCTGCCGTGTAAAATCGCCCCACAAATAAAACCGTTCCGTCTCTTCAAACATTTCCTCATCACTGGCAATGGGTCGTTCATTACAAAACCTGTAGCTTTCCCCTCCCTCTCCAGAATAATAAAACAGGCGTGCAGCGGGATACATTTTTCGCAGGTGGGCAAGCCTGTTCATAGTTACCGTTACTGCCCCATGCGGGTTCCATAAACGAGTAGACCTCGAGTAACAGGTATTATTGCCTGCAATGTAACACTCACAACCCATATGCTCTAATAAACGGGCAAGCACATATGCGGCACCAATGTCTCGTCTCATGATTGTGCCGTAAATCAAAATGCGGAATTTCTGTTTTTGCTTCATGCCGCTGACCTCTCTAGTTTCAATGTGAGAAACAATATGTCGAACACACGTATCAAAAACATATTAAAGCATTGAGCAAAAGCCGGGTCGGGCGGGGCTTTGCGCAGCCTCCGCCAAATGAAGCATCATTGAATAGAAGGCCCGATGCCGAGCAATGAACTGCGTTACAGGCATTTTGGAGGGCTTGCCCTATGCAGCAACTTCCGCCAGGCCGTGGGTGTACTGAAGTTTAACGGCACATGCCGTTCCATAACCTCATCAGTTGTTGCGGAGGCTCTCCCCGCCCGACCCGGCTTCGTTAAATTATTTTGGACATCAGTGATATCCGAATGTATTTCAATGAACTCAGTTGCTGTTTATATTTCCCGTATCAATTTTTTTTCTAAAAGCTGACTGACAGGCCTATCGAAAATCTCAATGTCATGTTCAACCAACGAAGCAATATCAAGCAAATCACGCTCCCCGTCAGCACCCCACATCAAATAATGATACGCCTGGGATTGCTCTGCAGAAGCTCTGTCGTTGGCCATCGTCGTGCCCTCACCGACACCAAGATCATATGGATAAATCCCGTGCCCGCTCAAGAATGGCTCGACGGTAAAATTTCCCTTATAAATGGCATTTCGCTCTAAATTCATTACGATTTTCCAGTATAGATTTAGGGATTGAAACAGTATTTCGGGCTTAACATATTCCAAATCATCACGCGAGGTGTGATAGGCAGAAAAGCCACCCGTGGGACTGCGGGTAATATTCCCAAAGGGTATCCGCAAACCGCTGCCGTTAAATTCGCGCTCATCTGAATGAATGCCAATGCCGGGCAAGATCCGATACGGATACTCCAAATGCTTCAATGCGTGCAGAGCCGCCCTGTCAATAGGAGATTGTTCAAAACAAGTGTAATTCAAATTAAAGCAGCCGGACTCATCATCTCCCAGACAATAAAGGCTATATCCACCACTAGTATGTTTCAGGCGGTCAGGATAATGATAAATGTAGGTAAGAGCTCCTATCCGTTCGGGCCATATGGCCAGTCGATATGAATATCGACGCTGCTTCAGCTGGGCAAGCAATTTAAATAGTTCTGTAGCGACAACCACACCACTCAAATTATCATTGGCACCTCGGGGGTGACAAAGATAACTGGTTATCAAAATTTCCTCTTTCTTTTCACCAGGTAAATAAAACTCGCCGATTCGTAAAAAACCATCATAATGCTCCGTGTCAATGTGCACATAATAGTCCCCCTCCGGCAGGGACTGAACCTGATTCCGGGAAGCACACAATCCCCATTTATCTCGATAATATGTCACCCGCAGCGGTACAGCATCGGGAAGACTATGGTGAGTAGCAATATTCTTGATGAGTGCTTCTCGATCCATTGTGCCGTAAAATGGTTGGCTATAGGCCCAAACATGATAGTGACAATCCTCGAAATTAAGTATTTTCTCTCCGTCAGGTCGCACCACATAGCTTTCATTCACCTTAAACTCCCGCGGGATTATCCAGTCAAAAACCGATTTACCACTTGCAAACTCATTTATCGTCAGGGGGATCTGATTCTGTATTATTTTCAGTGATTCATGAAAACCGGGTCCGGCCAGTGTTCGATATATTGGAAAAAGTGCGTTCATAAGGTCCCACATTGCATGGGCATTAGTCGGATGCGGACGAATTGTCATACATTATTCCCTCTGCATTTTTAATGTTAATACAGCATTAAACATGGTGGTTTATGTAAGAAAATATGCAGCATTCCAGGGATGAAACTGTATTTTATCAACAAGAGTAAAATCTGACTTTTCAATAACGGCAATCCATTCGTCGTCGCTCATCAGCCCTCTTTCCGAGCTAGTTGCATGCACCGGAAGATTTGCATAACCTGTCAAAAACATATAAATAAGCTCAAGAAAAATGTGGCGGTAGTTTGATGAGCGAATTGTTTCGGAAACAATCAAAAATCCTTTTCCATTGTTCAATATATTTCTTATTTTTTTAAAACAGGAAAGCATATCGGTCGCATTGTGAAGCACATTGGTTGCATACACGATATCACAAGATGGCTCTTTTTCCATTTTGTTGATATCTAATTCAAGACATTTAAAAATAGCCTTATGCTCAGGATATAATCGACCAATATTTCTTCTAAAAGAACCGAAGAACGCTGAAGAAACATCGGTAAAGTAAAACTTTTTTACCAGGTCATGCGCAATGGCATACGAGATAACCTCATAAGCGCTTCCGCCAACCCCCGCACCCAGTTCACACCATGTATACCGCCCAGTTTGCGGAAAATGTTTCGAAACAAGGCTTATTATTGCCTGCGTGTTCCACCGGGTAAGTACTGACTTGAGAAACAGCTGATTCCAGCGGGAAATGCCGCGCATAGAAAAAATAATGTTATCGCCGGTCCTTTCTCCCTCCCAAAAAAAATTCAGCTGCGAAATCGCTTCATCGACAAGTAAGCAGGCGGCAGCCGTGTTATTATCACGCGAGTTTATCATCTCAAACAGATCTTTTTTTGAATGCCTGCCGCACAAAGCACGCACGCCGGCATCATCGGCATATTCTTTATGAAAGGCAAAGAAAAACCTCGTCAACGAGTGCGACTGCGGTGAAACAAGAGGCAAATAAGCTTCTACATTTACACAATCAGCTAAACCGGCAAAGGCTTGAAGATGCTGGATAGCCTCGCAAACACCAAGCCAGGTATAGGCGGTGCAGTACAAAAACAATGTTTCCGAATGTGATTGGCTCGCTGATAAGTTTGTATCACTCATCTCGAATCAGCACTCCTTACAAAAAACATCAGGGGAAATTAACTGCTTTACAAAAAGCATTATCAGCTAAGCGCTTATTTGCGGAAAACTTCTCAATAAAGTCACGATGAAGCATTTGTGTCGAAAGAATTTGAACAAATGCAAGATTATCACGTGTGGGGTAGCGGTCAAACCGGTCCGATTTTATTTTTTTCACCAACGTTCTCACTTTTTGAGAATCAAAAAGCCCGACAGCATCTATGGCTTTCTCACTCAGCAGCTCCGCAAGGTATCCTTCGCTATCCTTTTTGAAAGCTTCCATCTCCGGCGCCCGATAGGCAAATTTCGCCCGATCAACGAGGGTGCGGGGGAGGCTGTCATTATAGGCTTGCCGAAGCAAATATTTGTCCTTTAATCCATTGAGCTTAAATTGTTCCGGTATGGTTGCGGCAAAATCCATGACGTTTGGATCCAGATACGGACAACGGCCTTCCACGCCGTGGGCACTCTGCATACGGTCTCCCTGAGAGCTCAACAAATATCCCGCGAGCAGTGTTTTCATTTCAAGATACTGACATTTCTCAAGCAGAGTACGATCAGCATAGTCATCGGGCAAACTGCTCTGCAAAACATCCAGCGGATTGCAATCTGCGACAACTTTTCTCATTTCTTCTGAAAAATATTGGTGTGTCGCAGTTGAATTGGCAATGCGCACTGCATGGCTGTAGAAAGGATCCGCAACTTCTGTAAGACCTTTTCTGAAAAAATCAACGGTTAAATTAAAAAAACGTTGATTTTGAAACTGGGGCAAATAAGAATACATTTTTTTGAAAAGCATGGGACGTAATTTTGAATCGGGTTTCTTAGCCCAAAACCGACGAACCTTTGCCTCCCGAAAAATATCATACCCCCAATTGACTTCATCGGAGCCCTCACCAGTCAAAACAACTTTAAGGCCAACCTCCTTCACTCTTTTGCTGAGCAAAAACATCGGGATGGGTGCGGTCCGAAACAAAGGTGTCTCAGCTAAAAAAACCACCCTTGGAAACAGTCGATAAACATCCTCGTGTGTGCAGGTAACCTCATGCTGCGTGAGCCCCAAAAACCCTGACAAAGAACGCTGATACACACTTTCATCATAAAAAGAATCATCAAAATTCACACAGAATGTCTCTGTGTTCCTGTGGGCCAGTTCCCTGTAGGCGATATAATTAATAATGGAAGAGTCAATTCCACCACTCGTATATGTTCCAACGTCCACATCTGCCTTGAGACGGATCCGTACGGCTTCATTCAACACCGATTTGAAGGCATCCCTACAGCCTTCAAAATCATTTTCAAACTGATGTGACCCGCCGGAACACGGAACATCCCAATACCTATTCTTTGCCAGAACGGTCCCGTTTTGAGCAAACCTCACCACTGCGCCTGCAGGAATCTGCCTAACCCCTGCAAAAGGTGTGTAGGTATCTACTAATGTCCAAAAAGTGAATATGTGCCCTAAACAGGTGTAATCAAATGAACGCTTCATATCTTTATGAGCAAAAAGCGCTTTTATTTCAGAACCAAAAACAAAATCACCGTTGTCTCCTTTTGAATAATAAAGTGGCTTCTGCCCGGCACGATCCCTGGCGAGAACAAGCTCAGAGCGTGTTTTGTCCCAAAGAGCGATAGCAAACTGGCCATTCAGATGTTTGGGAAAATCCATCCCCCAACAGTGATAGGCATGGGGAATAATTTCCACATCAGAGCCATCACGAATCGTATATCCTCTCTTCTGCAAGCAAACCTTGACCTCCTGATGATTGTATATCTCTCCATTAAAAACCGCCACGAGGTTTCCATCGCTACTGAAAGCAGGTTGACGACCATGAGAAATATTAATTATCGACAGCCTCATAGCACCCATCACGACATTGCTGTCAGAATAATAATACCCTTCATCAGGGCCCCGATGCTGAATCTGGCTCAACATGTCTATACAAATTGAAACATCAGGGCATCTCCGGGGTGAAACAACGCCTGCAATACCACACATAGCCAGTATTACCCTTTGCTCGTTGAAGGTTTTACCGATGTTAAGTCCACACCAATCATTTCAGCCATTTCCTCTACAAGATTCAGATGGCGTGAACCGTACATTTTCTCAAGAGCCTGCTCTCGGGTCAGTTGATGTTCTCTGATCAGAGTGCTGAGCTCTGCAGCATAAGGATGAAACCCGAATCTCTTCTCATGCACATAATTTCCAAGCGCATTCAACTTGCAATTAGTAGTGCATCCGTCAAGATTTTCCGGCTTAACCCACCCCATAGAGGAAATATCGTAAAGAATATCTGATTCAGATTTGTTCGTTAAAAAGTTCGGCGCTATTGTGTAAATATCTCGCGGGTCTTCATCAATTTCAAAATACGTTTTTACTTCCGCTCCCAGCAGAGAGCACCACTGCTTGTAACGACTTTGAAACGTCTGTTGATAAAATTTATAACTGTTTCTTATTATCGGCTTAGGTATTTGCCCTGCAGTAAAACCAACAAAAACCATCGGTATCTTTCTGCGCAGGGCCATCCGTACGGCCTCGGTATTTATAAGCGTTATACACGCCTGACAGACATCGCTTATTCTGGTTTTATGGAGCACCTCGGTTCCATAAAGGTCGCCCGAAACAGCTGCGCGGAACAATCTACTCAAAAATGGTTCCGATGGCCGGTAATAAATATGATCGACCCCGAGAAGGGCTGTAACCCGTGATATGTTTCCAGACACTTCCTGAGCCAAAAATCCGTTGTCCAGGGTAAACGCAAGAATACGGCAATCAAACTCCTCTTTAAGCTGCTTGAGCATATAGGTTGAATCTTTTCCGCCGCTGTAACAGCACAATGCATCGTAATGCCCCTCATGGTTTTTACTGGATTCAATAAGTGATACAATTTTTTCGGTTTGCTGTTTTACCGCAACGCCTTCTTGTCCGCTTGAGTGTCTGTTGCAATAATTGCATACACCCTTCTCATCAAACTGAACATTCGGATAGGAGGATGGTAATACACACTTTGAACATAGCTTTTCATGGCTTTTTTTTGGCAGCATAATTCTCACCCACAAAGCTTTACAATTAATGTTCCCATTTTATTCAAAGAGCCAAATTGCTCGGCAGTAATATATTCATCCTCAATGGTCACATTAAATTCCGTTTCGATGAAATTGATAATATCTACGATGGCATATGAATCTATTATGCCCGCAGCAATCAGGGATTCATCTAAAGGCAATTCGATGTTCGGATCAGGCAGCACATATTCTTTGAGATAACAAATAATCCGATTTACGCACTCATCTCTCGTGAGCATAACACCTCCTGAACTTTGTCAAAATAAAAGGGGTATCACATACAATCCAATCAAATCTGAGCGATTCTTAACCGGTACGCTTTTTCAAAAGGCAGTCACTTGAATGGCTTTGCGCGGATTTGCACATAGCCGTAAAAGTGACTGCAGTATAGGCAAAAACGCTCAGCACAGGTTCAATATAATTGTCAAAGCTGGACCGGACAAAACATCCTGTCCGGGACAGCTATCTGTGGTTTCGTGGAGCTATGCTTGCCAGAAATGCCCCCAATCCCGGGCACGAAAACATCATAAAGCGTCAAGGCGCTTTCTTGATTCCTTTGACAAAACAGCCAGCACATCCTGCTCGAAATAGGGTGTCATGAAATGAATGTAATCTTTAACCCGAAAGCTGCGAATCTTTCCCCTCCCAAGCTTTGCTGTTTGCACTTTGTCCGTTTTGTCAAACACAACTGTCAGGTGATTCGAATCGATGGTGGCGTCGATATCCAGACGGCGGGCAAACATTTCAGAAACGTTCTCAACCTCTTTACCATTAATGCGCACTATCCCCCTGAATGTTTTCCAATACCGGTAGGGTACGTTAAAACTCTGCTCAAGCCAGTGAACAAAAACAACGGAATCAGCATAGGTGCTTCCGATAAGCACCTGTCGGACATTCCGGTCAATCATATACTGCACAATACTGTCTGGGCCAAAAGGGGATGTCCCGTTAATGCTGGCAACAGTGGCGGCATGCTTTCCTGCAGCGATAAATGTACACCAGGGTGGCGCAACATTGCGCAGGACCCCTTTGCGCCTGCGAAATGCTTCGGTCAAAATCCCTACTTTCGATTCCGTTTCAGCATGGTCGAAAAACAGTGTTCGACAATAATCCCAATTAAATGCCGGCATAATAACAGTGCCTTGTTCGCCAACCGTTTCCAGCAAAGCGTCAATTGTATCGTCAAGCAGGCGCGGACGATTACCGAGAATAGCCATAAATGAAGCAACATAGAGCAAATCGCCCCGCTTAACGCCAACCCGGCGCAATTGACTCACAATATCGTTTTTCGTAACAGCGGCAAAGCCCATACCCATTTATCCTGGAGAACAAGTTAACAAAGAAAAGGTGTTTCGAAAGTGCTCATTTTTCACAATGCGGGACCCCTGCTGTCAGTCACTTTTGAAAATAGTGTTCGGAAAACAGGGCCCCATGAATTAAATCGACCTCTTCGTTTGCAAAAAAATAATGTCGCTTCCTTCTGCCGTCATCCGCCATCCCGACCTTTTCCATCAAGCGCAACATGGGCCTGTTACATGACATGGTGCCTGCGGTTACTTTGCGTATACCTGCTTTTTCAAACAGAAACCCAATGGAGGCCTGAAACGCCTCGCTGCCGTATCCCCTTCCCCAGGCAGCCTTTTCTCCAATGAGGATGGCAATATCCGCAACTCGATTATAAATATCAACCGTAGCGGTAATATTGCCGATATGCTCGGGAACATGATCCGCAACAACAATCGCCCAGAAAAAATGGGGGCTCCCTGCAAATGTTTCAAAATACTTACGGCAGGAGGATATTGAATGTTTCGAAAAACGCTGACAGCTGAACCGAACAACCTCCGGATCGTTCAGCCACGCTACATAACGCTGCGTTATGTAGCGTTTTGAAAACGGGATGAGGCAAAGCCGATCTGCTGCGATAGCTTCCGAAGATTTCATGCCATTCATGAACATAATACCCTTTGAACAAAATCCGCAGCGCGTGAGGACGCTCCAAAAGAGATCAATTGCTCGATTTCATGTGATGTCCTCTCCGTGCTATCATCAAGAAATGTTCTCAATAAACACGTCAACTCGTCCCGACTGCTTGCACACACCGTCAGGCCGGCTGCGATTGTCGGCAACCATACCCGCTCACTATCCCTGGGGACTATCGAGAAGGTTGGTTTGCCCATAATAGCCGCTTCAACCAGCAGCATCGAAGTCAAGCCAAATACATAGTCAGCGGCAAAGAGGGTTTCAATGGCGGGCTCTTCACGGCTAACCTTATCAAAGGCGCCCAGATAAGCTGCAAATTCATCGGGCTGCGTTCTGGGGTGCAACCGCAAAACCAAATACGGTTTGTTTGATAATTCCGCCATCTCATCCAAGAATTCTTCAATGACAATATCGGTTCTCAGACAGCTCCCCCCCCTGCCGTGCAGTGTATATTCTTCGGAGCAAACGAACTGGTCCGGTTGAAGACCCCGGGACGGATCAGCGGCAAAAAGAGCTATTGACTTGGACGGGGGCGCTTGAGGAAATATGCGCTCACGAATTCGCAATTTCCCCTCAGTGCGCAGCATATCGTGCTTCTTCCAAACAAAATCATAATGGGGGTGACCGCAAACACAAATCGCCTCCCGGGAAAACCCGCATTCCACAAATGCCTGCTTTGTTGCATTGTCAGGCACTAGAAGATGATCCGGGGCAAAATGAAGCGGGTTCTCCGTCTCACCCCGAAAACGGTAGGCGGCATTCATCATCATATCAACAGCACCGACCGTTATGATTCCTCTTTTTTTAGCCTCTTCAAAAAGCAGAAGACCTGCGCTGTTTGTGTTTTGAGATGTGCCGGCCAACAGCAGCCGCGGCTCATAAAGATCAAGGAACTCATCCGGCGACCACTCGGGGAGCACCTCATGGAAATGAAGTTCTGCCCGTTGAAAAAAAATTTTCGCTGATCCGGCAGCCAGGACACAACACGAAATCCCCTTTCGAAACAACACCTCCGGTAGGGGAATTAAAAAATTAGCTGCTCCCGGATCTTCTGCAAAAACAAGAACGTCAAGCTGTTTGGGGGGAATACGGGGCACCGTTCAGTTCCGCCAGCAGCGAATGTATTATTTTTTCTGTCCTTAGGGCAGCTAATCCCGAACTCCAGAGTGCGCTGTTATCTAAAAGGGAATTGGCAAAATTATCATACAAACGATACAACGCCTTCCCACATGTTGCAGGCATTATATGCGGATCGTCGGAAGCTATTTCATACGAACCCTGCAAAGCCCGGTTAGCTCTCCGGGGAAACTCATAAACTCCCAAACCTCCCTGACAGATAGCAAGGCGTCCCCTCTCCCCCCAGATATCCAAGCTGTTTTCCCTATAATGCTTAAAGACAACAGGGGAAAAATACACATTGGAGCCACGATTCGTACGCAATCTAAAAGGCACATTGACATCACCGGCTACCGGACCTTCGCAAAAAGCTGACTCAGATTGAAGCACACCGAAATCATCAACCTCGCCCATAAGCATTTGGACAAAATCTATCATATGGGAACCATTATTCATAATCCCGTTTCCATATATACCGTAGGCAACCTGAACCTTTCCTATACGGTTGAGCAACTCTCCCTGCGCCAGCTTTTGATAAAGCTCATCACCCCGGCGCCAGAAATTAACCTGCAGCTTTATATTTCTTCTGGCACACGATTCAACAAATGCAGCGGAAGCATCATAGCTTGTTCCGAGCGGTTTTTCCAACAGCACCCCCTTCACACCCGGAAGTTGTTCGAAAATTGCCAAACGCTCATCAGGAGGCGTTGCTATGACTGCGACATCAGGATCAAAGGAATCCGGAAGTTCCGCGGTACTTCTGGCGATGATCGGTATGTTCCAGCAGGCTCTGGCACGCTCAAGGGCTTCCGGTGCGGCATCAATCACTGCATCCCAGCAAAAGAGCGGATGGTCTCTCAGCACCTGTGCATGTGTTGCATATTCGAAATAGCGCCCCATAACAGGATCATCGGCTAGGCCTGCACCAATATTGCCAAAACCCACCAGAAGCGTTTTAAGCTGCCTGCTGCTCATTGTATATTGAAAATGGACTTGTTGATGCTTGCAAGATGTGGCTCGCGCTTCAATAAAGAAATAATCTCATACGCACCGAATAAATCTCCATAGTCGGGTTCCAATATGCCATAAACGGCACGCATAAACTGCAAATCTTCAGGATAATCAAGAACAAATCGGCATCCCGGTTGGCACAATCCTTTCGGAGCAAAAAGGTGCATAATACGATACATATCAGAATTTTGAAAAAAATAGAGCGAAACATGCTCCCGAACTTCTTGGTCAAATATGTTTTGTGCAACCCATTCCAATGCCTTTGCTCCAAAAACAAGCACATCGATACCAAGCGGATAGGATCTCTTACAGGTTGTTGTCACAACATCGCATTCATTTTCCAAATATGTTTTTATACCGACATCGATCAATTCCGGATCAAGCAATATCATGTCACCACAGATTTCAACAACAACATCTCCACACATTTGTTTTTGTGCCTCAACAACTCGAAGCAAAACATCATCTTCGCTGCCGCGATACAATTCGACCGCTTCCATATCTGCCCACTGTGCAATAGGATCATCAGCGGTATTTGTTGATGTGGCAACGATAACATCATCTATCAAATCACAGGAGCGCAATCTGTTCAGCAGTCGACTCAGTGCCGGCTTGCCCTGAATATCTGCAAGAACTTTACCGGGCAGCCTGGATGAACCCATCCGCGCCTCGATACTGGCGATCACTTTTGGACTGGCGACGGCAGACAAAGAAGAAGACATATGGCGAGCAAATTAAAGGGGGCTATTCCCCAATAACTTTCTATGCTTGTAAACTTTATGAATAGCTTCCACTAAAAGAGGAATCTGCTCCTTATCTATGTCATAGGCACACGGCTCGAAAAGCAGCAATTCCCTCTGATACATCCGTTCACACACAGGACAAAGGCCTTTATCGTAAGAGCGTTGCGGTGATAGCCTGAAAGGAAAGCCCTGTGCCCCTAAAGCGATCTTTTTTTGAAAAAGCGGCAGCAGGTACAAAGGCTTGCAGTAGCCCTGACCATGAGGAAAGCCCTCGGCCTTCAGCGCACGAGAGAACATTTCGCGACTAATTCCGACAACCGGCTCCTTAAACCGCACTCCCCACACATAATACACATGTCTGCATCCGGGACGCACATAAGGGGCCACCAGGCCTTCAAGTCCTCCAATACCCTCAGAAAGGGCTTCTGCCAATGCCTGACGACTGGCAACATGACCATCTATCCGCGCGAGTTGCTCTATTCCTATGGCAGCCTGGAGCTCAGTCATTCGAAAATTAAATCCAACCATATTTGAAATATCTTCAATCTCCAAAGGCTCAACAGCATTTTCGCCATGATTTCGAATAAGTTTTATCCGAAGAGCCAGATTATCGTCATCAGTAACACAGATCCCGCCCTCACCGGTGTGTATGTGTTTGTGAAAATTCAGGCTAAACACACCGATATCACCTATAGTGCCTGCAAAGGTACCGGCCTCTTCAGCTAAGGGACTCTGAGCGCTGTCTTCGACAAGAAAAAGACCGTGTTTTTCCGCAAGACGTTTTAGCTCGAAAAGGCGGGAAGGATGGCCGAACAGATTAACCGCAATAATCGCTTTTGTTTTTGATGATATCGCCTGCTGCACAGCTGTCGGATCGAGACAGAACGTATCGGGTTCAATATCAGCAAAAACGGGAATGCCACCATAGATTAAGGGAGCCATAACAGTAGCAGACATAGTGAACGGCGGAACGATTACTTCATCACCAGGAGAAATACCAATTGCACCCATTGCCGCATAGATTCCCGAGGTGGCCGAATTTAGGGATATCGCATGATTAACACGAAACCGTTCACTCCAAGCCTGCTCAAACGCCCTCACTTTTGTTCCACCCCAAAAGCCTTCACACCAGCTCCCATAAAACCCGGAGACCGTTCCTGAGCGCATAACCTGGGCCACGGCTTCGATTTCATTATCGCCAATGGATTTATATGGCGAAAAGGGGGTCGAAATTACAGGACTTCCCCCGAAAAGTGCAAGCGTGCTCATGAAAATCTCCAGCGGGCATGTTCATCAGGAAACTGCCCACCCTGCCAATAGTGGCAATATGGCAAACACAGCAAACTGACGTGATTATCGATCATACACTCTCTTCAACAGCTGATGCCGCATACTCCTCCAAAAACATCTTTGAACATACAAAACTAAACAAAAATTTACTCTTACTGTTCGTCAAATAATCTTCCGCAAGAATATCCTCTATCCGATTCTTTCTAACAAACTCAAAAACCGGACTATCATCGAGCAAATACTCATACACATTGCGGTCATGTATATCCAGGAAAGATAAAATAGGTGCATTGAATCCGACCTTGCGCCGGCTTTCAAGAATACTTGCCGGCACAATGCCCCGCATAGCGTCGCGCAACACCTTCTTGTTGAATCCGTTTCCTATAAGATGGCGTGTTGGTATTGAGTAACAAAACTCAAACAACTGCCGGTCTAAAAATGGAGACCGGTTCTCAATCGAGTAATACATGGCATTCAGATCATCCTCATGCAAGATAACCGGCACCGATTCATGAAACATTTCGTTGAGCATCCGATTGCGTAGCAATCCATCCACAAAACACTTTTCTTCAAAAGGTTCTTCAAAATCAATTTTGAGACAATCAGAAAAAAACGATGCATCCAGATAAATATGCTCCCTCTGATTTGGGTTTTTGACAAACGCATAGGGATCCTGCAATAGCGGGTTCCTGACAATCGGAAGAATATTATCATTCCAGCTCTGCAGGGCATGGTTAAATAGCGGTTCATCTTGTTTGATTTCATACAGATACATTAAATGGTGATCATAATAACCGGTAAAAAGCTCGTCAGCTGCCGTTCCGCTAATCGATATTTTATATCCCTGCTCAGCGATATTTTCCATCAAAAGCCACTGTGCATAATATGAAACAGTATATACCGGGGCATCATGAAATCGGACGAGCTCTCTAAGGCGGTCCAGAAAGCGATCCGTGTTAACAGGAACCGCGCTATGCCGTATGTCAAGCCGCAGTACAGCATCATCGACAAGATCCTGTTCGGCATATCGTTCATCAGTATTTACGATGGTAAACCCATGGACGTCATAATTGCATACTTTTTTGGCAATGCTGATTAGCGTGTTTGAGTCAACGCCTCCGCTCATACAAAAAGCCATGGGAACGTCAGCACGCAGCCGCAACGTGACCGCTCGCACCAGGGACTCCCGCGTCCCGTCAACAGCATCTTCGTAGGACATTGATTCATTTTCATAAAACTGCGGCTGCCAGTATGCCCTTTGTTCTTGGGTACCATCGGGCCTGATAAAAAAAATGTGGCCCGGTGGAAGCTCTGTAATACCGAAAAAAAACGTGGCGCCTTTTTTGTAAAGCGACTTATAGCCATTGACTAAATATCGATAAAGTTGTCTATGGTTTATATCAAACCGAACCCCGGAAAGCGCAGAAATAAATTTTACCTCAGACCCGAAATACAGCCCAGTGGCATCCTCGTATATATAAAGAGGCTTTTCACCAAACCGATCCCGCCCCAAGATAAGCTCCTGCCTGTACTCATCATACGCACCAAAAGCCCACATGCCTTCGCATTTGTCCAGGCCTTCAGGTCCATAGGCCCGCAGCACTTCCAAAAAAACTTCTGTATCGCTTAGAGTGCTAAACTGACTGCCCATTTTTTTGAGCTCGGCACGAAGCTCGATATAATTGTAAAGCTCCCCATTATACGTCATCAACATATCGCCGATACGCAATGGCTGTTTGGCGCGCTCATCCAAATCTATGATGGCTAACCGGCTGTGAAGCAATAGTAATTTCTTGCCCGCTTCTGTCTCAGAGCGATAGGTCCCCTGAGCATCGGGACCCCGGTGGTGCATACGGGTTAAGCACCTGCTCACACGTTTCGGGCTAATCGTTTTTGTTCCAAAATATCCTGCAATTCCACACATGGCCTGAAATCTATGTTACTGTTATCCTGTACAGATGAAACAAATCCTGCTTAGGAGTATTGATACCCGGAATAGCTGTGGGGCAACATTTAATACCTACTTTTCTTAACACACTAACAACTTCTTGACTGTAACAGTTTGACATTCCTTCAGGATATGAATAATGACGGGTTTCTATTCCAGCGCGATCTCGCAAAAGGCGCAAACTTGTTTCCACTTCAAGCACAAGTGATTCCAGAGGTAAAAAACTCATAATTGCATGTGTGTGCGTATGACCACCGATAATAAAATTATCCGAGCAGCAAAGTTCACGAACTTGCCCCCAGCTCATTTTTTTATCCAGCGGATCCTCACTTGTATATATGGCGGAAACGTTGCATTGAGAAAAGATATCATCAACAAGGGTTTCTACAGCAATGTCTGAAGAATTTTTTACATGTAGGCGAATATTATCTAATAGGTTAATTTTATCACGATCATTGGAAAATTCATATTGTTCCCTCCTCCATGGCAAAACAAGGGAACCAGCGGGGCAGTTTTCCAAGCAAAGCTCAATCCGATCGATCCAAGACATAGTGTTACGCTCAATAAAATCGGTGCTAACATAGAACACCGCCGGTATATGCATATCAGACAGGATGGGGCAGGCAACTGAGTAATTATTTTCAAAACCATCATCAAAACTGACAACAAAAGATCGTGGGGGAAATGGTGTGCCCGTCGTAACGCAGTCAACAACTTGATCAATAGTGATCGCACAGCCGCTTGACTTTAATTCCGTAAGCACATCAATAAACCGTTCCCGTTCAATGTGCTTTAGGGTATAGTTGCGTACCGCGTACGAATGCCTTTCAACCACACCGTGGAACAAAAAAATGGCAAGAGCCGTATCTGAAAGTAGTCCGGAAAAGGTATTCACAGGGAGGCGGTGAATCGCTCAAATTTCTTTAGACAAATCTCTTTAAGCTGTGTCGGCATGAATGAATAATAGCGTCCCCTCATCTGTTGTCGCCGACTAATAAATGCTCCGAAACGGTCAAACATATCCAGAGCGGTGAGTGCCATCATTATGCATGCGTTCGTATTGACCTTCCGCAAAGCATATAGCGGCATATTTCTTTGTATTTCCAGCTGCTGCTGCAAAATAATGTCGCCATCATCAAGATCCTGATTAAGACAATGTAATGTCGTTATCAACAGGTTGAAATCATTGTGATAAATAGCCCACAAGTGTGAATCAAGCCCACGATAGTGTTCAGGATCACCTCCGTGCAAGTTAACAATCGCCTCAGGGCAGCATGCAATAACCTCTGCTGACACTTTTCCCGTTCCAAATACAATCACCACATCAGGCTTAAGCTGTTTCAGCACCGCAGCTGCCGCCGCATCATTTACTGAGGAAACTGTTTTAGTGTTGACGAACTCCCCGATATCAGGGTTTTTTCCATCAAAAAATTCGTCGGCATCATATTCATCACGCCTACACTCAAAAGCATGGCTGGTCTCAAATGCCGGACTGCTTGATCTTGTTTCCACTATCACTAAATCGACAGGAAAGGCTTTATCAAGCTCTCGAACAAAATATGCGTGGTGAAGAGTCTGCGTTGTGAGAACAACTATTTTCATTTTTTACTCTCATGTTGTAAGCATATCTGACAAAATAATTTCAGAAAACGGGATATCTTTCCGGGCTTTTTTCCCGATCACCTGATATTCATTTCCGGGTGGCATCCCGCCTGAAGGTCTTAACCACGTAATATCATCCCAGCAAATGATCTCCCCAGAATTAATATCCCGTGCAGCCGCAATCGAGCGTCGCAGCGGAAAAATCAAGTTCTTTTCACATTCCTGAGGTTCTTTCAGGCCGGAACCCATCATCTCTTCGGCACAACGGATTCGCTCAACAAGACACCGCAGATCTTCAGGATTGGCCGATATATGGTGATCACGAAAGTCAGAAAAATTTTTATCAAGAGTGAAATGCTTTTCTATAATCCGTGCACCAGCGGCAACTCCCAGAACGGCTGCATCTATACCAAGAGTATGGTCGGAGTAACCGACTGTACAACCAAGAGTTTGCCGAAGCACCGAGATAGTCTTTAGATTGGCATAAGCAGGCGGCACAGGATAACTCGATACGCAATGGAGAACAGCAAGCTCCTGTTCCACTCCTTTTTGATACCAGGTGTGTTCAATCAACGATTTGGCATAATGGATATCGGGAAGTTCGGCAAGTCCGCAGGAAAGAATAACCGGCTTACCAAATTCCGCTACTCTTTTCATCAAGGGATAAAATGTATTATCCGCTGAGGAAATTTTGAATGCCGCCACTAAGCGGGAAATCATTAGCGCGCTCGGCAGGTCAAACGGGGTCGACAAAAACAGGACACCTGCCCGATGGGCAACCCCCTGTAACTTTTCAAATTCCCGGCCCGTAAGCTGAAACCGCTTAAGCATTGAAAAGCGGTCGGCGTCGGCTTTGCGGATATAGTGCTCCGTATTAAAAGTCTGAAATTTTACTGCATGGGCACCTGCTTCAGCAGCTCTGCCAACCATTTCCTCAGCCATAGCATAGCTGCCTTCATGATTATTGCCTATTTCCGCAACAATCATGACCTGTTTATTCAAATCATGGTGTGCTATTTTCATTTTCAACTATAATAATGAAAAACATACTGTGACACATCCGGCACAAAACCAAGACCACAATACATACGCAGCGATGGCAGGTTACATAATTGTGTGCCGACCCGGATACAATCACATTCTTGAAGCTGAGATTCTGCAAATCTAATCATTTCGCTGGCATAGCCTCTGCGCTGGTATCCATTCCGAACTGCAATCAGATCAATAATAAGCATTGTACCGGAAAAAATCAGTTGTAAAAATCCGACAATACCGCCGCAATGCTCTGCCACAACCATACAATCCCCGCGGTTACCCGTAAAATAGTTCCCTGCCCATTCCGCCTTGATCCTATCAGCAATTGTTTTTTCTATGTGCGGATCTCTATGGAAACGTGAAAAAACAAAACTTGTCCGTGCAATATCGACAACTTCCTCACAATCAGAACTCACAGCAAAACGGACCCGGCTATGGCCATCAGAACAACCGGATACAGAAGTACCTTTTTGAAGGGTTACAACTGAATCAGCAACATAAAATCCTTTTCTTTGCAACCAGATTGCCTGTTCCAGTCGATCAGAAGGGATTTTTGCATACAGAAACACTTCTCCGTATGATATAGCAGCATCAAGTGTTGGCGCATTATCGCAATCACCTTGCGAATCCCGAGCGCTGTTGTCAAATATGGAAACGCCAAAAACCTTCCTTGATATTATATCAGAAAGCCATCTGTCGGGACAACATTTGGCATAGAATGCATTCATATCCATATTAGCCATAAAACACGCACCACGGTAAAGACATTACCTACCATTGTTTGAAAAAAGCTCTTTGTACCACCGAATATATTCGATGTACCCTTTTTCCAGGGGCCATTGCGGATCGTAACCGATCAGATTACGGGCTTTGTCAACGGAAAGAGTCCCGCGGTCAGGGGTAAGCCGATCTTTTGGCACATAATCTATATTGACCTCGGGGAAATACTCTCTTATGATTGATGCCATTTGACCTAAAGAACGTGACTCGCCATATGTGAGGTTAAACGTCTGATTGAGGGCTTTTTTATTTTCTATGATATTCTTGATTCCTTTAACTAAATCCTGAACATACGTAAAATCAAGCTTCTGTTCCCCATCGCCTTCTATCGTTATTTGTTGCCCCATGAGTGCCTCTTCTATAAATATTTGGCTTACACGACGACTGATACACCCCTCACCATAAAGGGCTGAAGGTCTAACGATTGTATAGGGCAAATCAAATACATTATTATATGATCGAACCAATTTTTCGCCCGACAGTTTCAAATTGCCATAAATACCGATAGGCTCACAGGGCGTATCTTCAGTGACCCCTCCCGGGGGAAAATTTCCGTATACCATACTGGAAGAAAAATAAATAAAATGCTCAGCATGGCCTCGCGCATTGTCCAGTGCATTTTCTAAGGTACGCAAGCTATGATCAAATGTGTGATAGGGATCTTTATTTGAGCGATTTGCATGTGCAACCGCTGCCAGCAAAACAATAACCTGAGGGTTAATATTATTCATGGCCAAAGAGAGTTCCGCATATTGGCGGGCGTCGACTACATATAGTGGGATGTGAGCCTTCCTGAGCAATTCAAGGCGACGGTTGACAATTCCAATATACAGGTCACGATTATGTATATGTTGATTCGAAGAATGGAGGAACAAAAGATTATTGACATTTAATCCATCGATAACCGAAACATCCGCGCCGTTTTTCTTTAAATAAAGAGCCAGATTATGACCAATAAAACCAGCACCTCCGATCAGCACTATTCTTTTGTCTTCTATTGGGTTAACCATAACACGCCCGCCTTCTGTTAAATAATGTTTACAATGGCCTGCTTTATTTTTTTTATGATATATTCCATATCTTCGATATCTAAATGCGGACCAACAGGTAAAGCTATAGAATTATTGCTAATACAAGCCGCTACCGGAAAACTCCTGAGAGAATATCCGTATTTGTCGCGATAATATGCCAGATGCGGCACCGGCTGCGGATAGTATACGCTTGTTCCGATACCCGCCTCTTTTAAAAAGCGTACTATTTCAAATCGCTTTTCTGCAATCCGTTCTTGGAGAATGCCGGAAAGACAATAACAGCTGCTCTGAAATTGTCTATTTGATGATCGCAGCATATTTATTTCATCGATACTCTGCATTCCCTGGTACAATGCCATAAAATTATCACGTCGCTTTTCAAGAAAAAGGTCCATTTTTTTTAACTGTTCGATACCAAGAGCCGCTTGAATTTCATTCATTCTATAATTATAACCCAGCATAGTAACATCATATACTCCCGGCACCTTTCGCTCCCCCACACAGCGATCAACACCAAACGCTTTCTTGCGCTGTATGCGCTCAGCCAAATAAGTATCACGGGTAATCAACATTCCGCCTTCAGCAGTGGTCATATGTTTAACAGGATAAAAAGAAAAGCAGCCTACGTCACCATGCAGACCGGCGTGTACACCGTTATAATAGGTGCCAAGCGCCAAAGCACAGTCTTCGAGGACCAACAACCCATTTTTTTTCGCAATGTCCACAATCCGCTCCATGTCAACCGGCATACCCAGAAAATGCACAACAGCGATCGCTTTTGTGCGATTGGTAATTGCTGATTCTACCTGATCGACGTCGATATTGCCGGTTCTGATCTCAGCATCAACAAAAACAGGTTTCGCTCCGCAAAACTCAACAGCATGGGCCGTGGCCGTATGCGTCTGGGCTGGCACAATAACTTCATCCCCCTGCTCAAGCCCAAGGTCAAAATAGATCAAATGCATCGCCGCAGTGCATGATGAAACTGTTACCGCATGAGAAGCATTGGTGAAAGCCGCAAAATCTTCCTCAAACTGCTTTGCTTTTGGGCCATGCACTAATACCGACCCATCCAACACCCTTAGAACAGCTTCCTTTTCTTCTTCACCGATCATAGGTTTGCCAAAAGGAACAGTACGCATTGAAACACCCGCCTTTCTTTATATGTACTCTACTGCCATCGGCCTGCCCGAGCGCATCGACTCTTCCGCTGCGAAACAAACTGACATGGCGTCAAAAACATCATCAGCACTCACCAGCGCCTTCGACCTATTATCAACAATTGCGGACACAAATGTGTGAATTACTTCTCCCCGCAAATGTTTTGCTGGATAATCCTGCACAACAGGCACAGGCACTTTATTTTCATCGCGCGACTCGATCTTCTGGGCCCCGGCAAATTCATGCAGTAATGTTTTTTCTGTCCCAAAAACAGTCAACCGGTGAAAATGTGGATGCACACACCCGCCATTTGCGCATACCTTAGCCAAAGTTCCATCTTCAAACCTCAACAATATGACGGCAAAATCATTAAAACGCAATGTATGGCCTGCGGCAAAACCATTCCCATATGTATGGACCTCCACCGGTTTCATGCCGGTTATCCACATAATAAGGTCGATCATATGTACTGCTGCTCCATAAATAATGGAATAAAATTCCATTTCTTTTCGCCATCCATTCGTAAGCTTTTCAATGCGCCCCCAGAAGTAGTCGCCTTCTAAATAAAATATGCGGCCGGCTTCACCCGACTGAACTGCTTGTCGGAAATAAATAAATCGTGGACAAGTTCGCAAAACCAAGTTTGAGGAAAGATGCAATCCCGGATATGTTTGTAATAATTTGCGGATTGACTGAACTTCCTTACGATAAAGACACACAGGTTTTTCTACAAAAACATGTTTGCCCCTCTCAAGGGCAGCTATTATTTGCTCATAGTGTACGTCATCATACGTGGCGATAGAAACAACATCAATTTCAGGATCCGAAAAAATATCCCCTGGCAAAGAGGTCGCCAGCACATCTGGATATTGCTCTTGCGCCAGCAAAATTTTTGCTTGGGAAAAATCACACAGTGCTGTTATCACACAATCGGGATGAGCAGAAAAGGCTTCGATATGCCTGCTTCCCACCCCAAGACCGATTATACCCACTTTCACCATTCAGCGAACCGTTCCCGTATTTTCCTGTTTATATAATTTATGGACAATATTCTCCAAAGTGTATTGCCAATGCGGCCTGGCAAGGGAGCCGACAAGCATCTTTATTCTGTGCATATCTTCTTTAGTGTCAACTGAAAGCTGCAAACCAGCATAGTTTCTTTCCGATTCAAAATTATGCACGCAAAGCGCTGTCAAATTATTGTAAAAATAAGCAGTCACATGTTCATGCTCATACTGTGAGGTCAGCTTGGGATATGAATCAACAAACATATCGCTTTTCATAACTTCCACCGACTGCCCCTTAGGAAAGGTTCTTTTCAGCACATTGGTAACCATATCGAAGGAGCCAGAAAAATAAAGACGCACGGCCCTGTCAACAAGGCGATAATCCAAAAGGGGGCTATCGCCGCACACTCTCACAAATTGTTTAAACCCATAGTTTTTGATAACACCAACAAATCTACCGGCAACATCCGTAAGCGATCCTCGGTAACAGTGGATGCCTGATTTGCGACAAAAATCAGCAACGGGTTCATCTGAAGGCTGATCGGACGTTGCCACAACCACTGTGTCTAAAAGCGAACAGTGCTCAAGGCTTTCTATCATATACAGAAGCAGCGGCTTGCCATGAATAATTTCCAGGATTTTACCGGGAAGCCGTTCCGAACTCATCCGAGCCTGAATAATACATCCGATCATATAATCCCACTGAAGAAAATGTTATGACCTATTGTAGACGAACAGGTCTTTTTCTTTACATTTCACCCATTCCCACCTTTTCTGCTCCCTGGCATGAATATAACCTTGCCACCCCTCCCCGCACCGCCCCTTCGAGGACAATTGCTCTATAAAGTTCTCTGCATTTTTTTCCATGCACTTTCCAGAGATTGTATTTTATCGCACACGACAACCAGGTCATGCAGGGTGCGGGGCGGTGAATCCGACCACGGTGAGCTATTGTCCGGAATTTCCAGGCCCGGCACGGAAGCGGGTTTTTTCTTTCTTGTGCGATGACGCCATTCTTCCTTGAGGCGCTCCCTTGACGGTACATATCGGTGCACATCATACTCCTTCCAGGGTAAAGGCAGAAGAAACGTTGTAAACCGTCCAACCTCTCCTGCGCTTGTGCAGGGCTTCGCTCAAGACACGAAGGCCGCTAAAAGCTTTTTATCCACCACAGAGACACAGAGAGCACAGAGAAAAGCTCTGCGGACTCTGTGTCTCTGTGGTGCTGACAACCTCTCTCATTGCACATCGGCATAATAGACCGCATGAGCGCCGGCGATGAGATACTCAACCGATTCTTCGTTTAATATTCTGAACAGATCTTTGCAGTCCGGATTAGCGGACATTTTTTTCACCCCGGATCAAACCGACTTCATTTACCATTTCCCATGCTGCCGCAAACCTTTCTTCATGCCCGGCTTTTGCCCAAAATTCTTTTTCAAAATCATCCTCGTCCCGGAGACGGCGGTCTACCAGCCTTGCCATAACTACTTTTCTTTTTTTTGGTGCCACTGCCTTCGCTTCTTTATAATACTTTTTAAATTACAGCTTTTATCTTCTCCCGCTGCAGGGGCGTGAAATCACTCTCATAGAACCGGATAAACAGGCGGTATCGTTTTTCTGTATCGTCTATATTTTCAGGCAGCGATGCTTCAACCAGCGTCCTCGCGGAAACAAACATCCGGTCACCCATCATCAACCTTTCCTCACCGCTTCGCTGCATAATTATATAATGATAAAAATCCCTGAATTCCTGAGCGGTGTCATCCACCTATACATTCCTTATAAAGCGAATACACACCCAGCTGTTCAGACCACTTTTCAACGTAATCCTTTTCATAGCCGGTTCTTATTAAATTTTTTACATCGTTCATCTGCATTTCAGAATGAGAATCACGTGCCCAGTACAACTTCGACAAAATCAGGTCCTCTTTGCTGACAACGAAGATGTTTTCACCATCCAACAGGATTTTTTTTCGTCGGTCAAACTCGATTTTCCTGTATTCCGAGGTTTTGCGGATTATTATGTCAACCTTTATAACGCTGTCCAGGTGAAGCACATTAAACATCGATTTGTGATTGAGTGCCTCCCTCACTGCATCGGCATCAACATAGTAATCATCGGACAATGCGTCGACCAGCCGGGCAGCATCAGCGCTGCCCATTTCCACAACAATATCAATATCGCGGGTCATTCGGGGCTCAGCATAATAATTCATTGCTATAGAGCCCGTAAGCATATAAGGGAGACCGAGCCGGTCAAAACGACGTGCTGTATCTATTACTATATCAATCTCGTTCTTCATCAGGAAAGGCTATCAAGGGATACTGTATGTTTTACCGGAACCGCAGGCTTCACACAGCTCCGCCCTCTCAGTTACAAAACCGTAACCTGCAAGGGCAAAAAGTTCAAAACCTATAAAAAAACGCGCAGCGTTTACACCGGCTCGACATCGAGGGCATCGACGGCAACGGCGGTTCCCTGCCGGATAATGTCGATGGAAAGCACCAGTATGTGCCGGCTTTTCTTTTCCACCAGCACCCCTTCCACACCGGAAAGCGGGCCGTGCTTTATGCGCACCCGCTGGCCTTCCTTGAGATAGGGATACGGCTCAAGCTCTGCTGCGTTTTCAACCAGTGTCTTCAAATGCAGGATCTGCTGTTCCGGAACCGGCTCGGGTTTTCCCGGTATCATACTTAAAAAACGGACCACCCCATACGTTTTCAGCACCGGCAGATGCGCCTGTCTGCTTTCGGGCAGATAAACAAACAAATAGCCCGGAAAAAGGGCAAAAGTGACCATTTTTTTTCGGTCTTTCCAGCGGCGAAGCCGGTCAACCGTCGGCAGAAACGCTTCAATTCGTGCCTCGCCGAGCTGCCGGTGCACATGAAACTCATGCCGGGAGCGCACGTGCACAGCATACCACTGTCGGGTTTCCCCGCACGATTCCGAAGCAGTGCTGTGACTCTCACAAATGTTACTCTGCGTGTCGCGTGACATGGGTCTGTTCCTGCTCGAGAAACACAATTTTATCGCCGGGAATACCGCTTTTTTCAACTCCCTTACGCGCCTTTTCATCCAGTGCTGACACGAGCACGGCATCAAACACCACCTCATGGATATCCTCGGGAGCATACACATGAAAATGGAAAAACCCGTTTTTTATGGCTTTCTTACCGACAACGCCGACAATTTCGATCGGATACCCCCGTGTGGAAATATAACAGAGCTCAGCCAGCTCACCGTCTCCCCACAAAAGCACTTTTGCAACCCCTGCGCGCGTCAGTGCCGCGTAGGTGCTTTCAATTTTTTGACGTACATCGCTGAAATATATGATCGAATAATGCATATATTTGTAAGTGAGGCGGGATTTCTCCGCCAGCCCCTGCGGGGTCAGGATATATTTAATGCGGTTTCGGGGAAGCGTTTTTATCTTGATATAGCCTTTGTGGTACATGCGCTTTATATATGCATTGACCAGTCCCAAAGCGATACCCAGGCGGTCTGCAAGCGCCCGCTGTGAAATGGTGGATTCCTTTGTAAGCTCGTCAAGGAGCCGGTAGGAAATATTATCCGGGTTGTTCTTGGTGTTCATATCGTGAACATTATACCAGCACGACCGCCCTGTCAAGCTGTTCCTGAAAAATAAGGAATTTAGGGCGGAAAGATTAGCGGATTATAAAAAATGATCGGTCATGTCTATTTGCTGTAAAAATAATAAGCAATTATCATGCCCGATACAGGATAGCAATTGCGGCGGTCTGTTTTTTATGTATGTATACTTATACTAACACATTAAAGAGCCTGAAGTTTTGCCGTAAACAGCTTTTTTAAAGCGCTTTGAGCTCAATCATTATTTCGCTCTTTTCGCTCCTGTTCGATAAACGCCTCTACAGCCTCAGGTGTATCCCCTATTGTTTTTTCAGTTAGACCCGCTAATTTTTGGGTAAAAGAGGGGAATGTTTCCAGAGTGAATCGGTTGTTTTCTTTGTTGATAAGGACTCTGGTTCCCGGTTTTATATTCATTTCCTTGCGAATATATGCCGGCAAAACAATATATCCCCTTTTTGAAACTGTAACACTTGTTGATTTCATGCTGCATTTGCCTCAAATGTGTTTATTTATAAAAAATGCAGCAATTTTAATTATGTCAACTTGCATTCAAAACTGCACAAAATAACCGTAATGGAGATATAACCAAGGAAATATGCTGCAGATTATGATTTTTCAACACACAAACCGGGCGGCTGAGACCATAGGATACCGTATCACATACAATCAAGAAAAATTCTGACGCATTCCGGACACAGCTCATCCGGTGCAGAGTCCTCTATTATCTGCATGGCGATTTCACGGCTGTATCGCTTCTGATACGGCCGGTCGGTTGTCAGGCTGTCAAAGGTGTCAGCCACCGCAATAATTCTCGCCAAAAGCGGAATGCGGGCCCCCGTGAGCCGGTTTGGATAGCCGTTTCCGTTCATTCGCTCATGATGGTACAGCACCCCGGGAATAATCGGAGCCAGGCTCTGCACCGACCCGAGAATTTCAGCACCGATGATCGGGTGCTTTTTCATCAGGCTGAATTCTTTTTTTGTCAGCGGACCCGGCTTTAACAGTATCTTGTCGCGCACGCCGATCTTCCCCAGATCGTGCAGCCGGCCGGCCATTTCCATAGTAACCAGCTCCTCTTCCGAAAATCCCATCTGTTTGGCCATCAGCATGGAATATTTCGACACATTATCCGAGTGCCCCCGGGTATACCGGTCGCGGGCCTCGAGCGCCTGAACCAGGCTGGTAATGCTCCCCAGCATTGTGCTGCGCTCCGCGTCGAGCCGCTCCTTTTCTTTCAACAGCAGCTGAAAATGATCTGAAAGCATTTTTTCGGCAGTGATAACCAGCTGCTCGATGTTAAAGGGCTTTTCAAGAAAGCCGGTTGCACCCTGCTCGATCATGCTGCGTATGATAAACCGGTCGCTGGAGGTGCTCATTACCACAAACGGGACCCCTGACAGCTCCTCCCGGGATCGAACAGCTGCCAGAAAAGAAACCCCGTCCATCTCCGGCATATTGAGATCACACAAAATCAAATCGGGCCTTCTTTTTTTCAGGGCCTCCATAGCCTTTTTGCCGTTCTCAGCAGCCATAACCCCGAACCCGGCACGGGCAAGCCCCTGCTCCACCGTCGTGCGGATCGGCCGGGAATCCTCAACCACCAGAACAAGCCGGTCCCGCAGAAAAAATGCGCGGTGCAGCACTTCCTGTATACGGCTTCTCAGCTCGCTTCTGGCGTTCGCCTTACTGATAAACGCTGCGGCTCCGACAAGAAATCCTTTTTCAATATCGGCCTCGCTGTCCTGTGAGCTTAAAATGACAACCGGCACGGACCGGGTGGCGGGACACTGCTTTAAAATCTCGCAAAAAGCAAACCCGTCCATGCGCGGCATATCGATATCGGTAATAATGAGATCAAACTGCTGAGTTTGTGCAATTTCAAACCCGTGCTGACCGTCAACCGCCTGCGTGGCCGTGCAGCCCATTGCGGCAAGTTCCCGCGACAGGCCGCTTCTGATGGTCGGGCTGTCATCAACAATCAGAACCGCCGGAGCCGCTGTAGCGGTGACGCCGTCACTGTCAAGCGCGGTGATTATGCTATCTGCTGTTTTTGCATTCATGGGCAATTGCCTCTGCCAGCGCCGGCGGTGCCGACATCCTGAGATAATCAACACACCGGGAAATGCTGTGCAGCTCAAGCAGGCCGGAAAAACGCAGGCGCCCCTGCTCAATCCCCTCGAGACAGGAAAGCGCATCGTCGGCAGCCTGCAGCAGCAGGCTGCGCAAATGACCATCCTGTTTCATCATTCGTATGATGACGGGGCTGTACCGGTAATACAGGCCCACATAGCGCCGGCCGGCCGCGGTATGCATTAAACAGCTGTCCCGGAACGCCCGCAGGCGGGAAAGATGCCTGTGTGCATCGGCGCGGCCGTGCAGAAGCGATGATAAAAGGCAATCGCTTCCGTTGTCTGAAACGGCGCTCAGCATCATATGTGCCTCAACCGTCTGCCCCGCTGAAAGCGAAACAGACCGGGCTGCAGTGGAATAGGTGCCCTGCAGCGAGCTTGCCTGAACCGTATAAAAACCGGCGGGATGCATAAGGATATAATACCCGTCCTCTGTGGTTGCCTCGTTCCCGGCATCCGTTCGAACCCACGCACCGTCTATGCCCGCTCCGCTGTTTGCATCAACCACATTTCCTGCAATAATACCAACCCCGGTGGTCGATACGGACACATTGTAATTCATTTGCTGCCCATACTGATTGTCAACCTGATACGACCATGTGCCCTTGCCTGCATTGTCTATCTGCACCTCGAAAGAGTTTGACCCGATGCTCACCGGGCTGTCAAAATACGGCTCCCCGTCGGGGTCAAAAATCTGAAGAAGCAGATCCCCGGCAGCCAGCGGCTGCAGCCGGAATGCGCTCTCGCTCTGAGAAGACCGGGAAACAGAAATGCGCAGCGTTTGTCCCGCCAGTTCGTTTTCAACAGATTTCTTCTGCGACTCGTTTGCTCTGATTTCATGGGTTTTCTGCTGAATAACATCGAGGCTCACCGAGGCAAACCCTGCGCCGCCTGTACTATCGCGCACAAGAAGGCGAATACCTTTAGCGCCCGGGGCAACATCCCCCGCCACTGTTGTCTTCAGCGAATACACCCCGTCGCCCGCATGCTCGTCCCCGGCTGTGCCGTTGTCGCACAGCTGCCGGCCGAGCTGTCCGCCCAGCTGCCGCAAATCACAGAGCACCTCCGACACATTGGCAAGACCGCCGGGGTGGCTGACCTGCGCGGTTAATAACACTTCAGTGTCTCCGTCTGCCGGCACCGTTGAGGGCTCTACCGCAGCGCGGACTATGTCGGGGCTCGCCTGCGCGGCGGTAAAATCAATCCCTGTAATATCGCTGCCGGCAACCTGCACCGCTTTGCTTTTCGGCTCAAAGGACACCCCCTCCCTGAAAGGGGTAATCCGGTACTGCCCGCGGGCGAGCCCCTCAAACCGGTAGGCGCCTGTTTCATCCGCCTGTGTTCTGCGCTCTGCATTGCCGGAGAGAAACACGTCGGCGCCTGCTGCCTGCTCTCCTGAAACTGTCCCGCTCACCGTCTGCCCGGCGGACGGCTCATCAACAGCTATATAATCCTCTTTTAATGCCTCTGCAATCCGGCCGCGGGCATCCTGCACGCGCAGGCCGACCGAATAGATTCCGGGCTCGGTATAGGAATGGCGGGGGGACGCTTCATCGGTATAGGTTCCATCTCCCAGATACCAGATCATGCTCTCGACGCTTCCGGTTGAATTGTCGGCAAACTGCACCTCAAGCGGAGCGCTGCCGCTTCGGGGGGAAGCGGTAAAATCCGCTGCAAGCGCCTCATCCTCAACCGTGATAAAATCGATAATCTCACGGGCGTCCTGCCGGCCCTGATCATCAGTAACCACAAGGGTTACCGTGTAGATGCCGGGCTCCTGATAGGTGTGCAGCGGCTCGGGCCCCTGACCTGTCTGCCCGTCGCCGAACTCCCAGTCCCGTGACACAATGGTGCCTTTGGAGCGGTCGGCAAACTGCACCTCAAGAGGGGCTCTGCCGTAGCGGGTCCCTGCTGCAAAATCCGCTTCCAGGGAAGGAGCATTTACAATAATATAGTCCGGCTTTTCATTAGTGTACACCTCTCCTGCTGCGTTTGAAACGGTAAGGGCTACCGTATATACACCGGGCATATCATACGTGTGAACGGGATTTTGCTTCGTGCCGGTGCTGCCGTCGCCGAAACCCCAGTACCACCCCGAGGGGCTTCCCTCGGAAAGGTCGGCAAAATGCACCTCAAGGGGCGCATCGCCCTCCCGGGGGGTACCGTAAAACCGCGGTATCAGCTCCTCGTCAATTACGGTCGTCGTGGTGGTTGAGTTTTCAGGAAACGGGGCCGTCGTTGTGGTTGATGAGGGGAAATCCGGAAAGCTGACTTTTACGCTGTTAACCCGCGCTTTCACATCAACGGTATGCATATCACAATCCAATTTGGTGCCAATTCTGTTCCATACCAGGACGGTAACGGGGAGGGGCATCTCCTGATCAACAAAATCTTTCACCAGAATAGGTGCTCCATCTAACCACCGTGTAAAGCTTATCGTGACATCTTGCGCAACAGATACACTCTCGTCTTCGTCAAAAAAACAAAGCCCTTCAGCAAGAAATTCAGGCAGCGTTATTTCCGATATCACAAAACCGCAACCCGATTGGTAAGAGGAATCAACGAGATAGGATATATCAAAGGTTATTTTAAGGGGCCGATCAAGCGCATCTTCTTCAGGATAATCACCAAGATCAATGAAAAACTGAACACCCGCTTCCGCTTGGCTCATGGAGGCATGTCCGCCAACTGCCTCAAAATGTATAGAAGCCGTATTATTGTCTGCGACAGCATCTCCCAAGGGTATGTTGTAATTTTTATAATAACTGTCGTGTAGTACATATTTGTCATAATAATTGCACTCGGTAAAGGTCGCGTCCTGCCCGACGGTAACACTGTAGAATTCCGGGGCATTCGCCGCTCCGGCTTCCGTTAAAAAGAGCACAGAACAAATTAGGATACACAACATATGCCTGCTAAATAGTGATACGTTCATACCCGCCTCTGCAGAAAAAAAGTTATAGTACCTGATAAACAACACCTGATAAATGGCAAGCCACTCACGTCAGCATGTAGCAAGCAGCCTATCAGAAGTCATGGCCCGGTTTATCCGGGCCATCCAGTTTTTTAGTTTCCCATTATTATTTCGGACAGAACAGAAACTTTTAAAGCATTAAATCAATTTGGACACGTTTGAAATCAATTCTTATTCCACATCAAAACCCTCGGGCAGGGTCTGGTTGTCCTCTGAGGCAGGGGGCAGAAAGCGGTCGTCACCTGCAGATTCGGTAAAATCAAGCGCCAGCTCTTTGGCGCGGGCCTTGTATGAGCCCGCCGCCAGCCTCATTTCATCTTTTGCCGTCACCCTGATTGCCGATTCGCCGTCCACAGGGCACTGCTCTTCACAAAAGCCGCACCCGTTGCATTTGTGCTCCACCACAAACGGGCGCCTGAAGCCTTTCTCCCAGCGGAACACGATGGCATTGTACGGGCACTGCTCATCACAGATAAGGCAGAGGCGGTCTTCTTTCCATACCAGGCACCGCTCGCGGTCTATTACGGCAGTGCCTATTTTTGCATGCTTTTTCTCCTCAAGCGGCAGCGCGCGTATGGCTCCGGTAGGGCATGCCTGTCCGCACAGCATGCACTGCTGATCACACCCGGCATGGCGCGTGGCAAGCTGCGGGGTCCAGATCCCCTTCACGCCGCTCTCCAGACGGCAGGGCTGGAGGGTATTTGTCGGGCACACCTTCATACACTGGCCACACCGGACACACCGGTTTAAAAAAAGCTGTTCGGGAACGGCGCCGGGAGGCCTGATGAGGTGAGCCTGCCTGCGGGGAAATATATATGAAGCATAACTGCCGCCGGCTGCAGCAAACAGTCCTGCCGCTGCAGACACAAGCATGCTGCGCCGCCCGACATTTACGGCGAACTCCTTCGCATCATGCCGGAAGAGCGTCAAAGGAAATGATATCGCCGCAGCCGGACAAATCTGCGAGCACGCATTACAGAAAATACATTCACTTTTGTTTGTCGCATACGGGTCATCGGGGGCAATGGCGCCGGGGGGACATGCTTCGATGCACTTCATGCAGGAGATACACCGGTCGCTCACCCGGCGCCGAAGCAGGCGCGTCCGTGAAAACAGGCCAAGCAGCGCACCCAGCGGACACAGTGACCTGCACCAGATCCGGGGATAAAACAGGTTTAGAGAAAACAGAATAAGCGAAGCTGCCAGGGTAATCTCAAACATAAAAAAAACGGGCTGCCGGTAAACGGTCCGGGCCAGCGCATACAGGGAATAGTGCTCTGCAATCGGACGCGCTGCATCAAGGCCCGCATTTGCGGCGAACACGGCAACCGGATACACAAGGAGGCTGAAAGCACGGGTAAGAAATGAAAGCGGATCAACAGTTCCGGCAAGGTTCAGCCCGAGCACCGCCGCTGCAGCAATACCGGTGAGCAGGCAGTATTTGGGCATATGAAATGCTCGGCGGTCCGGTTTACCCCGCCTTCGGCGAAGGGAAAAAAAATCAAAAAGCGCACCAAGAGGGCACACATATCCGCAGAATATGCGCCCGGCAAGAACAGCGCTCAAAAGCACCGTCAGAGAAATCAGCATATTGACGTGAAGAGAGCGGGTTGCAAGCAGCTGCGTCAGGGCCAGCAGGGGATCGAAGCGCAGAAAAAGCGCCGGCGGGAATCCGGACACCGCTTCCCCCAAAAAAAACAATCCAGCAAACAGGACAAAAAACAGCAGCTGTACAGCACTGCGCCTCATACAGAAGCCTTCGCTATGTTCATGGCGCCGGTATCGATGACGCCAAGGCCCATTTTGTGTGCCGCGGCTATATGCTTCACCTGCTTCGGGGAGAAGGGCTGTCCGTACCACTGGGCAAGCGTAACGCCGACAGAATCAACAGCTACCGGATCGGTCCCTGCGATGATCGTGTCCGGGTATACCACCTTGCCCGGACCGGATGGGCCGGCGGTCACCATTGCGCGCGATGCATCGAGCACGGTCAGATGAATCTTTGTTGCAGAGGTCAAATCGGCGATGGCCTGGTTAATATCGACCTTTGCATGGAAATACTTTCTATCCCATATAATTCCCATCAGATTTTTCATGCCGAGCGTCACGCCTGTGGTTGTATGTGATTTTGCCGTCGGCATGTTAATAAACACATCGGCATCAAGCACATCCTTTATTATCTGCACCTCTTTAAGGACTTTGCCGTTCTGCACGGCAACGCTCCGGTAAAACCGCTCTTCGTTTACGGCAAAGACATGGACATTTTTTATCCCGGAGCAGGCATCGGCGATACCGCTCAGCCTGAGGCAGGTTTCCGCCCGGTTAATGGTATGGTCCAGGACCAGCACTTCCCGCGCGCCGGCCTCAAGACACCTGCGGGCAACGGCGACAACGACATCCGGGTGTGTGTCGGCAGCCTGCTCCGGCGTGGACGCCCAGGAGAAATTCGGCTTAAGCACGACGCGGTTTCCCTTTTTGACAAACTGCCCCATGCCGCCGAGAAGCTCGAGCGCCTTGCGGGACGCTTTCGGCCTGGCGCCGGTTACCTGCGCTATGAGGGGTGTTTTCTGAGAAGACGCAAAGCAGCGAAGAGCGGGAGAGAACACCGAAGGAACAGCACAGCTGAGGCCCAGCAGGCAGGTTTTTGTCATAAATGCCCGGCGCGAACAGCCTCCGGCCTGCTCAGGCCGGCAATCCTCGTGGCGTTTCTTATCGCTGAGTTTCATAGGATATCCTTTCGTGGGTTGTTTTGTTAAAAAAACCGCTCGGTTTTCGAACCGGCCCTGCTAAATTATCAGTGTTGCCGAAACAGCAATGATATCTGCACTCGCTATGGATTCACAACCGAGTATATTTTAATTGTATTATGGGATGTATATTTTGCAAATTGTTTTAGATATAAACACAGGATTGCGAAAATCAACGATCAGGCGGGTGCAGAGTGCGGACAATTTTTGCGGGATAATAAAACAAAATGTGAGGCCGATGGCGGAGAATATCTCCCCCGGCAGGGATGTTATTATACATATTGACAACCCCGAAAAAAGTCCCTTGTGGTGTCATTGCGAGCGAAGCGAAGCAATCTTTTCTCTCCTCAGTAGCTGGAAAAAAGAGAGTGCTTCGTCGTTTCACTCCTCGCAATGACCGTTTTTCCGATTCTTTACAGGGCTATCAATATTATACCATCAGGATCGAAATCGCGTTTCGCCTGAGCTCAGAGAAACGCGATTTCAATATATTTAATAATCGATATACACCGTCTGTATCCAGCTGAACTCGTCGATACCTTCAATGCCGCCCTCGCGGCCGATGCCGCTGTCCTTCACGCCGCCGAACGGCAGGTGAGTCTCCACAGAGCCCGGAGGGTTGTTCACTACCGTAATGCCTGCCTCAAGACGGTTGGCCGCCTCAAAGGCCTCCCGTAATTCGCGGGTGTAAATTGCAGAGCTCAGACCGTAGGGAACGTCATTTGCGATGTCAATGGCCTCATCAAACGTTGAGCAGGAAAGGATGCACAGCACCGGTCCGAACACTTCCTCCCGGGCAATGCGCATATCAGGGGTTACCTGATCAAAAATCGTGGGCTGATAAAAACTGCCGGGGCCTTCGATCATCTCCCCCCCGCACAGCAGGCGGGCGCCCTGCTGCTGTGCCTCTTTGACATAGGCATCGACCTGCTCCCGGTGGTGCCTGGAGATAAGGGGCCCCATATCGGTTTCCGGCTCCAGGCCGTTGCCGACGGAGATTTCGCCGGCCCGGGCAACCAGACGATCTGTCACCTCCTGCAGTACTGACTCATGAACGATAACCCTGCTTGTTGCAGTACACCGCTGACCCGCCACCCCCATTGCACCGGCGATGGTGTCCTCTACGGCTTTTTCAATATTGGCGCTGGGCATGATGACGGCAGGGTTTTTGCCGCCGAGCTCGAGCCCGACTTCCTTCAGACCGGACATCTGCTTAATGTCCTTGCCGATCTCGGTTGACCCGGTAAAGCTGATAACACCCACGCTGGGATGCCGGATAAGATGTCTGCCGATGGTTTGGCCGAGACCGAACAATAGATTCACCGTGCCGTCGGGGAAAATATCCGCCCCGTACTCTATAAGCTCACAGGCGGTAAGCGGGGACGCGCTTGCCGGCTTGAGCACCACACTGTTTCCGCACAACAGCGCCGGTGCGAGCTTCCAGACCACAATGCTTACCGGAAAATTCCACGGGGTCAGCAGCGTGGCCACACCGTAGGCCCGGCGCTGCGTAAAGCACATCCGGTTTATTATAGTCGAGGGGGTTACGTTGCCGAAATAGCGCTTTCCCTCACCAACCAAATAGTCGACCAGGTTAATGGCGTCATCGATTTCCCCGATCGCCTCCCTGACCGTCTTGCCGACCTCCCGAGAGACAATCCGCGCCAGATTTTCTTTTTGCTGCTGGAGCCTGTGCAAATACGTGCGCAGCATTTCGGCGCGCTTTACCACACCCAGCTCCTCCCACTGCCTTCTTACCCGGCAGGCCGCCTGCATTGCCGCTTCGATATCTTCAGGATCTGCTGTCTGAAATTCCTCAAGGGCTTCATCGGTCGCAGGATTATAGGAATGGAATGTTTCCTGCGATCGCGCATCAGTCCACGCACCATTAATAAATAATTTTTTCATGATGTAATGCCTCCCCTGTTAATTGATTAACGTTTATGGGCACCATACCGATATATATCACCATGCTTTATTGTATAATATCGACAAGAGGCTGCCCGTTAATAAAATAAATTCATAAAAAAAAGACATTTTTGCCCCAACTGCTGACATTGTTCCACTTTACTGATACAATGATGTCTAAACAGATATCATTCAAGAGCAAACGTGTCCAAAATAAATGAAAGCATTGAGCAAAAGCCGGTTCGGGCATTATTTTGGACACTACTGATTAAAGAGGTATGCAGCATATAATAAAAAAATCCGTTATGTTAAATCCGTTACTGTATGGGGGGACATATGGAAAAAGGACTTGCCGCCGGTCAGTACAAACCGCTCCGGCAGGACCAGCTGGGAAGAATACATGAGACCGCTCTCAAAATTCTGGAGGACATCGGCATCACGGTCGCTCTTCCCGAAGCGCGCGACATTTTTGCAAAGGGCGGCGCCCGTGTGGACGCGGATACCGAGCGGGTCACCATCCCGGCAAAAATCGTCGAAAGAAAGCTGATGGATGCCCCGCAGAAAATTGTGCTCTGCGGGGAGCAGCCGGAAAATGACCTTATTCTCGAAGATTCGCGCACCTATATGGGAACCGGCGGGGCAGCTCTGAGGGTTATCGATCCGGAAACAGGCGAGGTGCGGCCCGGCACCCTTTGCGATATTGCACGCCTTGCGCGTTTGGTGGAGCAGCTCGAGAACGTTCACTTTTTCATACGGCCCTGTGTCGCGCAGGAAATTCCCAAGGAAATGCTGGGCGTCCACGAATTTTACGCAGCGCTTACAAACACCACAAAGCATATCATGGGCGCCGCATATACGCCGCAGGGGGTTCTGGATATTATTGAAATGGCAGCGGTAATAGCAGGGGGAAAGGAAGCCCTGCTGCAGCGCCCCTTTATTTCCTTTACCGCCGGCTGGATGCGAAGCCCCCTCACCTTTGATCCCCACACCACTGAAGTACTGATAACCATTATTAGGCAGGGACTCCCCGTGGCGCTTGCAGCAACCCCCATGGCAGGCTCAACCGCACCCATTACTATGGCGGGCACGCTCACGCAGCTGCACGCTGAAGAGCTTTCAGGAATTGTGTTTTCACAGCTGGTGCGCCCAGGGGCTGCGGTCCTGTACGGTGGGGTTCCGGGCATGGCGGATATGCACGACCTCAGCTTTAAAGCGGGGGGAGTCGAGTTCGGGCTTATGAATGCCGCTATTTCGCAGCTTGCAAATTATATCGGCATACCCAATTACTGCTCTGCCGGCATAACCGAAGCAAAAATCCCCAGCCTCCAGGCAATTTATGAAAAAACCTTTTCCATATGCCAGTGCGCGCTCGCCGGCTCAAACTATGTGCATCATGCTGCCGGGGTGCTCGAATCGATTCTCACAATTGATTACGGCCAATTCGTTATAGACAATGAGATCATCGGCATGGCGATGAAAATGATCAAAGGCATCCAGGTAAATGAAGACTCTCTGGCTTTTGATGAGATAAAAAAAACCGGCCCGGGCGGAAATTTCCTCTCATCCAGGCATACCAGAAATCACATGCGCTCTGAATTCCTCGAGCCCATGCTCGCTCCGCGCAGCGACCGTACCGAGCCGGAGCTGATGCAGGATCACCAGCATCTCGACATCCTTTACCGCGCCCGGGAACGGGCACGGGATATGATTCAAACGGGCCCGTCTCAGAGCATTCCCGATGATGTTGACGCCCGTATTCGGGAGCGCTTTGCACTGCAAAAGGGCGCACAATTGTAGAACCGAAAATCCGGCTTGACAAACACCCCTGTTTCAGCATATAATTTGTAATTGACTAATATATTTTCATACAGAAAATAACGTCGAAACGAAACCGGCACAATATACATATGGTGCATGTGATGGCAGTTAAGGGGTTTTGGGCTATCTGAAAACAGGAGGAAGACGCTATAGAAAAGGTCGGCTGGTGCATCACTGAACAGTTAACGATTTAATGCTATATTAAAATCTATAATAATGTATTTGCCTTGCCTGAGAAGAATAATAACAGATATACACATAACAGTAATTGGTGTTCCCCTCATCACTGAAGCAGTCTATTCCCCCTGTGTAAACATAAAGCCTGCTCTGTTTAACAATAATTAACAAATTCCTGTTGTGATCATGCGTGTTACGGCTGCGTATTGTTTTATTTAATATCTATAATTAAATTTTATTATCTTTTAATTTATTATTTAATAATGATTGTTCAAACACATAACTCACCGATCGTGCTCGATCACCGGCGGCTTGAGGAAATGCTCGGCAGCGCACAGGGGCCGGAGCGCTCACGCGGAGCCGGCGAAAAGCTGCAGGAGCTGATAGATGCGGCGATGCCGCTTATCAGCCCGCGGATCGGGTATACAACCTGCCCCCTTATATCTTCCGGGGACTTGCCTGCTCTTGAAAACGGCACTATCTTTAAGAGCCGAAAATTAGCACGGATGCTCAGACACTCCTCAGCCGTGCTGTGTTTCCTTGTCACCATAGGTGACGGGATCGAACAGAAAATTGATTCCTGCACTAGAAGCCGCAAAACAGCAGACGCCTATATTTTCGACACAATCGGATCCGCAGCCGCAGAATATGTGGTTGACAGCTTTCAGGACCGGTACCGCCGCAGCCTTGAGCGGGAAGGCAGTACCACCACGCTCCGGTTCAGCCCGGGCTACTGCGACTGGCCCCTTACTGACCAGAAAAAGCTCTTCTCGCTGCTTGATGCTGAGCGGGTCGGGGTGACCCTGAGCGAATCGTGTCTGATGACACCGCGCAAATCCGTGTCAGGTGTTTTCGGTATTCAATCATGCGATCATCCCCGGTACAACCCATGTAGTGAATGCGGCCGGCTTGACTGCAAAATGAGGCGGGATGACACGGAAGTGACAAAGGTCAATTCGTAAGCAAAGACCGTATATTGATTATATATTTGAGAACCCACACATCTAGGAACGGAGTGAAGCATGAAAATACGCAAAGGATTAGCAGGAGGCCAGTACAAACCCTTGAGCGATCAGGATGTTAAAAAAATTCACGAAACCGCTCTGAAGGTTTTTGCCGAGGTCGGCGTGCAGGTCAATTACCCGACCGCGCTTGAGCTGTTTAAAGAGGCAGGGGCTGAGGTGGATGAGCAAACCTGCGTTGTTAAAATGCCGGCAAAGCTCGTTGAGTCGCTTATCGCAAAGGCCCCGTCGCGCATACGGCTGTGCGGCAGGGACGACAGCGGGGCCCTTGACTGCGATATCGGGGGAACCGATGTTCACCTCGGCACGGGGGGAACCGCGCTCAATGTGCAGGAGCCCGGCAGCACCGACTCCCGCCCCTCCCAGCTGGAGGATATTGCAAACATGGCCCGGCTGGTGGACACCCTGGACAACATTCATTTCTACATGCTCAACGTGTACCCGAATGATGTGCAGATTGAAGACGTCGACGTAAACCGCTTCGGCGCCGCGCTGAACAAAACGCGCAAGCACATCATGGGGGGCGTCTACACGGTAGAGGGGGTTCAGCACGTCATCAAAATGGCCGAAATGATTGCCGGCTCGCCGGAAAAGCTTCGCGAGCGCCCGTTTATTTCAATGGTTGCCTGCATTATCAGCCCGTTCAAGCTTGACCAGAGCTACGGCGAGCTCGCCATGGAGGTCGCAAAACAGGGAATACCCCTTGTTGTGCCGGCAGAGCCGCTGTGCGGGGCAACTGCGCCCATAACTCTTGCCGGAAATCTGGTTGTGCAGACAGTCGACACGCTTACCGGCATAATGCTCGCTCAGCTCATAAACCCGGGCACGCCGGTGCTGTTCGGCTGCATATCATCAATCACCGACCTGCGCGACATGAAATATCTCGCCGGCGCGGTTGAAATGGGACTGATAAACGCGGCATCGGCACAAATGGCCCAGTTCTACAACATTCCCATCTATGCAACTGCCGGTATGTCTGATGCAAAAGTAAACGACAGCCAGGCGGGCTTCGAGTCAGCCATCACTTCGCTGCTGGTGGCGCTTGCCGGCGGGAACTACATTCACGATGCCGCAGGATTTCTCGAGTTCTGCATGACCGCCTCATATGACAAGCTGGTCATCGACAATGAAATAATCGGCATGATCATGCGCGCAGTGCAGGGGGTCGAGGTCAACGACACCACCCTGGCCTTCGACGAAATTAAAAAGGCAGGGCCCGGGGGCCACTTTGTGTCATCGCGGTTCACCCGCCGCATGATGCGCACAGAGCAGTATCAGCCCCAGCTCAGCGACCGCGAAAACAGGCCCGCCTGGACGAAAGCCGGCGCAAAGGATGCGCGCGCGCGGGCAACGGAGCGGGTAAAGCAGACCCTGTCACAGCCGGCGCAGCCGGTGCTGCCTGAAGATGTCCGCACGGCCATCAAAGAAGCTATCCCCGGCATCCGGTCATTTATAATGGACTAATTGCACCAAACAGGAAAGGATACAGCCGCCATGATTATTATTGGAGAGAAAATAAATGCAACGCTGTCGCGCGTCAAAAAAATCATTCTGGAGCGCGATACCCAGCAGCTTATTGCGCTGGCGCAGTCCCAGGCTGAGGCCGGGGCCGATTTTATCGATGTCAATGTGGGAACCGGCACGGGGTCGGCCCGGGACGAGCAGGAGGCCATGACCTGGGCGGTTGAGCAGATTCAGCAACACGTTGACAGGCCCCTGTGCATTGACAGCGCCGATGCATCAGTGCTTGATGCGGGGCTGGCCGCACGGGGCGGGAGGCCGAGCATGATAAATTCCACCAAGGCTGAAGAAAAAAGCCTCCAGGAAATAGTGCCGCTTGCAAAAAAGTATGACACGGACCTGGTGGCGCTTGCCATGGATGAAAGCGGCATTCCCGAAACGGTTGAGAAAAGGCTCAGCGCCTGCGAGAAAGTCGTGAATGCGTGCAGGCAGCATGGCTTTCCGGTTGAAAAGCTGCTGTTCGACCCGCTTGTGCTGCCCATATCAACCGACAACACCCAGGGGATAATAACGCTTGAAACGGTCTCGGGCATAAAAAAGGCTTACCCCGAGGCAAAAACGGTGATGGGCCTTTCCAATGTCTCCTACGGCCTTCCCGAGCGCAAGCTGATAAATATCGCCTTTCTGCACATGGCGATATATGCCGGTCTCGACGCAGCCATCGCGAACCCCCAGAACGAGGAATTCATGCTCGGTGTAAAAGTTGCCGAGGCAATCGCCGGCCGGGACCGGCACTGCAGGAAATATACCCGCGCAGCACGCAAGCTGTCGGCACAAACATGAGAGATACGAATCAAACCGGTTTTAACAGACAGGCAAACATACATCATAGGCAACAGGAAAAGGAGCGATACCGTGACAGAATCCTACAGAGAAAGCATAACCATAAAGCCGTATGAGCGTATCAGCGCCGAGCAGGTTCAGCTGCTCGACCGGGCCTCGCTTACGATACTTGAGGATCCGGGCATCTGGTGCTATAACGAGCGCGCCGCCAAGCTGTTCAAAGACAACGGCGCCAAAGTCTGGGAGGAAAACGAAAAAGGCTCGACCGTCTGGCGCATCTCGCTGCCCGCAGGGCTTGTGAAGGAAGCCCGGCAGAAGGCTCCCTCCCGGTTTGTGATGGGCGCCCGCAACCCGGAAAACCGCCTTATCCTCGACTCCGAGACCCCCCGAATCTACTTCGGGTCAGGGTCTGAGACGAATGTGTGGCTTGAAACCGACATGCAGGAATTCGTCAGCGCGAAGGACCCGCAGCAGCGGGTCACGATTCCCCGCTTCACAGAGCGCCGCGGTGCGGCAGAGCTTCTGTGTCGCGCAGCCAGGCTGTGCGACAACCTTGAAAACCTCGACTTTTTCATACGGCCCGTCAACATTCAGGACCCTGACGTCAATGAGGACAACCATGACGTCAACAAATTTTTTGCAAGCCTGAACAACATAACCAAACATGTGCAGGCTGGCCTGACAAAGCTCGAGCAGCTGGAAAATGTTATCAAAATGGCTGAAATTGTTGCGGGCGGCCCGGAAGAGCTGAGGAAAAATCCTGTAATTTCTTTTATTGCCTGCGTGTTCAAAAGCCCGCTGCAGCTGGTATCCGACACGGCGGATAAAGTGTTTTCGATAGTGGAAGCCGGCATGCCGCTGGTTATTTCCTCATCGCCGCAGGGCGGTTCATCGGCACCGATTCAGGAATCCGGAATGGTTGCACAGATTAACGCCGAAATACTCGCCGGCGTCACCATGACTCAGCTGATAAAAGAGGGCGCGCCGGTGCTTTATGGAAGCGTTCCCGTCCGTGCCCGCATGGATGACCTGCACGATCTGTACGGCTGCCCCGAGTTCAACCAGTACAATCACGACTGCGTGCAGCTTGCCCGCTATTATAAAATACCCAGCTATTCAACAGCCGGGGTCGGCGACGCAAAAGTGCCCGGAATGCAGGCAACCTATGAAAAGCTGTTCACGCATATGTACATGGCGCTCACGGGCGCACAGTATATACACTATGCATTCGGCCTGCTTGACCGGACCAACACATTCTGTCCGGTTCAGGCGGTTATCGACAACGAGCACATCGGCAAGGTGAAGCACTGCCTGCGCGCGCCGAAAGTAAATGAAGAGGAAATTGATGACGTATTGAAAATGGTCCGCCGCGTTATGGCCTCGAGCCACCGCCTGTACGCGCGCCATGCGCGCAAGGCAATCCACGCGGGGGATATCTCCGAGCCTTACAGGTTTGCGCACAGCAAGGCGGAGGACACCGTCATCGCTGAAGCCATGGGGAGGCTGGCTGAGATAGAAGCCCTGCCCGCACGTCACATGGACAAGGAAACGGTTGAGCGGGTTTATGCCGAGGTGCCGGGGCTTCTGCCGTCTCTTAAGCAGTATGCTCAATAACTTTCAGTAACTTCGCGCAAGAAAACAGTATAACGTATATTAATCGGCAATAGATAAATACTAACCAACAGAACATCAGGAGAGCCACTATGGAAGACAAACTACTACAGGATATCGCCACCAATGTAATGCAGGGACGGCTTGAAGCCGAGGACGAGGGTTTTGATGAGGGCTATGAAGGTCAGCCGGCCGTCACCGAGCTTCTCGAGGAAGCACTTGAAAAAGGCATCGACCCGAAGAAAATTGTTGTCGAGGCGCTTACCGGGGCGATGGAGCAGGTTGGTCAGAAATTTGAAAAAGGTGAATACCTGATTCCGGACATGCTCGCTTCGGCGGAGTGCGTCGGCACTGCAATGGATATCCTGGGCCCCAGGCTGGCCCAGTCGGGCGTTGAGAGCAAGGGCAAATTCGTGATCGCCACCGTCGCAGGAGACCTGCACGACATCGGCAAAAACATTGTGGCCATCATGCTGAAGGGCGCAGGTTACGAGGTGGTTGATCTCGGTACCGATGTGTCATCGGAGCGAATCGTCGAAGAGGTAAAAAACAACAATGCAAATTTCCTCGGCCTGTCGGCGCTGCTTACCACCACAATGCGCGAAATGGAAAAAATAATCAACGATCTTAAAACGCAGGGCATGCGGGACAAGATGAAAGTGCTCATCGGCGGCGCCCCGACATCCCCCGATTTCGCAACACAAATAGGAGCCGACGGACACTGCAGCGATGCATTCGAGGCAATCGACAAGCTAAAAGCAATGGCATCATAATGAAAAGAGGTGTTGTGTTATGGTAGAGAAAAAAGCCTATACACAGGCTGTCAATACGGGAAAATACGATAAGGCCACGGGCCTGCTGGGAAAATATGACAATGTGCGGCGCTTCTGGGAGGATCAGCTTACCGGAATTTTCATCCGCTCGGGCCTCAATGAGCTTGTTGAGCGTAAGCTCCGGAACCTTGACCGCATAAGGGTCGTTGACATCGGATGCGGGAGCGGCGATGCCTATGATCTCATCATGGGGGTCACCACCAAGGACCCGGGGATTTATGATTTCATTACCGCCGCGCTGACCTATGAGTCCCTGCAGGAATATATCGGCGTTGATATCAACCAGGACCTGCTGGACCAGGCAGAGGACTACTACGGCAACAACCCGAAAATGCGCTTTGTGCAGGGAGATATCTGCGGCAGCCTGCCCGAATCCGTGACACGGGAAGAGCCCTTTGATATGTACTTTACCTCATACGGGACCCTGTCGCACTTTCACGATGAAGACAATATCAAGCTGGTCGCCGATATCTGCCGTCACGCTCCGGATCGCGCCATTTTTATCGGCGACTGGCTGGGGCGGTATTCATACGAATGGCAGGAGCTGTGGCACCATCCGCCCACAGAAGAATATTTCATGGACTACCGGATCTCCTATATTTACCCGGAAGAGGAGCGCGATCAGGTGGAGGTTGCCTCGTTTCCGCTCCGCCTGATGACGCGCGATGAAATCATGAACATCGTCAACCGCGCATCAGAGGAGGCCGGCGTCCAGATTAAGCCGGTTAAGTTCTACGATCGCTCCATCCTGATCGGACGGCACCTTGACACCGGCGATTACAACAAAAACAGCAGCAAAATAAGGTACTACATCAATTCGCTGTTTGAGTCATACGTGCGGACCGACCTTGAATCGGTAAAAATAGACTATATGCCCCGGGAGGGATTTCCGCACCTGAATAATTTTTTCGAGATGTTTTACATGTCGTGCAATACGCTGGTGGACTACACCATTAAGCTGCTCAGCGAATTTGATTCAGACAAAGGAGAATTCAGCTCAATTCCGGAAATATACCCCTACTACCCTGAGCCGCTGAAAAATGCCATGCACACAATGCGGCACGTCATCGAAGGTGTCGGCACCCTGAAATACGGGGACGTGCGCGCCAATGTGATTGAGCCCCAGCTCGGGTATGCGCTGCGCAGGCTCGAAATCGACCTGCAGCCGGGAACCGGCATGGGCCACAGCCTGGCGGGCATTTTTGAAATAATTAAATCATAACAGGAGTCAATCTATATGAGTTCTTCAGACCCTGCCCGGGATATTGCAGCCAAAGCTAAAAAGGCATCAGCGGAAATCGCCCGCGCCGATACGCTTACCAAAAACGCCGTTTTGCATAAAATGGCCGAGCTGGTCGCCCAGGGGATCGACGATATCTGCAGGGCAAACAGCCGTGATCTTGACCTGGCGAAAAAAAACGCCGTAGCCGATGCGCTGTACGAGCGGCTTATCTTTGACGAATCCAAAGCCCGCAGCCGCGTCGTTTCTCTGAACAAAATCGCCGCGCTTTCCGATCCGGTGGGCCAGATCATTGAGCAGCAGCGGACCGCAAACGGCCTGATAGTCGGGCGCGTCCGGGTTCCCCTCGGCGTTATACTGATGATTTATGAGGCACGCCCCCATGTCACCATTAACGCGGGGGCATTTGCCGTAAAATCCGGCAATGCGATTATCTGCAAGGGGGGCTCTGAAGCCCGGAACTGCAACGACCTGTTAGGGCGCATGTGGGCCGAGGCGCTTGAGTCCGCCGGGCTGTCCCGTGACATCGTTCAGGTTGCCTCTCTGTCACACGAGGACGTCGATACGCTGCTCACCCTGCAGGATGACATCAGCCTCGTCATTCCCCGCGGGGGCAAAAATCTTATCAAAACAGTGGCAGAGCGCTCCCGGATCCCGGTCATAAAACACTTCGAGGGCGTGTGCCACATATATATCGGCCACAAGGCCGACACCACAAAGGCGCTCCAGATACTGCTTGACTCCAAGCTGCTTATGCCTGCGGTATGCAACGCCGCCGAAACTCTGCTTCTTGACGCCTCCATGGCATCCTGGCTTCCGTTCCTGCTCAACGCCTGTGCTGAAAACGGGATCGAAACCCGCTGCTGCGAGCGCATCAGGGCACAATTCCCCGACCAGAAGCCGGCGGCAGAGCAAGACTGGCACACCGAGTATCTCGACAGGATATATTCCATTAAGATGGTTGATGATATTGATGAGGCAATGGCCCATATCGCGCATTACGGCAGCGGCCATACCGATGTCATCGTTACGGAGGACTATTCGCAGGCGATGCGCTTTACCCGCGAAGTGGACTCATCGGTCGTGCTCGTCAACGCCTCCACCATGTTCTGTGACGGCGAAACGCTGGGCATGGGAGCCGAAATCGGCATATCGACAGATAAATTTCATGCCCGCGGCCCAATGGGCCTCAACGAGCTGACAAGCTACAAGCACGTTATCTGGGGTGACGGGCAAATAATGGGCGAGCCTTTTATAAAAAAGCAATAAATGATATAATTAATAATATAGCACTATAGAGCCGTGGCAGTCGCGGCTTGGCATACAAGGGAGAGGTGATATTATGGAAAAAATATACAATTATTTTAATAACGCTTTTCACGACACGCTGTCACAACGGCATGCCGGCGAGCGAAGGATAGGTGCTGAGCTTAAATTCCCGCTCGTAAATGAGGACGGCAGCGCCGTGTCGCGCGATATGGTTGCTTCGCTGTGGTCATTTCTGCAGGAAAACGGCTGGTCTCCGGTTGTCGATGCCGTGACCGACCGCACTGTTGGCGCAACGCAGCCCGGCGAAAAAAACGACACCGTTGCATCGTGTGAAACCGGCTACTGCAAAACTGAGTTTTCCCTCGCGCATGTCGGGTCTCTTGAGGATCTTGACCGAATGATAAAAACACTCACCGGGCTTCTGTGCTCGTTTTCCAAAAAACACAATGTGCACTTTCTGGGCTACGGCATCCACCCGGTCACCCGCCCCGGCAAGCACCTGGTCATGAAAAAAGCGCGCGCCAGCGTGTGGGACAAGGTATTTGCGTCAAACCGCTATATTCCCGAGGGGGAGGGGGACGACTTTCACCTGTTCACCCTGAACGCTGCGAACCACGTGCATGTCAGCGTATCGCCCGACGAAGCGATCCGGGCGGTCAATGTGCTGAACGGATTTGCCGCACCGCAGATCGCTGTAACCGCCAATTCAAACATCTGGAAGGGCGAGCTCGATCCCACCTACAAGTGCGTTTCCGAAAAGCTGTGGGACTGGTGGATGCCTGAGGACGGCCGCACCGGCATTCCTGAAAAACATTTTACCGACCTTCAGGACTATATTGAAAAGATCGCATCGTTCCGGCCGGTATTTGTAAAGCGCGAAGGAAAGCCGCTCGTGCTTGACAAGTATGACGCATTTCACGAGTATTTTAACGACCCGGAGCCTGTCGGCCTCGACGCTGAGGGGCAGCGGGTGCCGGTACAGCCCGAGTTCGGCGATTTCGATGTCCACTGCACCTGCTACTGGTACAACGCGCGCATTTCACGCTATTTCACCGTGGAAAACAGAGTGAACGACCAGCAGCCCCCTGCCGACCTGATTACCGTATCCGCCATTACCCTCGGGCTGATTTCGGCAATGGATGAAGCCTGGGAGGAGGTTCAGTCAATCGGCTGGGAAAAGCTGCGCCGCGCACGTGAGGAAGCCTGCCGCCACAGCCTGGACGGTTCGGTAAACGGCATGTCTCTTACTGACGCTTCCCGGAAAATGCTTGATCTTGCGCGCGAGGGTCTGGTAAAACGGGGCAAAGGCGAAGAGCGCTACCTCGAGCCGCTCTACGGGCGCATCAAGCGCCGCAGCTCGCCAGCGGATGACGCCGAGCGCCTGTTTCAGAAAAGCGGCATAGAGGGCCTCATTGAACATCGAACACTTGAAAACGCACTGGTGCAATCATGACATACGAAACAGACACGCAGCCGCAGCAACCGTTAACGCTTCCCTCAGGCCTCACGGACCCTGACAATGCATATCCCATGATACACCTGGTAACCGACGGCATGGATCTGTCAGACCCCTCGGATATTGCAGCGGTCAACAATGCAATACACGATGCGCTCTGCACGCTCCACTCAAAGCCGCTCAGCGGTCAGGCGCTGCTGAAAGTGCACATCGGCGAGCCGAAGTGCATAACCAGGATGCGCCCCGCGTACATGGAGGGCTCCAGCAGGTTTCTGCGCTCCCGCGGAATCAGCTCAATAACCGCCGGCGACACCACCGTTGCGTACACCGGCGACCGCGGTCACAAGCAGAACCCTCCGGATAATGTCAATGCCTACCGTGATATGGCCCGCGACCACGGCTGGGCGCCTGACGGCCCCGCCAGGGTTCCGTTTACTATACTTGACAGGCCTATAAGCTGCCGCCCGGATTCTTTTACCTTTACCGGCGAAGAACAGAAAAACATTATCGGCGGCATCCAGCGATTCACTGATTTTTATCCCGCAGCGGGCTTTCTTGCCGCAGATTTTATCGTCAACCATGCTCATCTGACGCTTCACGGCCTTGCCGGCGTAGCCGGCTGTGTGAAGTCGATCGCCATGGGCTGCTCCGCGCTCAAGGGAAAGTATATGATGCACCAGTCGCTCATACCGCACTTTGATGAAGATATCTGCAAAGGGTGTGCGCTGTGTGTCAAAAGCTGCCCGGAAGGCGCTCTGTGTATTGCAGAGGGGGCGGTAGTTCCGGAGGTAAACTGCGAGCTGTGCATCGGATGCGGCGAGTGCGTTTCAATCTGCAAGAACAAGGCGGTCGTTCTGCACGAGGCTGACATAACCGATTGGAAGCGGGGCGAAGAGACGCTGCCGCTGCGTATGGCGGACTATACCCTCGGCCTCATGAACGGCAAGTGGGACAGCTGCATACATGTGCTGCACATGTACTCGGTGACAGAGCTGTGCGACTGCGTCGACCAGAAACAAACGCCCATGGTCGGGGACATGGGCTTTCTTATCAGCAAAAACCCCTTTGCGGTTGACAAGGCTGCGGGCGAAATGCTCACCGAAGCGGTCAACGCATCAGGGGCTGACATCCCCGCATCAAAGCTCAACACAGCACATGCGAGCGCCGACTACGTCCGGGATGCATACGGCATTATTTCAGACGTTCCTGCCACAAAAATAACCCTGTCATCATAAACACGAGAAGGGGCTCCGCCCGCGGAGCTCCTTCCTTTTGACAGACTTTTCAGGTGCTGGCGTGATACAGTACGAAAACGTTTCAAAAACCTTTCCCGGCGGAACGCACGCAGTCAAAAATCTTTCCTTCACGGTCGAAGAGGGTGAAACGGTTGTTCTGCTCGGAACAAGCGGAAGCGGAAAAACCACCACTCTCAAAATGACAAACCGCCTCATCGAGCCGTCCGGAGGACGTATACTTGTCGAGGATACAGACATACTGCGGCAGAACCCTATAAAGCTGCGGCGGCGCATCGGCTACGCGATACAAAGCATCGGCCTTTTCCCTCACATGACGGTTACCGAAAATGTCGGGCTGGTTCCCCGGCTGCTGAAGTGGGATGCAACAAAAATTAACGATCGCGTTGAGGAGCTTCTCTCGATGGTCGACCTTGAGCCGAAGCAGTTCATGGCCCGCTATCCCTCCCAGCTCAGCGGCGGGCAGCAGCAGCGCGTCGGCGTGGCGCGCGCGCTTGCCGCAGATCCGCCCATAATTCTGATGGATGAGCCATTCGGCGCTATCGACCCCATGACCCGCGAGCAGCTGCAGAATGAATTCCTTTCTCTTCAGGACCGCATTAATAAAACCGTTCTGTTTGTGACCCACGACATTTTCGAGGCCTTCAAGATGGGGGACAGAATCGCTCTTTTCGATAAAGGGGAGCTTTTGCAGATCGCCACGCCGCGCGAGCTCGTCGACAGCCCGGCAAACAGCACTGTCGAAAGCTTTCTGAGCCAGCACATATTCCAGCTCACCCTCACGACCCGCAGAATCGGGTCTCTGCCCTGCTCTGAAAAGACGCCGGATACACAGTTTTCCCCGGAGCAGCGGCTCAAAGCACGGGATTCTTTCCTTGATGCTCTTGACACGTTCAACCAGCACAAGCAGGATGTCCTGCCCGTATATAAAAGCGGGGAACGGATTGGCTTTATCAGCAAATCCCAGCTCACCCGCGCTATTGCGGAAACCCTGAGCGATCAGTAGGAGGCGGCATGGATATGCTCCAGGCTTTTTTTGCAAAACACGGGTGGGAAATTTTTCACCGCGCTCACGAGCATCTTTTTCTCACCGTGCTGGCCATGCTGGGCGCAACCTCCATTGCGCTGCCGGTAGGGATTATGCTGACCAGGTGCAAAAACCAGCGAATAGCAAATATTATAATGGCATGCGCTGCAGCGCTGCAGACGATTCCCAGCCTTGCCATGATAGCGCTGGTTGTTCTTCTATTCGCTGTGCTTTTGCTGCCCACCGTCGGCGTGCTGCCGGCTCTTGCCGCGCTGATGGCCTATGCGCTCCTGCCGATACTGAGAAACACCTATACCGGCATTAAGCAGGTTGACCCCGCGGTCATCGAAGTGTCACAGGGCATGGGCATGACGACCAGGCAAATCCTGCTGCAGGTTGAGCTTCCGCTCTCTCTGCCGATAATCATGGCCGGAATCCGCATATCGACCGTCTGGACCGTCGGGGTTGCAACGCTGTGTGCGCTCATCGGGGCCGGCGGGCTCGGGGATCTTATTCTCAAGGGCCTTCGCAGCATTCAGTTCGATTACCTTATAGCCGGCACGGTCCCGGCAGCTATTCTTGCCCTGATACTTGACTGGACCCTGGGGTTTATCGAGCACTGGCTCTCCCCGCATACAAACAATACATGAGCCGGCTAAACCGGAGGGGCAAAAAGGTGCCCGCAAAAAAGAGCAGCGCTCAATCGCCGTAATGGTGCCGACCGTCCTGTAAAACGCAGCGCTGTCATAGCCCGGCAAACCGGGCGATGACACTAAGGTCACAGCCTCACACAAACCGTCATACCCAGGTTTGAAGGCTGTGCAATAATTCTTTGTAATACTATTTTTTGACAAAGCGTCCTATAGACACCACCGAGGCATGTGGTCCCATGACCGTCAGAGCTCGAATCATCGTCGTTGTATCCTCATTTGTTCTGCTCAGCGCTGTCCTGATCGCCACCCGGCTGCAGTTTGCCTCGTATGACTTTCGCGCTGCGTTCGACGCTGAATTTCTCACTCGGCCGGACGGCTACCCCGGGCTGAAAAAACATTACAGCCTTCGCTTCCCCGTTCCCCCGATGCAAATGAACCCCGGGCTGATGTACCGGTCCATTGCAGACAAAGCCGTGGATGTGGTTAACGGCTTTGCAACCGACGGACGCATACCGGCCTACAATCTCACTCCGCTTAAAGACGACAAGAATTTTTTCCCGCCCTATGATGCAGCACCTCTTATCCGGATGGATACGCTCGATCGATACCCTGAGCTGGAAGCGGTTATAAATAAGCTCGGCGGCCGCATTACTGCAAAAGCAATGCGCAGCCTCAATTTTCAGGTGGACGAAAAAGGAATCAAAGCAAAGCGGGCTGCCCGCGGCTATCTTGAGGATGCCGGGCTTATAAAAAAATCGTGCCGCAGAAGCGATTCGCCCACCGGCACGGTCACTGTCGGGGGCAAGCAGTTCACCGAGCAGGAGATACTCGGGGAAATGCTTGCGCTCATGATCGAATGCAACACCTCAATCGCTGTGCGTCGCAAGCTTAATCTCGGCGGCACTATGATCTGCTTCAATGCGCTCAAAGCAGGGGATCTTGATCTGTATGTAGAGTATACGGGAACCGGCCTGGTAAGCATCTTGAAAAAGGGGGTTATCTCCGATCCCGACAAATCATATAACACAGTGAGAAAAATCTTTTCAGACCGGTTAAATCTCAAGTGGATGAAGCCGCTGGGCTTTAACAATACCTATACGCTCACCATGCGCAAAAAGCATGCACAGCGCCTCGGCATACAGTCTGTTTCCGATTTGCAGCGCTATATTGAAAAAAACTATTTCTCCGGTTCCTGAGTGACCCGGATATATACATTCTTATGCAACACCTGCTTTCAGATGCGATCCGGACGCAACCATCAGGAGTTTCCCCGCAATTTCGCTGTTGATTAATGCTGTCATCCTTTCCAGGGTATCCGGCATGTGTAGGGCTTTTTAATTTCCCCAAAAATACAGGATTGCCCGGACGAAGAGGCTGTGTCATAATTGATTGTAAAAAAAAAGATGCTTTCACATTTGGTCTACAATCAAATATTTTTGATTTTGAGGGGTTCGATCTTTCCGAAATATTCAGCTTTCTGCCCTCAATTTGAATTGCGACACAGCCTCCGAAGCCGGGCAATGACAAAACGGTCAACAGCTCAGCACCAAACGTCATCACCCGGTTTATCCGGGTGATCCAGTATTTTTAAAGCAATTTAAAAAAAACCTTTCTGCTACAGCCACCAGGCCGGGGTCTGAAAAAACATTCGTATCTTAATTAAAAAAGTTTCCACGACTTTCAAAAACAGGCGTTGCCGCTTCTGCATTTCATATAACACGTGTCATTGATGACTATCCGCATTTTTGACTCGTATTTTTGGGGAATCTCCCGCCCAACTATCAGTTGACGCATAAGAGTGATCACTATATAATGATTAAGATTTCAGCGTAACTGCTTAAGACGGGCGATTAGCTCAGGTGGATAGAGCGTTGGCCTCCGGAGCCAAAGGTCGGGCGTTCGAGTCGCCCATCGCCCGCTTTTTTAATGTCGCAACTGAAAGAAAGCACGTGATCATCGGCGGACGGGCCCATAATGTACAAGAGGCAGCACTGCTGGCTAAAGCAGGAATAGAGTGTGTCGAAATAAGCATTATTGACCCTGAAGCATTTTACCGCACCGAACTCGCCCCGCTTGCATCGCTCAAACATACGTACGACCTCACCTATCTGGCTCACGGACCCGAGGAGGGAAACGCCTGGGAGCCCGATGTGCTGCGCACTGAGTTCATGCCCCAGATACTGTCGCTTATCGACTGCCTGCAGGCACTGGCTATCGAGATCTTTACGATACATTTCTGGATCGATACACGCTTTATCGACGCAGCGGTCATATCTGAGAAATTAGACCTTTTGAAAGAGATGTCCGATTATGCCGCCGGCCGCGGCATCTGTCTGTGCATAGAAAACCTGAGTGAGCGGTCCAGCGATTTTTTACCGGCGTTCCAGGCCGCGGACACCCTTAACATGACGCTTGATATCGGCCACGGCGAGCTACTGTCCGACACAAATACCTCATACGCATTCGCGGACCGCTGCAGCGGCAAAATTGCTCACGTGCATATCCATGATAATTACGGCGGCGACAGCCCGAAAGATGATCTGCACCTGCCGCTGGGGCACGGCACAATACAATTCAGGCCAATTCTGGAGAAAATAAAAAGCACCGGTTACAATAAAACCGTCACCCTGGAGGTAGATCCGCAGTGGGTGCAAAGCGGGCGTAAAATAATTGAAGACATCTGGAACCAGACGTCAAACACACAACAGGAGGCTCTCACATGAAGGAATCCGCTGTCTTCCGGTGTCTGGATGAGCTGGCACAACACCTCGACATAGAGGTCTCGGAGGTAAACCTTCGCAAATATTCCTACAATATGAAAAGCGGGCTCTGCAAGGTAAACGGCAGGTACCGCATCATCATCGACAAGCATCTGCACCTTTCAGAAAAAATCGATGTGCTTATCGATGCGCTGCAGCAATTTGATACCTCGGCATTCTCCCTTCCCGCTGAGGTAACAAAGCTTCTAAACAAAAAACATGCTCATGCGGCTCATCAAAAGCAGCCGGACAACATACCTGCACATAGCTGAACGGGGTGCCGGCACGTTTCGCGTACCCATCACATATATTTTTTTGCCTGCTCCAGCAGCGAATCATACTCTGCTCTCAGCTCACGGATCATCTCATCAAGCCCGTCGAGGTTCCCCTGCCGGTCTTTGTCGTCAACTGCCTTTGCAAGTTCAAAAATCCGGTCAAGCCCAAGGCTGCCTGCGGACCCCTTCAAAGAATGAGAAGCTTCGTGCGCGCGCCGGGCATCGCCGTCGCTGAGCGCCGCTTCCAGGCGCTCCAGATCCGCACCGCCGGAATCGAAAAAAATATCAAGCATCTCAACATATTCTGCTTCTTCAAGCCCGAGGTTTTCAGCAAGTGTCTTGATATCCATATGCCCCTCTTTGGTAATCCCGGTTTGCGGGTCCCTACTCCCAGAACCCCTTTAGCTTTGTATCATCCATGACCCGGGATGATTTTTCAATGTCGACAATCTTGACATTGCCGCCGAAATCCTTTGTTTTGTAATCGACGATATTGGTAAAGCGCCTGGTAAGGTTGCCCAGCCGCTCAACCTGCTCTGAAATCGTTTTAAGCCTGCGGCGCTGCTTATCGGTAAGCGCGTCATTATCGTGCATCAGCAGCTCGGCATGACCGGCAATAACGGCAAGCGGCTGATTGAGCTCATGAGCAGCAGCCCCGGCCATTTCGATAACCCCGCCGAGCCGCTCGCGCAGATAGCGCTCCTTTTCCAGCAGGCGCTTTTCAGTCATGTCATTGGCTACAACGCTTGTTCCGATCAGCACATCATCGCGGATAACGCTTCTAAAGGACAGCAGGTATTCGTGTTCGCCGTATGTGATAGTGAGCTCCCGCGCAATGCTCTCGCGGGCGCTTAACAGCTCCTGCAGGATCGCCTCCACAGCCGGTTTGTAATCGGGAAGGAACCCCTCAAAAAAATTGCGGCCGATCAGATCCCACTCAGGCTTTTGCAGCAGCTCCTGCGCGGGCGGATTTACATATGTTATAATCCCGTCGGTGTCAAGCTCGATGACCGCTTCGCTCATGCTGTTCAAAATGGCCTCAAAATGGCGCTGTGCAAAAAGAAGCTCCTGCACAACGCTGCGCGGCCTGACGCCCTCTTTTCCCAGGATAATCTCCCCGGATGGGGCATCGCTTTGCGCATAAATTGACTGGAGCGCGTTTTGGATATTGTTCCTCATAATGGGGACTGCGGCTTTTGCGATGCAGGCATCCGGCTTCAGCTGGAGGATTTTATGCTGCGCTTCAACGGCAACAGCGCTCACAATAACCACTTTTGTTGTGCTCAAGTGCGGTGACTGCTGTATGTAGCGGCATATTCTGTCACCGCCCACACGCGGCATGACAAGATCCAGGAAAACAATGTCATAGGAGGCATTTTTTAGTATATGAAGCGCCTCGAGCCCGCCGTAGGCCTTATCGACAGCATGGCCCTCCTGTTCCAGGATATCTGAAAGCACGTCAACGATTACTTTATCGTTATCAACAATCAGGGCCTTTTTAGCGCTCATAAGCGTTTCCGCATTTTTTTATTACAAAAACAAAAGCTTTGCTTTATAGTGATGGCAGCGGGGCGCGGCGATGTCACTGCCAAGTTCAATAAAGCTCATCGGTATGTCAATAAATTAACTTTAGCACATATAAAAAAATGCGCATTATTCGTAACATTTTATGAAAAACAAATATTACTTTTCAGGCATCGGCGGAAGCGGAATGAGCCCGCTGGCACAGGTGATGCGGAAGCAGGGGTTCCGGGTGGCAGGATCTGACCGGCGGCATGACCGCGGACAAAGCACTGCGCTGTTTCAAACGCTTCAGCGTCAGGGAATTGACCTTTTTCCCCAGCAGGGCGCATCGATGCCCACAGACTGCGACGTGCTGATCACGTCGACGGCGATAGAGGGCACCAGCAGCGAGGTCGCAAAAGCCCGCAAAAACGGCATTCCTGTTCTCCACCGCGCAGACCTGCTTGCAGAGCTGTTTAACCCTGTACACGGTATCGGCATTGCGGGCACCAGCGGCAAAAGCACGGTAACCGGCATGGTTGCCGCCATTCTCGATGCAGCTGGCGAGAACCCGACGGTTATAAACGGCGGTTTTATCAAAAACTATGCCTCGCCGGATGCGCCCGGCAATGCCAGATGCGGAGCCCCCGATCTTTTCGTGGCGGAAATCGACGAAAGCGACGGCAGCATTGCTAAATTCACGCCCTCCTGCGGTGTCGTCACCAACATTTCAAAAGATCACAAAGAGATCGACGAGCTTATGGAGCTGTTTTCGGCCTTTGCAGCACACACATCCGGTTCGCTGGCGCTGAACGGCGACTGCCCGCACTGCCGGAAGCTTCCCGCTTCCTCACCGGTATCCTTCGGCCTCGGCGGTCACAACCACGTCCGCGCCGATGCTGTTCGCGCTGAAGGCTTCGGCAGCTCTTTCGCCGTGGACGGTATCCGATACGCAATCGGGCTTCCCGGCATACACAACGTGTACAACGCACTTGCAGCGCTCGCCGTTGCAGATATCCGCGGCATCGATACCGCTGCGCGCCGGAAAGGGCTTTCGGCATTTCAGGGCGTTAAGCGGCGCCTTGATCGTGTGGGAACACGGGCAGGGGTAACGGTTATCGATGATTTTGCGCACAATCCGGATAAAATCAACGCCTCGGTCGGCACGCTCAAAGCGATCGGCGTGAGGCTGTGTATCATTTTTCAGCCTCACGGCTTCGGCCCGACCCGCTTTATGCTCAACGAGCTTGCAGAGGCGTTCTCCTGCGCGCTTGCCAGCACGGATATGCTGATTATGCTTGATATTTACGACGCCGGCGGCACCGCTGTCCGAACCATAAAGGCGACCGATCTGCTCGATGCCGTAGCCGGTCCGGAGAAGAAATACGCCGCCTCCCGGGATGAGGCCATGCGCGAGGCTACCCGCTGCGTCCGGCCCGGCGACATCATCGCCGTGATGGGGGCCCGTGACGACACACTCAGCGAATTTGCCGCCCGGATACTGTCATCGCTGTAGCGGAGCGGCCGGGGTGCGCCCGCTATTTCATATACGAGACAATGAAATCTCTGACCTCATCCCGGCCCCGTATTACGCCGAAGTGCCCTTCACACAATATGTCCGCCCCAAGGTCCGCAAGCACGGAAAGCGAATTCAAATAATCATCCCGGTTTGACAGCAGATCCGGATGCAGCGGTCCGTGAATGTCCTGGCCGAACAGGACGGTCAGCCCCTCTGCCCGGGTTATATACACCACAGAGCCCGGAGAGTGGCCGGGGCAGTGAAGCGATTCAAGGATTCCCTGCCCTACCCGAAAAGTTTCACGGGGCCCGGTTATCTTATGGTCAACCGTGAGCGGCGATGCCGATGCGTTATACCATTGTGCAGCCGTTACCCGGTCATCGCCCGACTCAATAAATACCGCATCGTGCTCATGGGCGACAACAGCGGCCCCGTAATGCTTCTGCAGAGAGCCTGCGCCGCCGGTATGGTCGAAATGGCAGTGGGTCAGAAAAATACGGCTTACCGGGCTATCACTGCCTATGCAGCCGGATATGTTTGCAATCACCCGCTCATGGCCGGACCCGCAGCCCGCATCGATCAGAGCCGCTTCCTGCCCAAAGCGCACAAGATACACAGCCCCGTCACCGGGGGCGGATACCCCGTCGCCGCCCACCTGCCATATGCCGTCTAAAATATGCATGAGGGCTCCTGTTTTGGGTCCACTGATCATGATCAGCAATCCTTTGACAGCAAACGTGGCCAAAATAAATGAAAACATTGAACAAAAGCCGGTTCGGGCGTTATTTTGGACACCACTGCTTTGACACATCAGGTGATTTCTACACACTCACGAAAAGCCCTGCCCGATGCAGAATGCGCCGATGTGCCGGTGTTATTATTCAAGGCGTGCAGGAACCATCAATTATTCAACGCCCCCTCTGCTATCCAGCTGCGAAAATCATCTACAAATGTCGAGCCATACCCGTGGGGGGCGTGGCTTATCGGATGCCCGGACTCGAGATACTGTATCAGCCTGCTGGCGTCGGGATCGTACGGAACGACGATAGGGCCCCTTTCCCCCTCAGCCATTACCTGTTCATAGGTCATCAGCTTCCGGCCGCCTGCGCCCCCGGCGGGATGACAGTTATGGCAGAATGCGTCGAGCACCGGGCTGACGTGCGCCTGATACGAAGCGGCATATGACTTTCCGCTTTCGGTTACAGTAATGGTCAGGTTGTCTGTAGCCTCAGCGCCGCAGTCATCGACAACAGTCAGGGTAGCGGTATAGGTGCCGACGTGTCTATACTCATGACTCACCGCCTGTCCGCTTCCAAGCTCATAATCACCGAAATCCCAGTTGTACAGCATCACCTCACCGTCTTCGTCAGAGCCGCGCGCAGTAAATGTAACGGTCAGCGGTTTTTCTCCTGAGACTACGTCAGCGGATGCGTCTGCTGCAGGGGGCTGATTGCCCGAGATGTTCAGCTCGAGCGTCTCCGCCAGCAGCCGGGCGACATAATACACCTGACGCTGATACCGGCAGTCTGCTATCAGATCATCTGATGCGTCCCCGTCAAAGCAGCCGTCCATAGCGGCAATGATGTCGCTTTTTGTGCAGGCCAGAGCAGACTCGTAGTCGTTTTGCTCAATGAGGCTGCTGATGCTTTCCAGCTGCTCAACAAGCCTGCTGCGCGCGCCGCTTTCAACAAAAACATCGCCGGACAAATCAGAAACAGCATTGTCAAGCCCTGCAACCTGTGACTGAAGCGATGGGGTGTATACCTCTATCCGCCGTATAAACCCATACAGCATATGATAGCCGCCGATCTCGAGCGGCCTTCCGTCTTTGAGCATAACCGCATTTTTTTCCCAGCGGGGATACTTGGCCGACCCGGTATATGAATATGTATTTGTTTTGGGGTCAAAAAGGTGGCCTACCGGATATTCCCACAGCTCATCGCCCCCGTCGGCGCGCAGAACCGTTCCGTCAAGCAGCGCGTATGTCTGATAATCACCAATCTCGTGCATATACGCGCTTTCGGGCACTGTGGGGTCTGACGGGGCAAACGTGCCGTCCGCCGGGTCAAATATTTCCGAATCATTGCTTATGTGCAGCGGCAGCTCACCGCGGAATGCATTGATCATTGCCACCTCAACCCCGGGGCCCATAAGCACGCTGCCGTCTCGCATTTTAACCGTTCCGATGCCAAGCCGGCCTGCGCTCATGTCCGGCCCGTGTGTAAACAGGCCGGTCAGCGGGTCAAAAATTTCAGTGGAGGCCAGCACATTGCTCGTGCCGGGTCCGCGTGATCCCCCGGCAATGAAAACGCTTCCGTCATCAAGAAGCACTGCTGCATGATTATGCCGCCGCTCTGTCATGAACCACGCAAAGCTGAATGTGCCGCTCTCCGGATCGTATACCTCTGCCGTCAAGCGCCCCCGTGCTGCGGCATAGGAAAGGTCGGTTGAGCCGCCGGCGATAAGGACCCGGCCGTCGTTCAGCAGGGTGGCGCTGTGGCGGCACCGGGCAAAATGCATGCTGCCCGTCGGGGTGAACTGTTCGGTAACCGGATCAAAAATCTCCGCCGATGCAAGCAGCTCCCCCTCGTCGCTGTATTTCGAGCTGCTTCCCCCGGCGACAAGCACTGTCCCGTTATTAAGCAGGGTGACGGTATGGTTTATTCTTGATGATGACATTGTGCTTTCAAGAAGCCGTGACGTCCCGGATGAAGGGTCAAAAATTTCCGCAGTATCCTCAAAGGTTTTTGCCAGCCCGTTCATTAACCCGACATAATGACTGTACCCTCCGGTGGTAAGCACCCGGTTGTCCGGTAAGATCGTATATTGTGCGGACCATCGCCCGATGGCCATGTTGCCGATTGTTGCGTACACCCCGCTTGTGCAGCACCCTGCACCATAATCGAATTCATAATAACCGCTGTGGCAGACGGAGCAGTTCTTCGGCTCGTCTGACAGATATATGTGATGGCAGGAGTAGCATGAACCTGGCTCCCTGCACTCACCCGGCAGCACGTCGGACGCATCAAGCCTTCCCGCAGCCAGGAAACCTATGCCTATCCAAAGCATCAATACGGCTACCCATAATTGTTTCATGATACTCCCCCCTAAATTATATTTTTTGCCAAACGTGTCCAAAATAAATGAAAGTATTGAGCAAAAGCCGGTTCGGGCGGGTCTCTGCACAGCCTCCGCCATATGAAACCTCACTT
>CAZUMW010000007.1:0-135546 GCA_964621615.1 uncultured Thermodesulfobacteriota bacterium
TCGCTGCGCTCGAAATGACAAAAATATATCATTACGACACAGCCTCTCCCTCCGGTCAATCCAGTACTGTTTTTCAATATCAACATGCAGACAAAATCATGAGAATCCCGCATATGTCAAACTCTGGGAGTCCTCCGGCAGAGCCGGTGGTTTACCTATGATTATTAATGTTGACACATTAGGCTTGACTCCGCACTGCCTGCGGAGTATGCGCAAAACGATTCCGATCAAAACCTCTGTAATTCTTACGGGAGCTGCATAGGATTGTCGCACGGCATCACTGCTTCGTGCCTCCTCGCGTTAAATAACCACTCTGCACACGAAAAAGTTCACCGCTTTACAATATAGCACAAAATCATATCAGCCAGGACTGCCTCAATTTTTTCAAGGCCCGAGGCTGAGTTGACAAAGAAATGCTGAAACATCATACCGTCAGCAACCGTCAGGATGCTATGCGCCACGGCTTCGACATCGACTGTACGGAATGCCCCGGTTTCTATCCCTTCCGTAATAACGGAAGACACCTCTTTTATAAAGCGTGCATAAATATCTGCCAGTGTGCGCTTATAAAAGTGTCTCTCATCAGAGGCTCTGTTATGGGCAATGTAATCGATAAGAATATATAAAAATTTTTCCCGCCTGTCATATGACCGGACGTAGTAAGCAATGATATCGCGCACCTTTTCTTCGGCGGATAATCCGGAAGCCATTTTTTTGAGAAAGTGCTCCCGGTGATACCGCGCCATGTAGTCGAAAAGTTCCCGAAACAGCTCTTCCCGGCTTCTGAAATAGACATACAGCGACCCTTTGCTGATCCCGGCCCGGCGGGCGATATCGCTGACGGTGACATTGTGGTATCCTTTGGAGATAAACACCTCCAGCGCGGCATCGAGAATCAGTTTTTTCTTTGCTTCTTTATCTACAATAAGCGGGGCCATAGAGCATCACGTCCATGTTACCGGCCATTCATGGCAGCAATTACTTTTTCTGCACAGCGCTTGCCGGTGCCGACCGCCGCATTGACGCCTGCGCCGCCTTTGACGGAGGCGCCTATACAATACAGATGAGCAATGGGCATATCCCCGCTGGGGGTTTTCATCATCTGCTCTATTGAAGGCTCAAACGGAAGCCAGCCGCCGCCGCGCTGACCCAGATGCCGCTCATAATCCTTTGGGGTGAACACCCACTCAAATTCTATCTGCTCCTCTATACCGGGAAGCATTTCCGCAATCACAGCGACCACCTTGTCCCGTTCCCGATACTTAATGCTGTCCCAGTCACCGTCTTTGTGGTAATTAGGCGCCGGAACAAGGACATCGATGTCATATTTACCCTCCGGTGCCATACTCGGGTCGTTGAGCGATTTACACAAGAGCATAAAGGGAGGTTTGTCCGGAAGATATCCCGCATCTATAGCCCGCCACCATGCGCCCTGGTCCAGATCGCAGACCTTGAAATTGACCGGAGCCGGGAGATCAGGCCGCCTGCCCACCCCAAGGGAAACCTTGAACATGGAGGGAGTCGGTTTCAGTGACACTATTTTTTTGTAATAAGCAGAATCAAAAAACTCTTTGCCAACAAGCCGCTGTATGGTTTCGCGAATACCGCAATCGCTGATAACAGCTCGTGCCCTGATCTCTTCGCCGCCGGCAAGCTTCACGCCGGACGCTGTCCCGTTGTCCAGCATCACGCTTTCCACTTCGGAGCACGTTCTTACCGTCCCGCCCCTGTTTTCGATCGCCTTAACCAGAGCCAGGCTGAAATGAATGTTGCCGCCGATCAGCTGGTGCCAGCGACCCTCAAGGCCGCCGGCAAAACCGCTCATTATGAGCGAGGCGAGAAACGCAGGCATTCGAGCGCATGGGAATGCCAGCGCTATCGAGTAGGTAAAACAGATATACTCGCGCATTTGGGGGTCGCTGATTCTTTTTTGCAGCCACGTGAAAGAATCCTGGGTCATCAAACGCATCACCCGCCAGAGTTCGAGAGGATTTGTGGTCATCAGGCTTCGAATAAATTTTATTTTGGAGGAGCTCATCTGCTTGTTGAGTTCCATAAACTTGTCCATATTAATTGACAGCATGGACGAAACTGCATCACGTGCTTCATCGCACCCCTGGGCTGAGACAGCGCCGGAAAACTGATCAATAAACTCGTTCAGAGGCCTTGGCGCGTAGGCGGTTACCCCGGGATAAAACAGGGCAATAGCAGGGGTGCCCATTGTGATAAACCGAACCTGATCTTCAACGCCCAGTTCACGCAGAAGGTGTATCTGATCATACTGCGGAAATCCGCCGACATCAAAAGTGTACCCCTCGGCAAAAAAGCTGCCGGTACAGCCGCCCACATGTTCATTTTTCTCAAGTACAAGCGTAGAGATGCCCGCCCTCGCAAGATAGGCCCCGGCAGTCAGCCCCCCGACACCGCCGCCGATGATTATACAGTCATACTGTGAAGCCATAGTGCACGTCCTCCCGTTTTTTATTATGACTAACCGGTCAGTCATAATAAATAAAAAAAATCCGCCTGTCAACTTTTTCACGCCGGGGCTGAGAACGCTGGACGGAATATCACTATGGGGAAGGACGGTGCTGATCGGAATCACTTCGCGCGCACTCGGGGAAAATTCTTTCAGCGTCCGGCGTCAGGTCACAGATGCGTGCGAAGCGTTTTCACATACGGCACAAGGCGCTCGTCCTTGTCGGCCTGCTTTGGCTGTGCATCTTTATCGGCAAAGTCCCAGTGATCACGCTTCCAGTGCACTTCCCGGTGAAACGCTTTCCCCTGCTCTCCTATATACACAACCTCTACCCGCCTGGGGCGGATGGAGCACACGACAGCATCGATCGGGCGCTCTCTTCCCACCGCTATCCAGCTTCCCGGTACAATCCGCTCAAGATCGCTCATAACACATCCCTCCATGACAAGAATGCTCCGGGTTTACGGGCGATGTACATTCAAGGTAATCTTTAGCGCTCACGCAAGGCCGCCTCCGTAATGCCGGAACCCGGTACAGAAATTACTCTTGCCATTCACAGCGTTTTCTGATTTGTATAACAGCAAAGCTGTCTGCGCACATGTTTCACACCCACACCGTATCATAACCGATATGAAAAAAAAACACCTGACAGCCGCCGCGCACCCTGCAGGCGTTTGTGCTGTGCTTCTCCTTGCTAAGCTGCTGCTTGTTTTCTGCCTTGGCCATATCGAGCCGGGCGGAGCTGTTGTCTACTGGGATGACTTTCCGGAAGCACCGCGCAGGCTGCTGGCGCTGGGCTATCAATGGGATTCTGTGCACTATATTCAGATAGCGCAGCACGGCTATCCCTCACGGGGAGAAGCACAGCTTCTGTACAGCTTTGCACCGCTGTACCCGCTGATGATCGCCGCTGTTTCGACGCTCGGCTGCCCGTATTATCTCAGCGGCATCATCATCTCAAATCTTTTTTCCTTTGCCTCTGTCTGGGTGTTTTTTCTTTTTGCCCGCCTGTACACAAACCGGCGAGAAGCATTTGCGCTAACCCTTCTGTTTGCCTTGTTTCCCACTAATCTTGTCTACAGCACCGTTGCCTACAGCGAAGCGCCGTATCTGTTCGCAGCAATACTGTCGCTGTATTTTCTGATGCGGCGCAGATATCTGCTTTCGGCAATCTTTTTAACCCTGGCGGTGTACACCCGCTATATCGCGCTGTTTCTGATTCCGGTCCAGATACTTATAGCGCTTTACAACGAAACGCATCAAACATCGGGCAGCTCGCCGGGCGTCAAAAAAACACTGTGGCTCTGCCTGCCCTTTGTCTGCATCGGGATTTTATTTGTGTATTTCCATTCCCGGACCGGTGATTTTTTTATCATATTTCACAGCGGCGGGTTTTTCGGTGACGACCTCAAAACGCCGGTACATCAGTTTATGGATCTGGCAAACGGATATTATGCATTTCTCACTATGGGCGCATCACCGCTTCTTATTCTGATCACCCGCTATATATTCACCCTTCCCTATGCCTGCCTGACAGCTCTGCTGTTAAAGGACGACCGCCGCCTGGCTCTCTACGGCGGCGCGGCAATGGCGGTAACGCTGAGCCTCATCGGCATAGCTGCGGCTGCCGCACCGCGCATAATGCTCGCAGCCTGGGTGGCTATTCTTGCGTTCAAGGGGCGCCTGTCATCCGGCTCGGCCTTTGTGTTGAGCGTGTTCTTTGTGCTTGCAGGAATACTGGTTATGTATCTGTTTCAGACTTCTTTTTTTATCTGAGCCTGAAACAGGATATTCCGGCCGCCGTGCGGGGCAGGTGCAGGCGGACGCACAGGGCTTTTCCGGCGCGGCATGTGACGTCTTCACACATGCGTCATCATAACCGTTTTATTCCTGTCATTGCTTCTTGCAGAATGCATCCCTGATACGCTACACTGGTATGGAATGCGCATAATGCTCACACAGGGCAGGCGCTCAGCCATAGCGGAACACACATGACGCGGAAGAAAGAAAGTGCAGGAATACTTCTGTACCGTATGCACAACAATCACCTCGAGGTGTTTCTGGTGCACCCGGGGGGGCCGTTTTTCAAAAACCGCGACAAAGGGGCATGGAGCATTCCCAAGGGTGAGCCCGGCGGCGGCGAGGGCGCTCTGGCTGCAGCGGTCCGTGAGCTTCGCGAGGAAACAGGCATTGACGCCGAGGGGCCGTATATCTGTCTTGATTCGATAACGCAAAAAGGCGGGAAAACAGTGTTTGCCTGGGCCTGTGAATATCACGGCTCCGGCCCCCCCGACATACAGAGCAACACCTGTACCATTACATGGCCCCCGCGGTCGGGCAGAAAAATAACTATCCCCGAAATAGACCGCGGAGAATTTTATGACATGCAGACCGCACAGGACAAAATAAACCCTGCTCAAAGACCTCTGCTGGAACGGCTTGAAGCACAGCTGCCGCAGAAAAAATAGGCCGTATCAACGGTGTCCGAAATACATTAACGCATTGAGCAAAAGCCGGTCCGTTATGGTATTGTGGGCACCAGTGAAGCCGAATACGTTATCAGAAGCTGTACGTATCAGAACAGCGCGTACCAACACACTCAATACGTCAACCAAAAACAATCATATGGAGTATGCTCATGGGAAAAGTAATCATACCGAACCCCAATGCGCGCGAGCGGGCGGCGTTCGCACAGGGCGGCATCACCCTCATCGAATCGATGACAGAGCGGGAATTCCTGGACATGGCCGTTGAGTATTTAAACACGCACAACGTGCTGCACCTGAGCACGTGCAAAAACAATGAGCCGCGCAGCACGCCGGTTGAATACTTCAACAACGGGCTCACGGTCCACATGTTTATCGAGGGGGGCGGAAAAATAGCAAATATTAAAGCCAATCCCAGAGCCAGCTATTCCATAGCCGACCCGTACAATCCGGCAGAGGACTTTTTTGGTGCCTCCGGAATGCAGGTGTGGGGCACGGCAACGGTGTTCAAAAAGAATGACGACCCTGAGCGGTTTTCTGAAATTGCACAGTACTCGCGATACATGAAAGAGCTTGCCCGGCAGGGGCTGGGGGAAGCGGCGGCAAGCTATAATTTCAACGTGGTCTCAATCGAGCCGCACAAAATCCGCCGCCTGTGCTATCGTAAGGGCCTTCGCAATGTTATCTGGAAACGGGACGGGTAAAGCAATAAGCCGGCTTTCTGCACGCGCTGTGCCGTATTAATAATACACATCCAGAGCGCTGTCCAGAAACCTGACATACAGCCCCTTAACATAAAAAAATATCGTTACCAGCAGTGAGCCCACGCCCACACCCCATAGTATAAGTCCGGATGAAGGCTTCCCGCTGAGCGGCATTTCAGCATGGAGCACAGCACAGCTGACCAGCGATGCACAAAGGCTGACAGCGGTGCTCAGGAAAATGATCAGGCTCTTCCCGTCGGCCCACGGGGGAATACACCGGTAATGAATCCTTTTTTTTCTGACCCAGCGCTGATCCGCAGAAAATGGGCTGTTCTTTTTCATAAAAATCTCTATCAATCGGTACGTATTTTACAATTATACCCTGCAATTGACATATGCGCAATCAAAGTTTCGGACAGCAGGCACCCTCACGTAAGCAGCCGGCCTCCACGGGCGTTGAGGGTTTCGTTTTGCCTCCGTGCGCGGAGCGCACGGTCTCCTGCAAACAATGACCTCAGCATATCATGCTCAGGAGGCCGCCTCCCCCGGCCCCCCGCTCTTGTGCTCCTTATCGCCGAACCAGATCACCCGCTGCGGGAACGCGATCTCTATGCCCTGCTGTTCAAGGGCCGTTTTTATTTTCCACAAAAGCTTCATTTTAACCCCGTACCACTCGGACACCGGGGACCATATCCGCACAATAATGTTTACCGCGTTGTCGCCCATAGTGTCTACAAAAACCTGCGGCGATGGCCGCTTGAGGGCGAACGGCTGCTCCTCTATGACTTTGCCTATTATGTCTATAGCGGTGTCGGCACAGTCGCTGTAGCGTATCCCGACGGTATACTCGAACCGCCTCACCACGTGATTGACATAATTAATAATGTTCGATGTAAAAACCTTTTCATTCGGGATGCGCACAAAAAGCCCGTCATAGGTTCTGATGGTCGTTGAAATAATCCGGATATCCTCAACGTAGCCGATCAGGTCGTTCACATTGATCTGATCGCCGATTTTTATCGGGCGCTCTATGATGAGAAAAAGCCCTGAAATAAAGTTGCCGACAATGCTCTGGCTGGCCAGGCCGACCACAATGCCTGCGAAGCCCCCGGCAACCATAAGCCCTGAAAGGTTGACGCCGACAACATGCAGAACATAGACAAATGCAATGCCTATAACGCCGTAGTATATGACTTTCACCAGTATCTCAAGATTGTCCTGGCTTATGCGCTCTTTGAGGGTGGCGCGCAGATATAAAGACACCAGCTTTACCGCCGCAAACGTGGCCAGAAGCACGCCCCCGGAGATCAGCAGATCACCGGCGGTCACATCATTGAAAAGCACTCTGCTCAAAAAGGCCTCAGGAGTCATATGCCCTCGCGCATTTCACATATCGGCGACAGAATGGAAAGCTTACGCACCGTATAGAGCTCAAGCGATTTTTTCATCTCCTTTGCAATCGGCTCGCTGATAAAGTCAGTTTGCGCGCTGCGGGCCCCGGAAACTTTCATGTGCGCCTTCATCGAAACCATGCCGGCGCTGTAGAATATCTTCATCCCCGTCGCATGAAACAGGGCCCTGCTTACCGTTACCCACTTGTCGGTAGCATTTTTTACGGTCAGCTCCATAATCCCCTCCCGATACATATCCGCCTCGGGCCGGGACATATGCACCGCGCTTTTCCAGTATCGGCATACAATACCGTTCTGCGGCTCTCCATACAGCGTATACTTTTGCCGGGCAGAGGTAAATATATCTATAATGTCATAATTGCCTCTGCGCTCGATAAACACGCCGGAGGCAACAGGGAAGGTTACGTATATCTTATAGCGGCCTCCCGGCTCAACCTGCACCGGCGCGACAAGCTCGATCAGCAGATACCGGGTTATTTCTTTCGGCTTGTTAAGCGGCTCAACCGGGTTTATGAGCAGTGAAGCATCCTTTGCAAGAATCAGCATTTCAGTTTCCTCATCAGGGCTCTTCCGTGAGTAGGAGAACCCTTTCTCATGCGTGCTGACATCGATGCGCACATCGCCATTGCTGAGGTGAACCGGAACAGCATGCTTACCAAACATAATCAGATACCTTATGCATTTTGTGAACAACCATCACCGCCTGCCCTCCGGCAAGCGGCTGACCGGGCGTATCCGCTCACACAGCATAACGAGCGCTTCGGCGAGGCGCCTTTTTTTCTCAGCAGCGCTCATGGATCCCCGGCGGGTTAACTCAAGCTGAACCCACGGAACCTCACCGGCATGAGAACGGATAATATACCCTCCCTGAAACGGGCTGTTAAGCGAAACCTTCCTGCTGAAAACCGCTTCAAGACAGCCGGCAAAAACACGCAGACATTCATCCGTGCAGGTAAATCCCGCATTGCTGAGGCACATAAACGGGCGGGTGCTGCCGGCATCGGAAGCTATCAGCGGAGCAGTTGCCGCCATGGTATGACAGTCGATCCCCAGCAGCGCACCGCCGGTACGCTCGCGCAATTGTTTATGATAGGGCCGGTAATACGCATCAATAAGTGCATGTGCACGGCTATCGGAAAGTGGTGCGCTATACACCGGCACCCCCTGACAGGTTTGCAGTTTTACAACTCCGTCGGAGCTGAAATCATCAGGGGATCTGTTCATATCAACAATCGCCCGGGCGATGCCGGTCGTGACATATGCCGCCGCATCCTGCTGCAGAAAGCCATAGATGCTTTCGGCACCCTCATCACCATCACGGATTATATCCTTTCTTGTCAGCCGGCACAAGGCCTCTGCTTCCGGAGGAATTTCGGTGCCGGCATGAGGAACGGATATAAGCAGCGGCAGTTTCATCAACAGGGGCCCCGGGCCGAACCGTCGCGCCGGGGATCAGCGACACCGATGTACTCGCCGTCACAAAGCACCATCTGCACACAGCCGAGATAAAATGACATCGGCTCCCGGACATCTATTGAAAAGCCGTGCAGCCTGAGATGATCCGGTATATCATCGCGCATGCAGGCGGCTTCGAGCGAGACCTGCCCGTCAAATGAACAGTGCAGCCGCGGCGCCGCAACAGCATCAAAGGGTGACTGTTGGGCAAGGCGGATAAGAACCTGCGCTATCGTCGATATTATCCGCTCGCTGCCGGGCGATCCGATAGCGAGCCACGGCTTCTTATCACGGAAAATGATTGTCGGCGCAACGCTTGCCCAGGGGACTCCGTTCGGCCTGAGAAAATACGGGTGCGTCATATCGCTGTACTCAAACGCGCTCATATAATTATTATAAATAAAACCGAGCCGGGGGTGTACTGTCTTTGCGCCGAAAACGCGCTCTATTGACTGAGTAAGCGAAACAACGCTGCCGCTGCAATCCATTACTGACAAATGAGTGGTTTCCCCGCTGGCGGAAATTGCATGACGTATCTGCTGTGAAACACCGGACACGTACTTTTTTCTCAGCATGTCGGCATCGGGCACAAGCGGGTAAAAATTCGGATCAAAAGGGCGGTCGCGCCGGTCAAGCTGCACCCTCCGCTGGGCTTCAGCCAGAAGCAGCGCACCGGGCGGCGTGTCCGGGTTGCGGTCCCTCCCGGGAAAGCGGTTGATAATGCTTAAAAGCTCAACAAGGGAGCGCCCCGCCCCGGGCGGCGGCATGGAATAAACCTTCATCGGCCCGAACCGGCATGTTACAGGCCGCCGCTCCACGGGATAGGGAATGCGTGCCAGATCATCACGCTGAATCAGGCCTCCGTGCTCGTGCATGTCCTCATGTATTTCCCGGGCGATGTCTCCAATGTAAAAATCCTGCACCCCCTGGTCTGCAAGGTGCTGCAGCGTATCTGCAAGGCGCTGCTGTTTAAAAACAGTCCCGGCGGAACAGGGCAGATCGCCGTTTCTGAGAAAAAAGCGGCCGCCGTTGTTTTCCTTAAGCCCCTTCAGCTCGCGGCGCTGCAGCTTGTGCTGCAGCTGCGTGATCTGATACCCGTTACGCGCAAGAGCAATGGAGGGCTCCAGCACCCGGGAAAGTGGCATCGTGCCGTAACGGTCAAGCACGTAGGCAAGCACTGCGGGCGTGCTCGGTACGGTTGAAGCCGTCCTGCCCGCGATCCGGAATCGCCTGTCGCGGAACAGCTCGTGCACCGCTCTGTTGGGAGCGCGTGAGGACCCGTCAAGTGCAACCGTTGCCCCCGTTTCCCCGTGATGAATCAGCATCATTGTCTGCCCCCCGAGGCCTGAGGCCTGCGGCTCGCACGCGCAGAGGGCAAATGCTGCACCAACCGCCGCATCAACGGCATTTCCGCTTTCTGCAAGCAGCTCAGCGCCTGCGCTGGTAGCACAGTAATGCGCTGTCGATACCATGCCGCGCGGCGAGGCGGATATCCGCTGAGGGGTCGGCAGCGTGCTTTGTCCCGGATCGATAAATTCCGTATCGCGGAATCGTTTCTTTGCCATAGCTCCTCGTTACTGCAGAAGAAAATCAGCTATAAGAAGCGCGCGCTGAAGAAGGTTTCCGCGGTTAACCGCCTCCTGAGGCGTAAACAGATCACGGGCAACGGGCCCGATACCGCACACTGCCGGCACCCGTGCGGGCACAAGGCCGCCTGCCGAAGGCAGCAGCGATGACTCCTTCATAAGGGGTATATCCCACTTTTTTGCAATCGCTGCAAGGCTTCCAGCCAGCCTGCTGCTGTTTGTGCGGTCCTTCATGGGCGGCCTGTCGGAAATCTGTTCGAGCGACCACCGCATCTGCCGTTTCCCCAGAAAGCTGCGCACCTTTTCTTCGGCCGATTCAGCTTTCTCCTCATCGAGATAGCTGGTTATCAGGGTAGCGGTAATGCGGTGGGGCAGAAAGTGCTGAAAGGATTCCGTTTTTACGTTAACCGCCGAAACGGCTATGCGCTCTTTTCTGGATGAAAGTGCGGCAATGTGGGCAAGCTTTCCGCTGAACCACAAAAGCGGCTCGGGGGATCCTGCTGCCTTGCCGATGCGCTGCGGCTTGCCTTCGACCACCAGGTGGTACTTGCGCTGCCCCCGCCGCTGCGTACGGATGGTTCCCTCCCCAGAAGCCGGGGACAGCACAAGCACGCGCTGCGCCTTTCCGGCAACCGTGCGGATAACGTCCCTGCTGTATCTGCACTCCCGCCCCTCATCGCAATAGCACAGCAGCCCGAGAGGGAGCTGCCGGAGATATTTATGTTCCTTCAGAGCGCGCAGCACAAATTCAATCATGACCAGCGGCGCCCGTGAAACGCCGATGCCCTCGCCGTAAAGCCACTCTGCATCGCGGTGGAAATGCTGGTACGGAACGCTCTGATCAAGGGGTACATCAACGTGGCATACAAACAGCGTTCCCCCCGCAAACCCCGGCTCCGTTTCCCACACCAGCGCACACCGGGGATCGGCCACATCGGCTGCCGGCTTCATTTTCAGCTCTTTCATGCGCCTTCCCAGCTGTGCTGCGGCCAAGCTGTTGCCGACAGGATCGTGCGTTCTGCTGGTGCAGGAAACCCAATCCTGAAGGCTTCGCTCCATACGGTCCCGCAGCTTTGTCAGGTACACAAAAACTTTTTTTTCAATATCGCGCTCCCCCGCGTATATCACCGGCGGATCAGGCACGCCGAAATAGCGGGCGCTGGCAGCTTCAACAAGCCGGTTCACCAGCGCTGGAAAATCGAGCCCTGCCTGCTGCGCAGCTATAGTATATGATCCGTGCTCCCCGAGGCTCGGCAGGCTGTTAATCTCAAGAATGTAGAGGTTATTGTTTCTGTCGAGGCGCATGTCGATGCGTGCGGCATCAGCACACCCGAGAGCGGTGAATGCCGTGCGTGCGAGATCCTTTGCCCGGCTGCTCAGCTCTTTGCTGAGCGGCGCGGGGCAGATCCAGTCGATTTCGCGCCCTGAGGTGCGCTGCTTGTCCTCAATGGTATAAATACGGGGGCCGGTATCGCCGAACACAATTTCGCATGGGGGGAAGACTTCGGGCGGATTGTTTCCGATAACGCCGACGTTGATTTCACGGCCCTCGATGTACTGCTCCGCGAGCACAGGCTGGTTGTGAAACGCGTCAAAAATATCACCGGCCGCACGGCGAAGTTCCCTTTCGCTGTTAACAATCTGCACCCCCATGGAGACCGACTCATTTTTCGGCTTTACAATCATGGGAAATGCCAGCTCAGGAGGAGGAAAATCCGGCGACTGCAGCACTGCATACGGCGGCGTGGGGAGCCCGTGCTGCAGGAACACCATTTTTGCGACGACCTTATCCAGCGCAAGGGAATGCGCAAGCGGGCCGGACCCGACATACGGTATGCCAACCATCTCGAGAATTCCGGGGACATGGGTGTAGCGCGCCTGCCCCTGAATACCATATGACACATTAAACACCATGCCCGGTGTCTCGCCCTTTACAACCCGGGGCATAAAGCGCTCCAGGTTCTGTATAAGATCCTTATCCGCCTCAAAGGACTTTACCCGATGGCCGTATTCGCGCAGCCCGTCAACGATGCGCTGCAGGGCCTCCCTGCCGTAGGTCTCACGGTTTGGCAGACCGAAGAGGTTGATGACATTTTTGCTTTCACGGTTATAAACAAGGGCTATTTTCATTGGTGCTCATGCAGGCATGAAGGGCCCATTATCTTGTGCAGCACGGGCCGGCCTGTCCGGCGCCAGCAAGCTCACAGCAGTTTACGCTGTTTCGTTATCCTCGTCCGGATAATCATCCTCATAGTCCTCATCGTCATAATATTCGTCATCATAATCAGAGTCATCATATATCGCATCCGTTTCATTATCCATGGCATACGCACAGGTCTGATCCATGAATACTGTATCCTGATGCCCGTTCCAGAAAACAGCGGTAAAAAACAGCGCCGCTGCTGATGCAGCTGTAAAAAACGTGCACACCCTTCGGTTCATCACCAGCCCCCCCTATCCTGCGTTATTGTTCCGGGAAATCAATTGCTTCGCCCCAATGACTCATTTCTCGGACATATTATTAAGATACCGCTCAAGCTCTGCCTGATGCTCTTCCTCGTCTGCAAGCACATCCTCGATCAGGGAAACAACTTCAGCATACCCGCTCAGCTCACTGAGCTGTTCGCCATAGCGATCGCGCGCCGTTTGTTCAAGAGCAATGTCCGCTTCAAGCATTGCTTTCACATCTGTGCTTTTGTCAACCGGCCAATCTGCAAAACGGGGAGTGCCGCCGTATTTGGTAATGAGATCCGAAAAGTACAGGATATGTGCCATTTCATCAAGCGCCGCACTTTTAAAGGCTTCGGAAATACGGCCATCGGCTCCGCGTGCGCTGATCCGGTGACAGATATACTGCAGGGTCGCCCGGAATTCCTCATTCATATTCTGCTGCAGACGCTCAATAACCCGCTGCCTGTCTTCATCGTTTTTAAATGACTGCATCAAAAACCCCGCTCACCGGTATCGACCGGTTTTTCCATAGAATATCCGCCCTGCTTTTAACCATCAATCATACCCTTATTTTATGAAAATACAACATAATCCGGTGCGTATTGCATCCCCTCTGAGAGAAACGATGTGCGCGATCTGCACATCGCAATTCCCCGCCGTTTCCCGCCGGCAGGTGCCGCTGGCAGCCGAACACAAAAATCCTTTGGCGCTTGACGTCTGCCGCCGGTTTATTTTATAGTGCTGGACATATGTGCTGTTTCACCCCGTAGCGGCACAGGGCGTAACCTGACCTGCAATCAGTCACATACATACATTCATGCAGGCAGCTGCTTTTTTTAAAAAGGAATCATGGATATCATACGTTTCAGGCTTCGCGTGTTAGCGGCTGTGCTTGTTGCAATCGTGATCCTGAGCTCACTTGGTTTTATGGCCGCCGAAGGGCTTTCGATTGCAGATGCATTTTATTTCAGCATTGTCACCATTGCGACCGTGGGCTACGGTGACATACACCCCGTTACGCCGCTGGGAAAGGCTCTCGGCCTGGCTCTTATTATTCTTGGCGTGGGAACGTTTCTCGGGGTTATCGCCAACGTTACCGAACTGCTGCTCAGCAAGCGGGATATCCAAACCCGCTTAAAAAACCGCAATATACTGATCGGCATGTTTTTTTCCGAAGCAGGGACACCGCTTTTAAAATATTTTGCCTCATGCGACCCGCAGGCCGCAGACATACGAAAGCGCCTGGATGTCTCCGAAGCGTGGACAGCAGCTGAATTCTCTTCAGCACGGACACACCTTGCGCGATATACCTATCATGTTGATATAGACACGGTAGATCTCGAGCATCTGCGCTCACTTTTTACCGGATGGGATTCGCTTCTGCTGCGTATTATGGAAAACCCGAACCTTTCTGAGCACGAAAGCTTTACCGATATGCTCATGGCTGTTTTTCATCTGCGGGAGGAATTGCTCGCACGTCCGGACCTGCGCTCGCTGCCGCAATCCGACAGGCGTCATCTTGCCGGAGATGCCAGCCGGGCATATTCGCTGCTTGTGCATCACTGGCTGGACTATATGGGCCACCTGCAAAAAAACTACCCCTATCTGTTCTCGCTGGCAATGCGGACAAACCCCTTCAACCCTGACGCATCCGCAGTTGTTGCCTGAATCCCGGTTTGCCAGCCGGATAAAAATCAGTCTGCACATACCTGGATGCCCGGAATAAACCGAGGCAAGGCAAAGAGCTGCCACTACAGTTATTGCCCGGTGTAAGGAGGCTGTGTCACAATTCATAGATGTCCGGGCAGTCGCAGGCTTTAGCCAGCGTAGCACCTTAAAATATCCTAAGGGCCACAAACGAAAGCTGAAGTTTGCGCCATCAGAACCGCTTTATGACACAGCCTGGTCAGTCCCGGCAATCCAGTTGTTTTGTGAATAGCAAAATGAGCACAAAATCATTAGTTCCCCCATATGTCAAACTCTGTGAGTCTCCCGGCAGAGCCGGGGGGTACCCATGATTATTAAATTATACGCAGACAGTCTGGGCGATTCACTGTTGTGAAGCTAAGAACCTCTATCTGCCTGGTCAAGGGAGCGGTCTATTTGTATTGACACCGGGACAGCTAATTTTTATGCTACAGGTATCGCTTTGAACAGGTCGATTCTCATAAACCTTACATTTCCGGGACTGTTTTCATGACCGCAACGCCGGACATAATCGAAGGCATCCCCCTTTTTGCCGGGCTGCCGGCAGAGGACAGCAGGCTGCTGTCTGACATTGCTGCTGTACGCAATGTCGCCAGGGGGGAGATTATTTTCAGCGAGGGTCAGTCAGGTCACGGGTTCTACGTTGCGCTCACCGGGCGCATAAAAATATACAAGCTTTCCGCAGAGGGTCGCGAGCAGATTCTGCACATCTTCGGTCCGGGCGAGCCCTTCGGAGAGGTGCCTGTTTTTACCGGTAAGCACTTCCCGGCGACTGCCGAAGCCCTTCATGACGGCCGCCTCCTTTATTTCAAGCGGGATGCCTTCGTTTCCCTTATCGAAAAGCGGCCCTCGCTTGCGCTCAACATGATGGCTGTCCTGTCCCACCGGCTTCACGTATTCACCGATCTTATTGAAGATCTTTCCCTGAAAGAGGTTCCTGCACGGCTTGCAGCCTATCTGCTGTATATAAGCGAGCAGCAGTGCCGCCCCGATAGTGTAGCGCTTGATATCACGAAGGGCCAGCTCGCCGGCGTGCTCGGCACAATCCCGGAAACGCTGTCGCGCATTCTGTCAAAATTGGCTGAGCGGGGCATGATCGAACAGATAGACAGGCACCATATACGCATGACCGATCAGGCATCACTTGAGCAGCTTGCCGAGGGCCGAATACGGCTCAGCTGACAAAGCCCCGCATACTACAAGCCGCATGTTTTAACGGTTTTCACTTGACTCAGCGCTCTTCATATGTCATTTTATTAAAATAAAAAGGGAATGGCACAGCTGTAACCTCACCACGATTTTAATTATTAATTCCACACTGCCGGGATACCGCACAAGCCCCGCGGGATTATTAATTAATTCCCGTGGGCGTTTTTTGGGAAATCATTGCTGAACATATTCTTTTACTGCTGCAGCTGCTGTCTGCCGAGCGCGCACCGGCGTATGCACATCATGCTGTTTTGTGCATACATACGCAAAAAGCCAATAAAGATCAGCCCGGCAACGGGCGCTTCACACAAGAAAAGGGACAAACATGTCAATTGAGGTCAGGGTTCACGAAGATATCGAAAAAGCGCTCAGAATACTCAAGAAAAAAATGCAGAAAGACGGCCTGCTCAAAGAGCTCAAGCGAAGGCGCTTCCACGAAAAGCCCGGCATCCGAAAAAGGCGCAAACAGGCTGAAGCTTCCCGGCGAAACCGCAAATCCCAACGCTCATACAGCTTCGATTTCAACAAAAAATAAGCCGTTTATCCGTTCTTCCACTTGCCATATCCAAACTATTTTCCTATGCATAAAGCACCGGCACCGGGCACAAAGCGCAGTGCCGGCATACATACTCACCGCATTACGATATAACATCTCACATTAATTCACCACAAGGAGGGCATCACATGTTTACCGTAACATCAGCAGCAAAAGAGATACTTACAAATGCTCTGGCGCAGGAAGACACCGATTCCGGTATGCTTATCAGGCTTTATCCGGCGGAAGAAAACCCTGAGCGTCTTGAATTCGGCCTCGATAACGAAAAAAACGACGACACCGTTATCACCTCAGACGACGGCGATAAGATAATGGTCGTCCAGGAAAAGCTGGCAGAGCAGCTCTCTGAAATGATGCTCGATTTCCAGGAAACCGAGCAGGGGCCCGGTTTTGTGCTCCAGAAAGCATCTAACGCCTGATATTTCTCTGTCAGCTTACGCCGGGAAATATTCTCAGCTGCATATCTGAACCACTGAATTCTGCTTTTTTCCTTCAAAAAGGGTGCAGAGCCCCTGTACTGCTTAACCGTATTGGTTTACCTGACCGGCGTGCTGACGCCCCGCCGCAAGCGTTCGTCGTGAACATCCTGAAAGCCTGTTGCGCTCACCGACCACTTTTTCCATGCCGCCGGCACATGCTCCGATCAGCAGGTATCTGCAGCGTTCCGGAACCGAAGTGATTTTCGCTTCGTGTATTATGACCACATAAGACTTGCCTTATATTCCAACCGTGTTTATTTTTTAAATCGAAACCAGAAATGCCGTTCCGTGCAAAACGGTTCCGCAGAACAGTATGCAACAATAAATACAGCGTGAAACCAATATATTCATTGCAGCAAAGGAGCATTTATGTGCCCGACCAAAATATTCTGGGTGCCGGCCGGTGCCTACCCCGGCTATAATCAGCAGCTGCAGAAAGATGAGCAGTCATTGCAGTTGTTCGGCAACGGCGAGTGGTCACCGGACACCGATGTCTATGAGGTAAAGGACGGGCTGGTGATGATCATGGATGTTGCCGGCCTGGCCAAAGATGAAATAAACATATCTGTTGAAGACAGCGTCCTGGTAATTGCCGGCATTCGCAAAGAGCCTGATATTCCTGACAAAAAAACAGCCCACCGCCTTGAAATAGAGTTCGGCAAATTTGAAAAGCGCTTTCGCATTCCCGATATAATCGACACCGGGTCGATTCAGGCGCACTATAACAACGGGTTTTTACATCTTAAGCTCCCCATGGCGCAGAAAAAGAAAATCGATATAAACCATGAGTAAGGAGAACCACATGGCCGACAATAAAGACAATGACAACAATATTCGGCAGGAAGAAATGCCGGTAGCAGATACCGAAAGCATCCACATCCCTGAAACGCTTCCGCTTCTGCCCGTCACAGGATTTGCGGTATTTCCGAACGCTGTCGGCCCGATTTCCGTTAAAAACGAAACATACGTCAGCATGATTAACGAAGCGGCGGTCAAAGACCGCCTGATCGGTATTGTCCTGGGCAAAACCAGGGACGGAGATACCCCCTCACCTGATGACTGCTGCCGCATTGCAACAGCTGTGCGCATTCTGAAGCTGATAAACGTATCGTCATCCGAGCTGAATTTCGTCTGTCAGGGCATATCGCGCATTCACATAGATGAGTTTGTCAGAACCGACCCCTATTTCGTGGCGCGGGTGACCCGGATAGACGACACCTATGAGCGAACCGGCGAGCTCGATGCTATGATGAACACCCTGCTCAATCAGTTTTCCGAGGTTGTCGATGCGTCGCCGCAAATGCCGGAGCAGCTTAAGCTGATAGCGCGAAATCTGAACGATTATGCAAAGGTCATTTATTTCAGCGTGGGCAACGCATCCTCCGATCCCGACATTCAGCAAAGCATACTTGAGGAGTCGGACATTCGGGAGCGTTTTAAAAAGGCAATGAGCGCGCTGCAGACCGAGATTCAGAAAGCGCAGCTGAGCAACAAAATACACTCCGAGATTGCACAGGAAATAAACGAGCAGCAGCGCGAGCACCTGCTTCGCGAGCAGCTCAAAAAAATACAGGCCGAGCTCGGCCAGAAGGATGAAAAGCAGGTCGAAATTGAAACGCTTCGCACCAGAATAAAAGAATCCGAAATGCCCGAAGAGGCCGAGCAGCAGGCGTTCAAAGAGCTCGACCGGCTTGGGATGATGTCGCCGGCCGCCGCAGAGTATTCGGTTGCGCGCACCTATCTTGACTGGCTTACCGATCTCCCCTGGGCGAAAGCCACGCAGGACACCATAGAAATCAAGCACACAGAGGACGTCCTGAACGAGGATCACTACGATCTTGAGAAAATCAAAAAACGCATTATCGAATACGTTGCGGTACGAAAGCTGAAGCAGGATATGAAAGGCCCGATTCTGTGCTTTTACGGCCCGCCCGGCGTGGGCAAGACATCTCTGGGGCAGTCAATCGCACGTTCGCTCGGCAGGAAATTCATCCGAATGTCTCTTGGCGGGGTCAGGGATGAGGCGGAAATACGGGGGCACCGCCGCACCTATGTGGGCGCTCTTCCCGGCCGCATTATCCAGGGGATCAAAAAGGCAGGCACAAACAACCCGGTATTCATGCTCGATGAAATTGACAAGCTCGGCGCTGATTTTCGCGGCGACCCCTCATCAGCACTGCTGGAGGTGCTCGACCCTGAACAGAACTCAAGCTTTGCCGATCATTATCTGGAAGTGACCTTTGATCTATCGAATGTTTTTTTTATTACGACCGCAAATATTATCGATACCATACCCCCTGCGCTGCGCGACCGGCTTGAAATGCTTGAGCTGCCCGGCTATACCGGGGAGGAAAAGCTGCACATAGCCAAAAAATATCTTGTTCCCAAGCAGATAGATGAGCACGGGCTTACGCCCGAACAGGTCACGATCGATGACAGCTCACTTCTGAAAATCATCCACGACTATACGCGGGAAGCCGGCGTCAGAAATCTCGAGCGTGAAATTGGATCGGTATGCCGCGGCATTGCCCGCAAAGTGGCAGAGGGAACCGTTCAAAATGTTCACGTTACCGATGATGCGCTGCACGAATATCTTGGCCCTGTTCGCTTTTTCTCTGAAATCGCCGAGCGGATAACCGTTCCCGGCATTGCAACCGGCCTCGCCTGGACTCCCGCGGGAGGGGATATCCTGTTTGTGGAAGCGACGAAAATGGCAGGCAAAAAAGGCCTTACGCTTACCGGCCATCTCGGGGAGGTCATGAAGGAGTCGGCTCAGACCGCGCTGAGCTATATACGGGCAAACGCCGGAGCCTTTGATATCGACCCTGCATTTTTCGAGTCCTCGGACATACACCTTCACGTTCCGGCAGGCGCTATTTCAAAAGACGGCCCGTCTGCAGGGGTGACTATGGTATGCGCACTGGCCTCCCTGCTGACCGGCAGGCTTGTCAGGTCCGATGTGGGCATGACCGGTGAAATAACGCTGCGGGGGAAAGTGCTTCCGGTAGGAGGCATAAAAGAAAAAGTTCTGGCTGCCAAGCGCGCCGGGCTCCGCTACATCATTCTTCCAAAGCTCAACGAAAAAGATCTCGAGGAGGCTTCGGAGGCGGAAACGTCTGATATTGAATTTATGTTTGCGGACAGGATTGACGAAGTCATCTCCGCCGCCCTTGAGCCGGGCGCTGCAGAGCAAAAAAAATCACAGGCCGCTACCGGTTTTTAACCTCACTGAACAGGCGGTCTATGTGATCGGGAAGGCGTTGAAAGCTGTTCAGCCGGCGCTCGAAATCAGCCAGTGATTTCTTTTTGTCCTCTAGCGCCTCCCGGCCGACCTGTTGCAGGGGTTCCACACCAGGGAACTCCCGTTCGCACCAGAGTGCATACTCATTGATTGTGGTATAAAATCTGCCGAATTTCTCGTAAATATCCCTGTATGCCTTTCGCAAGCCCGGCTGCACATCCTGATCGGCGAACAAGTCCGTATCGTGTGCCGCGAGATAGCTGTCCAGTGCTGTTAAATATTTTGTAGAGCGGCTGAGCAGCGGATAATAGCGCGCATCGATATGCTCAATACGCTCGGCAAACAACCGCACGTCCTGAAGCGGAATGACCTGCCCGGTTTCATTGTCACCGTCGGCTGATGCGGTGACCTCCGACTGAGGCGGGGGCTGCATCTCTGCAGCCGGTGCCGCGATGTGCGCCTTTTTCGCCGCACAGCCCGCAACAAACAGACAGAGCACAAAAAGAGTCAATACATTTAACCGAATGCGCATAAAATTGTTATACATATATTTCATTCCGTAACAATACCTCATCCAAAGCACCCATGATCCAACCAGACACCGGCAGAAGCGCACTCAGCGTGCGATCATCACCGCTTTCGTATCTGCATCAGCTTTATATTATACGGGAAGCCGGCAGCGTAAAAAAGTTAATTTTGAGTTAAGCCCGGCGTGCAGGGGGCGCCTCGGGGATGAGCGGCAGCGCGCCCGGGTCCGGCTCAAAAAGCGCACGAACCCGGGGAAGCGATTGAGGATAGTGCTTTTGAATATACGCAATAAGCTTTTCGCGCATCTCGCATCTCAGGGACCAGGCTGTTGATGCATCAGAGGCGCTCATCAGCGCACGCAGCTCAACAGTCCTTTCCGTTGCGTTTGTCACCTGCAGGACGCGAACCTTTTTATCCCACAGCTCAGAGGCATCAAGCATGCTGAAAAAGGCCTCCCTGATCTCCTGAACCGGTATCGTATAATCCACATACACATAGACCGTGCCGAGGATGTCGCTTGTGGTTCTGGTCCAGTTCTGGAAGGCATGCTCGGTAAAATAGGTTATGGGCAGCACCAGGCGCCGCTGGTCCCAGATGCGCACCACGACATACGTCAGGGTTATCTCCTCGATTCTTCCCCACTCGTTCTCCACTATCACAACATCATCAAGCCTGATTGGCTGCGTCAAGGCGATCTGCAGTCCGGCGAACAGGGTCGCGATGCTGCGCTGCGCTGCAAAGCCGATGATTATGCCCGCTATTCCAGCTGAGGCCAGTATGCTGGTGCCGAACTGACGAACTTTCTCGAAGGTCATCAGCATGCTGGAAATCGCGATAATGAATATAATTACCACAATGATTCTTTGCAGAATCTGAAACTGCGTCCGGATTTTCCGGGAGCGAAGGTTGTCCTTCTGTTCGATATCATACTGGCTGACGATGTACTGCTCAAGCAGCGCCGAAACCCGTATGCCCAGCCATGCCACAACTGCAATGATACCGATACTCATAACATGCCGCGAAAGATCGATCAGCTCGGGTGAAGCCGGCAGCACCGGAATGACAGAGGCAAGCGCAAAAAAGACGGCTGCGAGGTATACCGGTTTCTTGCACCGGTGAAGAATATAATGTGCAAGCTCCAGAGCACGCTTTCTAAATATATGCTCGGCTATTTTCAGCACTACAGCGCTGAGGGCATACACACCGGCAGCTGCAGCGGCAAGTATGCCCAGAGACCATAAAAGTTGACCTGGTGAAAAGTCAGCCATAAAAAGCCAGCAACCCGGCGTTCCGGGCGGAAGGGGTTTTATTGCTTATTTTGTTATAATAGTAACGCGGGAATTAATTTCAAGGGCTGTGAAAAATACACGGGGGGGGGGATGAGCTCTCCTGGAGCGAAAGTATCGGGACCTGCAATGCGCGGTGATGTATCCTTTGTGCGGCTGAGGGACAATGATGATTTTTACCGGAAACGCTGCATAAGCGGGCCGCGAAACGGCAATGCGCCCCGTGATCCGCTGAGGGGGCCGTCAAATCTGCCCGGAGTGCGGCGTGGGGTAAACCGGCGCAGCGGCCTGCGCTCCCGAAAGGCTTGTGAGGGACGGGAGCGCCGCGAAAAAACCTTCTCGAATCGCTCGCGGGCTTTCCCAGCTGCTTTCTGCAGCCTTTCACCTCTCCGGGACCTCATGGAATTGAGCACGGCCTCTGCGCTGCCGCCGGACTCACGGCTTCGCCAAAGGCGGGAAAACCAGTCTTTGATTCGTTCCATCCGGTCCCGGCGACGGTCTCTCCGGTCCTCGATTCTGTCACGAATCGCATCAACAGCATCCTGCCGAAAATCCTTCCGGGCATCCCGGACATCGTCCATGTATTCAGCGATGCTGTAATCGTCGTAAAGCTCCTCATAGTACTCTTCGGGGTCTTCATACCAGTACCAGGGGTATGCTGCATAGTACCGGTATGGATCATAATAGCCGTAATATGGATAAAGGGAATACCGGTAATCATAATACGGCGGGCCATACCTATCCAGCCACAGGGGCGGTGTATCTGAAATCCCGCTGTCAGCAGCGGCGGTTTCAGAATGAACGAATTCTGAGCTTTCCTGCAGCCGCTCTTCTGAACGAATCACGTCCTCATTTTCGACCCGGGCGGCATTGTAAAAGCCCGCGCATCCGCCTGTTGCGGCAGCAGTGCACACACACAATACAAATGTCATCACTATCTGCATACTGTCATCCGGCGAAACGGATTTCTCATATATTTTTTACCCCCCTGCCCCGGACAAGCCGGAAGAGATCAGTTTTGCGGCAGCAGGCGAAGTCATTGGCGTTGTCATAGTCGTTATCGCAATCGATGTCGTAATAGTGTGTGCCTTGCCGATCAGTGGTGAATCGATTACGACTACGATAACGACAACGATTGGGTTTAGTACTGTTTTTTGTTGCGCTAAATACAATAAAATCACTTCCACATGCCTGCTGCATCCCTACAGCGCTGTTCATAGTATACCACTTTTCAGCTCATCATGACACCCGGTTCCTGTTTGACTTTCTCTTGAAAAACAAACATAAAATTGATAAAATTGATAAATAATATAAACCTCCTGCAAACACCTTCAGCATAGAACAGCCTCCGCTCCCCGGCGCTGCTCTGGGCGTTACATATAATGTATGGTATACTTCCGGCATATGATATAACAGGATGTCCCGGATTTCTTTTTTTCCCTTTTTAGAAATTTTTTGTGTGGTGTAATATATGTTTGACCGGACATACATTAATAAGCTGTTTGCGATCTATCCGACGATATACAGCCTGCTGCGCGATTCAGATGATCATAAAATGGCCCGGTATTTTTTGCTGAGCTATCTGGATGAGCTGGTCAGAATCCTGAATGCAGACAAAAACACGCTCCAGCCGCTTGAGTGGGCGCTGCAGCGCAGCTGCCTGCTCACCTTTCGGGGGTGCATTTCGGTCCGCAGCGAGCGGCTGTCAGGGTTCAGCATGATCGAGCTGCTGTGGATGCTTGCTCATGAAAAATATGATCAGCTGCCCGGAAATCTCTGCGACGGCTTTTTTGAGGAGCTCATTCATATATTTTACGGCATGAGAGGCCAGAGCGGTATTTACGACAAGGAGCCCTACCCCGACTACATGCACCGCGAGGGCCGCGAGGCGGCGCGCATCAGATCAGATCAGCTTGACATGCTGGCGCGAACCTGCAGCTCATTTATGAAGCGATACAGCACCGGGCTCGATGACACCGTAAAAACCATCCGCGGTGACAACCGCAGACGGATTCTTGATTTTTTTAACGCATCGGAAGGCGACTGGAACGACTATCGGTGGCACCTCGAACATGTTATACGGGATGCCGGCACGCTGGGGAATATCATCCGCCTGACGCCGCCTGAAAAAGAAGCGATCGAACGCGCACGTGAAATCGGCCTGCCCTTCGGCGTAACCCCCTTTTACGCTTCCCTTATGGATTATGAGCCGGACCGCACCCGCGACCACGCGGTGCGGGCACAGGTTATTCCGCCGACCGATTACGTTGAGCTGATGGCCGGCCACCAGGGGGATCGCGAGTGCTCCTGTGATTTCATGATGGAGCGCGACACCTCCCCTGAAGATCTCATTACCCGCAGGTACCCGCACATCGTGATTATGAAGCCGTATAACACCTGTGCGCAGGTGTGCGTCTACTGCCAGCGAAACTGGGAGATAAGCGACGTGCTTGCAGCCGACGCCCTGGCATCGGATGATGCGATTAAAGCCGCCACCGACTGGATCGAAAGCCGCCCTGCCGTCAACGAGATACTGCTGACCGGCGGGGATCCCCTCATCATGGAGGACAGGGCTCTTGATCGCATCCTGTCAGGCCTTGCCGGCATAGGCCATGTCGAGCGCATCCGAATCGGATCGCGAACACCGGTCGTGATGCCGCAGCGGATTACCGATGAATTAATTCAAACGGTATCTGCCTATCACGTGCCCGGCAGGCGCGAAATCGTGCTCGTCACCCACTTCGAGCACCCGTATGAAATAACGCCTGAGGCGATGGCTGCGGTACAGAAATTCAGAAAGTGCGGCATGTCGGTGTACAACCAGGCAGTGTTCACCATCGAAAACTCACGACGCTTCGAGCTGGTTGCCCTGCGAAAGCTGCTGCGCCTGATCGGCGTCGACCCCTATTACACATTTAACACCAAAGGCAAAGAGGAGACAAAAAGCTACCGGGTCCCGATGGCCAGGCTGCAGCAGGAGGTCAATGAAGAGGCGCGCCTGATGGCGGGCACGGTGCGCACCGACGAGCCGGTGTACAATGTTCCCCGGCTCGGCAAAAACTATGTCCGCGCACAGCAGCACCACTCGCTTATATCCATCCTGCCCGACGGCCGGAGAGTCTATGAGTTTCACCCCTGGGAAAAGAACCTGTCTCTCGCCGGGGTGTTCATCGATACCGATGTATCCATATATCATTATCTGCAGGAGCTCAAGCGGCGGGGGGAAAACCCTGAGGATTACCGGACGATATGGTATTATTTTTAGGTAGGATCCCGACCTTGCGTCGGGGGATAAAAAAACGCTTCCATCAAAAACGGCTCAATCCGACAAATCTATTATGCCCTCCTTGATGGCAATTTTTGTCAGTTCGGCAATCGACTCGACACCCAACTTTTCCAATATGTTGTACTTGTGGGTTTCAACTGTTTTCGGGCTGATAAAAAGCTGCTCGCCGATTTTATGGACGCTTAAACCGTCTGCAAGCAGGGGAAACACCTCCCGCTCACGGGAGCTCAACACAGAAAGGCGGTTTACCTGCTCATGCTTCTCCGTATGTACTTCATCCAGCTGTTTTCTCACCGCAGTGCTCACCGCTCCGCTGTAATACATGCCCCCGCTTTGTACGATCCCGATGGCGCGCTTCAGCTCAGAAAACGGCTCGCTTTTCAAAACGTACCCTTCGATTCCCGCTTTAAACACCGGCAGGCTGTACTCCTCATTGTCATACATGGTGTACATAATAATTTTTATACCGGGAAATGACTGCCGAACCGCAAGCGCGAGCTCCATGCCGCTTACGTGAGGCATGGAGATATCTATAATCAGAATATCGGGCTGCGCCGCAGCAATCCGCTCCATTGCAGCCGTGCTGTCGGTTTCGCAGCCTGCCACTACATATTCCGGATCCTCCTCAATAAGCTTGATTATTCCGGAAATGACAATTTCGTGATCCTCCACGACAAATACGCGGGCTGCCGTTCTATTTGCCGGGGTGCTATGCGGCTTGAGTATAAAAACCTTTTCATCACCGACAATCGCATCGACCTGGCCCTCACGCAACGCATGCAGAACATCTGCGTTATTCAGGCGTGGCTCGGGGATATGCGGGTGTGTTTTTTTCGGCATAGCGATTTAAGTTCCAACCTGCAGCGCATCAAGTACCGCGCCGGCATCGCTCAGGTTTCCCACAATGTGAGCGCCGGGCCCGGGCTCCAGCACGATAAGGCACGGTGTAAGGAAAACATTATGTGCCGCAGCGGTCCTGTAATCTTCACACACATCGACAATGGTGACGTCAGCGCGTCCGTGCAATTCCTCACGGCATAACCGGTCAAGATTTCTTCGGGCCATACGGGAGTTCGGCCCGCTGCCGGCCACAAACAGAATCAGCCGGACGTTGATATCAGTGGAGGAGTTTTGCTGCTGTGCCGTCTTTGATCGGCTCATGGGCTGTCCCCGTCACGTTCTAACGGCTGCGGGTTCTGCCCGGTGCCCGTGCCGGCAGCGGGCAGATCGGTAAAGCTGACGCCCCGGTCTGAAATAATCATCCGGTGATATCGCAAAGAGTGTGCAGAGCCGCGCGATTTCATCACCAGCAGCTGACGGTAAATTTCTCCGCCGCCCTCCCGATACTCCAGGCTCACAATCGTATCCGTTATCGATGAGATCGCAAACCCGCTCAGCTTATGCAGGTGATGCCTGCCGCCGCTGTCCTGATTGACAAAAAGGCAGGTAATATGCTGCTTCTTGCACACAGAGAGCAGGTACACAAGAAAATCATACACAAACTGCTCATCCCCCATGCGCCTGCACGAGGATATGGCATCTATGACGACGTGGCGGGCGGAAAAACGCTCCAGCTCATCAAGGATACAGGCCAGATGCTCGTGCAGCCCCATTGATTCCGGCATGAGGGTCTTTATCCGCAGCGTGTCATTGTCGACATACTCTAAAAGATCGATGCCCGGGCTCCGCATTTCGCTGAGCATTGCTTCGGGTGTCTGCTCGAAGTTTACATACAGAACACGCTCGCCGCGGCGGCATGCCTCCCGGGCAAACAGGCTCGCAAGGGTGGTCTTTCCGGCCCCGCTCGGGCCGCTCAGCAGCACGCATGAGCCCGCATGGTAGCCGCCGCCCAGAAATCCGTCAAGCTGAAGGTTTCCGCTTGGATGCTTTTCACCTCTGGGCCTCTCTGCCATCCTGGTACCGGATACGGGCATGATTCTGAATCCGCTTTCAGTGACAAGAAAGGGGTGCTCATTGCTCAGGTAGCCGGATCCGCGATATTTGGTTACCCGCAGGCGCCGGGTGCGCACCTGATCCACAATCCGCTGATCCAGATACAGCACGCAGTCGGCCATGTAATCAAGAAACGGATACAGCGATCCCTCTTCATGTGCCTTGAGCGTCATGACGGCGGTCAGGTTTTTGTCATGAAGCCAGCCCTGCAGCAGCTTGAGCTCGGAAAGCTTTCTGCTCTCTTCACGAAAAAGCCGCAGAATGATATCGATTGAATCAATGACAAGCCGGCGTGCGCCGGTTGATGAGACAAGGCCCTCGAGAATTGCCAGAAAGCCTTGAATATCGAACACGCCGGAGGTAAAAATGCTGTGCGGCATATCGGCGTGCATAATGGACAGCGAGCCTGACTGCTCGAGCTGCTCCAGGTTCCACCCCAGCGCCCGGGCATTGGTGCGGATTGCCGCTGCGGATTCCTCAAATGTGACAAACACCCCCGGCTCTTTCTCGAGTGCGCCCCGGTACAGAAACTCGAGAGCAAATATTGTTTTGCCCGTGCCGGGTCCGCCGCTTACAATGCTCAGGCGTCCGGCGGGCAGCCCGCCGTCAAGAACCTCATCCACACCGCGTATCCGCGTCGCAACCTTGGGAAGCGGCTGACAATCTGCCGCGTGGTGTTTCTGCATATGATTTTTCCTCACTGAATAGTTTTCAGCTGCTGACCATCGCTCACAGAAACGGATAACCGGTTTTCGGTCATAAAAAAGTTAACATTCACGTGCTGACCATTGCTCACAGGAGATAATGACAGATTATAAATCATAAAAAATATATGATAAAAATAAACAAAAATCTATAAGAATATTCCCTGTTGTCGTCTAAGATATTTCTTAGCAAGCATAAAGGAAGAAAACTCCGGGTGCGGTGCAGTTGCAAACCGTAACTATTGTATCAATCTCCCCCTGTGAAATGTACAGCCGACCCCTTCGCACTTTGAAAAAAAACGATGGGATAACCAAGACCAGTTTCCCTTTTACAAAAAAGGGGACTGGTGCATATTTTCTATCCTCCAAACAGATATGAAACCATCAACCTGGCCGCGGTGCGGAACCGGGGAAAGCTGCGCTTTTTGACCGGGCGCAATGAAAACGGCTTACATGAGGTAATCGCATCCGCGGCCAGAATGCCGCTTCTTACTGCAGGGCCGATCCCTTCTCCCATATCTGCGGTTGCAAGACCTGCAGCGTCTCCAATGATCAGCGCGTTTTGCATTTGTGCCGAGCCCGCACCGTTTCTGAGATAATAAACATACCCTCGAGGGGCAAAACGGTGGTTTTGAACCAGCGAGCGCCGCTGCAGCTCTTCAGTAAATAGGCGCCAGTGATGTTTGATAGTGTCATTATCGGCTTTCAGCTTTTCCAGCCTGCCACCGACGCCGATATTGACGCAGCCGCCGGTTTTAGGCACATACCACGCGTATCCGGGCAGCTTGTTGACAAAAAACCACAGGTGACAGGTATCATCCAGATACGGATACGGGAATTCCTCCTCCATGGCCGCAACGGCCGACGCGGGATCGCGGGGATGCCTGCTCTTGAAAAATGTTCGATATACCGGGCAGCCCGTCCCCCCGGCCCCGATTATATATCTGCACCGGTAGCGGCCGTCAATAACAAAGCCGTCACCGTCCTTTTGTATGCGCGAAACAGTGTGCACATGCACATCGGCGCCCGAGCGCTGCAGCAGCCAGTTATCAAACTCATATCGCCGAACGGCATATTGCCGGACAGAGACGGCAAGCTCTTTGCTGAACACATGAACACGAAACCTGTCGAACTCGGTGAGCCCGTGCGGATAATCGGCAGGGCTGATCGTCAGGTCGCTGAACACTCCGGGCGTTACCCAGCCGGCGCACACCTTTGATCTGGGGAACGGCTCCTTATCGAGGATAAGGCACTGTATGCCGCTGTGTATCAACCGCCATGCGCAGCTTGAGCCTGCGGGCCCACCGCCGACAATGATGGCTGTGGAATACATCATAGGCCGCCCGGCGTTCCGGGCTCAATCCTTTTATTCATATTATGCTTTCGGCCGCTTTTAGCTGACGCGGAAATTCTGCTGCGGCCGGCCGGTCTTTGTCATGACGATTTGCCACAGCTGCAGATTGCGGGATCTGAACCCTCCCGCGCAGCTGAGCAGATAAAAGCGCCACATGCGGTAAAACTGCTCATCATAGCGATCCTGCAATCGGGGATATGCATTGCTGAAGTTTCGATACCAGGCCATCAGCGTTTTATCGTAATCAGGGCCGAAATTATGCCAGTCCTCCATGACAAACAGCCCTTCCATTGCTTCGGCTATCTGGGCGATGGAGGGGAGCATTCCGTTGGGGAAAATATAGGTATCCAGCCATTTATTTGTATGGGTTGTGCTCGTGTTGCTGCCGATCGTGTGGATAAATCCAACGCCGTCGTCTTTCAGGCAGCGGTTGACAACCTCCATGTAGGTGCGGTAATTTTTATATCCCACATGCTCAAGAATGCCGATCGAAACGACAGCATCGTATGCACCCCCGGCGTCACGGTAGTCCTGCAGCCTGACGTCAACCGGCAGGCCGCGGCACAGCTCTCTGGCAAGTCGCACCTGCTCCTGTGAAACGTTTACCGCAACGACGTTTGCGCCGTATTTTTCCGCTGCGTATTTCGCAAAGCTGCCCCACCCGCAGCCCAGGTCAAGCACGCGCATCCCCGGCCTGAGGTTGATTTTCCTGCATACCAGGTCGAGCTTGTTCTCCTGTGCCTGGTCGAGGGTTTCAGCATTTTCCCAGTAGGCGCACGTGTAATTCATCCGGGAGTCAAGCATTGCCTGATACAGCTCATTGCCCAGATCATAGTGCTGCTCGGCGACCCGGCCAGCGCGGGAATGTTTCTGCCGGTTCACAAGCCTTGTCTGCAGGACGAACAGGGCCGCCTTCCAGCTGCCTGTTATTTTTTCATGCAGCCGCGCCCTGATAATCCTGTTTATTAATTCATCCAGCTCCCGGCAGTCCCACCATCCGTCCATGTATGATTCTCCGAGTCCAAGGGCCGCGTCTGTGAGAAGCCGCTGATACAGCTCGGTGTTTTTCACCTGCATGTCCCACGGCCGCGTGCCGTTAATGGAAACATCCGCTTCTGATAATAGATCCGATACAACGTGTTCAGATTTCATAGCTCAACTGCGTTTGTGTTATTCGATATCGCCTTCCGGCTGAGCCCGGCAGCGAAGGCTCTCGAAACCGGAGCAGGAATCGCTTTATTATATTGATAATTACAGCAGCGTCACTGTCAAGACAGAGGCCGCAATCGAAGTGATCATACTTGCGGGGCACCGCGGGAAGCTACCTGTGCCTAATGCGCCTTAAGGCCCTAGCCGGCTTGACAAACGCACGCCGGTGGTTATTGGTACAATAAGGACAACAAAGCGGTTCCGCCGCTCAGCGGACAAAGCGGCTGCTCAAATAAATACCTTAAAGCAGCTGACAAACCGGAACAGTATGCTCGTACTGTCATTTCCACCCCGGTTGCGCGGCATTTTGCATCGCTTACAAAATCCCGGATCACCCGGATAAACCGGGTGATGACGGATGGGGCAATTGCAGGTTGATCCGGTGGTTTTTCTTTTCCCATTCACGTTCGACCTTCTACTTTCAACACCGCTTTAGCGGGCTGTCATTGCCCGGCTCCGTCCGGGCAATCCAGTTATGTTGTGAATAGCACAATGCGGACAAAATCATCAGAATCCCGCATATGTCAAATACTGAAAGCCCCCGGCAGAGCCGGGGTTTTACCCATGATTATTAAACTCTTGTTTTGTGCATTCAATTACCACACAGCATCTTATCAGGGGCTTCCAGATACGTTCTGCTTTGTCTGATTCATAGTGCTGGATCGGCTCCACAGAGATTACACCTATGCACACGCACATGCCATCACCAGGCGCATATTATAATGCAGACGGTTCATGCAGCTTTGCCGTGTGGGCCCCGCTCACCCAGGCGCTGACCCTGCACATCGTCTATCCGCTCCAGGCTGCCGTTCCCATGCAGCGCGACAATGACAGCTACTGGCATGTCACCATTCCGGAAATCGAGCCGGGCAGCATGTATCTGTTTGAGCTCGACGGCGGCATAAAGCGGCCTGACCCCGCATCCTTTTATCAGCCTGAGGGCGTCCACAAGCCCTCTGCCGTGGTCGATCACGGCGCATTCACCTGGACAGACGGCGGCTGGGAGGTGCCGGATACCCGATCTATGATTATCTATGAGCTTCATGTGGGAACATTCACCCCCGAGGGAACTTTCGAAGCGGTTACAGGCCGCCTTCAGGAGCTGCGGGAGACCGGCATCACTGCAATAGAGATCATGCCGGTCGCTCAGTTTCCGGGACAGCGCAACTGGGGCTATGACGGCACATACCCGTTTGCCGTACAGAACTCCTACGGAGGCCCCGATCAGCTCAAGAATCTTGTAAACGCCGCGCACCGTGAGGGAATCGCCGTTATTCTCGATGTGGTGTACAACCACCTCGGGCCTGAGGGCAATTATCTCAGGGATTTCGGGCCCTACTTTACCGATACCTATCAAACCCCATGGGGGGAAGCCGTCAATTTCGACGGCCCGCACAGCAACCACGTCCGACATTATTTTATTTGCAATGCGCTGTACTGGTTCGGGCAGTTCCACATAGACGCACTGAGGCTTGATGCGGTACACGGCATATTCGACTTGGGGGCTAAGCATATTCTTAGCGAGCTGTCGGAGGAGGTTCGCACCTTTGCCCGCAGTATCGGCAGGCCCTGCTGCCTGATCGCCGAAAGCGATCTGAACGACAGCCGCGTTATCCGCGACCCCGCGCGGGGCGGCTACGGTATCGATATTCAGTGGAATGACGATTATCATCACAGCCTGCACAGCCTGCTTACCGGTGAGTCATCAGGATACTACCAGGACTTCGGCAGCGTCGATGACCTTGCGACGGCAATACGTGAGGGCTTTGTATACTCCTGGAAATATTCCCGGTTCCGGAAGCGGTTTCACGGCAACCGGTCATCCGATCTTCCGCCCGATTCATTTGTGATATTTTCACAGAACCACGACCAGGTGGGCAACCGGGCGTTCGGCGAGCGACTGTCGGCGCTGGTTCCGTTTGAGGCGCTGAAACTCGCAGCGGCTGCCGTGCTGCTCACCCCCGGCATTCCGCTTTTGTTCATGGGTGAGGAATACGCTGAGGAATCGCCGTTTTTGTACTTTATCCATCTCGGCGACCCCGATCTTGTTGCCGCGGTGCGCGAGGGAAGAAAAATGGAATTCGCGCCCTTTATCGGCGACCGGGAGCCGCCCGACCCGCAGGCAATCGAAACATACGCGGCATCGCGGCTGCGGTGGGAGCTGCGCGGACAGGAAAAGCACAACGCGCTTCTGCAATTTTACAGACATCTTATACGCTTTCGCACATCACACTCCGATGCCATACACTGCCGGCGCGAAGACCTTGACGTAACCTGCTGCCAAGACAGTCAGGCCGTTTGTGCGACGATAAACACGGCCGGCTCAGCGCTGATATTCATATTCAATTGCCACCATCAGCAAAGCACTGTCAGCATACCGGCAGGGAGCGGGCGCTGGGAAAAAACGCTCGATTCCGCCGATCCGCAGTGGTCCGGGCCAGGGTCTGAAGCACCCGACAACATATCCGGCGGCCCCCGAGCGGCAATACCCGCTTTGCCCTACACCGTACTCGTCTATGAAAGGTGCCGCACATGAACCGCTACATATGCATACATGCCCACTTTTACCAGCCGCCCCGCGAAAACCCGTGGCTTGAGGAAGTGGAGCAGCAGGATTCTGCCTACCCGTACCATGACTGGAACAGCAGAATCACCGCAGAGTGCTATGCGCGCAACACGGTATCCCGCATTCTTGCGCCAGACCGCAAAATTATAGACATCGCCAACAACTATTCCCGCATCAGCTTCAACTTCGGCGCAACGCTGCTTTCGTGGATGCAGAAGCACTACCCCGATGTGCTGGAGGCGATCGTTGAGGCAGACAGAATAAGCCGCGAGCGCTTTTCCGGACACGGCTCTGCGCTGGCGCAGGCATACAACCACATGATCATGCCCCTTGCCTCGGAACGTGACAAAAAAACGCAAGTGGAGTGGGGCATCCGCGATTTCGAGCACCGGTTCAGCCGGAGCCCTGAAGGAATGTGGCTGCCGGAAGCCGCAGTCGATCTTGAAACGCTTGACATACTGGCCCAAAGCGGCATTACGTTCACCATTCTGGCACCCCGCCAGGCACGGCAGGTAAAAAAAATGAACGGGGGCACGTGGCAAAAAATCGGCGAACAGGGCATCGACCCGCAGATGCCCTATCTCTGCACGCTGCCCTCAGGCAAAGCAATTAATCTGTTTTTTTACGACGGCCCCATATCGCAGGATGTGGCGTTTGCTGGGCTTCTTGAAAACGGTGAATATTTTGCGGACAGGCTTGTGGCCGCATTCCCTGAAAAAACCGATTCGCCGCGCCTGGTGCACATCGCCACAGACGGTGAAACCTACGGCCATCATCACAAAAACGGCGACATGGCACTGAGCTACTGCCTGTATCATATCGGCGAAAAGGATCTTGCCGAAATCACCGTCTATGGCGAATACCTCAGCAAATACCCGCCGACGCATGAAGTCCTGATACATGAAAATTCATCATGGAGCTGCATACACGGTGTCGAGCGGTGGAAAAGCGACTGCGGCTGCAGCTCGGGCATGCACCCTGAATGGCACCAGAAGTGGCGGGCGCCGCTCCGGGGGGCGCTTGACTGGCTGCGCGACAACATTGTGCAGATATATGCCGATCACATGCAGGGGCTCGCTGCTGACCCCTGGCAGACCCGTGATGACTACATCGATATAATACTGGACCGCTCGGAGGATTCCATAGATTCTTTTATCACAGAGCACGCAGGGCGGGCCCTCGAACCGGAGGAGCAGCCGGCGCTGCTCAAGCTTCTTGAAATGCAGCGGCACGCACTGCTCATGTACACAAGCTGCGGCTGGTTTTTTGATGAAATATCGGGGCTTGAAAGCGTACAGATTCTCACCTATGCCGCCCGTGCTATGCAACTCGCCCGTGAGGTGAGCGGCATATCGCTTGAGGAGGCCTTTATCACTCTGCTGGAAAAAGCGCCGAGCAATATCGCAGAGCGCGGCAACGGTGCCGCGGTGTATGCCGAATATGTCCAGCCTGCGCGGCTCGACCTGTTTCGCGTTGCCGCACACTATGCGCTGACCTCCCTTTTTACCGACTATGACCAGATCGCCCCCCTGTACACCTATACCGCTCAGGCCGATTCCTACGAGCGCTATGAAATGGGAAAGCAGAAGGCGGCAGTCGGCAGCGTCCGCATCCGATCTACAATAACCCGCGAGCAGTCCCTTAACAGCTTTGCGGTGCTGCATCTCGGGGATCATAATTTTACGGGAGGCGCTGCCCCGCATGTTGATCAGGAGTGGTTTTCCCGCATGCAGCGCGATGTCAGGGAAAGCTTCGACCGCGGAGATATCGCGGACGTAATACGGCAGATAAACACCTATTTTCAGGAAAGCATTTTTTCACTATGGCACCTGTTCCGCGACGAGCAGCGCGACATCATTAACCGCCTGCTGGGCGACACCCGGGATGAGGTCGAGACATCGTTCCGGCAGATTCATCAGCACCACTATCCGATTATGCAGGTGGTCGACAGCCTGAACCTGCCGCTTCCGGGTTACTTTTCAGTCGTTGTTGACTTCATCGTCAACACCGACATCTGTTCACTGATCGAAGAGGATCAGTTCGACGGCGAGCGACTGCAGCGGCTTGTCGATGAAGCGCGCAAGTGGCACCTCAACCTCAACAACCCGCGATTCAATCTGGCGGTAAGCGAAAAAATCGCTGAATGTATGGACCGCCTTTCCCGGAACCCCGATGATTATGTGCTGATGCAGTCGGTGATAGACATTCTGAGCCGCCTTGCGGGGCTGACCCTTGATCTTGATCTCTGGAAGGCACAGAACATTTATTTTACGGTCGGCAGAGATATGGTCAAAAAAAAGCAGCAGCTGATGAAGCACAAAAACACTCATGCCGCTCACTGGCTTGAAACCTTCAAGCAGCTCGGGGACTGCCTTCAGGTGAGGATAGACTGATGCACATACCCGCGGCAACCTATCGCCTGCAGCTCACCCCGGGCTTCACGTTCGCGAGCGCGTCCCGCATTGTGCCGTATCTGCACCGGCTCGGAATATCCGACCTTTACGCCTCTCCGGTTTTCCGTGCCTGCGCGGGCAGCATCCACGGCTATGACGTCACAGACCCGAATCAGCTCAACCTCGAGCTCGGCGGGGAAGAGGGGTTTTCCCTGCTGACCGGATCGCTGAAAAACACCGGCATGTGCCTGCTGCAGGATATCGTGCCGAATCACATGGCCTATCACCCTGAAAACGCCATGCTTATGGATGTGCTGGAAAACGGCCGATACTCACCGTACTTCCGGTTTTTCGACATCGACTGGGATCACCCGTACGAAAACATGAAGCACCGCATCCTTGCGCCGTTTCTTGGAAAATTCTACGCCGAGGCGCTAGAGGAAAAGGAAATACAGCTGTGCTACGATGAGTCGGGCTTCGGCATCACGTATTACGAGCTCCGGTTTCCGCTCAGCATTGAATCCTATACTCACATACTCGAGCACAATCTGCAGGAGCTCGAGCAGCAGCTCGCGGATAGCTATGCCGAGTACATCCGCTTTGCCGGCGTTGTTCAGTTTTTCAAATCCTGCGCAGACGATCACACGGACAGCCGCGGCAGGCAGATCGCCCACGGCAAAAACATGCTGTGGCGCATGTACAGCAACAGCCCGCCAATCCGGCGCTTCATCGACAACTGCATCACCTCCTTTAACGGCGCCAAAGGCGACCCGGACAGCTTTAATCCGCTTGACCGCCTTATTACGCAGCAGCGCTACCGCCTCTCATTCTGGAAGGTCGCAACCGAAGAAATAAACTACCGGCGGTTCTTTACCATTAACGACCTCATATCGGTCAACGCCAATGACCCGCAGGTGTTTGACCACATGCACCGTCTTATTTTCACGCTTGTTGACCGCACTATATGCACCGGCCTGCGCATCGACCATATAGACGGCCTGTATGACCCCGAGCGGTATCTGGCACGGCTCCGCGACCGGATCGGACCCGACACCTATCTTGTCATGGAAAAAATTCTGGATGCCGATGAGCATGTTCCCGAATCCTTTCCGGTCCAGGGCACAACAGGCTATACTTTCACAAGCTATGTAAACAATATTTTTTGTGATCCGGACAGCGAAGATGCTTTCACGCGCCTGTATCACAAATACACAGGGTTCGATGTGCCCTATGAGGAGCTGCTTGCCCAGACAAAGCGCACGGTCATCGAAAAGCACATGACAGGCACCATAGACAACCTCGCCCAGTTTATAAAAATGATTTCAATACACGACCGCCACGGGCTTGACATAACCCTGCACGGCCTGAGGAACGCGCTCGTCGAGGTTATGGCGTTTTTCCCCGTGTACCGCACCTACATAAACAATAGCACGTTCAGGGACGAAGACAGGCAATATATACTCACTGCTGTACAAAAAGCGCGCATCCACAAGCCCGATCTGGTGTACGAGCTCAATTTCATCGAAATGTTTCTGCTGCTCAAGCACGGCGACTCGATAAGCCCGGAGCACAAGCAGCAGTGGATTCATTTTGCCATGAGCTTTCAGCAGTACACGGGGTCTGTCATGGCAAAGGCGGTTGAAGACACGTTTTTCTATATCTATAACCGTTTGATATCGCTGAACGAGGTCGGCGGGTGCCCGAAAATTTTCGGCATGAGCGCTCAAAAATTCCACGAGTACAACAGCAATAAAGCCCGCCGCTGCCCCCACGAGCTCAATGCCACCGCCACGCACGACACCAAGCGCGGGGAGGATGTCCGCGCGCGCCTGAACGTGCTGTCTGAAATACCGGACAAATGGGAAAGCGCGATTAAAAAATGGGCCCGCAAAAACAGCAGGCACAAAACCGCCGGCGCCCCGGACAGCAACGATGAATACCTGCTCTATCAAACCCTTGTCGGCTCATACCCGTTTGATGCTGAAGATGACTATGCAGACCGCATAAGCGGCTACATGATTAAAGCGGTACGCGAGGCGAAAATTCATACTGCATGGATTGCGCCCGACACCGAATATGAGGATGCCTGCCGCCTGTTTATTGAAAAAATACTGGCACCCGGTTCCTCGAGCCCATTTTTAAAGCACTTTATCCCGTTTCAGAAAAAGGTCGCTTTCTACGGCATATTCAACTCGCTTTCCCAGGCGCTGATTAAATCGGCTTCGCCCGGCGTGCCCGATTTCTACCAGGGCTGCGAGCTGTGGGATTTCAGCCTCGTCGATCCCGACAACCGAAGGCCGGTCGACTGGCACATGCGCGAGGTGTATCTGAACGATCTTATCCAAAAGCAGCAGCACTCTGCTTCAGCCTGTATCGACGAGCTGCTTGCTGCAAAGGAGGACGGGCGAATCAAGCTGTTTCTTATTCACCGGTGCCTGGCGGCGCGGCACGCCAGCCGGGAGCTTTTCGACACCGGGGAATATCTGCCGGTGGCAGCTGCCGGGAAATATGCTTCTTCCGTCATTGCCTTTGCCCGCATCCGCGGCAGCCAGCGGGCATTGATAGCAGCGCCCCGATTTCTCACCCGGGTTGTGTCCGAGGATCAGCTCCCCCTGGGTGATGCGTGGAGGGACACCGAGCTGGTGCTTCCCGGCAGCTTTCCGGATCAGTGGCATGACGCTGTATCTGATACGGCAATAACCGGCACCGGCACGCTGGCGCTCAGCGACGTGTTTGCGCGCTTTCCTGGCGCGCTGCTTCTCAGCGGGGCTGAGGGAGCCGCAAAGATAGCTTGACAACGGAGGAAGTTGTTTCTATAGAGGTACAGTTGCATTAACAATCTGGATCAAAACCGATATCGCTTATTTTCTGAAATTAAAGACTATCGGAACCGGTATATAGACAAAATGAGCTGCGTAGTATATTTTTCATTTCTTATAAAAATCCTGGATCACCCGGATAAACCGGGTGATGACGGATGGGATAATTGCTTGCTGCTCCGGTGGTTTTTCCTTTCCCGTTTACGTTCGACGTTCTGCGTTAACCCTGCGCACGCAGACCGTCATTGCCCGGCTCCGTCCGGGCAATCCAGTAAATTACAGCTATTCACAAACACGGAGGCGTTGCATGATCGGAAAAAATGACGGCAGGCAGCGGGTTGTCATCGAGAATGTCTCACCTGAAATCAACTGCGGCGCGTTTCCGGTTAAGCGCTGCATCGGCGAGAAGGTCACCGTGCAGGCCGATATATTCTGCGACGGCCATGACAGCATAGCGGCTGAGCTGCTGTTCCGCACAGAGGGGGAGGCCGGGTGGCATTCCGCGGCAATGGCTTTTTATATGAATGACCGGTGGCGGGGCTCATTTGATATAGCCGATTTGTGTACGCACTATTATTGCGTGCGCGCCTGGGTCGATTATTTTACGACATGGCAGAAGGACATCGCCGTCAAGGCCAGGGCCGGCCAGGATATCGCCGTAGACGTATTAATCGGTGTCGACCTTATCAAAGATGCAGCTGGCCGTGAGCAGGGAGGCGCCGCACAGCGGCTGTCCCGCTTTGCCGACCAGATCGCCGGCGCAGCAGACACGGAGCATATCCTGCCGCTTGCCCTCAGCAGCGAGCTGTCTGCCCTGATGGCCGGCTGCCCTGACCGGCGCTTTGCATCCACATATGAAAAAGAGCTCAGGGTTACTGTTGACCGCACCAAAGCACGGTTCAGCGCATGGTATGAGGTGTTCCCGCGCTCCTGCGCCGACAGCCCGGAAAAGCACGGCACCCTTAAGGACTGCGAGCGACTGCTGCCCTATATCGCCGGCATGGGCTTTGATGTGCTGTATCTGCCCCCGATTCACCCGATCGGAACGGTTAACAGAAAGGGTAAAAACAACTCACCGTCCGCCGGGCCCGCCGATCCCGGGAGCCCCTGGGCTATCGGCTCATCCGATGGCGGCCACACCGCCGTTCATACCGGGCTGGGCACCATCGACGACTTCAAGCGGCTGATGAAGGAAGCCTCCGAGCACGGCCTTGAAATTGCCATGGATCTCGCCTATCAGTGCGCCCCGGATCACCCCTCGGTATCCGGGCATCCCGGCTGGTTTAAAAAGCGTCCCGACGGCACCATTCAATTTGCTGAAAACCCGCCGAAAAAATACGAGGACGTTGTTCCGTATCATTTCGAATCTGACCGCTGGGAAGCCCTGTGGGAAGAGCTTCGCAGCATTGCCCGCTTCTGGATCGATCATGGGGTTCGCATATTCAGGGTCGACAACCCGCACACCAAGCCCTTTTTGTTCTGGGAGTGGCTGATCCAGGACATTAAGGCCGAGCATCCCGAAACCATTTTTCTCGCAGAAGCGTTCACCCGCCCGAAGGTAATGGCGCGCCTTGCAAAAGCGGGATTCACCCAGTCATACACCTATTTTACCTGGAGAAACACCAAACACGAGATTACCGCATACCTTAATGATCTGACGCAAACAGAGCTCAGCGAATACTTCCGCCCGAACTTCTGGCCGAACACGCCGGACATACTTCCTGAATTCCTGCAGTACGGCGGCAGGCCGGCCTTTATTTTACGCCTCATACTCGCCGCCACCCTTTCATCCAACTACGGGATTTACGGCCCGGCATTTGAGCTCTGTGCTGCCGACGCGCTTCCGGACCGGGAGGAGTACCGCGACTCGGAAAAATACGAAATCAGACGCTGGAACATAAATGACCCCGCAAGCCTGGCGCCTCTCATAACGAGCCTGAATAAAATCCGCCGCGAAAACCCTGCTCTGCACAAAACCGCCAACCTGCGCTTCCATGACATTGACAACAACAGCCTCCTGTTTTACAGCAAGGCGTCCGATGACGGTGAAAACATTATAATCTGCATTGTAAACCTTGACCCGTTCCACACACAAAGCGGATGGCTGAAAATGCCGCTTCAGCAATTCACTATCAGCCCGGCGCAGCCGTATCTGGTTCACGACCTGCTCAGCACCGACCGGTTCTTCTGGCAGGGTGAAAATAACTTCGTTGAGCTGAACCCTTCGGTCATACCTGCGCACATTTTCCGCATTCACCGGCGCATGCGCCGGGAATCCGATTTTGATTACTTCATGTAGAAAGGAGCCGCTTCATGCCGTATGCGCTGCTTGAAGACGATCCCCTGTGGTATAAGGATGCAATTATTTATGAGCTGCACATTAAGGCGTTTGCAGACAGCAACGCTGACGGAACCGGGGATCTGCGCGGCCTTATCGACAAGCTGGACTACCTGGAGGAGCTCGGCATAAACGCCCTGTGGCTGCTTCCCTTTTTCCCGTCACCCCTGAGGGATGACGGCTATGATATCGCAGACTACAGCAGCGTGCACCCCGACTACGGCACCACCCGTGATTTCAGGCGCCTGCTCAGGGAAGCCCACAGGCGCGGCATCCGGGTTATCATCGAGCTGGTAATGAACCACACCTCCAGCGATCACCTGTGGTTTCAGCGATCGCGAACAGCACGGCCAGGATCCAGGTGGCACAACATGTATGTCTGGAGCGACACTCCTGATAAGTACTCAGATGCGCGGATTATTTTCAACGATTTTGAAACGTCGAACTGGCAGTGGGATCCGGCTGCAAAATCATACTACTGGCACCGGTTTTACAGCCATCAGCCCGATCTCAACTTTGACAGCCCGCACGTACACAGCGAAATGCTCAAGGTGATCGATTTCTGGCTGGGCATGGGCGTGGACGGCGTTCGCCTCGACGCGGTTCCCTACCTTTATGAGCGCGAGGGCACAAACTGCGAAAACCTGCCCGAAACGCACCGGTTTCTGAAAAAGCTTACCGCGCATGTCACATCAAAATTTAAAAACAAAATGCTGCTCGCCGAGGCGAACCAGTGGCCTGAGGATGCGGCTGCGTATTTCGGCTCAGGCGATGAGTGCCACATGGCCTTTCACTTCCCGCTCATGCCGCGCATGTTTATGGCCTTTCAAATGGAAGACAGCTTCCCCATTATAGACATTTTAAACTCAACGCCGCAGATTCCCGAGCACTGCCAGTGGGCAATATTTCTGCGCAATCACGACGAGCTTACCCTTGAAATGGTAACCGACGAGGAGCGTGACTACATGTACCGCTCCTATGCGCAGGACCCGCGGGCAAAAATCAATCTGGGCATCCGCCGCCGCCTTGCGCCGCTGCTTTCAAACAACCGGCGCAAAATCGAGCTCATGAACATTCTGCTGTTTTCCTTCCCCGGAACACCGGTCATATATTACGGCGATGAAATCGGCATGGGGGACAACTATTATCTGGGGGACAGAAACGGCGTCAGGACCCCCATGCAGTGGAGCCCGGACAGAAACGCCGGCTTTTCGGACGCAAACCCGCACAGCCTGTATTACCCGGTGATCATCGACCCGGATTACCACTACGAGTCAATCAATGTTGAAACGCAGGAGCGCAACCTCTCGTCCCTGCTGTGGTGGATGAAGCGCGTTATAGCCGTGCGAAAGCGATTCAAGGCTTTCAGCAGAGGCGATTTTGTAATCATACATTCCGACAACCCGAAGATTATGGTCTTTGTGCGCAGCTACGGCGTTGAGATTATTCTGGTCGCAGTAAACCTTTCCCGCTTTGCACAAATGGTTGAGCTCGATTTGTCCCGCTATGCGGGCTACATTCCCGAGGAAACCTTCAGCGGGAACCGCTTTCCGGTCATAAAGGATTCCCCCTACCCGCTCACGTTCGGTCCATACAACCACTACTGGCTGCTGTTGCGCGAGCCGGCCTCCCTTAAGGGCGACCGCGACCAGATACCGAAAATAACCCTTCGGGGCGGCTGGAAAACGCTGTTTGAAAAACGGCACCGGCAAAAATGCGAGCTGCTGCTGCCTCAGTATTTAATACGCTGCCGGTGGTTCGCCTCAAAATCGCGCACGATCAGGGCGGTAAGAATCAATGAGTCAATCCGGATACCCTGCAAAAACGAACCTGCTCAGCTGCTGCTCATCGAGGTCCGCTACAACGAAGGTGCGCCGGAGCTGTATATGCTGCCGGTTTCGTTTGCTCCCGAGCCTGATGCGGCTCATATCTATGAAGAGCACCCCGGCAGCTGCATTATGCCGCTGCGGGCCGCCGGGACTGACGGCATACTGTATGAAAGTATTCTGAACGATGAGTTCAGAAACATAATGCTGTCATCAATGGCGCGCAAAGCGAAAATAAAAGGGGATTCGGGCGAGCTGGCATTCGACTCCCGCCCGCCGCTCAAAAAACTGCTGAAAAAGGAAATCGACGGCCTTTCGTCCCGGCCGCTTTCAGCAGATCAAAGCAACTCATCCATCATCTACGGCGAGCGCTATTTTCTGAAGCTGTACCGCAAGCTCGATGCGGGGATACACCCCGACCGGGAAATCACGCAGCACCTTACCGAGCACAGGCTGTATGAAAACATTCCCGCATACGCCGGCGCAATAGAATATCAGCGCAGCCGGCGGCCCCCGATAACCGTCGGCATGCTCCAGCATTATGTCGAAAGCATGGGTGATGCCTGGGCCCTGACGGTCGATTTTGCAAACCGCTATTTCGACCGCATACTGATCAAAAAGGAAGAGCTCGAGCCCCCGAAAACCGGGGCATCGTTTCTTGCCGGCATCGGTGAGGCCGATGTGCCTGAGCTGCTTCGGGACCTCATCGGCACCCCCTTTATGGAAACGGCGGCGCTGCTGGGCAGGCGGACCGCAGAGCTGCACTGCGCGCTGAGCACCGCTGCCGGAAACGACAATTTCAAGCACGAGCGATTTTCCATGCTGTATCAGCGATCAGTGTTCCAGTCCATGCAAAGCCTTGCAAAGCGCACGATCGGCACCCTGAAAAAAAACATCGGCTCGCTTCCCGAGGATGCACAGGCTGATGCCCGGGGCGTTATCGATGCAGAGCAGTCGATTATCGAGGCCCTGCGCTCCATATTGCAGAAAAAAATCGACGCCTCTAAAATACGGATTCACGGCGACTACCACCTCGGCCAGGTGCTGTACACCGGAAAGGATTTTATAATAATCGACTTTGAGGGCGAGCCTGCGCGCTCGATCAGCGAGCGCCGCCTGAAGCAGACCCCGTTCAAGGACATAGCCGGCATGATCCGCTCGTTTCACTATGCCGCTCACGCGCCACTTTTTCAGCTGAAAACGGTCCGCCCCGAGGACATAGCTCTGCTGCAGCCGTGGATTGAACCATGGTACTACTGCGTCAGCGGCCTGTTTACCGGCGCATACATCGAGGTCGCCGAAAGCAGGGCGTTCATGCCCCGCGAGCACATAGAGCGCCGCATCCTTATGCAGACCTACCTGCTTGAAAAGGCGGTTTATGAGCTGAGCTATGAAATGAACAACAGGCCTGACTGGATCATCATTCCGCTTAAAGGTATTATCAGCACCCTTTCAGGTTCCAATACAAACCAATGAGGTAATCGACTATGACACAGCATACGCAGCACGAGCACATAATCTACGAGGGAAGCCCGCTTACCGATTACGATATCCATCTGTTCAAGGAGGGCAGCCACTTCAGAATCTTTGAAAAACTGGGCTCAAAGGTTCTGTCAATAAACGGCAGAAAAGGAACGTTTTTTTCTGTCTGGGCGCCCAATGCTGAGCAGGTGTCGGTGATCGGCGATTTTAACGGCTGGAATGCATCCGCCCATCCCCTGGGCGTTCGCTGGGACGGCTCGGGCATATGGGAGGGCTTTATCCCCGACATAGGGAAAGGCACCCTCTACAAATTCGCTATCAAAGGCCAGAGCGGCTACCGGGTTGAAAAAGGGGATCCGTTCGCCAACTACTGGGAAATTTCTCCGGACACCGCATCAATTGTCTGGGATCTGGACTATACCTGGAGCGATGGCGAATGGATGCAAGAGCGCGCCGGCCGCAACAATCTCTGCGCGCCCATGGCAATCTATGAGGTGCATCCGGGCTCCTGGCGGCGTGTGCTTGAGGAAAACAGCCGCTTTTTAAGCTACCGCGAGCTTGCAGAGCAGCTTGCGGAGTACGTGCACCACCTGGGGTTTACCCATGTAGAATTTCTGCCGGTAATGGAGCACCCGTTTTACGGATCCTGGGGCTATCAGACGGTCGGTTTCTATGCGCCGTCGAGCCGCTACGGCACGCCGCAGGACTTTATGTATCTCGTTGACTATCTCCACCGCTGCGGCATCGGGGTTATTCTGGACTGGGTGCCGTCACATTTTCCTTCTGATGAGCACGGCATCGCCTACTTTGACGGCTCGCATGTGTACGAGCACTCGGACCCGCGCCTGGGCTTTCATCCCGACTGGAAAAGCGCCATTTTCAATTACGGGCGCAACGAGGTCAGAAACTTCCTGATCGGCAGCGCGCTGTTCTGGCTCGAATATTTTCATATAGACGCGCTTCGCGTCGATGCGGTCGCCTCCATGCTGTATCTTGACTACTCCCGCGAGGAGGGTCAGTGGATCCCGAATGAATACGGCGGGCGCGAAAATCTCCAGGCGGTAAGCTTTATTAAGCGCTTCAATGAGGAAGCATACAGGAACTGTCCCGGCACACAGACCATCGCAGAAGAATCAACCGCCTGGCCCATGGTTTCGCGCCCGCCCTATCTGGGAGGGCTCGGGTTCGGTATGAAATGGAATATGGGCTGGATGCACGATACGCTGGCCTACTTTTCTCAGGATCCCATATTCAGAAAATACAGCCACGACCAGCTGACGTTCAGCATCATGTATGCATTTTCAGAAAATTTCGTGCTGCCGTTTTCACACGATGAAGTGGTGCACGGCAAGGGCTCGCTGCTTGGGAAGATGCCCGGGGACGACTGGCAGAAATGCGCCAACCTCAGGCTGCTGCTGGGCTACCAGTATGCCCACCCCGGCAAAAAGCTGCTGTTTATGGGCGGGGAGTTCGGCCAGTTGAGCGAGTGGAACCACGATGCCGGCCTTGACTGGCACCTGCTTGACCACGAGCCCCATTTGGGCATTCAGAAATGGGTCCGCGAGCTGAACCACCTGTACCGCCGGGAGCCGTCTCTGCACGCACATGACTGTGATCAGAAAGGATTTGAGTGGGTCGACTGCCACGACTGGGACAAAAGCGTGCTGAGCTTTCTGCGCCACGGATCTGAAGGCACCGATATTATGCTGATCGTGTGCAACTTCACCCCCGTTCCCCGCCACAACTACCGTGTCGGGGTTCCCATTGCCGGCTTCTGGGAGGAATCGCTCAACAGCGACGCCCGCGAATACGGGGGCAGCGGTCAGGGCAACCTGGGGGGCGTTGAAACGACCCCCATACCGTCACACGGCAAGTACCACTCCCTTTCGCTGGTCCTGCCGCCACTTGGTATCGTCATGTTTAAATACAGCGGCGGGATGTAGCATTAGTATTGCCGGACAAAAAATTTGCCCGACGCGCTTTCTTAAAAAACTCTGGATCATCCGGTTTAGAGGCTGTGTCGCAATTCAAATTGAGGGCAGAAAGCTGAATATTTCGGAATGATCGAACCCCTCAAAATCAAAAATATTTGTCTGGAGACCAAATGTGAAAGCCTCTTTTTTTTAAACAATCAATTACGACACAGCCTCTAAACCGGGGGATGACGATTTGTGCTGAGCAGTTGCCCCTGTTGTCATTGCCCGGCTCCGTCCGGGCAATCAAGTTGTTTTGTGAACGGCAAAATACGGACAAAATCATCATATTCCCACACACGTCAAACGCTGTGAGCACCCGGCAGGACCGGGGGTTACCCATGAATGTTAATCTAAACACCACACAAGCTCCGCCATGAATATCCTGTATATAACAAACGAATTCCCCCCGCATGTCTACGGCGGTGCAGGCGTCCATATCGATCACCTGTCCCGCCATGTTGCTGCTGAAATGTCCGGTGAAGGAACGGTACGCGTGTTCTGCTTCGGAGAACAGAAAACACAAAACGGTATTGAGGTCAGCGGCTTTGCTGCGGAACAGCTTCTGCCCGCTCAGGACGCCCGCCACCTGAAACTATTTGATGCACTATATCGCAACATTCGTATGGCCGGAACAGCAGATAATATAGACATCGTGCACTGCCACACTTGGTACGCACACCTTGCCGGCTGCATCATAAAGCAGCTCCTCGGGGTGCCGCTTGTGCTGACCACTCATTCCCTTGAGCCGCACCGCCCCTGGAAAGAAGAGCAGCTCGGCAGCGCCTACCGGGCAAGCCTCTGGATTGAAAAGACGGCCTACCGGAACGCAGACGGCATTATTGCGGTCTCCCGCTCCATGAAGCAGGACGCTGCGTCTCTGTATGGCGTATCACATGAAAACATACGCATTATTCACAATGGCATTGACCCGAATCGATTCAGCCCGTCCCCCTGCCCGGAAACGCTTCGCCGCTACGGCATCGATCCTGATCTTCCCTACGTCCTGTTTGTTGGCCGCATAACCAGGCAGAAAGGCATTATTCACCTGGTCAATGCTATTAAATATATTCAGTGCGGGATCCAGATTGTCCTGTGCACGGGCGAGCCGGATACGAAAGCCATCTCCCGTGAAATGCACAGCGCGGTCGCCGATGCCGGAAGCAGCACCACTAACAATATTATCTGGATACCGGAGGTCGTCCCGGTTGACAGCCTCGTCCATCTCTACACGCATGCATCCGTTTTTGTGTGTCCCTCGGTGTATGAGCCGTTCGGCATTATAAATCTGGAGGCCATGGCCTGCGGCACGCCGGTAGTGGCCTCGGCGGTAGGGGGTATTCCCGATATCATCATTGAAAACGAAACCGGCCTGCTGGTTCCGTTTACTCCTGTCAGCGCTGAAAACCCCGAGCCCGAAAGCCCTGACCGTTTCAGCCGCGATCTTGCAGCTTCGGTCAACCGGCTGCTCGCCTCGCCTGACCGCATTCAGACAATGAGCACGGCAGCCCGAAAAAGAGTTGAGGATAATTTCACCTGGACAGCTGTTGCCCGACAGACAGTCGATTATTACCGTGAGCTTACGGGAGGGGCATAGCGCAAATCAGCACGGGAGCAATAATGGTGGTGCGCCGTAACCGCCATGCATTATTCTGCTTTCATGCCGTATCCCGCCAGCGTGGGTATCCGGCACATCCATAGCATGTGCAAACAATAAAACCGGGGAAGCCGGGTGCTGACAATACGTTTCAAGGCGCCCCTGGCCTCGTTCGGGACGGAGTCGCGCAATGGGCAGCACCGATACCGTTTACAAACCGCAGCGGCCTGCCCGCTGAAGACCGGGGAGGAACCCAATGAACGTTTTTCTGATGATCATCACGATTGTCGTATCCATGATCGTTGTGCGAATCGGAGCGGTTGCCTTCGAGCTGACGGGACTCGAGTGGGGGGTTGCCAAATTTCAGGCGATGTCCTGCTTCTCGGGAACCGGGTTCACCACGCGGGAGGCAGAGCTGATCCTGAGCCACCCGCAGCGAAGGCGTATTGCAACCTACCTGATGATACTGGGCAACGCAGGTCTGGTGACGCTGATAGCAACGTTTGCAAACTCGCTGAGCCCTGACGCGCTTTTTCTGACAATACATATCCCCTTTATTCCCGATTTTCTTCCGGTCATTCTCATGCCGTGGATAAATCTGGGCATCATTGTACTGTCCCTGTTTCTCATCTACCGGTATGCGGTTAATTCCGATCTGACCAGGCGGCTTTTAAATGCAATACAGACTAAGCTTGTTGAACAGGGCATCCTTAAAACGGTTCCGTTTGAGGAACTTCTGCTGACTGCCGGTGATTACGGCATAATCCGTATCGATACCGGTCAGGCTGCCGGGCTGCAGGGAAAAAATATCGCCGATTCCGGCCTGCGCTCAGAGGAAATCACAGTTATTGCAATCGAGCGCGGAGACACTGTTCTTCCACAACCCTCCGTTGATACTGAGATAATTCCAGGAGATGTTTTCATCTGTTTCGGCAAGCTTCAGGATATCCGGACGAAATTGCAGAATATTGAGTGTTCGGATTGTTGAGAAAAAGGAAAATATTATAAAAAATATATTTTTTTGCTTTTCAACAGCCGGGCATTCGTGCCCGGTTTTTTTATTGTGTGAATTATTCATATTATGAAATTTTAACTTGACAAATTTTCCGGCATTGGGGATTATAATAATATACCGGCCAGACGGTTTACTTTAAATCGTACCAATTCTCTTCCATAACCACATGGTCTCAGCAATCCTGCATACCGAACGATCTCCCCCCTTTGATTTCCAACGGAAACCATCATACATTAAAAATTCACGGCAAACACTTCACATCACGGGGGAGTCATTGATGACGAAAAAATTGATATCGATGCTTGGTGCATTATTGCTTATCGGTCACTGTTCAATCGTATTTGCGGGCGGCAGCGAGCCCGAGCCGCCGGGGCAGCCTGAAACAGGCTACGGATCAGCTGGACAATATATCTGCTCGGATTACGACCTGACCATGTTCGGCAGCATCAGCGACGGCACAAAAACATACATATTTGTCCCCGAAAGCCTGAAAAACGGCTCCAGCGCTCCGGTCATTATTCACCTTCACGGTGCCCTTCTGATCGGCCCTGAAATCTACTGGACCACGCTGCGGCATTTTATGAAGCTGGGGTATATTGTTATCCATCCGCAATTCAACAAAGGCTACACAGGCGTTCTCAGCGACACCAATCAATATGACATGATCGCGCGGGCAATCGACAGCGTAAACCAGGCCCTTGCAATGCTCGGGGATGTTGCGGAAACCGGCAGCATGTACATTTACGGTCACTCGCTCGGCGGCCTTATCGGCATGTGCTGGGAGGGTGCAGGTGGGCCCCCGGTGGCAGGCCGGGTGCTTGCACACCCGAACACCGATCCCAATGCGCAGGGCGGCCTTCAGCCCGAGATAACGGCGCTCGACTATGTAACCATGGCTCCGGCGGCAACCGGCCCGGTAATCATTATCGGGGGTAATCAGGATGAAATCGCACCCCTTGACCAGCAGATTGATGCGTTCAATGCGCTCACAGGCGCTACCCCGAAAAAAGTGTTTTATATGCACGGTGACTGGTACGGCAGCCCCAACCTGGATGCCGACCACATGGCTGCAATCAACGACGACGGCCTGATTCCCGGCTGGGCAATGGACATGTTCGGGGGTGACGGCGAAGTCGATGCGCTTGACTGGCGATACTATCATGTAGCCGTTGAGGCGCTCATTGACGGTGTCGTCGATGTACCCTGGGATATGGGTACCTGGAGCGACGGGACGCCTGTAAACACCCCCGTTGATGAAACCCCCTGATATCGTATGTACCAGTGTTAACCACACAAAAAAAATCCGGCTCTCGGGCCGGATTTTTTTTGTGTCTTTAGAAACTGCGGCGATGTGCGTGTTCAGATTTCCTTTTTCATGCGCTCCATCATGGGCTGCATCTGCTCACGAAACGCCGGGCACGAGGGACATTTCTGAACCATAAAACCGGCCCATTTCTTTTTTTCATCTTCCGGCAGGTCCTTGATAACTGCTATCCAGTCAAATTCCCAGCAGTTTTTGCCCTGTTCCTTTGCAGGGCAGGTAATTCCTTTTTTGGCCAGACATTCCGGATTAATCATGCTGCATTCATTTTCCATAGCCTGATCCCCCCTGAGTATGGTTTGTGTTTACAATACGCCGATAACAGCTTTTTTCCTGTATTCATGCCTGCTTAAACGGCTCTATGCATAAATCAGAAAAACAGTCAGCACAATATAGGAATTGGAGGCATATGTCAATTTCATCATCCTGTTGACAACACCGCCGCGATGCCCTATTTTCTACAAACATCAGCAGCAGTGTCCAATATAATTTACGAAGCCGGTTCGGGCGGGGCCCTGCGGAGCCCCCGCAACAAGTTTAGAAGGTGATGGAACGGCATGTGCCGTTATGTTTCAGTACACACACGGCCCGGCGGACGGTGCTGCCCGGGACAATTCCTGCACAATGCCTGTTGCGTAGTTACACATAGCAGCATCGGGCCGCCCATGAAGTGAGGTTTTATCTGGCGGCGGCTCCACAGGGCCCCGCCCTAACCGGCTTTTGCTCAATGCTTTCATTTATTTTGGACACGTTTGGAAAATCATATATATGTACAGGCGTAATTCCTGACAGCGGATACCTTATGCACTTACAACAGCGATCCCTACGGCACACACTTCCGAAACAGTATCTTCTGCTTTCGGCCGCGGCTCTCATTGTGCTTACCGCCGCCTGCTATATACAGGTATATTCCTTTGATTTCATCTATATCGACGATGATGTGTACGTAATTGACAACCCCCTCGTGCGCGGGGGATTCACTGCGCAAAACATGAAACATGTCTTCACCAGTTTCCGCGGCGGCATATGGATGCCGCTCACGACGCTGAGCTTCATGGCAGACTATACGCTCTACGGTCTTGATCCCGGCGGATATCATATTACAAACCTGATGCTGCACTGCGCAAACACGGTGCTGCTTTTTCTTGCCCTGTTCAGCATGACAGGTGCGCTGTGGAAATCTTTTTTTGTGGCTGCGCTGTTCGGGGTACACCCGCTGCATGTTGAATCCGTGGCCTGGATCACCGAGCGCAAGGATGTGCTCAGTACATTTTTTTTCATGCTCTGCCTGCTCACCTATCGCTCATATGTCCGGCAGCGGGGAATCGGTAAATACGCGGCGCTGATTATTCTGTTCTGCGCAGGGCTTATGGCAAAGCCGATGCTGGTCACTCTGCCTGCAGTGCTGCTGGTCCTTGACTGGTGGCCTTTGCAGCGCTTTTACAATAAAAACCATCGCCTGAGCGGTGTTCTTGCAGAAAAAATACCGCTTTTTGCCATTTCTGCTGCTGCAGGCTTCATCGCCTACAGCGCGCAGCAGCACGGGGAAAGCCTGACCGGGTTTGAGGCCCTTCCTCTTGCGCACCGGGTGGCAAACGCGCTTAACGCCTACGGCGCCTATCTGCTGCAGACTGCGATGCCCCGCGGCATGGGAGTATTATACCCGCATCCGGGGCTGGACGTTTCGTTTCGGGCCGCCGGTTTTTCATCACTGGCTCTTATACTGACGAGCGCAGCCGCCATACGGCTCAGGCACGCCGTGCCGGCGTTATTAACGGGATGGCTGTGGTTTCTGGGAACGCTGGCCCCGGTGATCGGCCTGATTCAGATAGGCGCACACGCACGGGCGGACCGGTTCATGTATATTCCGCTTATCGGCATAGGAATCGCCGCTTCATGGGGCCTGCCGCGGCTTTTGTCCGCTCTGCCGAAGCCCGGCGCGGTGGCTGGACCGCTGGCGGCGGCTGTGCTCGGAGCGTTCAGCGTTGTGACCGCCGTGCAGGTATCGCACTGGAAAAACAGCGTTACCCTTTTCACCCACACCCTGCAGGTCACCGAAAACAATTTCCGCATTCACAACAACCTGGGGCATGTGTACTACAAAAAGGGGCTGATTGACAAAGCCCTGGAGCACTTCGCCCGGGCCGTTGCCATAAAACCGTCATATGCTCGCTGCAGATACAACTACGGCGTTGCTCTTCGTGACCAGGAGCGCTTCAAAGAAGCGCTGGGGCATTTCTCAGCAGCGGTCCGGCTCGATCCCGGCAATGCGCGGTACCGCACGGCCCTGGGCGGGGTGCTTTTTGAGCTTAAACAATACGAACGTGCCCGCACCCATTTTGTCAGGGCTATGGAGCTCAATCCCGACAGCCGTACAGCGGTAAACAATTATGCGGGTCTGCTGGTACGGCAGGGCGCGCTGGAGGATGCCGCAGCCCTGTACCGTGAGCTTCTGAAAGAAAACCCCGGCTATGCCACGGCACACTACAATCTGGGGGCTGCGCTGTACCGGCTGGGCCGCCTTGAAGATGCGGCAGAGGAGTTTCAGGAAGCAATCCGGAACCGCCCCCGCTACGGAAAAGCATACTATGCCCTGGGAACCATACGGTACCGGCAGGGTCAGCTGGATGAGTCGGTTGCTTTGCTTCGGGAAGCGCGCACGCTTATGCCCGGCCATGCAGGCGTCAGAGAACAGCTGCAAAAAGCGCTGAAACAAAACTAACTATGCACCACGCCCTCATACACCTCCTGCATCGAATCGCCCGCTGTCAGCTTTCTCTCGACGGCATCTGTAAGCCGGTCAAGCCTGTACGGCTTTTCAAGGAATGCGTCCGCTTTCACTGCAGCGGCAAGCACGGTTCTTGACGTGCCCCCATACGCGCCGCTGGTAATAATAAAGGGCATATCGGGCCTGATACGAAGGACTTCCAGCAGGAGCTGATCCCCGTTCATCCCGGGCATGATAATATCGGTTATAACAAGATCGAAGCCGTCCGGGTCGGCATAAAACAGATCGAACGCCTCCCTGCCGTTTTCTGCTGCAACGACCCTGTAGCCGCTGCGCTCAAGCTTCATGCGGTATGTCGTGCGTATCGATTCCTCATCGTCAACAAGCAATATAGCCGGCCGCTGCATATTCATATGTCTGTCACTACTGTGCCCAGCACCCGTCATTGTATGCTGTAATATAACCTCAATCAGCCGGTCGTGTGAGAACGGCTTCATAAGGACCGCTGCTGCGCCGTTTTCATAATGTGCCGAGATATCGTTTTTTTCGATTGAACCGGTCATGACGATACAGGGCGTATCCGGGCGGAAAGCGGTTATGTGTTTCAGCATCTCGGTTCCCGGCATGCCGGCCATAAGCCCGTTCATCAGGATAACATCCACCTTCGCGCCATTTTCAAGGAATGCAAGCGCGCACTGCGGATCCTGCTGCAGGGTAAAATGCTCGATCCCTGCGATGCGGAAGCTGCGCTGTATCGATTCGAGAAAATCGACTTCATCCTCTATCACGACAATATGGGGCTGTGTGTCACCGAATCCGGGGTTTTTGCTCATGCCGATCTCCTTTCTGCAGCATTGTTCATATCAACCGTTAATGCCTAAAAGATATGATATGCGGTGTGCCGTATGCATATGTCACACATACTAGTTGATCGGCAGAATCTTTTCCATCCGGACAAACAGGAATTTTGATTAGGATATTTCTTAGGGTAATTTGAACTGAACTGCTCCCCCGACATGTGTGGGTAGAGTCAGCATTTGAAAAAGCGGATAGGCAATTCCAGGCCGTAGGGCGGACAAAGCGCAGCGTGTCCGCCGCTGGTTCCACAGACAGGTTCAGCCGCGCTCCCCCCCCAACCGGTGGACACTTCCGTGTCCACCCTGCTGCGCGCATTTTCCCCTCATCGCCAAATGGCACAATTATAAGGGGATTTCCAAACCCGGATCCATTCCCCCTCGCCCGCAATCAGTTTCCCAGCAGCTTGACGGTCGTCACGCCGAGCGGTCCGAACCACTGGCTGCTTCCGTCTTCACCGACCGCCTCGATTTTATAAAAATAGGTCCTGTTGAACCAGACCGGCTTATCGGTATACGTATAGTCCGTGCTCTCGGACGGGCCGCCATCAGCTGCGATCATGGTTCTGTTCACCTGACGGTAGGGTTTATTCTCCTCTTCGGAAGCAGAGCGATGGACGTTGTATCCTGAAACGCCGGTTTCGTTATCAACCTGCCAGCTCAAGCTTATGGCGATACCGGAGCTTTTCGCCGTAAACGAGGCGGGAACGATCATGCCCGGAAGCTGCTCCAGCCGGTAAACGGCGCAGCCCTGAGAGCCTTCCGGCTTATCCCCGGTAAAATTTCCGAACAGGTTTGACCCGGCAGCATACAGCTGGCCCCCGAACTCACAAAACCCCTGAAAGCTGATTGTTTTATCGCCGAACCCCGATCCCGTAACACGGGTCCACACCAATGAACCGGCGGGTCCGGTAGCACGCCATATATCACCCCCGTCCATAAGATGCCCGGCAAACAGCGGCAGCGAGTATGCATTTGCCATGGTGGCGGCAAACAGCTGTGATTTATAAGTATACAAAAGCGGAACCAGGTTAGAGCCATATCCGACAAAATTAGAGACCCCGTCGAATCCGTCGGGCATGGCCGCATCACCGCCGACTGCATACGTCCAGGCCCCGTCCTGAGCAGACCCGCTGTCCGTATACATGATCCTGCATCCCTTCATACGCGCTATACCCACAAACAGGCGTTCATCATACTGGGCCCATGACCAGGCCTGAAAATTGGAACTGAAAAACGAATCAGCATCCCCAAAACCGCTTTCATTGGTCCCCTGGTCATTATCATCGACAAAATAATCGACGATAAACCGCCAGGTGCCGTTGTCATAGCGCAAAACGCGCGCGCCGCGCCCGTTGCAGCCGCTTGACCCGGTACCGCCGACATACAGCGTCTCGGTGCCGCTCACCGCACTCTTACCGAAATAGGTGCTGCTCGAGCATACCGGCGCACCGTTGCGGTCCTCGAGCCCCTCTATCAGGCAGAACCCAGTTTCATCACCCTCGGGGGTGTATCCATGGAAAAGCCCGAAACTGTAAGGTGAGGTCGGTTCCCAGTTCATACCGTCCGCGGTTTTCCACACGCGGGTCCCGTCTTCATAATTGTGTGCAATGGAGGCATACAGCTCACCGTCTAAAACTTCAAAATCGATAATGTTTTTGTTCCATATTTCACCAAACCCGTTTTCATCGGTACCCATACCGATGGCATAGAGATCGCCCGCAGATACTGTTCCGGCAACAAGCTCGGGGCGATCTTCATGTGGAATAAATGCTTCACACACCGTAAACTCATCCATATTCGCCGCCTCGTTCTGCTGTACCGTCAGGGTGTTTTCCGTATTGCTGATAATATCAAACAGCCGTCCCCGCCCCGGGCCTGACTCGATACGAAGCACACCGCCTGCCCACTGATCAGTTTCCCAGGACTTTGTTTCGTCTGTAAACTGAGCGGTTGTTTCTGAATCCTCTGCCATACACCCGATTATTGACGATATGGTTCCTGATTCATCCTCATCGCGGCTGTTGGCGATAACCGGCTCCCACGTTTCACCGTCATAGCGCCAGATAGCCAGCCCGACCGATCCGTACAAATATGCACCCTCAAAACGTGAATCCACTCCGACATAGAGCCGACCGTCAAATTCAATCATACACCCGTAGCCGGTATTCATACGATCATGCAGCACCCCGTCGGTAAATCCGGGAACTGAAACCTTCTCCCAGCTCGTGCCTGCGGTGCGCCACAGCTCAAAGCCGGTTGAATCGTTTCTTACAAGAGCATACAGTTGGTCCCTGTACGGATATAAAGCGACAATGCCGACATTGTCTGTATTGCCGAACCCATAGGAGCTTACCCGCTCCCACAGCGAGCCGTCATCACCTGAAAGGGCAGCGGCTGCATCGGGAACTGCTGCCGCGTTGGCCGCAAGTGGTAAAAAAGCCGTTAACACACTCATTGCAGCAGCACACAACATTGTTCGTTTCATATGGTACCCCCCCCTGTATTGGTTTTTGATGTATACAGCTATTACCATAATTGTTTTAATTTAGCAAAAATAGATTTATTATTACTTTAGACACATTGATTATATTATGGTAATACACTGTATATAAAAATTATAGCCCCACCGGTCAATTAATGTATGTACTTTCGATGATATAATAACCGCCGCTGCGCATACGGCCATCACCCCCATGGAAAAAACCACGCACAAGCTCATTATAATCGGCCTCGGCAGAATCGGAATGCAGCTCCTGGACCGCCTGTCGCACGAATTCGACATTACCTGCATCGAGCGCGATCCGGCTGTTATCGGGCACGCACGAAGCACCTATCCCGGCATCACTGTCATTGAGGGTGATGCAACCAGCAGGCTGGTTCTTGAGCAGGCCGGCGTGGGCCGGGCGGACACCATATTGATATCCATGACCCGGGAGAAATTCACTCTTGAGGCTGCGCGGCTTCTGCATGATCACTTCAGCCCGGCCCGGATAATCGGAATCGGCATAACACCTGCGGGCATTAAGACGCTCGAGGCATACGGCGTTGAGGTTGAAAATATTTTTAATGCCGGGCTTGTGGGCCTTCTGAACAAAATAGAATACAAATCGCGATCAGTACACGGCATCGGCCTGGGCCTTAATGAAATCCGGGAAGTGGAAATACACCCCAACTCAAAACTGGCAGGAAAGCCCCTCACATCGATCGGGTCCCTGAAGTGGCGGGTCGGGCTTATCTATCGTGACGGCGCGATAGTGGTTCCCCAGGGAGATACCACCCTGCAGCCCCGAGACCGGGCAGTGATACTGGGGGAGCCGTCGGTTGTGAATACGGTTACCGAGATTCTTAATTTCAGATTCAAGGCGTTTCCCCACGAATACGGCTCCGGCCTGCTCGCGGCATTTACCGGGCGAGAGTCAGATTCGTATGTGCAGGAGATTGCCTACCTGTACAAAACGTTTAAGCTGACATCCCTGGAATGCGTATTCGATAAATCAGCCGATCCCGATGCTGTGTCATCGGCGCGCGCCTTTTTCGAGCGGCAGGGCATCCCCGCCGGCACGCTCTCCGGCACCCGGCGATTATCTCTGAGCGATGCTCTTGCCCGCCTTAATAAGTCATACGGCTTTATTGTGCTTTCAGAGCATTTTTTGAAGCGGTCATACCACAGGGCCCTGTCAGACCGCACGATAAAACTGCTGCTGCAAAGGCTTTCGCACAGCTCGCGCTCCCCCCTGCTGCTTGCCCGCGGCTCGTTTCCCTACCGGAAAGCGGCTGCCGCCTGCGTGGAAGGAATAGACATCATTCACGTCATGGAAAACGTGTTTGAGATGTCGGCCCCGCTCAACATGGGTATCGACACCCTGCTGGTTGAGCCATCCCCCTACATGTCCTCTGATCATGATCTGCGACGGTTTTCGATAATGAAAAAAAACATCATGGAAATGAGCAATATCTACAAAATGCGCGCCGGCATCCGCGTGCTCACAGGAAACCCTATATCAGCCGTCCTCGAGCATCTCGATGACGGAAACCTCCTGGTAACCGACGCCTCGGGCTGGAAAACCCGCATCGCCCCGCTGTCATTTTTCGAGCCCGATGTCGCCTGGTCGGTCATAAGAGGCGCCCCGCTGTCAACGCTTATTATTCCCGAAGCCGAAGAAGCATTTTGACAGACATCATGGACGAACAGCTTCTGCTACTATTTATAATGATTGCCGGCGCTGCAGCCATCCCGTTTGCCGCACGCCGGTTTTCGATTCCCGCTGCCGCGTGCGAAATCATCTTCGGCATCGTTATATTCAACACGCTGCTGGATCATAAGCCTGAGTGGTTCATCCTGCTCAAGGAAATCGGATTTATTTATCTCATGTTCATCGCCGGCATGGAGCTGGACCTGCGCGCGCTGTTTGACCACCGGCGAACCCTGCTGTGGTATATCGCGCTGCCGTCCATTTCGTTCGTTGGTATGCCGCTGATATGCATGGCGCTCGGGCTTTCCTTTTATCTCGGCATCGTTGTTTCAGTGGTGTCGGCAGGAATTATCCTGCCGGTTCTCAAGGAAACGGGGGCCCTCAAAACCGGGACCGGAAGGCACATTATCAACATGTCGCACACCAGCGAGCTGCTCTCGGTGGCCGTGCTGACCGGCATAGATGTCTACCACCTTCACGGGCTTTCATCCATGGCCGCAACCGAGGCGCTGAAGCTTATCGGCCTTCTGTGCGTGGCTGTGCTCTTTTTGAAAGTACTGTATATCTCTGCATGGTGGAATCCGGGGTGGATCGCCAGGGTCATGGAAAGCGATGACCCGGTGGAGGAAGGCATACGTGCGGTGATTGCAATCGCCTTTGCAGGAGCCCTGCTTGCGCATTACGGAAACGTCGAGGCGGTTCTCGGATCGTTCATGGCCGGTGTGTTGTTCAGCTATGTATTTAAAAGCAAAGGGCGATTCGAGGAAAAAATAAATGCGGTTGGATTCGGCTTTTTTACGCCGTTCTTTTTTATCGGCGTCGGCGCAACGCTGGACGTCACCGGCATTGCCTCTTTTCATACCATAGGGCGCGCAGTGCTTCTGTCAGGGCTGGTATTTGCCGGGCACTGCCTGCTTCTGCCCGCTGCGCACCTGCTCAATATGTCGGTGCGCGATGCGCTGAGCTGCTCGCTGCTGATGTCGGCACCGCTCACCCTCATGGTCGTGGCCGGCAAGCTGGGTGTTGACATGGGCTTTCTGACCGCTGAGACCAACGGAATTATTGTTCTTTCCGCCCTGATTTCTGCAATTCTGTTTCCGTTTCTGTTTAAAATTCTTCAGAAGCCATCCCCCGACTCCTGAAAAACAATGTACGCGCGCTTGCCCTGTTGAAACAGGTGATTATCCTGGAACATGTCAGGGGGAGCTTTATACCATTTATTTTTTTAGGAAATCCCCCTCAATTCCCCTTTCCAATTATAAAGGGGGAGCGGGTTTTCTGGATCCAATACTACTGAACCCTTGAACCCTGAACCGGACAAGAGCACAGGACACTGTCATGCCCAACAGGCTTGCAGCTGAAAAAAGCCCCTATTTGCTCCAGCATGCCGAGAACCCGGTGGACTGGCACCCGTGGGGATCTGAGGCGTTCGAGCATGCCCGCGCCATGGACAAACCCGTTTTTCTCTCCAGCGGGTACTCAACATGCCACTGGTGCCATGTTATGGCCCGTGAGTCGTTTGAAGACCCCGACATTGCCCGATTGCTCAACGATGCCTTTGTGTGTATAAAAATCGATCGCGAGGAACTTCCCCACATCGACGCGTTCTTTATGACCGTTGCACAAATGCTCACCGGCAGCGGCGGATGGCCGCTGACCATCATCATGACCCCTGACAAAAAACCTTTTTTTGCTGCAACCTATATACCCAAGACAACCCGGTTGGGCCATGTCGGGCTCTGCGAGCTGGTGCCGAAAATCGTTGAAATATGGAAAGCGAGGAAATCCGACATTATCGATAGCGCCGACAGCATCATCAGCGCAGCAAAAAATTTTGAAAAGCAGGAATCCGCGGAGGCAATTGATGACGCTCTGGTGCGTGGCGCCGTCGAAAGCCTGAAAGCATCTTTTGACCATACCAATGGCGGCTTCGGCTCCGCACCGAAATTCCCGTCCCCGCACATGCTCACCTTCCTTCTTGAGCACTGGCACCGTACCGGTGATGAAGAAGCGCTGCGCATGGCTGAGCTGACTCTTATGCACATGGACAGCGGCGGGATTCACGATCATGTCGGCGGCGGGTTTCACCGCTATGCAACGGACCCCGCCTGGATTCTGCCCCATTTTGAAAAAATGCTGTACGATCAGGCCCTGGTGGGCATTGCCTTTTGCGATGCATTCCAGGCGTCGGGAAACGTCAGCTACGCCGACACGGCCCGCGATATCTTTTCCTACGTTCTGAGGGATATGCAATCGCCCGGTGGAGGTTTTTATGCTGCTGAAGACGCTGAAAGCGAGGGTGAGGAAGGCCTGTTCTATTTGTGGAGCTATAATGAAATCGAGCGCCTTCTTACGGAAGACGAGTGTGCTGTGGTGTGTTCACTGTACGGCGTAACCCGTGAAGGAAACATGCCGGATCAGCCGTCAGGAACCGCCGCCGGGAAAAACATACTGTACCGAAGCGCGCCTGTTGAGGATGTTTCATCAAAGCTTAACCTGACCCCTGAAGCGGTAGAGCAAAAAGCCCGCTCAGGGCTGTGCAAACTCTTTGAGCAGCGGAAGGCGCGCATTCGGCCCCACTGTGATGATAAAATACTGTGTGACTGGAACGGCCTGATGATCGCTTCGCTTGCAAAAGGGAGCCGCACTCTCCATAAGCCGTCCTACGCGCAGGCCGCAGAAAAAGCCGCCCATTTCATAATGTCTCACTTAAGCAGCCCGGAGCAGGGTCTGCGCCACCGCTACCGGGACACCGACGCCGCCATACCTGCATTTGCCGACGACTATGCAATGCTTATCTGGGGATTTATCGAGCTGTATGAAACGACGTTCAATGCGGGGTACCTGCAGGCTGCCATAGAAATGCAAAAAGAGCTGGATGCCGGTTTTCTCGATCCGGAAAGCGGCGGTTATTTTACCGCAAATCACGCTGAATCGACGGTTCCCGTACGCCAGAAACAGATCCACGACGGTGCAGTGCCCTCTGCAAACTCGGTTGCCATGATGAACCTGATCCGGCTCGCCAGGCTGACCGGGAACAGTGAATACGAAACGCAGGCGTCACACATCTGCGGCCTGTTTGCAAACCGGGTTCGACAATCCCCGACCGCACATACGCTTTTTTTATCGGCTGCCGCTCAAATGCAGTCCGCATCCTGCACGGTGGTGATCGCGGGCGGAGCAGGGGCCGGCGATACAAAGGTCATGATCGAAACGCTTCGAAACAGCTATCTTCCGAACAGCGATATTATCCTGCGCCCGACAGACGGCAGCGAACCGCCCATCACGCGCATAGCCCCGCACACCCGCAGCCGCTTATCCTTAAACGGCAGCGCAACCGCCTATGTCTGCTGCAATTATACCTGCAGGAAACCCACGACAGATATACATGAAATGATGGCACACATTAACGAAGCAAAGGGATGAGGCTGTTATCCCGGCCACAGGCGGGCCCTGCCATTCAGCACGGTTCCGAACCGGAACCGTTGAGCTGTGAGCCCGGAACCCTTAATACCGCGAGCGACGCGACGATGTACGCTTTGGCTTGGCCTGGCTGATTTTGATATTGCGGCCCTTGAGGCCGTGCCCGTTGAGGGCCTTCATCGCCTTGTCAGCTTCTGTATTGTCAGGCATATCCACAAATCCGAACCCTTTGGACTGGCCTGAAAACTTATCTGTTATAATTTTGGCACTGGCGACTTCGCCGTATTCACCAAATGCCTCTTTCAGATCGTCTTCGGTCACGCTGTAGTTCAAATTCCCCACATACATATTCATAACTCTCTCCCTCCCCTTTCATATGTTATCGGCTCCTGGCCCGGCAACCAGCCGGGGCTGAACAGCATGGCCCCGGATTTCGGCAGGGGCAGCAGCTTTCAGCATCAGTCGGGCCAAAAATCAGGCTGCTCCACGTATGTGGAGAATTGCTTGTTGCCTTTTATTGAGAATTCCGCTTTACAGGAGTGCGGCTTCAGTTCGCCTCAGCAGTGTTTTCGGATACGGCGGGTGCGGCTCTCTGCGGCGAGGCTGCAGGCATGAAACAGCTCCAGCAGATACCATACAATAAATCACCTCTTAGCTCCAGAAAATAATAAAGAAAACCGGGAAATATTTTTTTTGTGATCGCCTTATTGACCCTTTCTGTGTCCGGTGAGCGGTTTGACATATTGTTCGCACTGTACTTTTGCTATGGTAATCACCACAGGCGACAGGTCAATATATTCGTGTGCTCTTAAGCGGTAATTACAGCGGGTGAGCGGGTACGTTATTCATTAATGGGGAAAAATCACATACCACAAAGCATGCCGCTGCCGGGTTGAGAAGCGGGGGTACAGCGGGCATCATTTCCATGCGATAACAAGGCTTATATTCGGCACCCCTGTGGTGTCGGTGACTTCTTCTTTATCAATAATGTACAGATTGGGAAAATGGTCTGTTAATATCTTCTCTGCATCGGTGAACATAAGCGGCTTCACCCCGATTTTTTCAAAGATGGTGTCATATCCGAACAGCTCGCCGGTATAGTTGAAATAATCTCCCAGGACAAGTATGTCTGCCACCTGTGCCATATGCTTGATACAGGTATAATTGGCATATGTAATTGTTGCACGTTCATAAAGCAGCGCAGGCGGGGAAATACTGCCGGCAAGCGCAGCTGAGGGAGCGCTGTTTATGTCCCAGAGGTATGTTGTAAGAGGTGCGGACGGGTATGAGCGGCGCAGGCGGGCGCGCTGTTCCAGAACGGCTTCGTGAGCATCGGTAATGACCAGCGGCATCCAAACGTCATGCTGAGCCATCTGCTCCAGCATTATAGCGGTAAGGTTCGCCCGGCCGGCTCCGGACTCGATCAGGGTCTGCGCACCGGCCATCCGCGCAAGGCGCAATGCAATGCCGGTAATGGTTTCTCCCCACAGCCGGTAAAAAGGCGACTGAGCGGCTGCCGTGAACATTTTTGCAATTCCCGGGTCGTTCCAGTCAAAACCGCCCGCCTGCTCCTTATCGAGAATTACTTTCGCCCAGTCGTATTCTGTATGAAAAAATGCAGGTATCTGGTCGCGGAGCACCTCTTCGCCCCGAAGCATTCTGTCTGAAGCCTCTGCCCACACACGCCAGCCGGCAATGTTGCTGCGCAAAAAATCGACATATGTTCTTTGAATATCACCGATTGCCTTTTGAATTGTGTCATGGGTAAGCATACACCGCTCCTTTATATATTGGTACACAGGTGATCTTTACATCTTAGGGCCGGCTCGGCATCGGTCATGTGTTTTTTGTTAACGATCTCGCTGGTCCCTTAAGAATACTGTTTGTATTTGTGCATTATATATTTGAAAAATCCCCTTACACACGCAAAAATTTTTCAATAACGCGCTTGATAGCACGGTGCGCCTCTGCGCGGTCGTAGCCGATATCGCTTTTGAAATACGATTTAAAAAAAAGGCCGCATACCACACGGTCAATAGTGCCTGACAGCACCTGACGCATAACAGCCGGGCTCAGATCTCTGTCAAATACACCGGCCTTCTGTCCCTCGTGAATAATAGAATCAATTGTGTCGATAAGCATGGCATTCTGCTGCATGATGTCCTGCTGCTTTTTTTTAAGAGCGGGCTCCTTCACAAACATGACATACGTATATGATTCATGCAGCACCTTAACCCTGCACAGTCCCGCATCATCCTGCAGCAGCAGTTCTTCGCATGAGTGAAGATAGGCATAGATTTTTTCAAGGGGCGCCGAGAACCGGGCAAGCCGCTTACCGGTAACGTCATTGAATTCAGTCAGAATTTCAAGCACAACCGAAAGCAGCAGATCAAGCTTATTTGCAAAATATGAATATACCAGCCCGGTTGAAATTCCGGCCTGCCGGGCAATATCGGATATTGTTGCATATTGAAATCCTTTTTCAGCAAATACCCTGTTTCCGGCGCTGATAATGTTTTGCTTTTTAATGTCGCTCATAGCACAGTGATGTTTTTATGGAAAATTATGGATTTGAATTCATATTCACATTCATATTAGCGGTATGCATCTCTCTGGTCAAGTATTAAATTGATCTGCATACCTCAAAGAAACGGCATTCGTCCGGGCACACTCTCGGAGCGGATCAGCGCCTGTACGCACATCGCTGTCAAGCCGGATTCCTGACGCACACTCTGCATAGAGAAATCGCTTAAAGAGGTGTACGGCTTCGGTGTGATATGGTATGATATTTTATTATATGCTTCGCTGTTGCATAGGTAATTCATCATTGTATTTGATTGATATGCGATGCCCCCGGCATATGCATGCCGGGGGCATCGCCGCACGCACAAAGGATATTTCGAGCGATGAATGCTGCCGTATGTGAATTCCGCTCATACCGCGAATCCGTCCGGGAAGCGCTCGACAGCATAGGTGCACACACGGTTCTTGCTGCGCAGAAGCATATACTTATAAAGCCGAATCTGATAAACGCATCCCCCCATCCGGTAACTACCCCGCCGCAGTGCTGTGAGGCAATAATTGACTATATACGAAATTGCTCAGGCGCAGACGTGGTTATCGGCGAAGGATGCGGGGATGCCTCCCGGGAAACCGACGACATATTCTCAGAGCTGGGCTATACCGAACTTGCCGCCCGCATGGGCGTAGCCCTGCTCGATCTCAACTGCGCTCCGATGAAAAAATATACCAACCCATCATGCACCGTATTTCCGGAGATCTATCTGCCTGAAACAGCCTTTACTCACTTTATTGTATCAGTGCCGGTTTTGAAGGCGCATACGCTCGCCGCTGTCTCCGGTTCCAGAAAAAACATGATGGGCTTTGCGCCGCCGCGCTATTATGCGGGTAAATACGGCGTATGGAAAAAGGCCGTATTCCATGCGAACATGCAGCAGTCGATCATCGATCTCAACACCTATCGAACACCTGATCTGACTGTTATGGATGCCACAGTGGGGCTTGCCGAATACCATCTGGGCGGTCCGGAATGCAGCCCGCCGGCAAACAAAATCTTTGCAGGCTGTGATGCCGGGGAAGTCGACCGTCTGGCTGCACAGCAGCTGGGCCTTGACTGGCGCACTATCGGCCATATTGTGTAGAGGGCGTTGCCTGCTCATAAATGGATGATATGGCAGGGGCTATCATCCTTGACCACCATATAATCCGGGATATTTATTGTGAATTTACGTCACGCAGTATTATATTTCCTTGCTGCCGCACAGTTTTTCCTGCTGCCGCTGCCGCTGCCGGCGCTCGAGACAGGCGATGTCGCCAAGGATTTCGCCCTGCGCAATCAAAGCGGCGAAACGGTGACCCTCGGCCATTTCATGAATGCATCCCGCCTTACGATCGTGCAGTTTGTTTCCATATATTGTGAGGCATGTGAAAAACACACTCCCCACATGAACCATATTTATACGGCGTATCAGTCAAAAGGGGTGTCCGTGGTGGGTGTTGCCCTGGCAAACACATACACCGAAGCGGCACCCTTTGTGAAATCATGGGGCATCACCTACCCGCTGCTTGCCGACCCGGATACGGTCACGCTTCACTTATACGGCGTGCACCGGGTGCCGCAGTATTTCCTCATCGACAACAAGGGGATCATACGCTATCGCGGAAACCCCTCACGCTTTGAGAAATTCGAGGAAACGGTTTCGTCTCTGCTCGAAAAGCAGCAGCCCGTCTTAAGGCCGGGGGATCCGGCCCCGCCCTTCAGCCTGCAAAACCGGTTCGGCGATACGGTGGCTGTAAACTTCACGCGACGGCACCAGAATACCGTTCTGGCCTTTTTTTCCGGCGACAACGCGGCTAATTGTGATCAGGCCCGGGCGATTGCCGGAGCATACCGGGAATATAAAAAAGCCGGGCTTCGCGTGTACGGTATTGTTTCGCCGTCATTTTCCTCAAACATCAAATCGTTCATCGATAAGTGCGATATCCATTTTCCATTGCTTTTTGACCGTGAGGAATCGGTGTTTTCATCATATGCGGTTACCGAAGCGCCGCAAATCGTGGTGATCAACGAAACCGGCCGCATTCAGATGCGCCGGGCAAAGGGATCATACGATGAGCTCACAAAACTGTTTACCCGCGCGCAGCCCGAGCCGGCACCCATTGCCTCCTCCGGGGAAGCGGTTGCATTTCTCAAAAAGCATCTGCCCGATGTATCGATTGTAAAGCCGGTCAGCGCAGGCAAAGAAAATATCTATCTCGGCATGGACAAAAAGGGCAATAAATTCGTAGCCCGCTTCGTGAAAAAGGATATTCTCTGCGATGTCTGCAGCGATGTTTATTTTGCTTACACGCTTGATAAAAGCGGCGTTTTCCGCCACATCGTGCCGGTCACGCCGCTCGAGCTCTATGGCAAAGAGTTTGACGCGGCCGAATTTCTCCAGCAGTTTATCGGCCGGTCATACGAAACCAGCTTCAAGCCCGGAAACAACGTGGATATCATATCCGGCGCCACAAAGTCGTGCATGAAGCTGATCGAGGGTTTGAATGAAACAAAGCAGGTTTTTGCCCGGTATCTGAATGACACTGAATTTGATTCGCGATTCCGTAAAAATATTTGTTATCTGCAGCAGGCTGAGCTCGAGCACGCCCTTTCGCAGTACCGCCATGATCACCCTGACATCAATATAGGCGATATTGCCATTTCTGATCTCGAGCGCTACTGCCAGGACAGCTCCCTGCCGGAGTGCCCGGCCGGCGGCTCATATACAGTGACAATCTTTAACGCAATACCCCGGATCATGTGCACGAAGCACGGTCTTGATCCGCAATCATCAATGATTCACTGAGGTATTCCGCTATGCACGCCACAAGGTTCAGTAAAGCGCTCGTGATACTCATCGGCTGCCTGCTGCTTCTTCTGCCTGCAGCACATGTACAGGCCGGCGCAAAGAAGCACCAGATAATAAATTTCTCCATGTACGGTTCAGCCCTTGGCAGCACAGACACCGGCACTCTGGATCCTATGCGGACCTATCAGCTCCTTTACTATAACCTGCAGCACCAGATTTTCGAGACACTGGTCTCCATAAACTTTGACACGCAAAGCATAACGCCTGTTCTGGCTGAAAGCTGGAAGCAAACCGGAGAAAAAACGGTGCGCTTTTTTCTTCGCCACGGGGTTCGCTACCATAACGGTGAAAATTTCACTTCCAGGGCTGTTAAATTCAGCATCGAGCTTATGCAGAACCCCCGCAATAAATTTGCAGGCCGTTTTCTGCTCGACTCAATAGCTGAGGTAAGGATTATAGACGACTACACCGTCGACATTACAATGAGAAACTACGATTCCCTCCTGCTGCGCAAGCTAGCAACAATCGGCTTTATGTTTCCGCCAAAATATTATCGGAAAGTCGGTGACTCGTACTTTACCCGCTATCCCATCGGCACCGGACCGTTCAGGTTTTTTTATGCTGAAAAAGACAACGATACCATTCAAAAGCTTCACCTCGTTGCCAACGAGGACTACTGGCGCGCCGGAATACCGTCATTCAAAGAGCTCGTGTACAACCACCTTCCCTGCGAAAAACAGTGGGAAGCGCTTGCCTCAGACAGGCTTGATCTTCTCATCACAGAATACTCCGGCTGCTCTATTCCCGAGGGAACATGCTCGCTCAAAATTTCATCGCACCCGACGCTGAAAAACTCGGTGTGCCTGCTTAACATAGACAAGAAAGGCCCGCTCGCCGACATTCGCGTCCGCAAAGCGCTGCAGCAGGCGGTGGACCGTACGCAGCTCATCAAAAAAGCGATGAGCGGGTATGCTGTCCCGCTGTTCGGGGTTCTGCCCGCGGGCTCGCTCGCATACAAAGACACGCCGCCCCTGTACCACTACAGCCCGGCCCGCGCACGGGCTCTTCTCAAGAAAGCAGGGTATGAAAACGGATGCACGCTCAGCGTGATGGCAAGTGACAACAATCCCAACATCAGGGTTGTGCGCACTCTCAAGCAGCAGCTGCAGAAAGCGGGGATCACCCTTCGGGTGAGCTTTCTCAGCCGGGACGCAATCATCCGGGAAGTAATAGAGCCGAAGCTAAGGGGCACGCATGAGCCGAGCCGTTACGACATGTGGGTGCTGACCGGCTGGCCGCACATATTCGGAACAGGGTCACACTTTTATTTTGTTTTTCTGCACTCTCAGGGCATGTGTAACTTCGGGGTGAATCTGGCCGACAACTCCCCGATAGACCGCATCTATGGCGAAACAGTCTCAGCAAAAAACAAAAGTACCTTCATTGCAAAACTGCGCGAGCTCGATCGCTACATAATGGAGCAGGCGCTTGTCGTTCCGCTGTACCAGCCGAAAGTAATCTACGGGATGAATAAAAAAATTGATTTCAAAACGGGATTGAGTGACATTCCCCTGCGGCTATGGCAGTGCTCGGTAAAGCCGTGATGTATGTGACGGGCAGGAGGGCCCACAGGATGCTGCATAGTCATCCCCGCCCCGACTGCGTAGTGTTTTTCCATCGTTAAAAAAATCCTGGATCAGCCGGATAAACCGGGTGATGACGGTTTGTGCTGAACTGTTGACCGTTTTGTCATTGCCCGGCTCCGGAGGCTGTGTCGCAATTCAAATTGAGGGCAGAAAGCTGCATATTTCGGAAAGATCTAACCCCTCAAAATCAAAAATATTTGATTGTAGACCAAATGTGAAAGCCTCTTTTTTTTGACAATCAATTGCGACACATCCTCTCCGTTCGGGAAATCCACAGTACATTTTTGAATATAAAAATACAGACAAAGCCATTTGTATTGCCGCATATGTCAAACGCTGTAAGCCTCCGGCTGAGCAGGGGGATGCCCATGATTATTAAATCCCCCCAGCCCTCCTTTTTCAAAAGGGGGACAGAACATCAAAAAGAAATTGCTGAACGCCGAAACAGTAACGTCACATAATTATTCAGATCTTTTTACAAAAAAAAGGAGCCGGTTAAAAGCATATTTCAAGAAGGGGGGGCAAAACCAGCCCTCCTTTGAAAATGAATGGGGGATAGCCAAAACCAGCCCCCCTTTGAAAATGAATGGGGGATAGCCAAAACCAGTCCTCCCTTTGAAAATGAATGGGGGATAGCCAAAACCAGTCCCCCTTTGAAATTAACGCCAAATGGCACAATTATAAAGGGGGATTTAGGGGGATTTTCCTGACAAAACAATCATCTCCCGCAGACGTGCACAGGCACATCAGCTCAATAGCCCCTGGATAATCAGATCCACGGCATCGTCTTCAGAAAGCCCCCGGGTCATAAGGGTTTCAAGCTGCTTGCTGTCGACGCTGCCGATGGCCGCCTCATGGGTGACGTGTGCCCTCGGGTGCCCGACCTCGACAATCGGAACCGCCTTCGCATTTCCGCTGTCCTGTATGATTTCCTTGCAGTCCACATGGCCGCGTGTATACGGCGCCTGTGCTTTGAGCGTATTGAGAACCTCTGCCCGCGCGGTATCCCGCACTGCAATGCGTGAGGTCAAAACCCCCCGCGCCCCTTCACCGACAAGGATTGCGGACTCAGCTATTTTTATCCGGTCATTACCGGTCCCGCTGATTCGTGCATTCATCTCAAGCACGCTGTCTTTTTTACATATTGTTTCATAATCGATATCTATTTCCCCGACTCGCCCCCTGAGCAGCTCAAACTCGGTAGCGCAGTGTGCGCCTTCTTCCAGCACCACCCGCGCCTTCGGATACACCAGCACCCCTCCGTCGGGCCCGTGAACATGGCGCTCAAAATAGGAATAATGCGCGCCCTCGCCGACCGTTATGTGAGCGTCCATAATGTGCTGCACATCGACTGCATTCGGAAACGCGCAGTGAGCAAGAACTGCAATGCGTGAGCCGCGCTCAAGCATCACGCTCATGCGGATTCGCTGCACGCCTTTTTCAGGAAGCATGCCGAAACACAGATGAACCGGTTTCTGCACCACGGTTCCCTCACGCAGGGTCAGCACCGCGCTGATGCCGTCCTCAAGCTCCTCAACCTGGGCTTCAAAGCCCGGTATAAGCTGAGAGCCAAGCACCTGGTTGTGGTGCACAACCAGAGATGCGACACCGGGATCCTGCAGCTGCGCGGCGTCCTGGCCGGCTGTCCGCATCAGCTCACCAATCGTATGTGCTGTGCTCTTACCCACTTACTCCTCCGCAAGCGTGCGCTCGGGTTCATTCTTATGATCGCAGGGAATGCACTTATCAACAAAATAGCGCCGGATGTTTTTGGTTTCTCCTTTATCCACGAGCTTGCCGCAGCACAGCAGAAACGCATGCTCGGACTGGTCCAGCACGGTGAGGCTGTGCGTTATCAGCGCCACGGTAGTGCCCGCCTCTTTAAGGTCCTGAAGGGCCTTGAATATGTAGTCGAGCGATGACACATCGATGCCTGAGTCGGGCTCATCAAGCATCACAAACGACGGCTGCATGGCAAGTATGGACGCCATTTCAATTTTTTTGCGCTCTCCGCCGCTCAGCGTTTTATCAAGTGCCCGCTTTTTATACGAGGATGGAGAAAGGCCGAGCGATTCAAGGGCGCTGTCCACGGCGCCGCTGTCTTTGGTGTGCGAGGAGGCCCTGATAAACGCCTCTACCGTAAGCCCTTCATATCGAGACGGCTCCTGCCAGCCGAGCGTAAGGCCGTGCCGAGCGCGCTCGTCAACAGAAAGTCCCATGATCGATTGGCCGTCAAAGCAAATATCACCCTCGCTGGGGCGATACCCGGAAAGCCCCATAACGGTGTAGGCAAGGGATGTCTTGCCGGCCCCGTTCGGTCCCACCACAGCATGTATGTGTCCCTGCCAGAACTCCATGCTGAGATTGTCGAGTATTTTCTTTCCGTCAAGCGACAGGCTTACATTGCTTACTTCCAGAATCACCATCGCGATGCACCTTTGCTCATATCAGCACACGCCGGGGTTAGTGTGTGTTCAGCTGTTCAATTGCACCCTTAATCTCCTGCAAATCAGGCAGCCGTGCCGGGTCATCCGACACCCATGCATAGCGCACAGCACCGCCGGGGTCGATCAGGAATGCAGAGCGCTTGGCAACCCCTTTCAGCCCGAGCAATTCCTCGTGCACAGCACCGTACATGCTGCACACCTCTTTATTGAAATCGCTCAGCAGGGGAAAAGAAATGCCAAGCTTTTCTGCAAAAGCCTTGTGTGAAAATATACTGTCGACGCTTATTCCCGCAACCTGCACGCCGAGTCCGGAAAATTCCCTGAAACCGTCACGGATGGTACAAAACTCATCAGTACACACCGGGCTCCAGTCAAGCGGATAAAACAGAAGCAGAACAGGCCCTTTTTTGAGCATATCGGAAAGCCGGAGCTTTTTTTCCGTCGTTGCGGGCAGCTCAAAATCAGGGGCAGTGGAGCCGGGTGTTATTACCGCAGTGCCGGCCATATGCACTCCTTTTCAGCTAAGCAATGTAAGACTACTGCGGCCGACCGGTCCAAACATCAGCCCATGCGGCCGCAGCGAGCACGTCAGTGCAATTCATTCGCTTTTCCACAAACCGTGAATGTTGCAGTATTCACGTGCCATCATAATCGGGTCTTCGACAGTAAATGCAGCCTGCGGCTCCTGCCCCGGCTTCAGATACTGGCGGTATACTTTCGAGGCGGTCACAACCTCTATCATTTCAATATAGTGCTTATCCTCCATCGGATGAGGTACGCTGCCAACTGTAACCGTAACCGTATTGCCGCTTTTCTCTATTACCGGCACATGTTTTTCCTGTGCAGCATCAACGGTATTTTCCTTGAGAAGAGTCATCTCCTGCCCGCAGCAGACCAACTTCCCGGCAGCGCCGTGAATCACTTCCACAATATTGCCGCATTTTTCGCATTTGTAGATTTCTTTTTGCTGTGGCATGGCATTACTCCTTTTTAAATAAAAAACGGTTAATTAATGTTCATATTTCCCCAAAAGTGAGGCTCTCCCACCGTAGATACCCCAATACCCTGCAGGAGCACCGATTGGGTGCGATATTAACGGATAATGCAGAGCGTTATTCATGGCACTGTGCAGCTTAATAATTTTCAGCGATCAGTTCAAAATAATCACGCGGGTGCTTGCAGGTGGGACACGTTTCCGGTGCTTCGGCCCCCTCCATAACGCGCCCGCAGTTACGGCACCGCCAGGTGACAGAGCTGTCCTTTTTAAATACCTTACCCTGGTCAACGTTGTTCTTTAACGCCTGATATCGCTTTTCATGCTCTTTTTCCGCCTCTGCTATCTGGCGGAAGCTTTCTGCGACTTCGGGAAAGCCCTCCTCATCCGCATCGCGTGCGCCCTGCGGATACAGCTTTGACCACTCCTCATTTTCACCGGCAATGGCGGAGGCCAGGTTCTTTCCGGTATCCCCCAGCACAACAGGATATTCAGCATTTACCTGCACCATAGCCTCGTTTTCCCCGAGGTATGAAACCAGATGTTTATAAAATATTTTCGCATGCTCTTTTTCATTATTGGCGGTGTCCTCAAAAATAGCGGCAATCTGAAGAAAGCCGGCTTTGCGTGCTGCGCCGGCAAAATACGTATACCGGTTGCGGGCCTGGGATTCGCCTGCAAAAGAATTCATAAGGTTCTGCATCGTTTTGCTCTCCTTGAAATTCATATGCTGTACCTCCGTTATTCATTATGTGTGTGAGTGTATATATCCTGCACAACATTTAACTGAATCAATCAATATCAGATACCGTTTCTTTGTCAAATACTATGTTTTGTCAATTAAAAAAGCTTAAAATACGTTCTATATATCTCGGTATTATGCACTCTGCTTTACGCAATGATAATAATTACTATTATTGTTTTGTCAAGATATTTTTCTCCTCCGCTCTATTTTTTGCAGCCGTCTGCTCTCAGCACTCGATTGTAGCGCGGCAGTTTTTTTACGGAGTATATGTTACCGGCAATGGATAAAAAAACAGCAGCCGGCCATTGCTGCCGAGAAGGCCGGCCGAAAATTCCGCATTTTTCTTGACACATATACCCCTTTTACCTATCTTGTAATGTCAAACAGCGCCATTTTTTGTCAATGCTGCTTCTCAATACCGGGGCAGCGCGCAGACCGTTTACCACAGGACCATTTGGATGGATGAGCGGCGATCAGGACACCGGTGTCCGTGCCGTTTCTACACAATAGTAACCGCTAAGAAGGAGTCAAGGTGATGGATAAAAAAACAGGAGAAGAAATAATTGCGTTTGCTATCGAGAAAGAGAAGCAGGCTGTGGACTTTTATCAGCGACTGCAGAAGCAATCAGCGTTCACTGCACACAGAGAAATGCTCGCCGACCTCGAGCGAATGGAAAAAGGCCACATAACCGCGCTGGAGAACATGAGAGAATCGGTTGAGGAGCAGATTAAATCGATTCCGGACGTGCAGGACCTGAAAATAAGCGATTATCTCGTTGAATCCGAACCGGCTCCAGATATGAGCTATCAGGATATTATCATCACGGCAATGAAGCGCGAGGAGCAGGCCGCCGGCCTGTACAGCTCACTTGCAGAGCTTACCACACGCCAGGATACAAAAAACCTTTTTCTCCGGCTTGCAGCTGAAGAAAAAAAGCACAAGCTGCATTTTGAAAAAATATATGATGATGAAATCCTGAAAGATAACTAGCTGAATATCGTTCCGGCGGTTACACTGTTCCAGACAGCGGCGGACAGCGACCTTCACACAGACGTTCCCGGAGATACAATGAAATCATATGCAGTGATCGGTTTTATGGCGGGGCTCTTTACGACAAGCTGCCTCGTTCCACAGGTACTGAAATCCCTTAAAACGAAACAAACACAGGATATTTCTCTGCTCACCTACATCAGCCTCGCTTTGGGGCTGCTGCTGTGGTTTATATACGGGATTATTCTGCAGGATATACCCATGATTATTGCAAACGGCATATCGGTGATCCTGTGCGGTATCGTTCTGGGGCTGAAGCTCACCTACGGCTGAAAAGGCGCTGTCACCATGGCTTGTCAGCTCCACAGGGTGGGTGCAACGAAGCAAAACCCGCCATTGCAGGGCCCAGTCTCCACCGGTGCCTTCAGGAAAATTCAGCAACTCCACAGCCCAATCCAACGGATATAATCCATTTTCAACAAAACGGTGAAAGCTCGAATAAGAAACGTCTATTGCCCTTTGAACAAACCCGTGTTTTACCGGATTGAATGGATGTAATCACAGCGGCATCTGGATATTGTTTGTGGTGGTTTACGCTCCGATTCACCAACCCTGTTTTTCTTCGTTATCGTTGTCGTAGTCGTCTTTTGCGTTCTCTGATCGAAGGCTTCCCGATTACGACAACGATAACCGCTTCGCTGACAACGAAGCATATCGATTTTACGTTACTCCCGGTAACGCTGTCCAATCAGACGCTGTCACCATGCCGATTCTCATATTGTCACGGATAACATTTACAGGCGGGTAATTCAACATTATCGTGGCGGATACCGGCATGAAAGTCTTGTGCAAAGCCGGGGCAAAGCATCTGTATGACCGCTGTATCGGTCAGGTTACGGTTTCCTCAGCTACCAGGGCTTGTCGGTTCCGTACCGGGCGCCGGATCCACGCTGCCGCTGAGTGTCTTTTTTAAATGTGTCCCTGTTTTCGCTCAGCGCGCCAAGCCACTGCTCGGCCTCCTCCTTGCTCATTTTCCTGTCCGCTGCGGCAGCCTTCCGGCCTGCCTGCTGTCTTTTCTCTTTGTCCGGCTGCGCGCCGGCCTGCTGCTGAGTCCCGCCTTTTTGCTGCTGTTGCTGCTGTGCGCTGCGCTGCTCGTGCTCTTTTCCGTCAGAGCCGTCCTCCTTTTTTTTCTGATGCTGTGACCGGCCCTGCTGCTGATTCTGCTGCTGAGCTGTCTGCTGCTGTTGCTGGTTTTTATTGCAGCTGCACTGCTTCTTTGTCTTTTCGGCATCTTTCATGCGGCGCTTTATTTCCTCCCGGACAAACTCGAGGTTTTTTCGTGCCTGTTCGTCTTCAGGGTTTATCTCAAGCGCCTTTTTGTAATACTCAACGGCCTCCTGCAGCTTCCCCTGGCGATATTTCGCATTGCCGATGTTATACAGCGCCTGCTCCTCGAGCTGCGCATCCTGTGCGGTCGTCACCACGTCCATAAACCCTTTTACGGCATCCTCATAATTGTTCATTTTATACTGAGCAGAGGCTATATTGAATTTCAGCTTGGGATTTTCCGGGTGATCAATCTGCGCATCGAGAAATGTTTCTAGCGCCTTGTCATACTTTTCCTGATCATACAGCTGCTTTCCCTTGTCCAGTGCGCCGTACAGAGATACAGCCGCGGCAGACGATACACTGAACACAAGGCATGTGGCACAGGTCATCCAGAAAAGGCACATACGTACCGGAGGTCCTGTTCTGCTCATGGTGCTTCTCCCTGAAAAAAATGCATTTCCGGAACGTGCTGCGCTGCAGCACAAGCAATCAGAACTGTCCATAGTGCGTACCTGGTACACCCGCGTGGCTGTCCGTAAGTGGCATCACTCTATATAGACATTGTCGATACGGGGCTGTTATTTCTTCCTGCGGCGGGGAACGGTAAAATAAAAGCGGCTGCCGCTTTGGCCGTCTGACTGAACACCGATCGTCCCGCCATGGGCTTCAACGGCCATCTTTGAAAAGGTAAGGCCGAGCCCTGTGGTGTATTCACGGCCGTCGGCCTGATGCTCGATCTGCATATATTTATCGAATATCGCCTCCTGCTTGTCAACAGGAACGCCCGGGCCGCTGTCCTGCACATAAAATTCAATTCCGTTTTTATCCGCCGTCCGGTACCCGATCACAATGGTGCCGCCTTCAGGTGAATACTGAATGGCATTCGAAAGAAAATTCTGCACGACGCGCAGCAGCATCGCTCTGTCGCCCTCGAGCGTATCGTCATCAATTTCGGGCATTTCCTCTGTGAACACAATGCCTTTTGATTCCCCGGACACCAGCAGCCGGGCTCGTGATTCCGACAGAATGTCGCGTGCAGATATCTGCTCGTATGCCAACGGCAGCTTACCCTCTTCCAGCCGTGCGATATCCAGCAGGTTGGACACCATGTTATACAGGGTGTTGCAGCCCCCCTGGGCTGTTTCAACAAATGTTTTGTTCTCGTCGGAAATAGTGTAGGAAAGAATATCAAGGTTCGCCACGATGTCTGAAAGCGGCCCCTTCAGGTCGTGAATAAGCATATTGAACAGCTCTGTACGCAGCTGCTGAAGCTTTTTCAGCTCTGCGTTTTTCCTCTGAAGCGACTTTTTCTTCTGCTTCAGGGACTCGGCAAGGCGGTGGTTTTCAAGCCCGGTAATAACATGGGATACGATATTAAGGAGTATCTCCCGCTCGGCGGGCTCAAACATATCATCACCGATCTTATCGGTTACGTTTACCACGCCGATAACGCGGTTATCGTCAACAATGGGGACAAGAAAAAAGGCATCGCCCCGGTAATGGCCGTATTTGCCGGTCGGAACATCGCAGGCACTGTCCGGGGCGCCGTACAGGGGCTGTTTGTTTTTTACCACCCAGGTCGATGGCGAATCGACGCTCAGGGGTTGGGTAACCCCGACGATGTCAGGGTTTGTTGACGCAACGACCTCGAGCTCCTTTTTATTCTTCAAAAGCATAATGGATCCCTTGTTGACCCTCATCGAGGAAACGATTTCGTGCAGGATCCTGTCCAGCTTCTTTTCAAACGCGAGTCGGCGGTTGTTGGAAATAGCGGTTATGGTATTCAATACATCAAGCAGACTGGCGTCCGGCTGCATACCGGCCCCCTTCCTGGTTTGTTAAATGCACTGCCGAAGCAGCTCTTTTGCTTCCCTGTTGTCAGGATCCAGCTTCTGGATTGCCCGGAGAGGCTTTTCAGCACGGATAAGCATGCCCTGATCAATGTATATTTTTGCAATGCCGAGCTTAATGTCAACATTTGTGTCATCATGCTGCTCGGCCTGCGTGTAGTACTTAAGCGCCTCCTGCTGATTTCCCTGGGCAGCATGCACCTTGCCGAGCTTAAACATCAAATCGCCCCGCTCGCTGTTTTCCTCGACAATATTTCTGAGCAGCCGGGCCGCATAATCCAGGGCACCGTGCTGAATGCTGAAATCGGCAATCTCCTCTTTTATGGAAAGCCGGCTGTCCTTTGCAAGCTCAAACACCTTGTTGAAAACCGGCTCTGCCTTGTCCACCATATTCTTTTGTATCAGCAGTTTGCCGAGGTTGATTCCCCGCTCATAATGGCGGGGGCTGAGCTTCATGGCCTTGGTGAAATATTTAAGGGCGCTGTCGATATCATTTCGCTTTAAATACAGATCCCCCAGATGCGTAAATGCGATCACATCAAGAGGGTTCATTTTAGATGCCTTAAGCAGATACTGCTCAGCCTCATCGAGATCCCCTTTTTTAAGAAACAGAGAGCCGATATCGCGCAAGGGGCGGGTTGAATTTGGATTCGCCTGCATCGCCATGAGCGCTTCCTCCAGAGCGCCGTCTATATTGCCCTCTTTTTCAAACGCATAGGCTTTCTGTAAATGTGCCATCATGGGCGGAGGGTTATTGACCTTTTCGATGACCGGAGGGATTTTCTCCTTGATCAGGTTCACGGTAATCGGCTTCAGAATATAGGCATCGATATCGGACTCGGCCGCATGGGTGATAAACTCCTGCTCAGCATGGCCGGTAATCAATATGACCGGAAAATTATAAAGATCGTGGTCGTTTCTGATCATTCGCAAAAGCTCGAGCCCGGTAATGCGCGGCATATTGTTATCGAGCAGGGCCAGATCATACTGACCGGTTTTGAGCTCGGTGAACGCATCTTCGCCATTGTTAACATATTTAAAATCCTTGCCGTACCCCAGAATGCGCATAATGCTTCGCAGGGAATGATACATATTTTCCATATCATCTGCTATCAGTACGCGCATTGTTTTAACATCAATCATGCATGCCCTCCCGTTGTGATAACAAACCGGGCCCTTATACTTCCCACAGATAAGCCTCGATCTGCAGCTCCTGAAGCCGTTTTTTCACTTTTTCAATACATCCTTTTGGGAATACTATATAAAACATGGCGTCGTTTGCCTTTGCGTAGGCGGCAAAAAGCTTCCACTGGCTTTCCGTGTGGTCATCGTCAATAGAGTCCTCTGTCTCGACTTCGAAAATCCTGAACCAGTCTTTGCGGCCGCTCGCATCAGGCAGAAACCCCTCTCCGGTTGACTTCCACTGGATGCGCTTGGGGCGCTCGCTGCCGTCCAGATCTGCCCGTATATCAGTGTAACCTCTGCTTTCAAGTATTTCAACAACCTCTTTGATAATGCGATCGTGCTCCCGCTGGTTGATTCTCGGTGCCATGGGCCACATCCTGGTGTGAAGGTTACCGGTATTATAGCGCCTACTCCCCCTGCGCCCTCATCATTTTTGCAAACCGCTAATTCATTGACAGCGCAATTTTAAAATTATACAATAAATAGAATTGTAACACAAATGGTATTGAATCATACATACAACATCAGCATAGAGACCAATGGTCAATCGTTTTTTTGCATCCGCGGCTGTTTTTGTTTTCGGCAGCATAGTGTACGGGCTGTTTATTATCGTGTTCACGCAGCTGTTTGCACAGAAGCCCCCGGAGATCTATGAATGTCTGCCCCTGGCCGGTGTGCTGGCGGTAAGCATCTACATCGCCTTCAGAAACAGCGCATAATCCCCGCCGCCCTCACACATCTATTCTGCAGAGCCGCTATACCGGTTATTCATGAACGAGAATCGCCCATGCATCAAATGGGGCGTTATAGCGCAGCATACATTCGCTGCCCCGGGTGGTGAGCACCTTGAAGTAGCGCAGCACCGGGCTTCGCGGGTCTAGCCCGCCCTCATACCACCGGTCAAGTATCGCTTCGACTTCGTACTGTTCCCCCCGGTGCGTAAAGGATACGGGCCGCTCGTTGCTTGATGAACCTGAATAACAGCTGACCGTTATTTGTTCATATTTCATGGTATCGTCACCACATCATAAAAAAATATTCAGCCTGAGATATACTATCAGTATATCATAACGTACATCAACAGGTGCAAACGGTGGATAAAAAACAATGGGAAGATACCTATACCGCCATGAGCAGATCTGATATTCCGGAGCCTGCACAGCTGCTCAGAGACAATACAAACCTTTTCACCGGCGGTACGGCGCTGGATATTGCGATGGGACCCGGACACAATGCCGTATTTCTGGCACAGCACGGCTATCGGGTGACCGGCGTTGATTTTTCACAATCAGCCATACAGCGTGCGTGCGCTCACGCTGCAGAAAGGCAGGTTGCCATTGATGGCGTTCAGGCACATATTGAGGAATTTCAAATGCCTGCGGAAGCGTATGATGTGATAATAAACTTTTACTTTCTTCTCCGCCCGGTGCTGCAGCGGATTAAAGAATCCCTTAGGCCGGGGGGGATCGTCTTTTTTGAAACCTACACCATAGAGCAGCAGCGGTTCGGGGGCCCGCACAATCAGGAATTTCTGCTTGCGCCGAACGAGCTGCTTATTTCATTCCTGGATTTGTTTGTTCTTTTCTACCATGAGCGGATCGAACAGTCACGGGCAGTTGCAAGCCTCATTGCACAGAAACCGGCATAACCTTTACATATCGTCCAACTCCGCTCAGCGGGCCGTCTCGATTCAGGGAGCCGTATGCATCCGGATCATGTGTCCCGCCACGACCGCAGCACCTCCAGCAGAAGCCGAACCCCGACACCGGTCGCCCCCCGCGGCACACAGGGCTTTTCCTTCTTTGCCCAGGCGGTCCCTGCAATATCGATGTGAGCCCAGGGAAATTTTCCGGCAAATTCCTTGAGAAAGCAGGCCGCCGTTATTGTACCGGCAGGGCGCCCGCCGACATTTTTCATGTCGGCAGCATCGCTTTTTATCAGCTCTGCATATTCCTCATACAGGGGAAGCTGCCAGACCCGCTCAGCGGTTCCGTCGCCGGCTTTTCTAATGCGCCCTATAAGCTGCTCATCTGTCCCGAGCACTGCAGAGGCCTCGTGTCCAAGCGCAATAACACACGACCCGGTAAGCGTGGCTATGTCGATTACGGCAGCGGGCTTGTACCGCTGCGCATAGCAGAGCGCATCCGCCAGAATGAGCCGGCCCTCGGCGTCGGTTGAAATGATTTCGATTGTTTTTCCTGACATGGCGCGCACAATGTCACCGGGTTTCAGGGCATGGCCGCTGGGGAGATTCTCAACAGCGGGGATCAGCCCTACAACATGCAGCGGCAGGTTCAGGCCGGCAGCAGCCTTCAGCGCTCCCATAACTGCAGCACCCCCTGCCATATCCGTCTTCATTTCCTCCATATTCTGAGGGGGCTTTAGCGATATTCCGCCGCTGTCGAAGGTTACCGCTTTGCCCACCAGAACAACAGCGGGTGTTTTTTTCTTTCCTGCTCCGCGATGCTGGAGAGCAATAAAGCGGGCGGGCTCATCGCTGCCGCGCGCAACCCCGAAAAACGCCCCCATGCCGAGCTTCTGTGCTTTTTTGGCATCAAAAACGCTGCATGAAAGGGAATCGTGCTGCCGGGCAATACGGCGCGCAGCCTGTGCAACAAAAGAGGGCGTCGCCCTGTTTGCCGGCTGGTTAACCAGGTCGCGTGCAAAACACACGGAATCGGCGATGACGCGCGCGTCGGCGGCAGCCTTTTGCGCATCCTTCAGTGTATCATCGCCGTCAGCGAGCAGGGTCAGGCCAACAGCTATAGGCGTATCGCGATCAGCAGCAGCTGTTTTGTACTCATCAAAACGATACAGGCCCGTCTGCGAACCGATAACCAGGGCCTCGATGCGCTCCTTGAGCGAAAGGGCATCCTCTCCGGCAAAGTGTAACGGAAGCACAACGCGCTTCATTTTTATTTCCCGCGCCTTCTGGGCTGCACGGGCAGCGGCCCCGCACAACTTTTCCCGGGTAAAGCCTGCGTGCTTCCCCAGGCCCACAAGAAGCACCCGTTTTACAGCACACGTACCCGGTACGGAAATCAGCCAGGGCACGTGCAGCTTTGCTGAAAAATCCTTCAGCGCGTCAGCGAGCCGGCCGCCGGTCAAATGGTCCAGCGCTTTCGCAGCTTCGCTCATTCGGGGCTCATCCTCAAAAACGCCGACAGCGACAAGATCCGAACGAAGCTTTTCCATATCCGTTTTAACAACACGTACTTTCACGGCACATACCTCCGCATCAGCGTTAACAGTGTCAGTAGATAATGCATATGCTTTGTTTTATATGATTCCCGATTTCCATATTGCTCAGGAGCTGCTTCCGCTGCACTCGATACAAACAACACATGCCGGTATGTATCGCTGCCAACGGCAGGCCCTGCCGCAATAAGCAGACATTACACCCCCCGCGCGTCCTCCCCCCAGATATATTTATGCAGCTGCAGGCCAAGGTGCACATCAATGCGGTCCTGCAGCACCCATTCCGCGAGATCAGCCGCAGAAAGCCTGCTGAAAACAGGAGAAAAATGCACACGGCTCTGGACGCTACGCCTTCGCAGCCGTTCCAGGGCGGAGCAGGCATACCGGTAATCATCCCGCGATCCGATTACGAATTTTATTTCATCAGCAGGGGTCAGGAAATTGATATTGGATTCAAGGAAGCTGCCCTGCTCACCGCTTCCGGGGCACTTGATATCGACAACTCGCACGCACCGGGTATCTACCGGGGCTATATCACGGCTTCCGTTTGTCTCAAGCAGGACCTCATACCCCCGGTCAAGCAGACTGGTGATCAGCTGAGGGGTTTCATCCTGCAGCAGCGGCTCTCCGCCGGTAATCTCAACGCGCGGAAAGCCGTAGAAGTCAATTTTTTCAAGAAGGCGGCTCAACGTGAAGGCAGCCCCCTCCCGCCGCGCATATTCGGTATCGCAATATGAACACTTGAGGTTACACCCGGCGCAGCGCACAAAAACACATGGATAGCCTGAAAAGGACGATTCGCCCTGAATGCTGAAAAAAATTTCGTTTATTCTCATAACAAAAAAAATGTACCGGTCATTTCGGGTACGAAGCAAACAGCTGTCCCCAGGGAGACTCAGACTGCCATTTTTTAACCACCGGCACGCCTTTCGCCCTGTACCAGAACGTATCGTGATAAAACTCCGATGCGAATATGAACAGATTAACAAGCGGCGTTTGAAAAAAAAGCTTCTGCATATGCCGCAGCGGGGTGTCATGCCACAGCAGCCGGCCGGCACCTGTTGCCAGGTTAACCCCTACTTTGAAATGCCATCTGTCTTTCGCGGCCTCGACATCCCCGACAATGCTGATGTCAGCGGGATCGCCGATGCCGAGGCCGTGCTCATGGGCAAGGGCTATGCAGGGAAGCTCTCTCCAGTTAAACCCCATCATGGCAGCTGCTACTGAATCAATGGCGACCTGATCGTCCGAGGCAAGGATAATGTTTTTGTCATGCGGCACAACGGTTCGTGGTCCCGGCCCCGACCCTGCAGTGGTTCCGTCCATTGTGGCGAACATGCCGGCATGTATTTCTTTGCCGATAGCCAGCAGGTCAACCAGGGTTTCGTGTATCCATGTGTGCGTGTAGTGGCGCCGGTAGTTCAAAAGGCCGCCGAAAGCATTTTTAAGAGCGCCGGTGTAGGTCGTATACGAATGTGTTTTAACGGTGGGCAGATGAACAATATTCTTGCCGACAAAATAATCGGGGATATAAATACCTTCGGGGAAGACCTTGTGAAGCGCGAGCGTTTTGAACGACGGCTTGAACGGAATCCATTTCATGTGCTCATCTTTAAAATTGAATAGCACCGGAATGCCGTGGCGCTCGTAAACCGGCTTGAACTTCAGGTCCTCCTCCCCTCTTTCCGGCACCGTAACAACTGTGTGATTATGCACTGCAGAAAGATCAGTAAACCCATGATCGTGAAGGCCCTGGATCGTGCCCTCAAGCTGCCACGGGGTGGTATTGACACCGGGAAACACATGATGCCAGGTTATGTTGTCCTTTAAAATGGTGGTGGCAGAAGGATCGAGCGCCTCTTTAAGCCCCGCAAGCGCACACAGGCGACGGTAATCATCTACAACGCTATCCGGGGTGGTATACAGCACAGCGACTGTCGCTTTGGCCATACGCATCTCCTCCTTTTAGAAAACCCGTACAAAAAAAACCCCGGCATTTGCCTGTGCGGGAAATACCGGGGAAGATATGTATATTCACCAGAATAAAAAAACTATTTTTTAGGCGGGATCACTGCATCCTTGCACGCCTTTGAAAGGCGGAATTTTACAACGGTTTTTGCCTTGATCTTGATCTCTTCTCCGGTTTGGGGATTTCTGCCCTTGCGCGCTTTGCGTTTTTGGAGAACAAGCTTGCCGAATCCGGGCAGGGTGAACGACCCTTTCTTCTTTGTTTCCTTGTAGGCCATCTCGCTCAGTGCATCAAAGAAAGCATTAACATCTTTCTTTGTCATGTCCATTTTTTCAGCAAGTTCACCGACGATCTGCGCCTTTGTCATGGGTTTTGCCTCTTTAGCCATATGACCTCCTCCTCATTTATGCTGCATTGTTAAAAAAATAAATATAATTTTTGTGTTTTGTGTTACGAGAATACTATAAACTTTTCTTCAATAGCAAGGGAAAAATGAGTTGAAAATCAAACTTTCTTTCAATGCCGCTGGAGCAAACACATGCCATAAATGCAGAGCCCGTTCATGTGAACGGGCTCTGTCGTTTTGCCGGTTGTGAGATCATACAGGTGCTCTGTCATTAGAAATAATAGGCGGTTGAAAACGTGTAGCGCATACCGTTGTTTGTATCATCAAATCGCTCTGTCTCAAGGTACATGATTTCGACACCGACTTTGACAGCATTGGTGAGCGAATACCAGGTGTTAAAAAAGTACATCTCGTTTTTCGTAAACTGGCGGTCATTAAGAAAGCCTTCCATGCCTTCCATGTCGCTTTTGTTAGGATCGTCTATACCGTATCCGCATGCAAACTTCAGCTTCGGGTTCATCTGATAGGCTAAAGCAGCAAAGCCGCCGCGCCCGCGGATGGTATCAGGCCGGCGATTTCTATGCCGCAAATGGTTGTCGTACGGATTGATTCCCATGTCATAGCGCAGCCACTCGCGGTCAAGCCCCTCGCCGATCCAGGGCTCGGCAAGAAACGTGAACTTGCCGAACTTCAGCCGCAGCTCAAGAGCGAGCATCCACCGGTCAACGTCGTTATCCCGGCCGTAGCCGTTGTCCACTTCTGTATTGCAGACACCGCCGCTGACCGCCAGCAGGCCGCCGCGCCCCAGCAGCCCGTTCTCGTAGGCTATTCTGGCAAGGGCCCACGGCCGGGTCTCCTGCTCAACGCTCAGGCGGCGCCGGTGCCGCATCGCAGAAAGAAGAAACTCGAAATTTCCGATATTTTTGCGCAACGTAACCTGCGGGACCCGCCACCAGAGATTACCGGCGGAGGCCATAATGCCGAAGTCGATTGTCGGCGCGTTCAGCTGGGCAACGGGAATCCAGTCCTGACCGATCAGAAGGCTGGCATCCCAGTCCTCATTTGTTATTTTAATATAGCCCAGACGCAGCCGGGGTATAAGATTGTTACCGGCATTGGTGCCGTAAAAGTCCATTTCCAGGCGGGCCTGGCTCAGCCATGGGCCGTCCCGGCGCGAGACTTTCAGGCCGAACCGCGTGTCGCGGGGGTTGAAGTTGGTGGAATCGTTCTCCGCATCACCAACTGAAACAGCTCCGAGCCAGTCCCCGTCGCTGTATGCACCGAAATCGGCCGTATCATAGTTCAAATCAACCTTGACGCGCCCGTAAAGCTCCATGTTGAACTTGCCCAGAACCGCCTTCATGCCGGATTCGCCGATTCTGCCTGCTGAGCGCTTGAGCTCCTGAATGTCCTTTCGGTCCTTTTTGACCATTTCCTGGACCCACTGATTTTCTTTTGTCTCCTGCTCACGGTCTTTTTTTATCTCCCGGCGCAGCTCGGCGTTTTCCTGCTTCAGCTTGTTGATTTCCTGTTCCATTCTCTGAAGGCGTTCAAGAATATCGCTGTCTGAAGCGCCTGCATACGAAGGACAAACAAGCAGGAAAGCGAGCAGCACCGCAGCTGAGGCTCTGACCAAAGAGTGTATCCTATTCATAATGTATCATCCCTTTCTAAACTGTGCTCATTACCTGGTCTGACTTTCCGCTGTTTATCCTTATTCAAGCGTAAAAGAAATAGTAAACTGAGCAGGCAGCTTGACGTCGTTTCTGCTTGAAACGTCTTTAATAAACCCGCCTACATACACAAAGCCGAACATGGAATTTATAGCAACCGTCTTCTCAACTGAGAACGGAGTTGTAGCCGTTTCATAAACAACTATCGGGCCTTCATCAAGGCTGTAGCCGAAGCCGAGCAGACCATAGTCCATATATGCACCGAACTCAATTTCCGCATCGGCGCTCAGCGTGATGGAAAGGTCGCCGACTGTCTCGTTGTCGCTTCCGGTAGCGATTACAACATATCCGGCAAACGGCTCAAAAGACGGGATGCTCAGCGCACCGTCAAGGGTGAATTCGCGCTGCTGCGCATCTCCGGATGACAGGGAGATGACATCATTGACTGCATAATTGCGCGCCTCGACGGAAGAAGCCGGGCAGGCCATCATCAGCACGAACACAGCGGCTATTACTATCGTTCCTCTTTTTAGCAGTTCCATTCCCAACCTCCTCTTTTAGTGAATAAAATATGAACTCTGTTTTCGGCATCATATTCGATTAATTTAGTAATAAATTCGATTGCAGTTCGAATTTAAAATTAGAGATTTATACACTAAGGTCTCTTTTACTGTCAAGGGAAAATTTGTACGCGAAGGAAAGCCTCGATATGAGTGGCGGGATTTCATCAGATATCGATGCTGTTAGAGAAGCAACAACATGAAATTCAAGAGCGATGCGGATCCGAGGTGGATACATGTGGTCTTGAAAATGGTTTACCTCAAAAAAAAGAAGTGTTAGACTATCGCGTACCTTTAAAAAAACACACATGCCTGGTACCATCATGCAGTCAAGGGATGCCATGAAAAATTGTTCTGCTTCGCTATTGCTGACAGCTGCAGCGGCTGTTCTGCTTTTGTGCCTTCCCGCGCACAGCGACACCGGTTCCGCTCCGGTAAAAACAGCCATATTCGAGTTCACGACACAGTCGCAGGATGATCTTACCTACATCCGCCGCGCGCTGCCGGCGCTTCTTGCCTCGCGCATAACCATGCCGAAAAAAACTGCAGCTATTTCGCCGAACGCCCTGCGTGCAGCATCCGGCACAGCTGACATCGCAGCCCTTTCCCGGAAGGCCAAAAAAAAAGCGGCGCAGTCCCTTGGAGCGCATTATATGCTCTACGGAACCATAACGAAAATCGGGGGGGCGGTCAGCATCGATGCAGTCCTTGCCGACGTTCAAAGCGGGGATTCTCCGGTACCCCTGCAGGTGACCTGCAGCAGCCTCGACGATGTAATCCCGCAAACAGATACTCTTGCGGAAAAAATAAAACGGGTCATGATAGAAGGTCCGCCGATGGCTGAGCATGAAGGCTATGCGCGCGGGGAGCCTGAACACGCAGAGGCAGCCGGGCCGCAGGAAACCGGCCCTGTGCCTTCTGCACCATCCCGGCCCACCGTCCATGAAGAGCCGCTCAGCTCCTCACCGCCGGCCGCCCCGGAGCCCTCTCCCCGCCGGCAGACATACAAAAAACAATCGCCGATATTCAATTCCGCCGCTTCGTTTACCTGTGACATCACCGGCCCGGCGTTCCGCACGCTTGCCTCGGGCGATGTCGACGGAGACGGCGGCTGCGAGCTGCTCTGCGCCTCGCGGGAAAAAATCCATATTTTCCGTTCCGCGGGCGGCACGCTGAAAAACACTGAAACCATCTCTGCCAAAATGGACGAAAACATTGTGCACATTAGCGCAGCGGACATAAACGGTAACGGAATCAACGAAATATACGCCAGCAGCTATGAGGGCCATTACGGCAACTCCTTTGTGACGGAATACAGAGACAACAGCACGTTCACGCGGCTCGCCGATTCGCGGAAGTGGTTCTTCCGCACGCTTTCTGCAGATGCCGGCGGGCAGCGCCTTATCGGCCAGCAGGTGGATCTCAATGACCCCTTTTCCGGGTCGCTGTATAACTTTACCTGGAAGGGGAACGAGCTCGTTTCCCGGGATGAAATAATTGTGCCCGGGGGTATCGGGATTTACAGCTACGATGAAGTCGATATCGACAATGACGGGACAAAAGAGTACATCGGCTTTAATAAAGGCCTTTTCAGCGCATCGCACCAGCTTACAATGCTGTCCTATACCGGCCGTGTGCTGTGGCGTGACACAGCCGACCGCGGAGGCACCCCGCGGTTTTTCATCCGCTTTCTGTATGGTGATGAGACCGAACACAACGAGCCGGTTCCCCTGCGCATCATCTGCAGCGATGTAAACAGCGACGGCACCGCAGATATTATCATCGGAGACAACAGAAAAAAAGGGGGGGGGGTGCTGAAAACGTTCGGCGGGTATGAGCAGGGGGTTGTTGTATGCCTGCACTGGGACGGGGCTGAAATGGCAGTCAACTGGCAAAGCCCTGCCTTTGCAGACTATGTGTGCGATTACATTCTGGCCGACATCGATAACGACTCAGAAAAGGAGCTGGTCGTGCTGAGCGTCGCGGCAAAGGGTTTTTTCGGCAAGCATGAAAACAAAATATCCGTTTTTGAGGCAGCGGATTAAACGCACTCACGCCGGCCATCTATTGAGCCGCCCGCCGGGGAGGTGGCCTTTTATCCCGGCTGCTAACCTTATCCCCGTCCGTAACACCCCTCAGGTGCTGTTAAAACCCCTCCTGCGCCAGGTCCTGAAACAGCTTTTTCTGCCGATCGCTTGCGGGTTTCGGAACATCCACCTTGATACACACGTATTCGTCGCCGCGCCCGGGTTTTTTAAAATTGGGAACCCCCGCCCCTTTTATGCGAAGCTTTGTGCCGGGCTGGGTTCCAGCAGGGACCTTAAGGCGCTTTGACCCGTCAAGCGTCGGAACATCGACCGTTGTGCCAAGCGCAGCCTCGCTGAGCTTTATTTTCTTATCGACGAAGATGTTGTTTTTATCCCTTTTGAAAACCGGGTGCTCCTGAACGCGGATGTTGAAATACAGGTCGCCCCGCGACCCTCCCAGCGGGCTCTGCCCCCCTTTACCGGAAAGTCGCATTTTCTGGCCGGTATCTATTCCGGGCGGTATTTTCAGCTTTACTCCCTGCTTTTGACCGTCATACATATATTCAACCGTTTTTTCAGCCCCGGAGACCGCCTCCATGAAATCAATGTTCAAATCGATGCTCAGGTCATTGCCTTTCTGCGCATGGGCCTGCTGCTGGGCGCCGAAGCCGCCACCGCCGCCGAACAGATCATTCACGTCAAAATTTACCGTTGACCGCTTTCCGCCACCGAATCCGGCGCTGCGCCGCCCGCCGCCGAAAATAAAGCTGAAAATATCATTGCCGAACCCCATTTCGCTGAAAATATCATTTATATTTGACCCGCGGAATATGTCCTCCTGGGAATACCGCTGATGGAATCCCGCTGAGCCGAACCTGTCATACTGCTCCCGCTTCTGCTTATCGCTCAGCACCGCGTAGGCTTCGCTTATTTCCTTGAATCGTTCCTCGGCCTTTTTATCATCAGGGTTTTTATCAGGATGATATTTAAACGCAAGCTTCTTGTACGCTTTTTTTATCTGATCGCCGGTCGCGTTCCTGTCGACACCAAGAACTTTGTAATAGTCTTTTTCTGCCATTTCTCACACTCCTCAGCGGTATGATTCGGTTATCAGGCTGTTCAGAAATCCCTGCGGACTTTCAATGGCTTCACCGGAAACAGTAAAAACAGACCGGCCGGTGCGGTCCTTTATAAGCTTCAGGCCGTGCTTGTAGTTTTTGAACATATCCTCAAGCAGCGGCAGCACCTCAGTCTCCTCCATAAGGGCGCGCTCGATAATTTTATTCACAGCGCTGGAATCGAAGGATATTTCAATATCCTCATCCTGTGAAAATGCGCGCTCGAAAATATGTATGTCAGAGAGAATCTCGCCTGCCCTTTCCAGCACATGCCGGTAATCGAAATACTTTTCCACCGTTGCCGTTACAATCGCCGCGATAAAATCGCTTGCAAGAAAAAAAGCCCTCGATTCATCCACGCCGTCTTTCAGAGACAGCAGCTTTGTTTCCAGCTGCTTTTTTTCCTCTTCGACACGGCGCCGGTGCAGCTCATACATCCGGCTCAAATCGTCGCTGCCAAGTATCTTTTCAAATGCGGCACCGGGATCATCAACCATATCGGGGGTTACCACCAGATAGCGGATATCCGTAGAGGGAAGCGCTTTCTCAAACTTGAGCAATACTTTCTCAACAACGCTTATAAGACCCCGGGCTCCTGTTTTTTCATCGGCGGCCATTTCAGCAAGTCGGTGCAGTGCCGCATCTTCAAAGCGGATGTCTATCCCGTAGCTCATAAAATCTTTTTTCTTACTGTTAATAACGCTGCTGTTGGGGCTTTTCAGTATCTCATACAAGTCATCGGTAGTGAGCTGCTCAAATGAGGCAATGACCGGCAGCCGGCCTATGAACTCCGACTCAAAGCCGTAGCTGACCAGATCTTCGGCTTTAACCTGCTTAAAGAGCTCGCCGCCCTTGTTCTTCTGCTTCATCGCGGCTCCAAAGCCAAGGCCCTGCTTGTTTACACGGCGCTCGATAATTTCCTCGAGCTCGGTGAAAGCGCCGCTTACAATAAACAAAATGTTTCTGGTATTCAGCACCCGCCGCTCGCGCTTTCCGGTTTTGCGGTAGTGCTCAAGGGCCTCCATCTGGGAAACGGGGTCATGGGCAACTTTAAGGTCAACCTCCGTTTCCTCCATCGGCTTAAGCAGCGCACGCTGCACGCCGGTGCGCGACACATCGGCACCAAGAATATTCTTGCTGCCGGCTATTTTGTCGATTTCATCGACATATATAATGCCATACTGTGCTCGCTCTATGTCTCCGTCAGCCTCTTTCACCAGATCGCGCACGAGATCTTCAACATCGCCGCCCACATAGCCGGTTTCGCTGAATTTTGTTGCATCCCCCTTTACAAAAGGCACGCCGAGCTTTTGAGCAATAAGCTTTATCAAATACGTTTTCCCGACCCCGGTCGGACCGATCATAAGAATATTATTTTTTACATTATCGATCGAACGGGCGGTCTTGTCATAGTTGATTCTGTTAAAATGCGTACAAATCTTGGTTGCAAGTATCTCTTTGGCATCATCCTGCTTTACGACATATTCATCCAAATATGCCTCGAGATCCTCGGGCTTCATGGAAAAATCGATCGACGCTGCTGTTTTCTTCTTTTTTTCAGCTGAATCGCTCTTTTGAGCCCCGGCGTGCTCGGGCACCAGAAAGGGCACCGAAAGACGAACACGGTCTCCATATTTTTTTGACAGGTAATCGTTGAGCTCTTTTTCAAGCTCACCCGGCTTAGGCACTTTTTCGCTCACCGATACATTCACTCCTTTTGTTTTTTGTAAAAACAGATTACATGATCCATATTTCCGGTTGTCTATGCCCCGGATTTATTTAAAAAAGTAACCACTAAATGGTAATTGTCAAATACCATCTTAATGATCTTAATGCTTGATTTGGCAGGCCTGTTTTGATATAAGATTGTGTTAACCTCACAATCCTGAGATTTCCGGGCTATGGTTTGGCTGAAACATGCCCTTTGGGACTGCTTGGAAAATGCTCATGTGAAAAGCGCGCCGAATCGTAAGGAGTCCACGGCCGGGAGCTGCGAGCGGAGTATCTTTTTTGTACGTCACAATGACCGATGATGAGCTCAAGGCAGAAATTGAGTATTTTCCAACCGCCTGGCCATATCTATAGTGTATAATATTTTTTTTAAATACGCGACAGCACACACAAGGAAAATCATATGGCACGATCAAAAAGAAAGCGCATCAGAAAACGACACATGCAGGATGTCAAGCTGAAAAAAAGAAAAGAGCGGAAAAAACAGCAGGAAAGCAGCTAAGCGGCCTGGAGCCGGCCAGCCTGCGGCTGCGGTTGTACTTGGCGCCCTTCGGAGCGTGTTGATGCTTTCGCCCCAGGGAGGAGGGCTTGATTCATCCGCAAGGAGGCCTCTCCGGGGCACGTGAATAACGCGACATAACAGCGCTGTCATGCGCCCGGGGTCCCGAACGCGGTGCTCAGTCCTTTTCACACAGCGCCGAAACTTTAGTCCGGGCAAATTCCACAAACGTCGCAGAAGGAAACATATCAACATAGTCTTCATAGTACTGGCATGCCCTGTCAGTCTCACCCAGCTGCTCCAGGCATCGCGCGCAGCTGATCAATCCGGAAGCAGCTGCAATATCAGATTGATTCTCCCGTGCTTTTTCAAACCATTTAAGAGCTTCCCGGTACTGTTCCTGCTCCTCATAGATATAGCCGAGATTCTCCTGTGCCATCGGCTTCATGCCGGAAAGCACTTCAGGCGCATCGCTCAGAAAGCCCTCTAACAATTTCACCGCTTCATCATACTGGCCGAGCCGGTAGCTGCAGGTTCCCGCATACATGCGGGAAGCAACGCCTGCGCGCGTGTCAGGATATTTGTCAATTATTGCATTAAATGACGCCAGGGCTCTTTGATATACTTTTGAGCTGTTGTCTGACGCTGCATTCGCGCCTCCGGACATGAAATTAAGCGTTGCCGCAAACAGCGAATGAGCTTTCTGCTCTTTCCGGCTGTCCTGAATATTCCACCACACAACAGCTGCGGCTGCAATACACACAACAAGCAGTATCGCACCGAGCTGACGGATATTGTCCTCAATAAAGGGCCGCAAACGGTTCAACTGCTCCATCATCGGATTGGCAGAAAAACCCTCTGTGCTTTTTTTCCCTTTTTTCACAGCCATATCCTCGCTCTCCTTACCGCCCGGGGCGGTGATAATTGATCACAGGTTAATGAGTATTCAGGTGTGTTTCTCCAGCGCGCAGCACAGGCGCGTACATCACGCTCGGGTCAGCCGACAAATACTGCTTGAGCAGCTTTAGCCGCTGAGCGCCGATCCCCCTGACAGCCATAAGCTCGTCAATGGTGCGAATACCCCCGCGCGAGTCCCGGAAGGCAATTATCCGCTCGGCGGTGCGCATGCCGATTCCCGGAATACAGGTAAGGCCCTCGGCACAGACGGAATTGACAGGCAGCGGGAGGTAAAAAACCATCCGTGCCTGAGCGCTTATTTCTCCTATGGTAACCTTGTCGCCGAATGTGACGCTGCTCCCGGTTCGAACAGGTGATTCAGCATACAAAGCGCCCGGCGAGCGGTCAAGGGGAGTTCCGGCTGCATCAGCAAGCTGCTTAACGGTTTTCTGCTCGCCGAAGCAGTAAAAGCCGGGCCGAAGAACATCCCCTCCTATTTTATACACAAACGGCTTCGGCTGCTCCGTGCAGCAGCTCTGTGTTCCTGCTGCCTGCATGGCACTTCGAGCAAACAGCACACACAGAAGCAGGCATAATATCACAATTTGGCGAATATTGTACAGAGGCATTTTTAACCGGGGGGCTAGTGCGCTGCCGCCGGGTCCTTTTCATCCTTAAGCAGCTTATAGGTTATGCTGTCGGTGATCGCCTGCCAGCTGGCCTCGATAATATTTTCCGAAACGCCGACGGTCCCCCATTTGTCCTTTTTGTCGCCTGATTCAACAAGAACCCTGACGCGCGATCCGGTACCCCTGCCGGCGGAAAAAACCCGCACCTTGTAGTCAATCAAGGACACATCCTTCAGCGTGGGATAGAATTTTTCAAGCCCCTTTCTCAAGGCGGTATCCAGCGCGTTCACGGGCCCGTTGCCCACGGCGGCTGTATGCTCTGTTTTGCCGCCGACGCGCACCATAATCGTCGCCTCTGCCTCCGGCTCGTTTTCCTCCCGTTTTTCGATAATTACCCGAAAGCCGACAAGTTCATAATAGCGCTTCCGTATGCCAAGCGCCTTCTGCATCCGCAGCTGAAACGACGCCTCGGCCCCTTCAAACTGAAAACCCTGGCGCTCCAGCTGTTTCAGCTCAGCAAGAATTTCCTGTACCAGCGGTTCGTGGCTGGAAATATCAATGCCGAACTCCCGCGCCTTCTGGAGAATGTTCTGCCTTCCCGATTGATCGGATACAAGTATGCGCTGCATATTGCCGACGCGCTCAGGTGGAATATGCTCATATGTGTCGGGACGCTTCTTAACAGCGCTCACATGCACACCGGCCTTGTGGGCAAATGCGCTGGTGCCGACAAACGGCTGATGCTTGCTGGGAGCCATGTTGGCCAGCTCGGTTACAAACCGGGATGCTTCTGAAAGCTTCAGGAGCTGCTCATCTGTTATGCACTGTATCCCCATTTTAAGCTGCAGGTTGGGGATAATTGAACACAGGTCGGCGTTGCCGCACCGCTCGCCGTAGCCGTTCATTGCGCCCTGGACCTGCCTGCACCCGTTTTGCACGGCGGCGATGGTATTGGCGACTGCAACATCGCTGTCATTGTGGCAGTGTATGCCAAGCGTGACACCGGCTGCCTCTCGTACTGAGCCGACGATGTCAGCAACTTCAAACGGCATGGTTCCGCCGTTTGTATCGCACAGAACCAGCCCGTCAGCGCCTGCGCCCGCCGCGCTGATCAGAACCCGGCGCGCATACTCCGGATTCGCCTTGAACCCGTCAAAAAAGTGCTCGGCGTCAAAAAACACCGTGGGCACTTTCGACTTCAGATAGCGTATCGACTCCTCAATGAGCTCGAGATTTTTTTCCAGGGTCGTCTTGAGCACTTCCGTCACGTGAATATCCCACGATTTGCCGAATATGGTCACCGCATCGGTCTGTGCGTGCACCAGGTCATGTATGTTTTTGTCGCGATCAACGGCAGCTCCCGGCTTAGCGGTGCTCCCGAAAGCCACAACGCTAGCGTTTTTAAGGCTGTAGGATGATATTTCTTTGAAATAATGAAAATCTTTCGGATTGGAGGACGGCCAGCCCCCTTCGATGTACCGAACGCCCAGATTATCCAGCTTCATGGTAATACGCAGCTTGTCCTCAAGAGAAAACGCTATATCCTCAGCCTGGCTTCCCTCTCTCAGCGTTGTGTCATATATCTGTATGGATTCCATAGGCCCTTCCAGCAAAGCTGTGGTGTGAACGGCTCAGCAATTAGTTGTTGCCGGGGCTTTGCAGAGCCCCGCTCAAAGCGGCTGCAAAAACAAATCGCTCAAATCAGGTATGTATATATAAAAACCGGGTTCCCGTTTTAACGGAATTGAACTACCACCGGCTACAAGCCGGTGGATTCAGTTTTCCCGACGTGTCGGGACTAAAGGAAAAACACATAACTACAAAAATTCTCCTGAGGGTAAGCACCCTATACGAACAGCACGTTCTGAGCCAATAATCATTCTTCGCCTATCGAAGATCCCGACGGTATATCGGGGAAGGCGAGGGTTTTAAACCCCGAAGGAGACAATAACCCATCGGGGAATCCTGTTCTTACTGTCATCCCCGCCCCGGCTGCGAGGCAGTGCGTCAATGGTATTGTTCAATCGTTTAAAAAAAATTCCGGATCCGGCGGATAAGAGGCCGTGTCATAATTCATGGATAATCCGGTAGCCGCCGGCTTTCGCCTGCGCAGCATATTGCAATATCCAAACAGCCACAAACGCACGCTGAAGCGTGCGGCTGCAGCGAAGCTAAAAAACACATTGCGGCACAGCCTTTATCCGCGGCACCCTACCCATATCCTCCGGAGCGCCCGAACAAGCCCTGCGATAGCTCAGAATAACAGCACACCGTCAGCGCCACCCAACAGTGCTCAAGGCATACAATCTTCTGCAAGACGGCTCAGAACAGCATTGGCATGGTCGCCGGTACCGGTAAACACAAGGCGTCGCCCTGATTCGCTCATATAGCCGATAGCGACGTCAATGCGGTCAGGCGGAAGCGATCCGCTGATTTTTTCAGACCATTCGACAATCGTTATGCCGTCCCCGTCAGTATACTCCTCGAAACCGATGTTTTCAAGATCGCCAGGGCCGGCAAGGCGGTACGCATCACAGTGATACACCGGAACCCTGCCGGCATATTCATTGATAATGGTAAAGGTCGGGCTGGTGACGTCATGCTCATTCACCCCGCTGCAGCCCCGGGCCACGCCCTTTACAAACCACGTCTTTCCCGCCCCCAGCTCGCCGGTAAGCCCGACCACATCGCCTGAAACGAGCAGGCTCCCTAAGGCAGCGCCGATGCGCATGGTTTCCTCAGGGCTTTCCGAATAATACTCAAAGTCCACTAAAGCACCTATTCCGGACAAGCCGATAATGCTGCCCATGAAAAACACAGCGTAAACATTATGTTACCTGCACAAAATCACGCAGCGCACGGGGCAGCCGATCGATAATATCGGTTGCCAGTATCCCCATGGAAGCACCGTCTGCAGCGATCCGGTCACCGATACGGCCATGCACAAAAACCGAGAGCTGTGCGCTCTCCAGCAGAGGGACCCCCTGCGCAGCAAGGCCGGCGATCATACCGGTAAGCACATCGCCCATCCCGCCGCTTGCCATCCCCGGGTTGCCGGTTGTGTTTATATACACTCCCCCGCCGGGATCGGCTATAACGGTCGCCGCGCCTTTCAGCACCACAATCACCCCGTGATCCGCAGAAAAGGTTCGGGCTGCAGCGATACGGTCACGCTGAACATCTGCAATTGTCGCGCCCATCAGCCTGGCCATTTCGCCCGGATGGGGGGTGAGCACAGCAGGGACGCCGATGCGCCGCAAAACCGAAGTGTCCCGCGCCAGAATATTGAGCCCGTCGGCATCCACAACAAGCGGAGCCCCTGCGTCTTTGAGCAGAGAGAAAAAAAACTCGACGGTGTCTGCATGCTGAGAAAGCCCCGGCCCGACAGCGATAACCGACTTGCCCGCAATCAGCGATCGCACCGCCTCCCGCGAGGCCGGGGACAATATTCCTTTGCCGCTGTCAGGGACAGGCTCAGTCATTGCCTCTGTGAGCTGTGCTTCAAAAACGCAATTCAGCGACTCCGGCACGCCGAGCGTAACCAGCCCTGCCCCCGCTCTCATGGCAGCCCGCGCCGTCATGATACCCGCCCCTGTCTTTCCAGGAGACCCTGCCAGAACGCACACATGGCCGTATGTGCCCTTGTGAGAATCAGGGCGTCGCCCGGGAATCACCAAGCCGAAAAAGCCGTCGCACAGAACATGCTCATTGCAGCTTTCCTGCTCAATAAAGCAGCGGGGAATGCCGATATCGATAACCTCCCGCCTGCCGGCGGCCGATGCTCCGGGATACACATACAATCCCCGCTTCGGCAAGCCGTAGGTGCAGGTCAGATCAGCGTTCACGGCTGCTCCAAGAATTCTGCCGCTCGTGGCATCAAGCCCTGAAGGAACATCAACGCTCACCACTGCCGGTCCCTGAAGCGCGTTTACATCCTCAATAATGCGGCGGTACAGCCCCGACACCTCTGAGGACAGGCCGGTTCCGAGCATAGCGTCGACGATAATGCCGGCATGAACAACTTCGCTGCGGGCATCCTGCCAGCCCTGCTCGCTTTCAACCGTTCGCACCTGCCCTCCAACAGCCCTGAACGCGTCAAGGTTAATCTTTGCATCGCCATGAACACGGTCGATTGAGGACAGAAGAAAAACGCTGACCTGCCGCCCCTCATTAAAAAAATATCGGGCGATCACAAAGCCGTCTCCCCCGTTGTTTCCTCTGCCGCAGAGTATAACGACGCGCTTACCGGCTGGCTGCGGAAAATATGTCCGAATGTGCTCAGCGGTACCCCTTCCCGCATTCTCCATCAGCACGCAGCCCGGTATGCCGGCCTCGTTAATGGTCCGGCTGTCAAGACGCTTCATCTGCTCAGCAGTAACGATCCGCATCGGTGCCTCCTTTCAGCGCCGGCCGTTAATAATATCAAGCATCTCCCGCACCGCGCGGTCGATCCCGACAAGAACAGCCCGCGCAATGATGCTGTGGCCGATACTGAACTCATCAATGAGATCAACGGCTGCAAGGCGCTTAGTATTTCTGTAATTCAGCCCGTGCCCCACATTCACCCGGAGCCCGAGCGAGGATGCGCGCTCTATGCCCTCAGCTATTTTTCCAAACTCCGCATCCTCTTCCCGGGGCGATGAGGCATCACAGTACCTGCCAGTATGAATCTCAACATAATCGGCGCCTGCCTCTTGCGCCGCCTGAATCTGATCGCGGTCCGCATCAATAAAAAGGCTGACCGCTATGCCGGCATCCTTCAAATCGCTCACCGCTTTGTTAATCGTCGCAGACTGCCCGGCAACATCAAGGCCGCCCTCGGTGGTCAGCTCCTGTCGGCGCTCCGGAACAAGGCAGGACATGTCTGGCTTCACGCGCGCCGCCACATCAATCATTTCCGGAACTGCAGCCATTTCCAGGTTGAGCTTCGTGGTAACTGTTCTTCTCAGCAGCTCAACATCGCGATCCTGTATATGCCTGCGGTCCTCCCGCAGATGAACGATAATTCCGTGACATCCTGCAAGCTCAGCAAGTGCCGCTGCCGTTACCGGATCAGGCTCATTGATTAGCCGCGCCTGGCGCAGCGTTGCAACATGATCGACATTCACCACAAGTTTTGCCATCGCTCCACTCCTTTTTCACGGTTAATCATGTTTAGGCGCATTGCTGCACCATGGCCGCAGCTTCTCCCGAACCGGTCAGTTGCCTGCGCTTTTTATCGCCTCAGCAACGCGCGCGACCATTTTCATTGACCCCACGTTGTGCACCCGGACAAAGTGTGCCCCGTTGTATACTGCAACTGCAACCGCTGCTGCTGTGCCCTCCTCACGCCCGCTCACCTCCCTGTCCAGCAGGGCACCGATGAATGCTTTGCGCGAGGGCCCGACAAGGATCGGCCGCTCCAGGAGCGCAAATTCCCTCAGCCGGTTAAGCAATACAAAATTGCCGGCATCAAGCGATTTGCCGAAACCGATGCCGGGGTCGACAATGATTTTTTCCCGCTGTATGCCGGCCTGCTCAGCAAAGGATATTCTCTCCCGCAGAAAAGCCGTTACCTCTCCGATCAGGTCACGATAGCCGGTGTTCTGCTGCATGGTGAGCGGGGTTCCCTGCATGTGCATAAGGATAACCGGCGCGCCGTACGACGCAGCAGCGCCTGCCATTCCAGGATCAAACCGAAGCGCGCTCACGTCGTTGACAATGTCTGCCCCCGCCGCAAGGGCACGGCAGGCAACCTCCGCTTTTGTGGTGTCGATAGAAAGAGGTACCGACGTTTCGGCGGCAAGGCGCTCAACCACGGGGATTACGCGCCGCAGCTCATCATCCAGCGAAACCGGCTGCGCTCCCGGCCGGGTCGACTCACCGCCGATATCGATAATATCCGCACCCTGAGAAGCCATGTCAAGGCCATGGGCAACCGCTGCATCCGCATCGTCAAAGCTGCCGCCGTCTGAAAACGAATCAGGCGTAACATTGAGCACGCCCATTATGTACGATCGAGTGCCGAACTGAAAAATCTGTTTACTGCAAATGAGCGGGGGAGGAGATATGAGAGGGCTGCGGGTCATGGTTATCGGCAGCTATGCATTATCGGCAGTCACTGAATGATACTCCCCGCAGCACGCTGCGGGGTATCCCGGTAATTAGTGCTGATTATTTTGATACATTCCGATCAGCTTTTTGTCTGATGACGGGTTCGCTTCATCGCTCCTGAGCGAAGGCCCGATATCCGGTCATAAAAAAAGAAGCACCATTCGGAATCGGGCAATAATTACGCCTTTGCAGTAGAATCATCGCCGGAGCCTGCGTCGGGGGCCAGCTCTTCAGAGGCAGCCCTGCCGGATGCTGTTTCAGGGGCTGCCTCCGTCGGGGAGCTACCCCCGGACTCTGTGCCGGCAGCAGGCCCTGCAGATGAATCACCACCGGGCTCCGCGTCAGGGGGAGCATCTGCTTTGGCGCGAAAATCCTTGCCCTCCTGTACGATAGCCGTTATCTGCTCGGTATCAAGCGACTCACGCTCAAGGAGATTTTCAGCAAGCCGTGTCAATGTTTCAGTGTTTTCATTAATCAGCTTTTTTACCCGCTCATAATTTTCATCGACAAGGCGCTTTACTTCGCGATCGATCTCGACAGCGGTTGCCTCGCTGAAATCACGATGCTGTGCTATCTCCCTGCCGAGAAAAATCTGCTCCTCCTTCTGCCCGTAGGTAAGCGGGCCGAGCTTATCGCTCATTCCCCAGGTGCAGACCATCTTGCGGGCGATCTCTGTGGCGCGCTCTATATCGTTGCCTGCCCCAGTTGTGACATCGCTGAATATCACTTCCTCGGCCACCCGCCCGCCGAGCAAAATAGCGATATTGTTGTTAAGGTACTCACGCGGATAGGTGTGCTTTTCATCCACGGGAAGCTGCTGTGTCAGCCCGAGCGCCATGCCCCGCGGTATAATCGTTACCTTGTGAATGGGGTCGGTGCCCGGAATCAGCTTTGCCACAAGCGTATGGCCCGCTTCGTGATATGCGGTCAGCTTTTTCTCCTCAGGGCTGATAAGCATGCTTTTTCGCTCTGTTCCCATCAGCACCTTGTCTTTTGCGTGCTCAAAATGGCGCATGCATATTTTATCCTTTTCTTCCCTTGCGGCAAGCAGCGCAGCCTCGTTCACCAGGTTTGCGATGTCGGAGCCTGAAAACCCCGGCGTGCCGCGTGCAATAATCTGGAGGTCCACATCTTCAGAAATCGGTGTCTTGGTTGTATGCACTTTCAGTATGCCCTCGCGCCCGCGAATATCGGGAAGGGGCACAACGATGCGCCGGTCAAAGCGCCCCGGGCGCAGCAGGGCTGGATCGAGCACATCCGGGCGGTTTGTCGCCGCAATAAGTATCACTCCCTCGTTTGACTCAAACCCGTCCATTTCAACCAGAAGCTGATTCAGCGTCTGCTCCCGCTCGTCGTGTCCGCCGCCGAGGCCCGCTCCGCGGTGACGCCCCACCGCGTCAATTTCGTCGATAAAAATAATGCAGGGGGCATTTTTCTTTCCCTGGACAAAAAGATCCCGCACGCGCGCAGCGCCGACGCCGACAAACATTTCCACAAAATCAGAGCCGCTGATGCTGAAAAACGGCACCCCCGCCTCGCCGGCAATTGCTCTGGCAAGCAGGGTTTTGCCGGTGCCGGGAGGGCCGATCAGGATGGCGCCCTTGGGGATCTTGCCGCCGAGCTTGGTGAATTTTTTCGGATCTTTGAGAAATGCTATTATCTCTTCTACCTCGTGTTTCGCCTCATCGATACCGGCTACATTTTTAAACGTGATTTTTTCCTGATTTTCCGTCAGAAGCCGCGCCTTGCTTTTTCCAAACGACATGGCTTTGCCGCCGCCGGCCTGCACCTGCCTCATAAAAAATATCCAGACGGCAATTAGCAGCAGCATGGGGAACCACGATATCAGCATCTGCATCCAGAGCGAATTCTGCTCATCGGGCTGGATATCCACCGTCACTCCCTTATCGATCATTTCCTGCACCAGCCCGAAGTCGTTCATGGCGTAGGTTTTAAACGGCTCCCCGTCATTGAACGTACCGAATATATTATTGCCCTGTATGGTTGCCTCTCTGACCTCTCCGCGGTCGACAGCAAGCTTAAACTGGCTGAAAAGTATTTTCTTTCTGCCGGCCTGCGGCTGATTAAACAGATTAAACAGCAAAATGATTACCAGCACTATGGACAGCCATACGGCTAAATTTTTATAAAACGGATTCATAAGCTTGTTTAGATTACCTCTGCGTCTGGATTAAAATAGTAAAAAAAATATTAATATTTCTTTATAACACAAGAGAAGCATTCAAACAATAGACATTTAATCTTCGGCAACGCCTCACCTGATCGGGCTCCCGCCGAAGCGGCACATATATTAAACATACGGATACATGCTGCGCTGACCGCTTTCAATCATGCCCTTTGTCAGGTGCATCCGGACATTCGCTGCTGCCAGCGTCCTCGCATGAGACGGTAAGGACCCGCTCCGTGTCAGGCCCGACCTTAAACCGCTCATCAATTCTGTAGCCGCACACCAATGCGATTCTGCCGCCAAAAACAACCAGCGGTATTGCCCGGCGAATTCTTGGGGGCACTTTCTTATCAGAAAAAAAATCTTTGAGCTTTTTTGATCCCCCCGTTCCAAGCGGATAAAACCTGTCGCCCGGCCGCCAGTTACGTATAACAAGCGGAAAGGTGACAGCATCGGCGCTTAGACATTCGCGCCGCCCCCCTGCGCCAGGGGGGCGGCCCGGCCGCTGCGCAACTGTAAATGTAATCACCATTCCGCACTCGGGCACCGGGGCACGCGCCGGAAGGGTTTCAAATGTATAGCAAAAATCAGCAGGCGGCGGGTGCGCATAGCTGAACACTATATCCCCGTATTGCCGGACGGCCTCGAAGCCGCCGGGAAGCTGCACCGTTTTTGCCGGGCCGCGCCGTTCCGAAAGGTCGCACAATGCTTCAATATGCACATGCTCGATACCCCGTATATGCCCTCTGAGCTTTTCCAGTATTTTTCTCATGACCAGCGCCCTGTATCCGCGGCGGTATTGCGCAAGCGCGGAAGCAGGGCAGCGTATTTCATCGCCTGAAACGGCACACAGGCGTTCAGCCGCCGCGCTTATATCGCGGTCAACAGCGTCAGCGCATGCCTGCATGTGCTCTGCCGTGCGGCACAGCACCTCCCGTATCTGAGGATTAAATTCCAGGGCCAGCTTCGGGATAAGGTGGTGCCGGATCCTGTTTCTGGTATACTGAAGCTCATGCGACGAGCTATCCGCAACCCATTCGATGCCGCGCCCTTTGAGATACAATTCGACATGCCTGCGCGGAACAGCTATAAGGGGTCTGATAAAAACATCGTCGCGCACCGGAGGAATCCCCTGCAGGCCGCTTACGGATGCACCGCGAATCAGACGCATCAGAACGGTTTCAGCCTGATCATCAGCATGATGCCCCAGCGCGATTTTATCAGCGCCGCAGCGCTCGAGAACCTCACGATAAAACCGGTACCGGACCGTGCGGGCCGCCTGCTGAAGCGAAACGCCCTCAGCATTTTTGCATTCCGGAACATCCCTTCGCTCGACAATGCACGGCAGGCCGAGCCTCTCCGCGTGACGCTGAACAAAGGCCGCTTCCCGGCGCGAGTCATCGCCCCGAATGCCGTGATCGAGGTGTGCAACAATAAGCGAAAATCCCCACCGCTCTGAAAGCTCATGCAGCACAATCAGCAGCGCCATGGAGTCCGCGCCCCCTGAAACTGCTGCAGCAATGCGGTCTCCGGCAGAAATCATTCGGTGCCGGCGGATTGTGGAAACAGCAGTTTTAAACAGCCCGCTTTCACTCATCAAGGATTTCTTCATCCTCCCTGCGCCATGCCGGATCGACTATGCACAAAAAGTTCAAATCTTCCTCCCCGGTGTTTTTAATAAACTGCACTGCGTTCGGAGGTATGTAAAGCGCCTGCCCGGCGCGGACTTCCCGCTCACCGCCGTCAATGTTCATCATGCCCCGCCCTGACAGTATATAATATACCTCAGATGTCTTAAGCCTGTGCGGTACAGATGCCCGCCCCGCCTTTACTACAGCATGGGCGAGGCTGTAGCGGACATCCACCGGATGCTTGTCAGGGTGAAGCAGCTCCCGCAAAAGCGTCCTGTCTCCGCCGGCAAACTCCTCACATTCGCCAAGATCCCGAATAAACACGCTGCCTCCTCTCTATTACGGATTCGCTTCTGAGTGATATCGCTATGGGCATACCATAATATATTAACTATGCATTGTAAATACAATGTGAGAAGCGAAAAGGTTCCCGGGTTCACCGTTCCGGGGTGTGTGTTCCCCCTGTCCTTCATTGGCCGGCTCCGGCCCGGACAAGCCGGCATTTTCCGAATGAAAATGCCGAACACAGGCCGGGTAATGACGGCTGGCGCTGCTGTTGAGTGTATTGTTTCGAGAAACCTTTGAATTATTATTGTCTTGACTCCAAATGGTATATTTTTTTATAGTCATTAACATACACGAATATATAAGCCGCTGTAATTAATGCAAATTCCGGCGAGGCTCCTGCCGGCTTCCTCTGAATGTGTGGTCATTGCACATGAGCGAATCAGATACCAACGGGCCCTCGAAAACGGCTGATGTTAAAATAAGAAGCGCCGCCATAGCAACGGGGATGAATATTGTACTGACGGTGCTCAAGTTTGTGCTGTTTTTCATTTCAGGAAGCATGGCCGTTCTGGCGGAGGCCTGGCACAGCTTTGCCGACATAGCCACAAGCTCCCTTGTGCTGTTTGCTCTCATGCGGGCGCCCCCCCGCACCGGAAGCACACCTGAGACAGAGCAGCAGCCTCAGCGCACAAACAGGGCCGAGCTGCTGATATCACTGGGCATCGGATTGTTTCTGGCATGTGTAGGCGGCCTGCTGCTCATAAAAGCGTTTAACGCTGTCCCCCGAACCATCAACAATGCTCTGGGCACGGGGCTGATCTTTATCGCTTTTTCCATCGGCTCCTATTTTATATCCCGATTTGAAACCGGCATCGGCACAAAAGAGGGGTCCATAGGTCTTATTTCCGACGGCCTTCACGCACGGGCCGACATGACGGCATCCCTGCTTACCGGATTTTCCCTTATACTCTATGCAATGGGCATGAATCTAGACCGCTTTGTTGCAGGCATTATTTCCATCCTTATTCTGAGCTTTGCCGTAGAAACGATCATTAATGTCGCCATTGTGCATATCAGGCACGACACTGAATCCCTGTATACATACCGCTCATTCAAAATCTTCAGCCTGCTGTTCGACACCCCGGCTCTTCTGGCCGGCTGCTCGCGCGCGCACTCATTCCTGCTGTCACGCGGCGGCAATCCAACGCTTCTGAAGATGATGTACACGGCCCTGTGCATCGTGCCGGTTGCCGCGCTTGCAGCGCTGTACCTTTCAACTGCTTTCTTTGTGGTCGGCACCAGCGAACAGGCGGTCATAGAGCGTTTCGGAAAGCCTGTTTCAGGAGACCGGGCAGTCGGCCCGGGCCTTCACCTGAAATGGCCCTGGCCGGTCGACCGGGCACAAAAAATATCCGTTAACACAATCAGGAAGCTCAACATCGGCAATGTTGCCGACACCTCGATGCGCGCTCTTTTGTGGACGCGCAGGCACGGCACGGAAGAGGCGTTTTTGAGCGGGGACAACAATTTCTTCTATCCATACATCGTTTTTCATTACCGCATAAAAGATATTTACCGGTACCTGTACTATAATACCGATCCTGAGCGCCTGCTGAGCGAGATCGGCCATCAGGAAGTGACGAAGCTGGTTGCGGGCGATACGTTTTACAATATTGCAACATCCCATCGCAGGCGCCTGCAGCAGCAGATATTCCAGCGGGTTCAGCAGTCTCTTGATTCTTTCAGCAGCGGCATTGAGCTGCTGTCCGTAAACTTCAGGGACATTCACCCCCCGATTTCCGTTGCCGATGCGTTTGAGCGTGTCATAGCCGGATACCAGGAAAAACAGCAGATGATCGACGATGCTGCCGGCTACCGGAACAGCGCGCTGCCCGAATCGCGCGGCAGCGCGGAACAAAAAATCCAGGGCGCACAAAGCGCCCTTATTAAGCGGAAAGCCGCTGCGGCCGGCAACGCACAGCGGCTTGAGCTTGCGCTTCCCGCCTCGCGGCTTGAAAAAGACGTGGCCATGTACCGCATATATCTGCAGACAATACAGGACGCCCTTGCGGGCAAGCCGCTTATTCTCATCGATCCGGATGCAGGCACGCCAGCCATCTGGACAGATTTTGATTCGCTTTTACCGCAATCACCTGCTCAAGGAGACGGATCATGAAATATGCAGCTGCTGCCGCAGCCCTTATTGTTTCGGCCGTGCTTATAGTGTATATAAGCAGCTTCACCGTGTCGGAGCGTGAGCATGTCGTGCTGACCCAATTCGGCAAGCCCGCGCGCACCATCACCAGGGCCGGACTTAACTGGAAGCGGCCCGGGTTACTTGAAACCGTAAACAGAATCGACCGCCGCGTCCACACCTTTACCACACAGCCGATACAGCTGCTGCTGGGAGATAAAAACCCTATCGTGCTGACCTGCTACATATGCTGGAAGGTGTCTGACCCCCTTCTTTTCTTTCAATCGCTGGTAAGCACCGATGTCGCCGTACAAAAGCTCGGGGACATGGTTAACTCGCAGCTTGGAAACGCCCTGGGCGACTATGCCCTCTCCGACATTATCAACACCGACCCCGCCAATGTGCGGCTCGATGATCTAGAAAACGCAATACAGACAAACACAAACAGCAATGCCCGCCGGAAATACGGCATCGAGGTCGTTCAGGCAGGAATCCGGCGCATCGCGTATCCGGCAATCGTCGCCGATGCCGTCTACAACCGCATGCGCTCCGAGCGGCAGAAAGAAGCAAAAAAATACCGGGCCGAGGGGAAAGAGGAGGCTGCCAAAATCAAGGCCAGAACAGATCGTGAGGTTGCGGAAATTCTTGCCGAAGCCGAAAAAAAAGCGCACATTCTGCGCGGCGAGGGAGAACAGCAGGCCCTGAAAATATATTCACGGGTATACGGCATGGATAAGGAGTTTTTCCGGTTTACCAAATCGATGGATGTCTACAAAGAGATTCTGGGCAGCAACAGCACCGTTATTCTTTCCACCGATTCGGAAATCTTTAAATATTTTACACCAGGAGAAAACACCGGCAAATGAAGCTGCGCCCCGGGGAAATCGGCCACATACTGATTGAGTCACTGCACGGCCTGCAGCGCTACACCAAGTGGATTGCCGCCTGCCTGCTTCTGCTGTATCTGCTTTCAGGGTTTTATGCTGTCTCCTCGAATCAGGTCGGCGTACTGGAGCGCTTCGGAGCCGTGGTGCACGACAAAATACAGCCCGGAATTCATTACGGGTTCCCATGGCCCATCGACCGCATTACCAAAGTGCCCGTCAAAACGGTCAGCCGGATCGTTATAGACGATTTTTATTCACTGTCCGGGCCGAAATCCATGGCCCGCGTTTTTGCCGGCATGACCGGCCTTGATTCATACTGCCTCACCGGCGACAACAACCTGGCCAATGTTAAATGCATTATTCAATATACCATTACCGATCCACGCCGGTACCTGTTCCGCTCAACCGATCAGCACATTATGCTGCGAAGCATGGCCTGCTCTACGATTATTCACTGCATCGCTACAATGCCGATTGACGAAGCGCTGACTCGCGGCAAGCAGAAGATAGCGCGGTTTATTGCTCAAAAGCTGCAGCAGCGCATGGACAGCGCTCAGTGCGGGCTCAGCGTTTCTTTTGTCGAGCTCAGCGACATAAAGCCGCCCGACCGGGTTGAGCAGGCCTTTTCCGACGTGGTAAAAGCGGACATGGACCGCAGAAAAATGATCAACGAAGCCCAGTCATACCGCAATGAAACGCTGCCCGACGCACAGGCTCGCGCATCGCGTATTATTCAGGAGGCTGAAGCATATAAAAAAACCACGGTTCTCACGGCTCAGGGGGAAACGCAGCGGTTCTCCAAGCTGCTGAGCCGTTACAGAAAAAAAGGGGCACCGGTAAAAAATATGCTATATTTAGAATCCATGTCACAGATAGTTAAAAATATCGGCACAACGCATCTTGTTGTTCCCGGCGGGACGGGTAAGCCGCCCGCCGGGCTGAACATATACAGTCGAAATAAGCAGTAACACACCGCCGGGCTGTGCCCGGGGAGGGGGGCTCATATGGGACGACGGATAGTATGCGGGCTTCTCTATATTGCGGCAGGTATTCTGTATGCAGAAACCTGTCCGGCGATTGAAGAGAAAATCACGTTCCGTTATGACAGCGGGCAGATACGCTCCGTGTTTCACTTGCAAGACAGGCAGCTCGACGGTATGGCAAAAAAATATTTTCCCGACGGCACGCTGAAGGCTGAGGAGCGTTACCGTGAGGGCAGGCTGGACGGCACGGTAAACCACTATTATGAAAACGCAACCCTCAAGGAATCGGCACAGTACAAAAACGGCCGGCGCCACGGTCAAACAAAAATCTACTATCCTGACGGCTCGCTTCGCGCTGTTATATCATTCAAAAACGGCGCGCCTTCCGGTACGGCAAAAGTATACACCCCGAACGGCACGCTCCGCGCTGAGGCTGATATTGAAAAAGGGCACCGCGACGGAATCACCAAAATATTTGACAACAACGGCACGCTCGATCACATCGATGTCTACCGGAGCGGCCGGCTCGTAAACAGCACGCAGACGAACTGAATGCTGCGCGTCCAACCGCTACAGCTGCTGCGCACGCACCATACACCCGCTATTTTTTCCACTCATACTTCGGCATTGAAAAATCAGGGTGATACTCCCGCAATATCACGTGATAAGGCACAAGTTTAATGAGCGTCAGCATCTCAAGCCCCTTCTTTACAAATGCTTCGGCATCCTTTCCCGACAGGTTCTGCTCGCGAATCATCGGCGAAAAAAGATTCCTCGCAACTTCCTGCATGCCCCATTTTCTGGCTTTGGACTTGAACTGCCGGGGGTTGCTGCGCGCGGTTATCAGCTCGGCGTCCGCAAATATCTGCAGGCTTCTCTGCACCCGGCGATGCGTCATTGGCTGCTCATACACCGCAGCGGAAACCCTTGGGTTTCGCCGAATATTGCCGAGCTTTCCTCCCGGCTCCCCGAAAATATACAGCGTCATTCCTTCGTTAAAAAACTCGAGCGTTGTCGCACGGGGCGTATCTTTAGAGCACGTTGCAAGCACCAGCGCATTCCGGTGAACCATACCGCAGCTGTGCTTACCGTGCTTTGTATCGACCTGGGCGGATGAAGCATCAAGAAAATCAATTATCGTTTTGCGGATTTCAGATTTCGTCTTTTTACTGGTAGAGTGCGCTGCCATAACGTTTCTCCTTTCAAAATTATTTATTTTGCACATATAAACTATAAATTGTATACAATCATATCATAGTATATACCGGCAATGTAAAGTGAATATTGTTCATTGCCATCTCCTCTTCCGCATTGCTATAATATACTGGGAGATGTTTCGGGCATTTTTTGTGATTCTTATCGCTGTGTCATTGAACCGCTACCCCGACATGACTTTCTTTATCATTGCCCGGCGGCAGGATGCCGTGTCTCAATAGCGCGGCGTCATTTCGAACGAATCTGAGAAATTTTAACCGCTTGAAATGACAAAAATATTTAATTACGACACAGCCTCGACAGTCCGGGCAATCCAGTAACATCGATTCATTCGCATTACATGAAAGAAGCGCATGCACAGCAGCGATACTATATAAGAGGCTGTAATGAAAACCTATACCGATAGGAAGTTCGATCATGAAACATAACATAAACCGTAGACAAGGCAGGTATCCATGACCACATCAGATACAAAAAAGCTTTCCTGGAAGGATGTAAGCCGGCAGGAGCTGCTTGACTGCAGAATATTTAAAATTATAAAAGCGCACCGCAGGGCCTCCTGGGGAACGGAAGCCGACTTTTTCATGGTATCGGCACCGGACTGGTCGATCATCATCCCCCGCCTGAGGGATAAGCATGGCCGCAGCTGTTTTCTCATGGTCCGCCAGTACCGCCACGGCAGCAGCTCCGTGACGCTTGAATTCCCCGCGGGCACCGTTGACCCCGGCGAAAGCCCTGCGGCAACCGCAGGCAGGGAGCTTGAGGAGGAAACAGGCTACCGGGCGGAGCGTATCACCCTGATTGGATCAATTAACCCGAATCCCGCATTCATGACAAACACCTGCTATACGTTTGTTGCCGAGGGGCTTGCCGATACCTGCAAAAAGCAGTTCGATGAACATGAAATGATACGCACAGAGCTTGTGCCCGAAACAGATATTGAAGCCCATATCGACAGCGGTGCGCTTAACAGCGCAACCATGATGCAGGCTCTGTACTGGTACAAAAAATGGAACAATAACACATAGCGGGGATACGCACCATGCAGCAGGAATGTTTTGTAAAGAGAACGCTTCTGGCATCGCTCCCCCACGGCCGGGACCTTGCGGAAGCGCTTCAAGACATTATCAGGCAGGAAAGCATAACGCTCGGCGTTTTCACCCTTATCGGTGCAGTTCGCTGCGCCTCGTTCGGCTATTACGATCAGCGCGGCAAAGCGTACAAGCACATATCCCGGGATATTCCCTGTGAGATCGCATCTTGCAGCGGCAATATTTCGATGAAAGAGGGTAGCCCGATGGTTCATGCGCATATATTGTTCGGCGCCGGTGACGGCAGCGCCTTCGGCGGGCACCTTATGTCCCCCACAACCATTTTCGCCGCAGAGCTGCACCTGACAGAACTTGAAGGCGAGCCGCCGGTACGGCGCTATGACGAGGCAACCGGCCTCATGCTCTGGAAACAATAAAGGGCGTGTATATACACGCCCTTTATAAAACAGACATTACAAACACATTTTCAAGCAGTCGGCCGGCGACATATAAGCTCAGATCACCCGGACCATAACCACGCCCTCGATAGCCCTGAGCTTGGAGACAACACCTTCATCGACCGTGCTGTCAATGTCGATGATATTATAGGCATAGTCGCCTTTGCTTTTGTTGAGCATATCGGTGATGTTGATGTTTTCCGATGCCAGCACGGGCGTTATCTGTCCGATCATGTTCGGGACATTTTTATTGGCGACGATTATTCTGTTCTGTCCGGACCGCGGCAGCACGCACTCAGGGAAATTCACGGAATTGACAATGTTGCCGTCCTCGAGGTAGTCTCGAAGCTGCTTCACAGCCATCACTGCACAATTTTCCTCGGACTCAGGAGTCGATGCGCCGAGATGCGGTATTGAAATAATATCATCAACATCAAGCATGTCATCGGTGGGAAAATCAGTCACATACATGGCTACCGTTCCCTCCTGAACCGCGCTGACCATGTCTGCGGAATGCACCAGCTCGCCGCGTGCAAAATTAAGTATTCGAACGCCCTTTTTCATGAGAGCGAACTTTTCTTTGTTGATGATACCGCGCGTTTCGCCGTTGAGGGGAATATGCAGGGAAATATAGTCACAGTCCGCAATGAGGCTGTCAAGGCTGATGGCTTTCCCGACCGTGCGCGACAGCCCCCAGGCTGAATCAACCGACAGAAAAGGATCATACCCGATCACCTCCATGCCGAGCGCCTCAGCATCGTTTGCCACCATCACGCCGATCGCGCCGAGACCGATCACCCCGAGCCGCTTGCCCTTTATCTCAGGGCCGGCAAAATCAGATTTGCCCTTCTCTATGAGCTTTGGCACCTCGTCACCTTTCCCGTGCAGGCTCTTGGCCCAGGTGATGCCGCGATACACCTTGCGCGATGCAATCAGCAGCCCCAGCAGCACCAACTCCTTGACACCGTTTGCATTTGCACCCGGCGTATTAAACACCACAATGCCCTGCTGGGCGCATTTTTCAACCGGTATATTGTTCACTCCGGCGCCGGCGCGGCCGATCGCCTTTACCGACTCGGGCAGCTCCATATCATGCATTTTCTGACTGCGAACCAGTATGGCATCGGGCTGTACGATTTCTGAGGCATACTCATACGTGTCGTGCGGGAGCAGATCAAGCCCGCGCGAGGATATTTTGTTGAGTGTCTGGATCTTAAACATACCTGCGACTCCTTGACTGTGGGATTAATACGGTTCATTTACAGCAGCTCGGTTCATAGAGACAAATTATACCCGAACGTACAGTGAGGTCAAGGCCTGTTTGGCGGAGGAATAGACCGCAGGGCCGAAGATCAATCGGGTTTCAGCCGGCGCCGGAGAGGACACTGCGGCGCCCGCACCCTTTTCTGAACCGCCACAGCCACACGATCCAGAATGCAAAAAGCGGCAGTATGCTGAGCAGGCTGTGCGGAAAAATAATCTCGCCCAGATTAAAGGAATTAAAATTGGGCATCCAGTGCTCAATTTTTTCAAGCTTGTAAATGCTGGGGTAATGATGGAAATGCGACACAGGTACCGGATTTATTGAGACATTGCCCCGAAGAATGTTAGGCAGGATGACCTCGCCGATCGGGTTGTGCACCTGGCGCGGTATTTCATTTCCCACGGCCGTAATCGAAAGATTTATCAGCACGGACACGGCTCCCAGCACAACAAACGATTTCGGCAGCTTTGGCCAGGCATACACTGCAAGCACATACGCGAAGGGAAATGCCGGAAGAAGATACCGCGGCCCGACGGCGGAGCCGCCGTGCCATGCATGAAACGCAGAAATAAAAACAAAGAAAGCCGCAGCAGCACAGGCACACACAAGCCCTTCTGCCACGAGGGTCCTGCGCGTATACATATAATACAGGCCGGGCAGAATCATGAGCATCACGGGTGCGCAGAAAAACAGCCCCCGGTAAGGAGAAACAAGCATCTGTATCATACGGCGCGGGTCGGGCAAGCCGAACAGGCTGCCGCTGCTGTACCACATAACCATGTCATTGGCGAACTGGTAGCTCGAGCTGAGCGGACCGCCGAAGCAGACGGTATTGTACCACAGCTGCGCGCCTCCTGCCGGAACGCAGCCAAGCAGAAACCAGAAGGCCCGCTTCCGCCCTTCACGAACGCTCACCAGGTACACGAAAACCGCTGCCAGAATAAAGACTGCCGAGGGCTCGATCAGCACGGCAGCAGAAGCAGCAGCTCCGGAAAATAAAACGGCTGCATCCGGTTTCCGGGTTTTTCCGTGACGAATAAGCACAGCAGGCACAAATGACAGAAAGCCGAAAAACGCAGCGGGCAGATGGCAATAAAAGGTGGTGCTGTATGAAAAGGCGGTCGTTCCGAAGCCGAAAAAAACCGTCATTATAAGCGCTGCGCGGTCACTGAGTCCGAAAAAGCGACGGAACACAGAGAACAGCAGCACGCACAGCAGGCTTGCGCACAGCACCACGGTACACAGCGTGCTGACATAGGTGCTGATGAGCACCTGCGCTTCCTGATCATGGGGAATAATTCTCGAAAGAACGTATTCAGTGATACCGAACGGCACCACCGCCATGAATGAAAGCCCCGGCGATTTATTGGTGTAATAATGTCCGTTGCGGTAGGCCCAGTCGCCGGTATTGACGAACTCGAATGCGGGGTTCAGGGAGTCTTCCTTGTAGGCGTCAATATGAAAGGCGTGCTGATGGATTATGGCCCGGGTTAAACAAATGCGTGAGTTCTGATTCCAGCCCCCGCCCTGAAAAAAATACCCGTAGGTAACAAAGAAAAGAATAAATACAGATAACCGTTTCATAGATGTATCTTATTAAACCAATACGGGGGTCGTTGTCAATAAAAGGAAATCAAGGTGGGCTGAACAGCACCTGTTCTGACACATTACTTTTCAGCGATTTGTCACGAATATGTTGAATTTCATGCCTGATAATGTTACCCGTGACAATATGAGAATCGGGGGGTGCCTGTAAAGGTATCGCAAATCTGCACTTCTGATAGTTTATATATGTGAGCAGATTATCGGGTGAACTGAATCGATATGTTTCGTTGTCAGCGAAGCGTTTGTCGTTGTCGTAAACGAGAAGCCTTCGATCAGAGAACGCAAAAAACGACTACGACAACGATTAAGTGATTATCGTGGCTAACCTTAAAAATTCCGCCGTCTCAGAATTCCGGATTACATCAAAACCGCAGTTATTTTTAATCTGGACCTTTGGAAAATAACTTTTTTGGGTGTAAGTTACGATAATGTTAAATCCTGAAATATTTTCTATGGACCTTGTCGTCGGCATGGGTATCGCAGATGTCAGAGAGCCCGGTGATACTGCCCGGAAAAAGCAGTCATTGCAGAAAGCCTATAATCTTGGTGCCCTGCTGTGCGCGGATGCGTAAAGGATTAATTCGGTAATTTTTATGAAACACAACCAATCCCTCAAAGAGCTGCAGAAAAAAGTTGCGCACCTGGAAGATGAGCTCGCCGCAAAAAATGAGGCTTTAAGAGCTCTGAAGGAGTCAGATGAGAATTTCAGGCTGCTTGCAGAGCACACAAATGACGCAATTTTTATCATCGATACGGATCAACAGCTAACCTATATAAATCCGGCTGCGACACATTTGTATGGCTTTACCATAGAAGAATTAAAACAGATTCCTTTTGACCAGCGTTATACACCGGAATCTGTTCAGCGCATATGGGAGGCCGTGAAAAAGCACCGGCAGCACCTTGAGCTCGGAGAAACTGATAGGACACCCTTCGCTCTGGAATTGCAGCATTATCACAAAAACGGCGGCCTGGTTGATTTGGAGACAATTGTTTCCCCTGTATACGAGGCGGATGGCACCTACCGGTGTGCAGCAGGTATTGCCCGTGACATTAGAAAACGAAAAAAATGGAGCGAAGCCTTCATCTTCATTCGGCTGCAATAAATCAGATAAAAGATCTCATTACCGTTACCGATCTTGACGGTTTTATTGCCTACGTTAATGATGCAGAGTGTTTCGCCCGGGGGAAAGCCCGGGATGATCTGATAGGGCAGCATGTGTCCATTTATGGCACGGGAAGCGCGGCTGAAGAAAAATCAGAGGATATTATTCAAAAGAGTGTGCAAAACGGCTTCTGGCGGGGATTATCCAGAGTTCAATTGCCATTTCAAATCTTCCGAATTCCTGTCATCTGTGCATTGAAATTCAGAGGATTGATCAGAATCCTGAATATTTTTCACATTAACCCCCTCAACAATTCGTATGAGGCTTCTGACAATGTCTTTGAGCTCCTCAGCCTGCGCTGCCATATGCTGACTCGCTGATGCTGATTCCTCTGCACTAGCGGAGGTGTTTTGAACAATTTTATCCATTTGTGCTACTGTCGAATTGATCTGGGTTATTCCCTGTGCCTGATCGTTGCTCGCTGAGGCAATTTCATCAGTAAAGATTTCGACTTTTTTTATGCTGTTCAAAATATTTTCAAGTGCCTGGTTTGCTTCATTCGCCTGCCGCGTTCCTTCGGTGGTTCGGTTTACACTTTCGGATATAAGCTTGCTGGTTTCTTTTGCCTGCTCTGCTGAACGCTGCGCAAGTGTCCGCACCTCATCAGCGACAACTGCAAAGCCTCTGCCTGTTTCGCCTGCACGTGCAGCCTCTACGGCAGCATTGAGTGACAGCAGATTAGTCTGGAATGCAATCTCTTCTATTGCCTGAGTGATGCTGGTTATCTGAGAGGCACTCTCATTAATACCCTCCATAGCCATCATAAGCTTCTGCATTGATTCAGCTCCGTCACGGGCTGCGCCGGCTGTTTTGTTTACCAGCTCCCGAACATTGTGTGAACTGTCGGAATTTCGCTGTGCCATGGAGGAAAGCTCTTCCAGCGATGCAGCAGTTTCTTCCAGCGAAGATGCCTGTTCACTGGTCGAGTGAGCAAGAGTCTGGCTTGCGGAGGATACCTCTTGAGCAGAGCCGTTTATCTGATCAGAGCTTATTCCCAATGAATCTATGGCCCGGTAAATCGGCTTGACGATCGACCTGCTGAAAACAACAGCTACTGCTACGGCAAGCGCGATAACGCACAGCGCAATAACAAAGTTTATTGTTCCCAGGTTTTTGCCGGGAGCAAGAATTTCGGATTTATCAGCTGTAGTCACAATGAACCACTGCAATTCCTCATAATGACTGCATGCAGCAATTTTGTCGGTGCCCCCCTCTGTATACTCGACAGTGCCGCCTTTTTGATCAGGCATGGCCCTTACTACTGCACCGCCAGGGGTCATTAGCCGGCTGCTGTCAGGATGCCCGATAATTTTACAATCGTTGTCCAGCACAAAAATAAATCCGGTTTTGCCGAACCGAACCGGTGAAACAAAATGTCTGTTAAAATATTCAAGGCTTATAGCGCCGGTTATTACCCCAACCGGAGTGCCTTCTTTCATAACCGGACCGGCTATAACAAAAACAGGACGGCGCTGTGCATCGGTAAACACATCCGAAAAAACAACATCCCCTTCACGTGCTTTATTGAACCATTCACGGGAGCTGATATTTTTCCCGGATTGTGTATCACTGTCAGAGGACGCAATAATGTCTCCTTTATTATCTGCAATGTTTAATGAGTAATAAAAGTCATAGTCCTTAACAAGCTCTGCAAGTTCTTTATTCGCCATTTTATGAAATGCTCCGTCGATAACAACGCTGAAAACATCAAGCTTCCCCCAGTAGCGGATTTCAAGCTTCCTGTCCTGAATCCATGTATCAATGTGACTTTGTACGACACCGACAAGGCGCCTTTTTTGATCCTCACTGATACTGCCTATGGTTTTATTTGAATTGGCAATGGAAAAAACAGTTGAAACAGTCAATCCGGTAACTACCAGCAATACCGTTGTCAGAACGAATTTCGTCTTGAGTGTCAGTTTCATATCTGCGTGGCTCCTTTACAGTGTATGGTTTGTTACATTGTGGCCAAAGAAATGCATAGCTATATATGTACTGTGTAATCAATGCCCCATATTATTCGACCCCATTGTTAATTTTTCTTTTTTTTGAAAAAAAAAGACCAAAAAGACAATGGTCCCCTCGAAAATAGATATCAGATGTTGTTTTGGATTAAATGTGCAGCGTTGCTACGAAAGAATGAACGCTGGAACGTGGCGGTTATATAGTATTAATTCAATTTGTATTATAAACGGTATTTATGTTGTGTTTATTTCTCACAAAGCACCCTGTGAATAACCTCCGCAACGTCATGCTGCAAAATCGGCTTTTTTATAACTTCCCTGATTCCGAATTTAAGAAGTATATTTTTATCGAAATCCTGCACAAAGCCGGTACAGAGAATAACGGGCAGATCCGGGTTTATAGCTGACAGCTCCTGAGCAAAATCGAGCCCGGACAAATTCGGCATGGCATAGTCAGTGATAACAAGATCAAAAAACTCAGCCGGACCGGCTTTGACCTTTTCAAGGGCTTCCACAGGGCTTGTCCGCGTTTCAACAAGATAGCCGAGCTTTTGCAAGGTCTGTTTTGCTATGTCAACGATTGCCTTTTCATCATCAACAAATAAAATACGCTCCCCTTTTCCGTAGGTAAGTTTCTTTTTGCCCGGTTTATGCTTCGCTATCGTTTTATGGGTGTAAAGCGGCAAATACACAGTAAAGGTTGTTCCTTCACCTGGCTCACTTATAAACGTAATCTGCCCGCCGAGTTTGTTCACAATTCCATGAACCACAGAAAGACCGAGGCCGGTACCCTCTCCTTTTTCCTTGGTCGTAAAATAGGGATCAAAAATACGCGACTGGAATTCTCTTTTTATCCCGCAGCCGGTATCCGATACTGATATGCACACATAATCTACGGGGGATTGATCTTTGCCGTTGCTGCTTTCAGCAGCTGATTTTTTCCGCGCCCGGATGGTCAGGGTTCCATAGGTGCCGGACATTGATTGTGCTGCATTTGTGCACAGGTTCATTAATATCTGGTGGATATCTGAGGGCTCGGCAAAAAGAACATCGTTATCTAAATCAATGGATTGCTCAATCGTAATAGTCGCAGGCAGGGTCGAATCAATAAATTTGATTACTTCTTTGATGATCGGTTTTATGACCAGTATTTTTGTTTCTTCCTTTGTCTGCCGGCTGAACGTCAGAATTTGATTTACCAGGGTTTTTGCCCGGTTTGAAGCGGTTATGATTTGATGTATATGTTTTTTGAGGCAATCTTCATCGGCTGTTTTGGATTGCGCAAGCTCAGCCGACCCCAGAATTACCGACAGTATATTATTAAAATCATGGGCAATGCCCCGGCCAGGGTACCGATGGATTCAAGCTTCTGGGCCTGTCTGAGCTGATGCTCTATCTGTTTTGAATTGTTTATATCAACACAGATCCCCAATATCGCAAACACATCTCCCTGCTCATCATACAGAGGCCTGGAGCTGAAAATACCGTAAAATTCCTCACCGTTTTTTTTTATATAGCGGGTTTCCTTCACAAAATTTTTTCTGCCGGCAATCATCTCAGAAATTTGGTGGTGCATCCTTTTATTCACTTCAGGCCGCTGAATCATGGATACCGGTTTTCCGATTACTTCTTCAGTTTTATAGCCGAATACCAGTTCCCCATTCGGGGTGTAATTTATTATTTTATATTCAGGGTCTTTGGCATCGATTATTATATAACAGACATTTTTTGCGATATTGAACATCGCATCCAATAGCTGTTTCTGATAATGGAGTTCGGTTTTCAATTCTTCGTAGCTGGGAGGCATGGGATTGTGGTTCTCCTAAAATATCGTATATTATCAAAAATTATATCTTGCTTCTATTTCGATATGATGCTATTATAGTATATAATATCGAAACCAAAGTCAAGAACTTGAATCCTAATTTTATTGATATCATATGTTTAGTTCATAAATAGAATAATTAGCTTATGTAAACTTTTAATATGGTATAAAAAGTGGCGTTTTAATGTTGTCAGTCAGCACTCACACGTGAATCCGGTTTTGAACTGAACTGAGAGATACCATGCCGATCTTGTACCGCATTAGAGATAACGGCCATTTCATTCATGCCTTTGCAGAACCCCCCGTTACAAAAGAAGAATTCATGGACTATGAGGTGGCGCATGCAATCGATAAACGGATCAAACCACCTGTTCATGAACTGCTGGAAATTTATCCCGATGCGTTAAAAGATATTACCCTTGAGCATATGAAAGAGGTGCTTCAACGGCGCAGCGAGGTAAAGCAGCTGCCTCAGCCACACCGCTGCGCTATTTCAATTCACCGCATAGAGGATCACTCGCTGAACCTGGTGAAATTCTACCGGGGCATGATAATGCTTCACTACCCGGCGCACGTAAACATTTTTGCAGACACCGAAACGGCAAAAAACTGGCTGGGCCTGGATAACACGCAGCCAAGAAATCCCGATACAACCAACGGACCATAACACCCCTCAGCTCATAGCGGGGATATTTTCAGAGAATATGTATTACGGAAAATGCATTGTGCAGCAATCAGCACTTTTACAGATACGCAGTGCCGGCAGATCAGACATGAACACGATAGGACACACCATGAATCAGAACAGCACAAAGTCACCCAAGCAGCGAATAAAACTCCTCATCGTAAACAACAAGCAGCATATTCGCGATCGACTCTTTGACATCCTCCGCAAAAACGGCTATGCCAGTTTCGATTTTGCCAAAGACGGGGTTGAGGCGTACAGCAAACTGAAAGAGCAGGTTTTTAATTTCGTTATAACCGACTGGCATATGCCAAGAATGAGCGGCATAGAATTGCTCACTGCCCTGCGCAGCGATCCGCAATATTTTGACACACCTGTTATGATGATTTCTGATGAACTCTCAGAGGACAAGATCTATTACGCTATGGAAGAGGGCGTAGACGGGTATCATACATTGCCTTTTACTGAGAAAAAAATAATAAACGGGATCACCGAAGTTCTTATGCGCAAATCGGACCCGGACCCGCTGCGGTACAAAATCCAGCGTCTCTGTTCTTTAAAGCTTCAGGAAAAATACAACAATGCTATTGAGTTCGGCAAAACACTGCTCCGGGAACACATGCGCACCGATATCCTGTTTCTTATGAGCAACTGTTATATGGACGCAAACGAACCCGATAACGCACGTCGCTGCATAAAGCGAGCACTGAAAATCGAAGAAAGCAGCAAAGGGTATCATTTGCTGGGCACGGTGTACATGCGTGAAGGTGAATATGAAAAAGCCATCGAAAATTATGAAAAAGCATATTCGCTGAACCAGCTTAACCGCAATATTGTTGTTGATATCGGTCGCGCATACCTGGAAATGGGCAAGTTCAAGGAAGCCAGCGAGACCTTCAGCAGCCTGGATGATAAAACACTGGGCATGTCAAATGTTGCGGCAAGCAAAATAGGAAACGCCTACCTTGATGCCGGGTATTTCGATGAGGCCGGATCGTATTTGAAGGATGCTTTCACCCCGATGCCTGAAATGGTATCCGTGTTTAATAAATACGCTATTGAACTGAGAAAGCACGGCCATGTAAAAGAGGCAGTAAAACAATATAAACGCTGTATAAAAATAGACCCGGACAATCACATTATTCTGTTTAACCTTGCACGGATATATTATGAAATAAAAAATTATTCGGAGTCCAAAGAGCTGTTAAAAAAATGTCTTGTGCTTGAACCGAACTTTGAAGCTGCAGGCAAGCTGCTCGCAATGATTAAAAAACAGTAACGGATTTGCAATACTGCTACCAAACACGGCAAGCGCCTTATTGCAGCAGGCATATAAAATTATGCAATACATACTTATAAAGAAGCCCTGTAAAACAATCTACCGGAGGGGGAATTGCCATGAGTACATGGTACAAAAAGGTGCTCGGCGATAATAGTGTTGCGGCAGTACATGAAGAAGTTATGAACATACTGAATAAAGTAAGTATCATTTCACTTGCAGGCAGCTCTCTACGTAATATGGCCGTATTTTTAATGTATGATTCTGAGCAGGACGTTGAAGTTGCATATTTTAGCCCTTCAAGCAAAAAAATCGCAGATATGGTCGATGCTGTGCCGTGTGAAAAGCCGAAGCCTGATTCAAAGGAAAATGTTACGGTCATTTTCGGAGATGAAAAAACGTCCCTGGAAGCATTTTTTTCTGATGGTACCAACGAACAGGGGAAAGGATAGATCCCAGAAACCCGGAGTGTGAACAAATAAATAATTTTTATCTAAATCCCTACAGCCATGAAATCAGTATTCATTTGTACATTCGCATTTTCAACACTTGTATTTTTTCTTTGTACTTTATATCTTTTTCAGCAAAACGCCTGCTGGACGGTTAAAATACGGAATAATTTCGGCACCTCGGACTCAGAAGAGGCAGCGGCATATGTGACCATTCCGCATATAACCGTTAGCCTTTCAGGCGGTGAAACACATTTTTGCAGAGCCGGAATTACACTCCATATAAGCAAAAAGAACTATAGACAGATTAAACAAAAAAAATATATCACATTTATTCAGGACACTATTTCCGACGTCCTCTCATCCTACAGGGCGCATCGTTTGTTAACCCATGAAGGGAAAATGCGCCTCAAACGCCATATTCGGACAAATATAAATCGCGATTTTTTGGCCCCGGTCGTACAGGATGTTCATTTCAGAGAATTTATCCTTGAATAGGATCAGCCGGGAAGTATTTTTTACACATTTTGTGAGATGGTAAACTCGATAAAATAACCGGGATTCTGTCTGAAATTTTTTTCAGGTCCTAGAATCAATCATAAACAATAAAACATACACTCATATCATGGCAAAGATACTATCCTTTCCCCAGCCCGGCGATTGCTGTGCAATCTGTAGATACTATGTTCCTGAAAATAAAATCGCTTTGCTTGAAGATTCTCCGATAAAGTATTGCAGTCACCCGGATCGCGCACCGAACCATCCTGTGACGGAAGAACAGGTGAAAAAGCTTACATTGTACAGAGATCCTGAAAACTGGTGTCCGAAGTGTGAGCGGGTGAACTGGATTGAAGGGGTTCTCCGGAAAGGCGATATGTACGCAAACCATAGAAGTTTCTATTCATAATCTTATAACACCCATTATCGGCGGCATTATGGCTACAACCAAAACGATATTGATAATTGATGATGACAAACCCGTCCGCACGGTCCTGAAAACTATACTGGAAAACCATGGATATAATGTGACCGCAGTTTCAAACAGTACCGAAGGGCTTGCATTGCTTCAATCAAAAACATTTCATCTTATAATCACCGATCTTATAATGCCCGACCCTGACGGTTTTGAAACCATGCGGGAAATAAAAGCACGAATACCGGACACAAAGGTTATTGCCATGTCAGGTCATTTTGAAAATGATCCTGAACGATATAAAGAAGTGCTCAAGTCATACGGCGCTGATGCTGTGATACGAAAGCCGGTTGATAATGAACAGATAATAGCAAAGATAGAGGAAATATTGATATAGAATATAATCGGTTGATCTTGGCATCACTTCAGGGAGCTCAGCAAAAAAATGATAAAATTTTCTTCAGTGACATTTAAAGGTGCGTCAGGAACCGGGTATGATTTTGATGTTTATAGAACCGATAATATCTGGAATGACGGAATCGCCGCTGTGTATTTTGTCACGCGTCGGTATCAACGAAAAAACGGAAAGTATTATCATGAAAAACTTTATATAGGAAAATCTAAAGATATCAAAAGGGAAGTCACCCATCATCACAAGCAGGAATGCTTTGATCAACACAAGGCAAACTGCATCTGTATTCATCCCGAACCGGATGAAAAACGCAGGGCTAAAACAGAAGCAGACCTGAGAAAAACAAACACTACCAAATGTAACGAAGACTAATACACGTACAGTGTGTTCGCTGCCCCGCATGACAGATGATGTGCCGGTATCAAAGATTCACGGTATCCTGATAAGGATATTACGGTAGTCAACATGACGGTCTATATCGTCAGGATAACAATCGGCATCAAATCATCTCTTCCAAAATCCTGCATTAATTTAACTGCAACTCACAAAGATGATCAGAAGATTTTTGGAGGTTGGGCTTTGGTGCACAGCCGAAGCTGATCACTTGCGGGTTGACCATTGTTGGCATTTTATCCTGTCCGATATGCTATTTCCCTGCACACCATTATTTTTTTGTTAAACCACAACATGTTGCGGTAACCAATGAAAGCTTTTTTCATTATTAACCCATACTTAAGCGCTTTATAAATAACAAGCGGTATATTTCTACAAGAAGCATTTTTGGAATACCGCAAATCCAATGACCATTATAAATCCCCATAAACACATAACGCTTTAAAAGGAGGGTAAAAAGATGAAAGAGTCACTTCAAATCATCGTGTTGTCGATACTGCTGCTCTTATTAACCGGGCTTTCTCTTCATCCCTGTATTAAATATCTTGCCGGCCACACAGACACGGGAGGCAGTGCCATAAAGCAAAGTTATAAACGTTTTCTTCTGCTGTCATATGCATCGCACCCAACACCTTTGCCGGCAACACCTGTCATCAAATCATAAACAGCCCATTTCTTGATCTTAACAATATATTAATTTAAATCCCGTAAAGCTGCCGTCAAAAGGAACGTTCCTAAAATGATAAATTTTTGTTTATAGGAAGATAACAACATGTATGCTGCCTCACAAACAGACTCGTTTTGCGGAAAAGAACGGGTGCTTCTCGTTGATGATGATAAGCATCTGCTTCCACTTCTGAAGTCAATGCTTGAGAGTCTGGGGTTTGAGGTGACGGCAATAATCGATAGCCGGAATGCACTCGAATTATTTCAAAACACCCCCCACGATTATGATCTTCTCATTTCTGATTTTGCAATGCCCGACCTGACCGGTGACCAGCTGGCAGCACGGGTTATCGGTATTCGTCAGGACATACCCGTAGTTCTTATCAGCGGCTACACTAATGAGATTGATGAACAAAAAAGTAAACGGGCAGGGATCAAAGCTATTATTCAAAAGCCTTTTGTGCGTGAGGAACTTTCCCGGGCAATACAGTCCGTTTTAGATGGTAAGTGAGCAAACTCAGGGACTGCTGTTTTTTTTGCATAGCGACCTTTTTTATAACCTGGAGGACTTCATGCCTATTACATACGAAGTGCATAATGACGGTCATTTTATTCATGCTGTTGCAAAATCACCTGTAACAGTTGAGGAGTTTTTCCGCTATGAACTCGCACATTCATGTGATGGGAGACTCACCTCACCGGTGTATGAACTTCTGGAAATTTATGATGCTGCGCTGAAAAATATTACTATGGATAATATGCAGGAAGTGATTGAGCTAAACCATGAAGTAGAAAATTTTCTACAGCCTCATCGCTGTGCCATCACGGTTCATCCTCTGGAGAACTACTCCTGGGATCTGGTGACATTTTACCGGGGTATGGTTAAACTGCATTATTTAGAAACTGTTCATATCTTTTCAAGCCCGGAACCAGCCAGAAAATGGCTCGGTGTCGACGATATTTATAACAGCGCAACACGAATGCCTGGAATGATGGGATACAAAAAGGACAACTAACCGGCCGGGCAAAAACGTCTGCTCATCGTCATTTCGTTACTGGTTATCTTGCATTGTTCCGCTAAGAGAATACGTGATTCCGGAAAAGAGTTGACACCTGAACCGGCACGGAATACGGTATCGGAAGAGCTGGATTATGCCCTGATACATGATGAAAGGCTTATGCCCGTTAATCATCTTGCATGGCAGGATGCCGGCACATATATATATTTTTTTACGGCTTTTTAATTGACATACAATCCATACCCTGCCTATACTTTCGCAGCACGTGGACAGAAACCGTCAAAAACACCGCACAACACTGATTGCCGGATCATGGCATATGCCGTTTAATACGAACTTCATCTCTCAGTATTCACCGGGGAACAAAAGAGACTGTTTTTGTCCTGCCACCTTCTGACTCTAATATAAAATTACAGCAAAAATAATCCCAAGCCCGAACGTCAACATACTATGCTGGAAGCCTTCATAATAGCTACCGTATTGTGTGGATTTCTGGGGATAATCCTTAAAAAAAATCTTTTTATGAAGATTATCTCAATGGATGTGATGAGTACGGGGGTAATTGCATATTATGTCCTTGTGGCATCGCGGGAAGGCGTTTTTACTCCTATCTGGAGGCACGTTGCAGGCGGCCGCTTTGCCGACCCGGTTCCCCAGGCAGTTATTTTAACCGCCATCGTCATCGGGTTTTCTATTCAGGCATTAATGCTGGTCGCTGTAATGAAGCTTGCAAAAGATAACCCCACCCTGGAAACTGATGAAATAGAAAAAAACAACACCCAATGACTGAACCGACGATCGCCCTGATTGCCCTGCCGTTTATTCTGGGGTTTATTATCTATCTGTCCCCTGGTCTCGACCGCTGTCTGGCTTTGGGGTGCGCCATTGTCACCGTTGTCTATTCTTTTTTGCTGTTCAACAGCGAATCACCCGTTACGCTGGAATTGCTGGATAGTTTTGGAGTTGCCCTGGTAGCGGATGAGCTGAGCGGTTTTTTTATGCTCACAAATGCCCTGGTGACAATGGCCGTTATCCTGTGCTGCTGGCAGACGGTTAAAGCCGCATATTTTTATGCCCAGATTGTCATTGTACACGGAAGTGTCAACGCAGCTTTTATCTGCGCTGATTTTATCAGTTTATATGCGGCCCTGGAAGTGCTGAGCATTGCCGCTTTTCTCCTGATTACCTATCCGCGTTCCGGCAAAGCCGTTTGGGTCGGACTGCGCTACCTTTTAGTCAGCAATACGGCAATGCTGTTCTATCTGGCAGGAGTTGCATTGGTCTACCAGGAGCATCATTCATTTCATTTTTCCGGCTTGCAGGGGGCAGCGCCTGAAGCACAGGCACTGATATTGCTGGGATTACTGACCAAGGGTGGAATTTTTGTCTCCGGGTTGTGGCTGCCGTTAACCCACGCTGAAGCCGCCACTCCCGTATCAGCTTTGCTGTCGGCAGTAGTTGTCAAAGCGGCAGTGTTTCCGCTGGTCCGCTGCGCCCTCATGCTCGGCTCGGTAGAACCCATTGTGCGCATCTTCGGGCTGGGTTCGGCAGTGCTGGGGATAGCTTATGCTGTGTTTGAGAAAGATATTAAGCGAATGCTGGCTTTCAGTACCGTTTCTCAATTAGGTTTTATCCTCGCCGCACCTGCAGTGGGTGGAGGGTATGCCCTGACGCACGGACTGGCAAAAGGAGCCCTTTTTCTTGCTGCCGGGAAATTACCTGCCCGCAACTTTGACGATTTGAAACACAAACCCGTTGATACCAGGGTGTGGCTTTCATTAGCAATAGCCGGCTATTCAATTGCCGGCTTTCCCCTTCTTGCCGGTTTCGGGGCAAAGGTGGTGACGATGCAGAATCTGCTTTCCTGGCAGGTTATCGGTATGACCTGCGTGGCTTTGGGAACTGCCGTTATCTTTGCCAGATTTATCTTTTTGACCGGAGGCGGCCCGATGGAAAAGCCGGGTGCAGGGTTCTGGGCCGGGATACTGCTATTGCTGACCGCATTGGCTGCAGCCAATGGGCTTTACTATCAGACCTATACGCTTGATCAAATGATCAAACCGCTGGCCATAATTTTTGCGGGTTGGGTTTTGTACGGGATTATTTTTAGACGTTTTGATATCACATTTCCCCGAACGCCGGAAAAAGTCGACCACCTCATCGGAGTAATGAGCCTGGTCTTAATTGTACTGTTCTGGATAGTATTGGCATGATCTTACATGTGTTGCTGCGCTTAACCATCTGGTTTTTACTGACCGCTGACCTTAGCGTACCCAATATAGTGCTGGGGATCGCAATCGCTGTTATTCTTCCCCGCGGCTATCGTTCAGCGGGAACCTTCAGGGAGTGGGCCAGTATAATGAAACAAATTGTTATGGCCATTCCGCAAGCCTATTTTGAGGCCTTCCAGATGATTGTACAGACCCATACCCGTGAAGAGGTAACCATGAGAAGGGTTAAAACAGGGCGGTCGCCCGCACTGATCTTTCTTGATATTTTCCTTATCACCTTTACCCCCAAGACAATTGCATTGAAGTATCATAAGCAGGAGTGGTATGAGGTCCACCGGCTGGGAAAGGGGAAGCGCTCATGAATATAGTCTTGATCGCTATGTTCTTTGCCCTGCTGATCCCCGTCTACACGGTAGGGCGCGGCGAAGGGATCTGGCAAAAAATGCTTTCATTGGCAAGCGTCTCCATAAAGGCCTCTATAATGATTGTTGTTATATCCGTGCTGCGCGATGATTGGATGCTCGGTGTGGCCGGGGTAATCAGCCTCAGTGTGGGAAATGCATCGCTAATGCTTTTGGCGCATATTCTGAAACGATTGCAGGGGCATCAGCAATGATTGACTGGTTGAGCTATGGCTGTCTGGGAGCCGGTACTTTCTTATGGTTCTGGGGAACGCTTCCCATGCTTGGTAAACGCTCGGTATTATACAAGCTTCATACCCTCTCAGTGTCGGACACACTGGGATCAATGAGTATCATTGTGGGACTTTTGTTGAAAATACCCAGCGAATGGCCCCTGCTGCTCCTGGGGATACTTTCACTTGCCATTTGGAATACGATGCTGGGCTATGTTCTGGCATACTGTTCAAGCAGGGGAAGCAGTAATGAATGATTTGTATCTGCCGTTGATTGTTGTGCTGCTGCCATTGGTTGCCTGTATGCTGATAGGGCAAAGCAATCCCTACCATGCTCTTGTAATCCGGGGCGTGCTGGGAGGGGTGGCAGCCCTGGTATATGCACTTTTGGGAGCTGCAGATGTCGCTTTAACAGAAGCGCTTGTTGGAACAATGCTGGCAATCACCCTGTATGCCATAGCTGTTCGCTCCTCTCTTGTATTGCATCTGGGGGTGCTCAAAGATGAGTCTTCGGGAATCACGCAAATCCTGGAGCGCCTGAAGGAGATTTTCAGTAAATGGCATTTGAGGCTGGAGCTTAGCTATTACAGCGATCCCGGGGAGTTACACCAGGCATTGATACAAAAGGAAGTTCATCTCACCTGCATCTGCTCGCGCTCAAATGAGAACGCAAGGTGTCTGTACCATGCTCAAACCAGAATCTCGAGAATCCATGATATACTCCAAAAGGAACTTTCCGGACCAGAGGTAACGATACATCGTGTAACTGCATTTGAATCAGGGGAGAAACCATTATGAAATGGCTCTATATCATAGCAGTGGTCGCCCTGTATCTGAAGTTTATCTTCATGCCCCACCCGGCGGCTGATCTGGCTGATGCTTCCATTGTGGAAACTATTGTGCGAGACAGCGGGGTGCCCAATGCGGTTTCCGGGATAATTTTCCGCAACCGTCTCTATGACACCATTTTTGAAGTAGTGGTGTTCACCCTGGCGATAGCCGGTGCTACCTTTCTCATGGCTGATGAGAAGCCAACCCGGATAATCCATCAGTTTACAGACAAGCCCTCTATTGTTTTAGCCAGGTTGGGAGCCACCATTACCGCACTCGTAAGTATTGAGCTGGCGATCCGCGGGCACCTCAGCCCCGGCGGGGGCTTCGCTGCCGGAGTTGCGGGGGGAACTGCAATCGGTCTGGTTGCTATTACATCCAATCCGGAGCTGATGCAGTCTGTCTATCAGCAGTGGAACGTTGCTTTCTGGGAGAAATGTTCCGTGCTTATATTTATCCTTTTGGCGGCAGTCACCCTGGCAGGCCTTGAGCTGCCTAAAGGGGAGCTGGGTACACTTCTGAGCGGTGGAAACATCCCTGTTCTCAACCTGTTGGTTACCTTGAAAGTCGCCCTGGGTTCCTGGGCGGCTATTCTGGTATTTATCCGGTATAGGGGGCTCCTGTAACAGGGACGAATGCCGGGACGTTGCTTTCCTTCCCATAATAATCTCTGACGAATATATCGCCAGAGAAGATCTGGAAGTTTATGGCAAAAACGACAACGACAACGATTAAATTATTATCGTAGCTAAACTCACAATTCCGAGGTAAAAATCATATCGACCGCCCTTCTATCGATTCCTCAAGGCCCAGCTTCTGGAGGGTTTCCGGTGTCGGAATGCCGGTTTCCGCATCCCATCCGCGCAGTTCGTAATACTCTTTTTTCATGCGCTCAAACCCCGCTTTGTCAACGGCTTTTCCTTTGCGTGAGATGACTTCATCGCCTTTTGCGGGAAGGTAGAGCTCAGGGTTGTGCATGCCGAATACATCGGCGATCATTTCATCGCGCTCGATAAACAGAAATTCCGGCAGATAGTCGTCCTGGCTTGCCTTCCGGCCTTCTCTTAAAAGAATCATCCGGTTCAAGGTAAATATTCTCTCTGCGGCACGGTTAAAGGACTCCAGGTCCATATGCCTGCCGGTAACCGCGCTGAACAGCTTTGCCTCCAGCGCAGGGTCCCCGACGTGCTCCTTCGTTGACGCATCGTCATAAACCGGCCATGCAAAATCACACAAATTGAGCGCTTCTTTCATGAAGTTACGATTCTGAATAAGGGATGCGGCCCTGGCTTTACCGTCATAGGTTGAAAAATCAACGGCTACGCTCCCCCCCCAGAATTTTTCAGCAATCCGGCGCAGCACCTCGGTGGAGACATAGGACTTTTCCCCGCCGGAGGTATACCACAGCGCCCATTTGGTAAGGGGCTCACAGACCTCATGCAGCTCGGTTATAAACGGTCGGGGCTCTGTTGCATAAATAAGCGCTGAGGGAACAAACACTTTCGGGCCGTAGGCAATGGCGCGGCCGGTCTGGGTAAGAAAGCCACTGGTTATCGCGCGGGACTGATCTCCGAACTGCTCCGAGGCGCGAAGCGCGCCCTCGGCACAAACAGCGCCGAACCCCTCACGATAAGACAGCTTATGAAGAAATGTTTCCAGAAATTCAATGCTCCCCATCTTCGAAACAGGCATATCCACCTGCTGCTCTGTCAGAATGCCCTGAGAGATGCAGCGGTCAAGCCACAAGAGCACAAACACCACATCCATTACACAGACGCCATAATCATTGGCAAGCGTCGCCGCAGTGAAGCTTGCATCAGTGGGCTTTCCATGAAGCTTGCGGTCCCAGAGCGTATAAAACACATTAAGCTGGCACTTGCGTATATCCTCTGAACCGGAAGGACCTTTCTGCATGCTGCGCCAGCAGCCCTGCGGACACCCGTGGCAGTGCACTTTTTTCTCAACTTCAATTCCCGGCAAAATGATGGGATCGCCGAAAAGGTTGAAATAATTATCACCGATCATGCTTTTAAAACGCCGGCGGATAGAGGTAACCTGCGCAGAGTCGGCAACACGCACAGAGCCGTCACCGCTGACCGTGACTGCCTTGAGATTCTTGGAGCCCATAACGGACCCGAACCCCATCGAGCCGCTGCTTCCGGCGTCGGTAAAAATAATACCGATCCGTGTACGATTCTCTCCGGCGGGACCGATGGACATCATTCTTATGCGCCTGCCGTATTCCTCATGGAGCGCAGCGCGGGTCTGCCCGTTTGTCATGCCCCACAGCCTGCCGGCGTCCAGAATGTCAGCACTGCCGTTGGTGATGTGTATGCGCACAGGTCTGTCAGCCCTGCCGGTCACCACCATACCGTCAAATCCCGCTTTTTTCAGCTCAGGAGCAAAAAAACCGCCCATGTTGGCGCTTACAAACGTTTCGGGGAAAATACAGGGTGACTTGCCGCACACGACAAGCCGCGGCGCGCTCGGGACCGGCGTGCCTGCAAGGGGGCCGGTCATAAACAGAAGCGGGTTGTCGGGATGAAATGCGTCAGCACCCGCCGGCGCCATATCCCAGTACAGCTTTTCGGCGATACCCAGTCCGCCGATAAAAAGTTCAGTATAGCTGCTTGTTTCCAGAGCAGATACCGTTCGCGCCGTGAGATCGACATGGAGTATATTTCCCGCCCAGCCGTACATCATAATCCTCCTTTGGAGAACCATCAGCGGCAGATATGCCCGCTGATATGCTCACTCGTATACATTTTTTAAAAAAAATAATGGCTGTGGATCCATATCCATTTTTAGTTTAAACTTTTTTCCCCATATGTCAAATCAATAGTTGATGTCTGTGTTTTAAATATAATCACCATAAAGCCGTTTCAATTATAAAAGGCTTTTTTTCTTATGCCCCATTTGTGAAACCAGTACGCTGTGTTGCTGACACCCCGCATATCAAGGTCTGTGCGTCCAAGCAGCTCACTGACCGCGGTAATGCAGCCGCCTTTTCTGCTGCGGATAACATATTCCAGAACAGAAAACGCACGGGCGGACGGCTGTTTGAGCCGTATCAGGTGCACAGCATCCAGTGCAAAATGATACATCATTCCGGCAAAAACATAATAAAATACCGGGTGTATCAAGCCCAGCACGAGAACCAGGGCGAAAAACTCCACCGTATGAAACACATTGAGGACAAGGTAATTTTTATCCAGGTTCTGCTCGATCAGCTTGCATTGGGGGAAAACGCCGCGCAGATCAAGGCTCCGGCTCTGCCGGACATACTCGAGTGCATGATCCACGTCAATAAAAATGACGGCGAGGCCGAATGGAATAACAGTGCTGCCCATAACCGGGTATAGCGCTGCACTGGTGGCGACGCTCTGGATGGTGTGTGCTTTTAAACTGCTCATTGCATACAGTGTCCTGTATCAGCGGGGTTACATATTACCTGAGCCGGGCGATTCTTCACATATACGTGCATTCGGCACACAGGCACCAGCATGGCTTTGAGCTGATTTGTCCATTTCATATGCTTCACCGGACAGGTGCGAAAAACAACATCATCACCTGCCCTCCTGTGAAAAAAGGGGTGGCAAAACCGCTCTCCTCTTTTCCAAAGAGGGGTCAGGGAAGATTTCCAGCACAGACCTAATTACAATTCGTGATATGGCGGAGTGATCTGATTTTCACTGCTCCGCAATGACGTTTTTTCGGGCTTCTGAATATATTTATCAAATCCGTTGCCTATAGAATACCGCTTGCGGTATTGGTTTGCTTTTTACGGAACAGCTGCAGAGCAGCCTCAGCAACCTCACCGGGATCGCTCCAGGTTGACCCGCCCTTTCGAAACATCCGTACGCTGCTGCCGCGCGGGCCCCATACCTTCTGATCCGTGGGGCCGAACACTGCCACGGTCGGCACGCCGAGCGCGGCAGCCATATGCGTGGTGCCCGAATCATTTCCGATATACAGGCTGCAGCGCGCCAGCACAGCCGCAAGCACCGGCAGGTCACAGTTTATAATAGGGACAAGCCGGGGCCCCGGGCATCTTTGCATGATTGCTGCAGCGGCCCCCTCTTCGGCAGGCCCCTCTATAATAAGCAAAGGTATATCTATACATCGGTTCAGTTCTTCAATGCATAAGCAAAAACAGCTCTCCGGCCAGTTCTTGCGGGGGCTTCCGCTGCCCGGGGCAATCGCCGCAACGGTGGCTTGCGAACAAATGCCGCTTTGGTGCAGGAGTCTTCCGGCCTGCTCGTGATCCTCCGGCCGGAGATACAGGCGGGGGACGGCTGCGCCCGGCCTGATGCCGGCCGCACGGATGCCGCTCAGCTGATAGTCAATCACGTGTGTATCGCAGCTGTCCGGACGCGTCGCGATGCGGTGTGCGGGAACCTTCGCTGCTGCGCGAACAGCCATGACAGCCTGCTCGTGCGGGGCACCGCCGAAGATAAACACGGACGCGCACCTGCGCAGGTATTGCCTGATGCGCTCATCCGGCATTCCGTCGTCACGGTACAGCGACGCAGCGCTGCCGCTGTCCGCGGAGATTGTTCTATCTGCATAATAGCGGCTTTCAACAAGCCGCAGTATATGCGGATATCCCATTATATCGCAGCTGCAGGTATGGAAGGCTTGCCGGATAGCATGAAAAGACGGCAGGGATACTATAAGATCTCCGATTGCCCCCTGGTGCACAATGAGTATCCGGTCCGGCATATGCATGCATCAACTGCTGACCTGCAGGGCATCGTCAACTGACACATCGGAAAACGTCTCAATGCGCCGAGCCAGCCCGGGGCGCTCGCTTCGTATCTGATCGATATGCTGCATAATTGCTGAGCGAACAGTTGCAGCATCGGAAAATTCATTTACAAAGCCTCTGATATCATCGCCCTGCGTAAGGGCAAACAAATAGTCGAGGTCCTCATCATCAAGCACGTGCAGGCCGAAGCCCTGCGTCGCCTGCTTTATTTCTTCCGGGTCGTTATATTCGAAAGTCTTCTTCCACAGCTCAGCATAGCGCTCAAGGCCGCTTCCCTGCGTAAGGTGCGCGGCAACGGCTTTTCCTGCGCTGTAGCCGTACATGAGCGCCCCCTGAATATAGGTTTCAATAAAAGCGGCTGCATCACCGGCAACCACCACTCTTCCCTGTACCGGCTCGATAAGCGGGGTATAAAAGTTAAGCACTGCGCTGCGGGTTTCCGCTATCCGGGCATCGGCAAACCACGGTGAAGCAGTGCTCCGGCTCATAAAATAATCGGCCTCCTGCTTCGGGGAAATACCCCCAGAGGGAACGCCGCAGGTAAGCTCAAAAAGTGGCGGGTCTGTTTTTCCGTGAAACGGCTTCGGACACATATAGAGCTGCCCCCTGTTGCCCTTTGTATGGCCTTTCCCCACAAAAGTTATCCATGATGAAGGGTGCGGGCAGTCAACCCCTTCAAGCAAATACGAAACCACCGCAAACCGGGCAAAATAAGTCCGCTTTTCCTCATTCAGGCCGAGGCTGTCCACGATCCGCGAATTCACCCCGTCTGCCGCGATTGCAATATCAGCGGTAAGCGTCCGCTCCCCGTCTTTGCCGGTGACGGTCAGCTCGACTGCCCCGTCATCCTGGCGTGCGGCGGTTGCGCGCGTCTCACAAAGCATCTCAACGCCCGCGCTTTGTGCATTGCTGCACATATCCTTCAGGAGCGCTTCCTTTTCAATCGAAAGGGCGACATACCCCTCCGGACTTTTACCGTTAACGGTAAGGCGCTTGCCGCCGGGCGATATTTTAACGCTGCTGGTAAGCGGTATGACCCGCCCGCTATAGGGAACGGAGAATCCGGTGCTCTCGAACACAATGCGCCCGTCCTCACAGCGGACCGTCTCGCTGTGCGTGCCTGGCTCGATTATCAGATTGGCGCAGCAGGACCGGTATACCGAAGCGGGGTCCTTTTTCTGCTCAACCACAAGCACATTCAGCCCGCTCTGAGCGGCCTCCTGTGACGCCGCGAGCCCCGCCGGCCCGCCGCCGATTACAATAACATCATAGTGTTTCTGCATGGATTAACCCTCTGCAATCATTGAAAATAGATTGTTGATCACAAGCGACTTCAGACAGTCGTCAAATTAACGATGGGCTATAAAGCATAATGTTTCCCCCACCCCTGCTCCATCACACATTCGGGAAGCCGTGAGAGGAAATATCTTTCATCTGCTCCTCAAGAGGCAGCGCGGCGATATGCTGCAGCGCCTTGAGAACATCGGGCCGCTCCGCCTGTATCCGGTCCATGCGCTTCATGAGAGCATCATTCATATGCTTAATCAGATTATAGGGGTTCAGGGTGCACGGCAGCGTTTCGGTTACCAGGCTGCGGAGGTAATTCGTGGCATCCTCCCCGAGCAGGCCGCCGCTCATGATGGTCAGAAACTCACGGTAATCCATTGATTCAGCAAAATGATGCCGCCACCACCGGCTATACGTGTGAGCTCCCGCGCTGTCAAGCCTGTTGTTTCGAAAGGCCTCTGCCAGCGCATGCCCCGCCCGGTAGCCCGACATCATCGAGCCCGTACACTCCGCCTCGACCGTCCAGCCGGCATCGCCTGTTATGAGCACATTGCCCACAACTGGGTCCGGGACAGGTGACCACATATTGCCCACATGGGCCTGCTCCCGATTGATCGAGGCTCCTGCAAACCACGAGGAGAAAGGGCTGCTGCAGATACACCGGTCAAGCTCCGCCCGGTAATCTATGTCCGGATGCGCAGCGCCGCCGGCGTATACCCAGTACTCATCCTCACCATAGGGACTCGGCTCTATCCATACCAGAATGGGGTACTGTGTTTTTTGATGAAACAGCTGGGGAAACACGATTGCTTCAGGATGCGGCAGCGAAAGGCCGCTCATATAATAACTGACTCCCAGAAGGGTTCCGTAAAATTCCCTGCAGCGGTTAAGGCCCAGTATTTTCACCAGCCTTGAATTGATGCCGTCCGCCGCAACGGTAAACACTCCTTTAAACACCCTGCCCTCAGCAGTGATGACTTCATTGGCGCTGTCTGACCTGCGGTGATCGACAACATTTACGCCGGTATATATATCCGCCCCGTTTTGCCGTGCGTCGTGAAGCAGCGTTTCAAGAAGCTCTTTTTTGCTGTAGGTGACTGAAAGGCGGCCTGCGCTCCCGCGGCCGGCATTTACATCATAGTCCCCCATGCGAACACAGGAGCGTGCATCTGAGGTATATATATGCCACGCATAGAAATTTTTATAGGGACCGCTATAGGGAACGGAAAAGCCGCTTACCGGGAATACGAGCCGCTGCTGCTGCTCGTTGAAATACATCCGCTCGCCAAAATAATAATCATCCTCTATGGCGAACATTGTCGCACAGCTTCGCTGAACATCGGTAATGCTGTCTTTTCGTTCAAGAAGAGCAACCCGCAGCCCGTTCTCAGCTGCGGTTTTTGCTGCCATAAGCCCTGCCGGCCCCGCGCCGACCACAACAACATCATATGTCCTGCTCATGGACACCTCCCTGGTAAGGCATTAAAATTTGCAGATATTCACTGCGCAGATAAACAGCGCACTGGTGAGACAGATCCGCCTGACTGCAACCGGCGTGCTAATATGTTTTCATAAAAGCTTTTTCCAGAAGCATGCAGACATTGTCCAGCCCCTCAAGCAGCTTCTGTTTTTCATCTGCAGGCAGGTTGGCAAACAGGGTTTTGGAAATTCTGCGTCGCTGTTCGAGAAATTCCGTCCTGATCTTTTGTCCCTCTTCAGTCAGGCGAACCATAACCTTGCGCCGGTCATACGGGTCCCGTTCCCTGACCACAAAGCCGTCTTCGGCAAGATTGTCAACCATCATGGTCATGCTCGGAAGCTTTGCGCCGATGTTATCTGCCAGCTCGGTCATTGTACAGCAGTCTTTGCCTTTAAACGCATACAGCGCTTTAATGCGGGAAAGCTTGAGCACATAAGTTTGCTCTTTGTTACCCCCGAGTATCTTTTGTGTATATATTCTGCCAAAATCACGCAGTATCGTCAAATACTCCAGCAGCCGTTCCTCCATTTGATCCATCAAAAAACTCCTCTGCTGTTAATAATGTATTCAGTTTGAAACATAAAACAGCATATCAAATTTTGCTTTACTATAAAAATTAAATATTTGAATTAATTTTATAAGCTTTAAAGGGGGTTCGTCAACAAAATTTATCAATCGCCGCCAATATAATTCAATGCGCAGTGGAAAAATTATCTATGCGGGCTGAGAGCCGCCGGGAGGCGGCGATTTCTTCCAGAAAAGCACGCTCGATGCAAGAAGCGCCGTGGAAATTGAAAGGTCCAGAATGGCAACAAGGCTCAGATACAGCACGCTGCCTGCAGCCCAGTCGGTAATGAATTTGCTCAGCGTGATAACAATGGCAAGAAACACAAAAAAGCCCGGACGATAGCACTGCCAGACATGAAGCGGCTCAGTGAGCTTCGTAATGCGCACCATGTTCTTGCGCAGCGCATGGGCAAATATATAGCGCGCCTTTATGAGACCGACTCCGATACCTGTACACGCAGTGAGTGCTGCGATAGAAACATCCGGAGCAAGATCAAAAGCGCTTCGGATCATCGCCGCGCCCTTTAAGGCAAGTATGATACCGCCTGTGTACCATATAATAACGGCGCACAAAAAAATATGTTTTCTCGTTGTCTGCATATCGGGTTTCAGCAGTATCCCGGACAATATATTTAGATTACATTATCATGTGCAGCATAGCGCTCAGAGCTAGTGAACTTTAATCTGTCCCTGAAAGCGGAACCGTTCAGAGCGCGGTTGCGGACCCAGCGGGCTGCGCTCAATATAATAGTCATAGGTTCCCGGCTCCACAAAGCACAGGCTTGCAACAGCCCCGAACGCAACTGCATCGGCAACGAAATGGTCTTCATCGCTTAATGAAAAATTCACAGGGCTCTGACAGGCAAGCGATACTTTTTTGTCGGGAAAAGTGACCCGGATTTTACCCTTGTACTGATTGAGCCAGATAACCACAGTGCCCGGCTTTATAAATATATTAAGCGGGAACACCCCCTCATACCCCCGAATGCGCACAATCTCAGTGGCAACAGGGGTTTGCTCAACGACAGCCGGTTTTTTATCTTCCGGCATCTGCTGGGCAAAACAGCACGTGCATGCAGAACACAAAAAACCAGCCATAATAAAAACTGCTCTCATAAGGCCCCCCCGTGATGCTTACGGTTTACTGCACAGTGTTTCTGTAACGTATAATATGTACCCAAACGTGTCCACAATAAGTCATAACCTGTGGCAAAGCCGCAGGCTTGATTAATGAGCCGCTCTAAGCGGCTGCAAAAACACATAACGCAAAACAGTTGACAAACCGGGGCATTCTGCCCGTACTGTCATCACCGCCCCGACT
>CAZUMW010000008.1:0-130726 GCA_964621615.1 uncultured Thermodesulfobacteriota bacterium
ATGTAAAACTCTGTGAGTCCTCCGGCAGAGCCGGAGGTTTACCTATGATTATTATCGATCAGCTTCCCCGGGGGCACTATTCAGAGCTGCTCACGCCAATCATTAATTTTCTGATTGATGCCTCATTCGGGGGTGAATCCTCAGAGCCCGACTGAGACGGCGTGTTTGAAGGTATGCGCTCCGCGAAGCAAAACAGTATGTGCCTGCAGGCACAAAAAAGTACGAGGACTGGATGGCTGCAATGGCAGGCGACTTCCGGGACTACCGGGAAAGCATCAGCGATCACTTAACCTGCTCAAGGAGATCTTCCGCCCGTGCAGCGGCATCGGTGCCGGGGAATTTTTCAATGAGGGTTTCGAGCACTATCCGGGCCGCCAGCGTATCCTGAAGCTCAATAAAGGCGCGTGCCTGCAGATAATAGGCCTCCGGCACTTTATTGCCGCGGGGATACCGCTTTATCACATCATCAAGAACCGCTATCGCCTTCTCATGGTTTTTTTTCTGAAAGTAGCAGCTGCCCGTCCAGTAAAGGGCATTATCGGCAAGCGTGCTTTCAGGATATATGGACAGAAACTGCTGAAAGACTTCGCGCGCTTCATCGAGACGACCTTCCGTGCGAAGGCCGTGCGCTTTTTGATACAGAGCCTTTTCAGGCGACACTGCCTCCGCTTCCTGCGGCTTCCGGACGCTTTCATTGTCAGTGGATGACGCAGCCGGGGTTGCTGCTGCAGGCTTCGTTCCCCGCGCAAGATCTCTCAGCGATGCCTTGAGCTCATCGAGCTGTGCATTCAGCGAGGCCATATCCTTGCGGGTGTGGTAGGTGCTCTGCTCAATTGTTCCCCTGAGCTCCTGAATTTCTGATCGGATTTTGTCGAGCTCGTTGCGCGCGTCCGCCCGGTGAACCGACAGGGAGCGGTCGGTACGCGCAAGCTCGCGCTCAAGCCGGACAATGCGGCTCTCGTGCTCATTAACCCGATTTTGCAGCTGCATGCAGGCTGGCAGAAGCACAAAAGCGATTGCCGCACCCAATACGCGGCTGGGCCTGTGGGGGAGGAGAAAAAAAAGAAATCGGGAATTCCTGGCAGGCATATATTTTTACATACACAAAAGGCCCCGCAGCATTATCATTACAGCGGGGCCCCGTGTGTTTCTTGTGTATATTATTTTATCAGGAAATGGCAGCGCCTGTTTTTCGCCCAGGCCTCTTCAGTGCTGCGCGGATCAAGCGGCTTTTCCTCTCCGTAGCTGATGGTTGAGATCCGCCGCGGCGAAACGCCCAGCTGCACCAGATACTTTTTGGCGCTGTTGGCCCTGCGCTCGCCGAGCGCAAGGTTGTACTCGCTGGTACCGCGCTCGTCACAGTGCCCTTCGATCAGCAGCTGGTTGCCGGTGTTTTTGAGCATCCAGTCTGCAATTTTTTTCAGCGTTTCCTTCGCCTCGGGCCGAAGCGAAAACTCGTCAAAAGCAAAGTGTATATTTTCAAAAACCGCTCCGAGATCCTGTGACAGCTCGGCGGGCTCGGTAAACTCTTCGGCGCTTATCTCCGCCTCTTCCAGGCGGCCCTCCTCAATTTGCCCTTCCCCCTCTGCAGGCTGTTCCTGGCGGGCGGCGGTGCCGGCTCCCGGTCCGGCCTCCTCCCGAACCTGTTTTTTTGCACAGGCAAGGCTCATCAGCAATACCAAACTACACGCAATTGTCATCAAAATCCTTATCTGGCGCTTCATCATCGTATCCCTCCTGTAAAATAGGCTGTTGTTCGGTGTTTCTATCGGATTAATAGGGGGACCATGCCGGATCTGCGCTTTCTTCCCCGCCAAACGTAATCTGCCTCTGTCCCGTTCCATCCGAGCGCATAATATATATCTGTTTTGTGCCGTTACGGGTGGAACTGAATGTTATATATCGACCGTCCGGCGACCACGATGGATCCTCGTTGTTTCCGCTTTTCGCAGTCAGCTGCCGGGAAAATGAACCGTCGACACTGGCAATGCGTATCTGAAACTTCCCATCGACGATGCCGGTGTATGCGATAAACTCCCCATCGGGCGACCACGCAGGTGACGTATTGTAGTTCCCGCTGTATGTCAGCCGCTTTATGCGGCGCGTTCCCACGGTGAGGCAGTAAATCTGAGGGCCGCCCGCCCGGCTTGACACAAAAGCGATTCTGGTTCCGTCAGGGGACCACACGGGAGACACGTCTGTTGCCCAGTTTCGCGTCAATCGCTCCAATTTTCCGCTGTTTACGGCGATTGTATAGATTTCAGAATTACCGTTATTCAAACTCAATGTCAAGGCAATTTTTTTTCCGTCAGGCGACCATGCAGGCGAAATGTTAACCCCTTTTTTATGAGAAACCCGACGGGTTTTGCCGCTATAAATATCTTTAATATAAAGATCCGGGTTCCCCGCGCGGTAGGAGGTGAACGCGAGGCGGGAGCCGTCAGGGGACCATGCCGGAGACAGGCTCAGCGACCTGTAGTCAGTGAGCCGGGTAATGTTGCCGCCGTCATAGTCCATAATGCACAGCTCTTTTGCATCTCCCCGCTTGCATACAAAGGCGATCCTGGTGGTGAAAACACCGCGCTCACCGGTGATTTCCCGGTAGACCTCGTTTGCAAAGCGATGAGCAATCAGCCGCGCGTCCCCGACCTGACCGCGATATTTTTTGCCGGCAATAAAATCACGGCGTACTGTATCGAAAAGCCTGAGCTCCGCGCTCAGATCCCCTCCGGGCGAAACCGTTATGCCGCCGGTGATAATCGCCTCGGCGCCGAGCACTGACACGAGATCCCACCTGACTTTATCACGGGTCATCCCGTTAAGCACGGATGCATTCAGCGCTTCCGGATCGACTGCACGGAAGAACCCGGTAAAGACAAGGTCACTTTCAATAACCCGGGGCATGTCGGCAGCCAGCCTGCCGGCATCCTCCGGCCCGCCCAGATTCCTGAACGGCGGCACAAGCAGGGGCAGCTTTGTTGCGCCAGGCGAATTGATGTCAATATAGACTTTTGCCCCGGCGGGTAAGCCAAAGCATATCATCAGTACAAACAGGGCGCTGCACAATACGCCGAACCGTTTCATGAAACCGTCTCCTATGGGTTGAAATTAAGGCCGACCTCAAGCATGCCGCCCCGAACGCTCGCCGGCAGCGGCGGAAGCGGGTCTGCTTTTTTGAGCGCGCGGATCACGGACTGATCAAACCGGGCGCTGCCTGATTTTTTTTCAAAGGATATATCGGCGATGCTTCCGTCGCGGCGAATAGCGATTATCACCACTGCCTCACACTTCTCGCCGCAGGTGAGGGCATAGGTCGGCAGGACCCAGGCTGACTGTATCCTGCTCCACACAGCGCGATAGTAGGCCTTGAGCCGGAGCTGGGACGGCGTACCCCCCTGCGGGGCGGTGCCCGCCGCGCCCGGCGGACCGGAGGATGATGCGCTGCCGCTTCCCTTCTCACCGGTTTGCCGCCCGCCTGTGCCCGCCCCGGACGGCTCAAGCGGCTCCTCCTCCAGATCGGCGTCCTCTTTTGATATTGTCAAAACGGGATGGCGCCGCTCCTGCAGCCCCTTGATCTGCGAGCGCAGCTCTGCGGGGCCGCCCCATAAAGGCGTGTGCGCCTCGCTCCCGCCGCCTTCGCCTGCCGGCCCGGCGGCCTCGCCGGCATCTGCCGGCGCCGACACAAGATCAACAGAATAAGCGGGTGAAAACCTGAGGGTCTCGCCGGGCTGCTCCGGCGGCTGCCTCAAAAAAAGCGCAAGGATGCACAGGTGCAGAACGAGGGAAGCGATTACCATCCGGAAAAGCTTCGGCTCATGGGGGTTGGCCCGAATAAGACAGTGTGCGGTCATTGCTGCTCTAGGGGAGTCGTCACGATTCCAAGCTTATGTATCCCGGCGTTTTTAATATCGGCCATGACGCGGGTCACAAAGCCGTAGGGAAGGTCTTTGTGCGCTCTAAAAAAAAGCCTGCGGTCGGTGCGCTGCCTGAAAATTGCGCTCAGCTTTTCCTGAAGGCGATCCTGATCGACTTTGAGCTCATTAATATAAATTTCCCTGTCTTTGGTCAGCGTAATGGAGAGCGCCTCCTCCGGCGCGGAAATGCTCTCGCTTGCCGCCTCGGGAAGCTCAACCGGCACGCCGTGCTCAACCAGCGGTGCGGCGACCATGAAAATAACCAGCAGCACGAGCATAACGTCAACAAACGGGGTGACGTTTATCTCGGAAAGCATTCGTGACTGCCTATTCTGATTAATGGTCGCCACGGCGGCGGGACCTGCCTTCAAAGTGTCGTTCGCTTATATTTAAAAACTCTGCGGAAAAATTATCCATTTCTGATGTTATCATACGAATTCTGCCGAGGAAATAGTTGTATGCGACAACAGCGGGAATTGCGGCAACAAGCCCGAATGCGGTGGCGATAAGCGCCTCGGAAATACCCGGCGCAACCGTGGCCAGATTCGCTGCGCCGCGGATGCCGATTTCACGAAACGAGTTCATAATGCCCCAGACCGTGCCGAACAGACCGATAAACGGTGCTGTGCTGCCGGTGGTGGCCAGAAAGCCCAGGTTGCGCTCCAGCCGGGCCTGCTCAGCAACGGCAGCCTGATTGAGGGCACGCTTTATCGTGCCTGTTCCCGCAGAGCGGTACCGGGAGATTTCTTCTTCCTCCTCCCCGCCCTGCTGGCTTGCACACTTCTGCAGCTCCATATAGCCGGTTCGAAACATTTCAGCAAGCGGGCTCTGCTGCAGCCCCTCTGCCTCGCGGTACACCTGGGACAGCCGGCTGTTTTCCCAGAATGAAGACAAAAACGCCTCCGATTCGCGTACGGCAGCCCGAATAACCCGGTATTTATAAAACATGATTCCCCAGCACCCGACAGACAGAAGAAGCAGCAGCACAATAACGGCCTTCACCACCGGGCCGGAGTGAATAATCAGATCCCACACATCGCCGCGCCAGCCTGAAGCGATATCGGTGGTTGTGACCGCAAGCGGCACAAACATGTAACACAGATCATGGAACATATGGTGTACCGGTGTCTGGGTTTTTATAAAGAAAAAAGCATACAGTCGTCAGCTTTTCACATTGTAACGAAACGCGTTCGACGAATCCTCTGTCACGAAAGCGCTTCAACAGCCTTCTGGATGCGGTCAAGGCCTTTTTCGATCATATCAAATGAGATTGCATACGAAAGCCGTATATTCTCATCAGTGCCGAAACCTGAACCGGCAACGACAGCCACCTGAGCCGTTTCAAGCAGATACGACGCAAGGGCTGAGGAGTCCCCTATGACGGTATCGCCGGCTTTGCGCCCGTATATCTCCGAAACGTCCGGAAAGGTATAGAAGGCTCCCTTGGGCATAAAGCACCTGAAGCCCTGGATTTCGTTCAGGCGCTTAACCATATAGGTCCGGCGCTCATCAAAAGCCGAAACCATCTCACCCACGCAATCCTGCGGACCGGTAAGCGCGGCAAGGCTTGCCTTCTGCGCAATAGAGGTCGGATTGGAGGTGCTTTGGCTCTGAATGCTGGACATAGCCTTGATAAGCGGCAGCGGCCCGGCAGCATAGCCGATGCGCCACCCGGTCATGGAGTAGGTTTTGGATACGCCGTTGACGATCACCGCCTGATCTTTCAGGCGGGGCTCAACCGTGAGGATGCTTTCGGCCTGAAACCCGTCATAGGTGATGCGCTCATAGATCTCATCGCTTATAACGACCACCCCTTTGTCCAGAAGCACAGCGGCGAGCGCGCGCAGCTCATCGCTGCTGTAGGCGGCGCCGGTCGGATTTGAGGGCGAGTTCAGAATAAAGGCTTTTGTCCGCGGCGTAACCGCGGCAGCAAGCTCTTCAGGGGTTATTTTATAATCATTTTCCTCGCGGGCATTAACAATGACCGGAGCAGCGCCGGCAAGCTGGACCATCGCCGGATAGGACACCCAGTAGGGCGCGGGCACAATCACCTCGTCACCCTCATAGAGCAGGGCCTGGCAGACATTATACAGGCTGTGCTTTGCCCCGCAGGAGACCAGCACTTCTTCCGGCTTAAAGGTCAGCACGTTTTCCTTGTTGAACTTATCGCAGATAGCGGCCTTAAGCTCATCGGTGCCGCCGGCGGGCGTATATTTGGTAAAGCCCTGCTCGATAGCCCGGACGGCCTCTTTCTTGATATGCTCCGGCGTGTCAAAATCAGGCTCGCCCGCGCCGAAGCCGATAACGTCGAGGCCCTGAGCCTTCATTGCCTTTGCTTTGGCTGATACCGCCAGCGTAGGGGACGGCTTAATGTGTTTCATTCTCGGCGAAATGTTCATATCCTCTTTCTCCCTGCTATGGTTTCCCCAGTTTTTGTTCCAGCCGCTCACAAACAATATCGGGCACCAGCCCCCGGACGCATGCCCCCGCTTTGGCTGCCGCCTTTATTCCTTTGGAATGGACAAAAAACCACCGCAGCCCCGTCATCATGAATATGGTTTCAATGCCCCGGTCGAGCTTCCGGTTCATGAACGTCATTTCATATTCATATTCAAAATCAGACACTGCGCGCATGCCCCGCAAAATAACGTACACGCCCTTGTTTTTTGCATAGTCGACCAGAAGCCCTGCAAAGGAGTCAATCTTAACGCCGGGGTAGTGCCCTATTGATTTTTCCAGCATTTCGGTCCGCTCCTCGACAGAAAAAAGAGGCTTTTTATCGGGATTGTTTGCGATGGCGACAATGACCGTGTCAAAGATATTCATAGCGCGCTCGATGAGATTTATGTGTCCGTTGGTTACCGGATCGAACGAGCCCGGATAAATACACATGCGTTTTCCCTTATCTGTCATGATAGCCCTCTTTGTCGTTTGTGCGCTGCCGGCCGAACATACCCAAAAAAATAAAGGCTCCGGAAGCCCGGAAAGAGCGGTTCGCGGTTTCGGAATATTTTCTACCATGGCCCGCTGTATTTTACAAGATCTGTATTGGTAAAATATTATGCCCTCCAGCAAATGAATATCTCCAACGATTCAGATCCGAATCAGGCTATAATTTCCACCCCGATATCGTGCTTATTTTTTCGTTGCCTCCGAATATGAAAAATTATATATTTAATAGTTTTACTGCTTAATCTGTGGGGCTGCTTATGCTGCAAAGGTATATAGGCCTGTTTGAGGGCTATCTTGCTGCTGAAAAAAACGCCTCCCCGCATACCATCAGGAGCTACGGGCGCGACCTGCGGGAATTCGATCACTTTGTAACCGGACAGCACAACCCCTCTGCCGCCGGCCCCGGTGATATCGACGCGCTCGCCGTGCGGGCATATATGGCCTGGCTGTCGCCGCGAAACAAAAAATCTTCTCAGAGCAGGAAGCTATCCTGCCTGAAAACGTTTTTCGCCTATCTTGTGCGGGAAAACATTATAACCGCTAACCCGGCGCACAGCATAGCCTGCCCCCGGCGGGATGCCTATCTGCCCCGCCATTTGAGCGTTGATGAAATATTCGGGCTGCTTGATTCTATGGAGAACACCACATTCGCGCAGGCCCGGGACAAAGCGATTATGGAGGTGCTCTATTCGACGGGAATTCGCGTCAGCGAGCTTGTCGGGCTTAACAGAAGCGCCGCCGAACCGGGCAGCCGCCTGCTGAAGGTGAGAGGAAAAGGAAGCAAGGACCGTATCGTGCCGGTGGGGTCGAAGGCTGCGGCTGCGCTTGACCGGTACCGTGAAAAAAGCGCCCCGCTGTGCGCTCAGCACTACCCGGAGCGCGCAGATCGGGACATACCGCTTTTTTTAAACATGCGCGGCGGGCGGCTGACCGCACGAAGCGTCGGAAGGATCGTTGACAAATATATTGCAGCGTGCGGGGTACAGAAAAGCATCAGCCCGCATGCGCTGCGCCACTCGTTTGCAACTCACATGCTCAATGCGGGGGCTGACCTGCGCGCAATACAGGAGCTGCTTGGTCATGAAAGCCTTACAACAACCCAAAAATACACGCATCTGAACATTGACGCGCTAATGGAAGTCTATGACAGGGCTCATCCGCGAAGCAAAAAAAAATGACAAAGGGGGACACACCGTTATGGATACATTCCGCGGAACCACTATACTTGCTATAAAAAAGGAAAATAACGTTTGCATTGGGGGGGACGGTCAGGTAACATTTTCCAACACCGTGCTTAAGCACCGGGCAAACAAAATCCGCCGGCTTTACAACGACAAGGTCCTTGCCGGCTTTGCCGGCGCAACGGCCGATGCGTTCACGCTGTTTGAGCGGTTCGAGCAGAAGCTCGAAAAATACAGCGGCAATATCTCGCGGGCGGCTGTGGAGCTCGCTAAAGACTGGCGGTCGGATAAAATTCTTCGAAGGCTCGAAGCTCTCCTGACAGTGGCCAACCGGGAGAAGCTGTTTATTATTTCAGGAAACGGCGACGTGATCGAGCCCGATGACAATGTGACGGCGCTCGGCTCCGGAGGCCCCTACGCGCTTGCCGCCGCCCGCGCCCTGCTGCAGCATACGGATTTATCAGTGCGTGAAATAATTGAAACCGCATTGAAAATCGCCGCTGACATCTGTATTTACACCAACAGCGAACTGCACATCGAAGAGCTCTGAATCTGCTGTTAACACAGCGTCAGTGAAATCGCCGCAATTGCCCTTTAATTACCCGGGCATCTATATTATTTTGATAACGTTTTTGACACAAAGGCACGCATGAGCATGGAACCGCTTAATCCGAAACAGATTGTTGCTGAGCTTGATAAATATATCATCGGTCAGAATGATGCAAAAAAAGCCGTGGCCCTTGCGCTGAGGAACCGCTGGCGACGCCAGCAGGTGCCCGATGATCTCAGAGACGAAATCGCCCCGAAAAATATAATTATGATCGGGGCCACCGGCGTGGGAAAAACTGAAATTGCCCGCCGCCTGGCCAAGCTGGCGCAGTCCCCGTTCCTGAAGGTGGAGGCGTCAAAGTTTACCGAGGTCGGCTATGTGGGCCGCGATGTGGAGTCGATGATCCGAGATCTTACCGAGCTGGCCATCAAGCAGGCAAAGGACGAGGAAGCGGAGAACGTGCGGGAGAAGTCCTACGAAATCGCCGAGGAGCGCCTTCTGGATATGCTGCTGCCCCCCTCGCCGAAACGGTCTTCCCAGCCGGTCCGCACAGGGTTTCAGCCGGTTGAGCACACGGAGGAGGAGCCACGGGAGGAGCATCGGGAAGAGGAGCCCGCACAGAGCTCAACGCGTGAAAAGCTGCGCGCCATGCTCCGGGAGGGAAAGCTCGACGACCGTGATGTCGAGCTTGAAACCACCCAGCAGAACCTGCCGGTTGTTGAAATATTTTCCGGATCGGGGCTTGAAGAAATGGATATAAACCTGAAGGACATGTTCGGCAACATGTTCCCCAAAAAAACCAAAAAGCGCAAGGTGAAAATACCTGAAGCCCGGGAAATCATCGCCAAAGAGGAAGCGCAGAAGCTGATCGACATGGAAGCGGTGACCCAGAACGCCGTGCAGCGGGTTGAGCAGTCCGGCATCATTTTTCTGGACGAGCTTGATAAAATCGCCAGCAAGGAATCAGAGCACGGGCCGGATGTTTCGCGCGAGGGCGTTCAGCGGGATCTGCTGCCGATTGTCGAGGGCTCAACAGTTACTACAAAATACGGCATGGTCAAAACCGACCACATTCTCTTTATCGCCTCCGGCGCGTTTTATGTTTCAAAGCCGTCCGATCTTATTCCTGAGCTGCAGGGCCGCTTTCCGATAAGGGTTGAGCTCAATTCGCTCACCCGCGAGGACTTTATACGAATCCTCACAGAGCCGCAAAACGCCCTCACCAAGCAGTATGTAGCGCTCATGAAAACAGAGGGGGTTGATCTCGTGCTGCAGGATGACGCGATAGATAAAATCGCGGAAATCGCCACCACCGTCAACCAGCGCACCGAAAACATCGGGGCCCGGCGCCTGCACACTATTATGGAAAAGCTGCTTGAGGAAATATCATTCAGCGCTCCGGAAATGGCCGGCGAGCGAAGCGTTATCGACGCCGCCTATGTTTCTGAGAGGCTCGATGAGCTCATAACGGATGAGGACCTGAGCAGATATATATTGTAAGCGCAATCAAGGCTCAGAGCTCAACGGTCCATAATCATTAAGGCAACCGATGCAAAAGGCAATCAACAAAGTCAAAACACTGATGGAGGCCCTGCCCTATATCAGGACCTTCACGGACAAAACATTTGTGATCAAATTCGGCGGCAACGCAATGATCGATCCGGCGCTGAGCCACAGCTTTGCCCTCGACATGATCCTGCTCAGCTATGTAGGAATACGCCCGGTTATCATTCACGGCGGCGGCCCGCAGATCGGCGAATTTATGAAGCGGCTCGGAAAAGAGCCAGCGTTTATCGACGGGCTGCGCGTAACCGACAAAGAGACGATCGAGATCGTCGAAATGGTGCTCATGGGGAAAATAAACAAGGAGATCGTGAGCCACATCAACAAAAACGGCGGGCGTGCAGTCGGGCTGAGCGGCAAAGACGGCAGCATGATCAGCGCGGCAAAGCTTACCGTGAAAGACAAGAACAACCCTGAAACCACGGTTGATCTCGGCATGGTCGGCACCATCACGGCAGTAAACCCCCAGGTAATAAACACCCTTGACACCAACCGCTTCATACCGGTCATTGCCCCTCTCGGGTGCGGCGAAAACGGTGAAACATACAACATCAATGCAGATACGGCTGCAGGGGAGATAGCGGGTGCGCTCAAGGCTGAAAAGCTTGTGCTGCTGACCGATGTCGAAGGGGTCATGGACAAAAACGGGACTTTCATGTCTACGGTGACCGAGCAGGAGGCGTTCCGGATGATTAAAAGCGGCGATATCAGCGGCGGCATGATTCCCAAAATCCAGTGCTGCTGCAATGCCCTTGACAGGGGTGCCGGCAAAGCGCACATTATCGACGGGCGTGTAGAGCATGCGGTGCTGCTGGAAATATTCACCGATATCGGCATCGGCACGCAGCTTGTCAAAGAGGAGCGCTGAAGCCGCTTGATTCTTTGAAAAAATGCACAATGCACTGAAGAGCACAAGGTTACACAATGGAAAACATCGTTGAGAAAACAAACCAGTATATCTTTCACACCTATGCACGCTATCCGGTTACCCTGGTAAAGGGAGAGGGCTGCCGGGTATGGGATGACGGCGGGCGGCGATATCTTGACTTTCTTTCAGGCATCGCCGTGTGCAATCTCGGGCACTGCCATCCCGCCGTGGTGAAGGCGGCCCGCGATCAGCTCGGCCGGCTTATTCATGTGTCAAATTTCTTCTACACAGAGCCGCAGGTCGAGCTTGCGGATATGCTCATTGAGCACTCGTTTGCCGATATGATTTTTTTCTGCAACAGCGGCGCCGAGGCCAACGAGGCCGCCATGAAGCTTGCCCGCAAATACGGCACCGCTCAGCACGGCGACGGGCGCAATGAAATAATCACCATGCGCTATTCGTTCCACGGAAGAACCTTCGCCACCCTGACTGCAACGGGGCAGGATAAATTTCATGCCGGCTTCGCACCGCTGCTGCCCGGGTTCACCTACGTGCCGTTCAACGATTTTCCCGCGCTCGAATATGCGCTCTCGGATAAAACCTGTGCCGTTCTGATCGAGCCCATTCAGGGTGAGGGCGGCGTCAACATCCCGTCTCCCGACTATCTCAGGCAGGTTCGCCAGCTGTGCGATCGCCGGAACGCCCTTCTCATATTTGATGAGGTCCAGGTGGGCATGGGGCGCACAGGAACGCTGTTCGCCTATGAGCAATTCGGCGTTGAGCCGGACATCATGACCCTGGCCAAGGCGCTGGCGGGCGGGCTGCCTGCAGGCGCCATGCTGGCCCGCCAGAAAGTAGCAGAGGCCTTCACCCCGGGCACACACGCATCAACATTCGGCGGCAACCCGGTGGTCACCGCCGCCGGCTCCGCGGTGATGCGCGAAATGCTCGAAAACGGCGTTCTTGACAACTGCCGCACAATGGGCGCCTACTTTCTTTCCAGCCTTAACGCCCTGGCGGACAAGTATCCCGGCCTTGTTAAAGAAGTCCGCGGCAAAGGGCTCATTATCGGCATGGAGCTTGCCAGAGACTGCCGCCCTGTTGCACAGCGCTGCCTTGAAAAGGGGATTATTATCAACTGTACGCTGGAAAAAATTCTCCGGTTCCTGCCGCCGCTCATTGTCACCCGGGAGGAAATCGATGAGTGCATAGCGGTTCTGGACGGGGTTTTTCAGGAGCTGTTCAGCTGACACACACAGGGCTGCGGCTGATTCGCCGTGCCGCAAACCGTTCTTTTTGACAAAGGTAGCCTACATGAAAAAAGATCTTCTGTGTCTCTACGACCTGACAAAAGATGACATCATGGAAATACTGCGCCGTGCGGCCTGTCTGAAAGACAAGCACAAAAACTCCGAGGAGCATCGCCCGCTGAGGGGAAAGTCGCTGGGCATGATATTCGAAAAGCCCTCGACGCGAACCAGGGTCTCCTTTGAGGTGGGCATGTATCAGCTCGGGGGTCATCCGCTGTACCTGCGCTGGACAGATACGCAGCTCGGCCGAGGAGAGTCGATATCCGATACGGCACAGACCCTGTCGCGGTATCTTGACGGCATCATGATCCGGACCTTTTCCCAGGAAACTGTGCAGGAGCTGGCCCGCTTTGCTGACGTGCCGGTCATAAACGGGCTTACCGACCGGTACCACCCCTGCCAGACGCTTGCTGATGTGTTCACTGTAATGGATAAAAGGGATATAGCAGGCGGCTTTAAAACAGCCTATATCGGCGACGGCAACAATATCGCCCACTCATGGATAAACGCCGCGCTTCGCCTCAATTTCGATCTAACCCTGGCGTGCCCGCCCACCCACTCACCGGACAGGCAGGTGCTTGAGCGCGCGCAAAAGGAGGCTTCATCCGCCATTGAGCTTGTGCACGACCCCGTTCAGGCCGTCCGCGGAGCAGACGTCATCAGCACTGACACCTGGGTCAGCATGGGCCAGGAAAAAGATTACCGCGAGCGCATCAAGGCATTCCGGGGGTTCCAGGTTAACGAAGAGCTTGTTGCCGCAGCGCGCAACGACAGCGTCATGGTTATGCACTGCCTGCCCGCCCACCGCGGTGAAGAGATAACCGACGGCGTGCTCGACGGAAGGCACTCTGTGGTGTTCGATCAGGCAGAGAACCGGCTTCACGTGCAGAAAGCCGTACTGGAGATCCTTATGGGGCAGGGCTGAGGCTTCAGGATTGCCGGTCCCGCATTCATCATTAAATCGGAGGAGGCGCTCTATGGCTTCGATACAGAAAGTAGTCCTGGCATATTCAGGCGGGCTTGACACCTCGGTTATTTTAAAATGGCTTCAGGAAACATACAGCTGCGACGTTGTTGCCTTTGCAGCCGATCTGGGCCAGGGTCAGGAGCTCGACGGCATAACCGAAAAAGCAGAAAACACGGGCGCTGCTGCGGTGTATGTCGAAGATCTGCGGGAGGAATTTGCAAAGGATTTCATTTTTCCCATGTTCAGAGCAAATGCGATTTACGAGGGCACCTATCTTCTCGGCACATCCATCGCCCGCCCGCTTATTGCAAAAAAGCAGATTGAAATAGCAGCGCGCGAATCAGCTGACGCCGTCGCTCACGGAGCCACCGGCAAAGGAAACGATCAGGTCCGCTTTGAGCTTTCTTTTTTGTCGCTGAACCCTGACATAAAAATTATCGCCCCCTGGCGACATCCCGGCTGGAAGCTGACCTCGCGGCGGGCAATGATGGAGTATGCACAGAAGCACGGCATCCCCGTGCCGGTATCACCTGAAAAGCCGTATTCGAGCGACCGCAACCTGCTGCACATAAGCTTTGAAGGCGGCGTTCTGGAGGACCCCTGGGCGGAGCCGCCGGAAGATATGTATGTTCTGTCACGCTCCCCCGAAAAAGCGCCGGACCGGCCCGTCTATGTGGAAATAGAATTCGAATCCGGCGACCCGGTGGCCGTTGACGGCACCCGCTACAGCCCCGCTGCGCTGCTCGATCACCTCAACCGCCTGGGCGGAGAAAACGGCGTGGGCAGAATCGACATTGTGGAAAACCGCTATGTCGGGATGAAATCGCGCGGAGTATACGAAACCCCCGGAGGAACCATACTGCATATCGCACACCGGGCTGTCGAGTCGCTCACTCTTGACCGCGAGGTCATGCACTTCAAAGACGAGCTCATCCCCCGCTATGCCTCACTGGTGTACAACGGCTACTGGTTCGCTCCCGAGCGCTCCATTCTGCAGAAAGCAATAGATGAAAGCCAGGTGCAGGTCAGCGGCACCGTGCGGCTCAAGCTGTACAAGGGAAGCTGCTGTGTTGTGGGCCGCACGTCCCCCAACAGCCTGTATCGCGAGGATATTGCCACATTTGAGCAGGACAGCGTATACAACCAGGCTGACGCAGACGGTTTTATCCGGCTGAATGCGCTGCGCCTGCGGCTGAGTGCGCTGCGCGCCCGGGAGGGGCGTCATGAAATCGGGTAAGCCTTGGGGCGGGCGGTTTTCTCAAAAAACGCACAAGGCGGTCGAGGCCTTCACCGCTTCCATAGACGTTGACTGGGTGCTGTACCCGTACGATATAGCAGGCAGCACCGCGCACTGCCGCATGCTCGCAAAGCAGCACATCATTCCTCAAAGCGACGCAAAGAAAATCATACGCGGCCTTAAAAGCATTGAGCGGGAGCTGCAGCGAGGCGAGCTTGAGCTGAAGCGCGAAGCCGAGGATATTCATATGCTTATCGAATCCCGGCTCATAGACAAAATAGGCCCGGTTGGCGGAAAGCTGCACACTGCCCGCAGCAGAAACGATCAGATAGCTCTGGACATCAATCTGTATATGCGGGACGCTGTCATCGACATTGTCCGGCTGCTGATTTCCGTTCAGAGCGCCCTGATCGATATGGCCCGCAGCAGCACCGATATTATTCTGCCGGGATTCACTCACCTGCAGCATGCTCAGCCGGTTCTGCTGGCACATCATCTGATGGCATATTTTGAAATGCTGAGCCGCGACTGCGATCGCATGCAGTCGTGCTACACCCGCATAAACCGGTTGCCGCTGGGCGCCGGTGCGCTTGCCGGGACCCCCTACCCGGTTGACCGGTCATTTGTTGCCGGGCTGCTCGGCTACCCTGAGGTTACCGCCAACAGCATGGACACGGTAAGCGACAGAGACGGGCTGATCGAGCTCTGCAGCCATGCCGCAATCGTGATGATGCACCTGAGCCGGCTGTGCGAAGAGCTCATCATCTGGTCATCGCCTGAATTTGCGTTCGTCGACATTGCCGATGCATTCTGTACCGGCAGCAGCATTATGCCGCAGAAAAAAAACCCTGATGTGCCGGAGCTTATACGCGGCAAAACAGGCAGAGTGTATGGCGACCTGATTTCGCTGCTGACGCTTATGAAGTCGCTGCCGCTCACATACAACCGGGACCTGCAGGAGGATAAACCAGCGCTGTTTGATGCGGTAAACACCACGCGCGAGTCGCTGCACGTGCTTTCATTAATGCTTCCCGAGCTACGGTTCAACCGGCAAAGAATGCTCGAGGCCGCAGGCGACGGCTTTCTCACCGCCACCGATCTTGCTGATTATCTTGCGGCAAGAGGAACGCCGTTCAGAACAGCCCATGAGATCGTCGGGCGAATCGTCTCATTCTGTATCAGAAGCGGCCGGCAGCTGCACGAGCTGTCGCTGACCGAGCTCAAAAAGTTCAGCCCGAGCATAGAGGCCGACGCGCTTCCGCGCCTTGACCCGGAAACCTCGGTACGCAGCAGGTCCGCAACCGGTGCAACCGGCAAAAAGCCGGTAGCCGCTGCGCTGAGGAAAGCCGGGGCCCGGATCAAAAAGCAGAGCCGCTTTCTCGAATCGGCAAAAAAGCTTATCCCGTAAAAAACAGGGGTCCAGAGATGATTCTTAAAACGCGCACACATCTCCTGCTGCAGCTGTACCCTGTTCTGTTGCTGGCGGGATGCCTTGCAGCCCTTCCGTCGTGCGGCAAAAAAGGTGATCCGTCACTGCCCCGGCAGGCGGCGCCGGAAAGCGTATCGTCGTTTCGCGCAGCGGCCCGCCCGGGCACCGCCGTGCTGCTGTGGAAATTTCCGAAGAAAAACACCGATGATTCCCCGCTGCTCGATCTTGACGGGTGCATGATCTTCCGCGAGTCTGTTTTATTTGAAAATATCTGCCTTCGGTGCCCCGTCAATTTCATGCCGCTGCATGATTACGACTACGCCGGCCCCCGCGGTCAGATCCCCGAAGGCTCCCGCCGGGTGTACTATGACACTACCCTGAAGCCCGACCACCTATATACATACAAAATAGCCTGCTACAATACCGGCGGGACGTACGGTCCAGCATCATCCCCGATACGCCTGTATTACGCGCCCCCCCCTGAGCCCCCGCGCGCGGTGCGCGCAGAGCGGCGCCACCGGCTGGTCCTGCTTCGCTGGCAGGAGCCGGAGCGCTATCAGGATGGTGAAACCATTTCCGAGGATGACTCGATCGGATTTGCTGTATACCGGGACACGGCTCCGGATATGCCTGATTCTTTTCCGCTCAACAGAGCGCTGCTCCCGGAAACGGTGTTTGAGGATATACCGCCCAGGCATGACACAATATATTATTATGAAGTCCGCGCTGTCAGAACGTTTAAGGGCACCCGCATCGAAAGCAATCCGTCACGTCGAATCGAGGTTTCATATATGGATGTTACGCCGCCGGGAACCCCGCGCGGGCTCACGGCAATTCCTGCTGAAAAAGGCATCATGCTGAAGTGGATGCCCAAGAGTGAAAAAGATTTTGCAGGGTTCAATATTTATCGCAAAAAGCCGTGGGACGACCAGTTCACCCGGCTAAACACAGCCCCGGTGACTCTCAATACCTGGACGGACAAAACCGCAAAAAAGGGCCGCCGGTACACATACGGCATTACTGCAGTAGACCGGGCACAGGAGCCCAACGAAAGCCCGCTTTCAAAAACCGTAACCGTATTTTATATTACCAAATAGCACCATTATGCCGCGCACGGCATGGCATAGCATGGTCACGAAGCGGGGCAAGAGTTTACTGGCCCGAAAAAAACCCCACAGGTGTCATTGCAAGCAACAGCTGTCATGTTTCGGCAGAAGCATCTGAGCGCCAACACACAACCCGGGAGAGCTCTCATGAATGATTTCAATTACCGCGGCGCCGAGCTTTACTGTGAAGACGTGCCGGTCGCCGAAATAGCCGATGCGGTCGGCACCCCGTTTTATCTTTACAGCAAAAAAACGCTGTCACGCCATTTCAGCATCTTCGACGGGGCGTTTTCGCACATCGGGCATCTGACCTGCTATTCTGTAAAAGCCAATTCCAACCTTGCCGTACTGAACCTCTTCGCCCGTCTCGGCGGCGGCGCCGACGTTGTTTCCGGCGGGGAAATATTCCGGGCTGTTCGAGCGGGGGTCGACCCTGATAAAATTGTGTACTCCGGGGTCGGCAAAACGGATGATGAAATCGATTATGCGCTCAGGACAGGTATCCTGCTGCTGAATGTCGAATCAGCCGCAGAGCTTGAGCGCGTTAATGCAATTGCCGGGCGGCTGGCCAAAAAGGCGCCGATTGCGCTTCGCATCAACCCGGATGTTGACCCCAAAACCCATCCCTATATTTCAACCGGCCTTAAACAAAACAAGTTCGGCATTCCCATCGGGGATGCGCCGGCGGTATACGCTGATGCCGCGGCCAAAAAGCACATCGACGTCAAGGGCGCTGCGTGCCACATCGGCTCCCAGATCACACAAACCGGCCCCTTTGTTGATGCGCTCTCCCGGATGCGTGAATTTATTGCCTCGCTGAAAAACAGCGGCATTGAAATACGCTACCTTGATATCGGCGGCGGCCTGGGCATTACCTACAATGAGGAAAAACCGCCGCAGCCTGCCGAATATGCCGAGGCGGTATCCCGTACGCTTATGGGCAGCGGCCTCACGCTGCTGCTTGAGCCGGGGCGCGTCATTGTCGGCAATGCAGGCATTCTGGTAACCCGGGTCCTGTACACCAAGCAGTCGCCGGAGAAGCACTTCGTTATCGTCGACGCGGCAATGAATGACCTGATGCGCCCCGCGCTGTATGACGCCTATCATAGAGTGCAGCCCGTCACCAAGCGGCGCGAGGAGACCGTCACCGCCGATATCGTGGGGCCCATTTGCGAAACCGGCGATTTTATATCCAGAGGCTGCGAGCACCAGGCCTGCAGGCGGAACGACCTGCTTGCGGTCATGAGCGCAGGCGCCTACGGGTTCACGATGTCCTCAAATTACAACTCACGGCCCCGCGCTGCCGAAGTGCTTGCGGATGGGGAGACATTTCATATAATCAGGGCGCGGGAAAGCCGGGAGGATCTGATACGCCATGAAAGCATTCCCGATATCACATAGACAGGAGCCAGGAAACCGGCCATGGAACCGATCAGCTTCTACAAAATGAACGGCAGCGGCAACGATTTTATTATCCTCGACAACCGCACCGGGGCGCTCGACGAAAACAAAAACCCTTCCTTTGTCAGAGCGGTATGCACCAGAAAGCGCTCGGTCGGCGCTGACGGGCTTATTTTCATCGAGCGCTCACAAGAGCATGATTTTTCGTGGCGCTTTTTTAATGCAGATGGAAGCGAGGCGGAGATGTGCGGCAACGGCGGCAGGTGCGCAGCCCGGTATGCTGCGATGCAGGGAATCGCCGGCTCTGCAATGTCCTTTGAAACCAAATCCGGCGTTATCCGCGCAGAGGTAAAAAACAGCCGTGTAAAAATCCAGCTTCCGGTTCCGGGGCAGGTGCAGCTGGATAACACCATAGCGGTTGACAGCTCCAGCGTCACCGCCCACTGTATCAATACCGGCGTTCCTCATGCCGTAATCTTCGTGGACGACTGCGAAACTGTCGATATTGTACGACTCGGCTCACTCATCCGCCATCACCCCCTGTTTCAGCCCTCCGGAACGAATGTAAATTTCGTTTCACAAGGAGGTCCAAATATGCTACATATTCGTACCTACGAGCGGGGCGTAGAGGGTGAAACATTCGCCTGCGGAACCGGCTCTGCAGCCGCTGCTCTCATTGCTGTCATGATGGGTAAAGCCCATTCTCCGGTCAGCGTTAAAACGCGCGGAGGAGAGACGCTTACCATCTACAGCAAAACAAATGCCCCCCCGTTTTCAGAGGTCTTTCTTGAGGGTGGAACCTGCCTTGTCTGTCGGGGGGAGCTGCTGGAGGAATCAATTTATCCGCCCCGGTAAGTAACGCCCGCGTTTCCCCGGGCAGTCCCATGTAAGGCAAAAAAGCAAAGAGAGGTGACACAAAATGTTTAAAGGATCTATGGTTGCACTGGTAACGCCGTTTCGCAACGGCAGCATTGATGAGGACGGGCTGCGGCGGCTTGTAGAATTTCAGATTGCAAACGGCACTGACGTTATCTGCCCCTGCGGCACAACCGGTGAGTCGGCAACGCTTTCTTTTGAGGAGCACGGACAGGTAATAGACATTGTTATCGATGCGGCAAAGGGCCGCGTACCGATTATGGCCGGCACCGGCTCAAACAGCACGGACGAGGCAATCATGCTAACCGAGCATGCGAAAAGCGCCGGCGCTGACGGCTGCCTGCTGATCACGCCGTATTACAACAAGCCTACTCAGGAAGGCCTGTATCTCCATTTTAAAAAGATCGCCGAGCGGGTTGATATACCGCTGGTGCTGTACAATGTCCCCGGCAGGACCGGCGTCAACATGGCTCCGGAAACCGTTGCGCGGCTTGCGGCTGTTGAATCCATCGTCGGCATAAAGGAGGCCTCCGGGTCGCTGTCTCAAATAAGCAGCATTATAAACCTGTGCGGTGACGGCTTTGACGTCATTTCAGGAAATGATGCCGACGCGCTTCCGCTGCTCGCTGTCGGCGGGAAGGGGGTAATATCGGTTACGGCAAACATAGCCCCGAAGGAAATAGCCTCGCTGGTGCAGGCATTTGCAGCGGGTGACATAACCACCGCACAAAAGCTGCATCACCGCCTGCTGCCGCTCAACGAGGCTCTTTTTCTACAGACGAATCCGATACCGGTCAAAACGGCGCTTGGCATGATGGGGGTGATATCGGATGAGATGCGGCTTCCCCTGTGCCCGATGCCCGGGGATCTTTCGGAAAAGCTCAAAAAAACGCTGAAGCAGTATGATCTTATCTAACAAGCCACATTGAGAAAGGAGCATGCATATGCAGAAAAAACAGTGTGTATTGTCGTATGTGCTGTGCGGCGCGCTGGCGCTGACAGCTTTTGCAGCAACCGGATGGGCTGAAAGCGAAGACTCATCCGAGGTGCTTGCAATTATCGGCGAAGAAAAAATAACCGATGCCGACCTTGATGCGAAAATAGAAATGCTGCCGCCCCGGTACCGGTCGCGCTATCAAACTCCGGACGCCCGGGAAAAGCTGCTCGAGCGGGCGGTCAAATTCAGTCTGCTCGCTCAGGAGGCACGCCGGCTTGGCCTTGACAAAGAGCCTGACGTGGCAAAAAAAATAAATGAAATAACCGATAACATTCTGATAAAGGAGCTGACCCAAAGGAAAATATCAGATGATGTAACGGTCACCGATGAAGAAATTAATGCCTATTATGACAAGAACAAGGATGATTTTTACAAAAAGGAAAAAATAAAGGCACAGCTCATTCATTTTGCCCTCGATGAAAAAACTGCTCCTGAAAAGAAAGAAAAAGCCCGCCTGAAAGCGGAGGAAACCCTTAACAAGCTGAAAGCAGGTGCCGATTTTGATGAGCTTGCAAAGCAGGTTTCAGATGACCGGCGAACCAAGCGGCGGGGCGGCAACACCGGTTATTTTTCACGCGGGCGCCGAAAAAATATATACGGGGAACAGTTTGAAGAGGCTGCGTTTTCGCTCAAGCCCGGCGAAATCAGCGGCATAGTCGAATCGAAAAACGGTCTTTATATAATAAAAGTAACCGAAAAGCGGGAGGCGGAGCAGCAAAGCCTTGAAGCGGTAAAGGCCCGCATCCAGCGGCGGCTCGAGCGCGAAAAGCAAAAAGAGGCGTATGAAAATTATATACAATCCCTGGAAAAGCGATATCCCGTCAAAATGATAAAAAAATAGCACTGCTGAGACAGTACCAATAAAAAAACGCCGGAATGTCCGGCGTTTTTTTATTGCCCAAACACCTGCTTCAGCGTTGTAAGGTCTTCCTCTCTGCCGATGACAACCAGCATATCTCTGTTGATAAGCGGCTCCTCTGCCTCGGGAATAATCACATCACGCTCCCCCCGATCGCCGCGCCGGTTAACGGCTACAACGGTCACTCCATAGTTGTGGCGAAGGTCAAGCTCTTTTAATGTTTTGCCCTGCATGGCAGCCGGAACCGGTATAACATTTATTTCAAAACCCTCAGGCAGATCCACATATCCCTGGGAAGGAGATTTTTCCGGCAGGGCCCCCTGTATGAATTTCAGGCCAAGCGCCCCCTGACGGAGTATTTCATGGTTGTACACGTTAATGATATCCTTCCGGCCGATTTCGCCCACAAGCCTGTTTGACTGCGCATCATCGATAACCGCGAGCTCCTCGGTTTCATACATGCTGAACTTATGCATACACTCAGCCAGGCTGGCATCCATGTGTATGACCGGACTGGTGGAAAGAGACACCAAATCTTTGGCAACCACAAGGCCTGCCAGAGAGGTCTCATTCATAATTTCTTTCACGTCGTGCACGGTAAAGCTTCCCTGAAAGCATCCCTGATCATCCACTACATAATAACAGGGCTCGTTGGCGCTTATGACTTTCCGCAGAATTTCGTTAAAGCCCGTGTTCTCATTGAGCACAACAAACGGCTGATGCAGGACATCCCTGACTTTCGTCGCCTGCATAATCGTTGCCTCGACGCCTTTTGAGATATCCACCCCCCGGCGGGTCAGCTTCAGCGTGTAGATTGACTCTTTTTTGAGAACCGAGGCAACAAAAGAGCCGAGAATGGAGCACATCATCAGCGGAAGTATCAGCTTATAGTCGCTCGTCAGTTCAAAAATTATCAAAAAGGCGGTTATCGGCGCATGCGTGGTGCCGGCCACAACAGCGCTCATTCCCACCACGGCGTACGCACCGGGTGAGACGGCCACTGAGGGAAAGAGGGCGTGCGTCCCGGCTCCGAACAGCCCGCCGAAGACAGCGCCTAAAAACAGCGACGGTGCAAAAATACCCCCGGATCCGCCTGCAGCAAGGGTAAGTGAGGTTGCAAGCATTTTTACCGGTATGAGGCACAGAAGCATATACCACACCATTTCACCTTTAAGCACCTGGGTAATGGTATCATAGCCGACGCCGTAAACCTGCGGAAAAAAGACAATAAGGACACCGACAAGCAGCATAACAAGCGGGGTTTTTATCCACCCGGTGATCGGAACGTCATCTGCTGCGTCCTCGAGCCTATAAAGCACTTTCACAAAGGCCACTGCTACAGCTCCGGCGCAGACGCCCAGCAGGATATAGGGGCCGATTTCCCACGGGCTCGCAAGCCCGTAGCGCGGAATGGGAAATGCCGGAATATCGCCGAAATACCATCTTCCCACGATAGTTGCCATAACCGATGACATAATAAGCGGCATGAGGGTGGTAATTGCATAGTTGCCGAGTATGATTTCTATGGAAAACATGACCCCTGCTATGGGAGCGTTGAATGTCGCCGCTATTCCGGCCGCTGTTCCGCAGGCGACCAGAACTTTCATTGTGCTGGGGCTCACTCTGAGCATCTGGCCGAGAGACGAGCCAACGCTGGATCCTATCTGAACGATAGGGCCTTCACGCCCGACCGACCCGCCGGTGCCGATGGTGACCGCCGACACAAAGGCCTTCAAAAACATAACCCGCGAACGGATCCTGCCTCCCCGGAGGGCGACTGCCTCCATAACTTCCGGAACGCCGTGGCCCTTTGTCTCGCGGCCGAAAAAATAGACAAGCGGACCGACAATCAAACCGCCAGCAGCAGGCAGTAACAGCTTAATGTACCAGGGAAGAGCGGCCACGGCATGAAGCACGCCCTCGCTGTCACCGACAGCGAGCTCCTCGATAAAACCGATTAGAGAGCGGAAGCCCACCGCCCCGAAGCCGCCGATAATGCCGATCAGGGACGCGATGATGATAAGGACCGTATGCTTATTTAATCGCAGCTTTTCGGCGCTTCGCAGAATCAGTATCTGAGCTTTGGATCTGTATTGTTTCAGCATGGAGGAAGCATCTCTCGAAAATGCAAAAACACCCTGAGCAATGAGCGCAGGACGGCAGCGGTATAAAAAGAAGTGCGCTGCCCGGAAAGTTTTTTATCATTGCCCGGGCAAACCATATATGTTACAACGTACGAGGCTGAAGTGAAAAATAAAAAAGAATAACACTTTTATCTGCAAAACGTAAGAAAAAAACAGCCCCGTATGCACGTCAACCGTAAAAAATTCCTTAAATTTCTTCTTGCAGCGCTTTTTGCCGCCGCAGTGGTCATCGCCGCCACAGTATATATTTTTGCAAAAATTTATCTCACCCCGCGTTCAATAGAGCATGCTCTGGAACAGACCATGGAGCAGCACCTGAAGCGGAGGGTGTCATTCGAACGCGTTGAAGCCGATCTGACAGGGGGCATTACTCTGCAGGGGGTAACCGTTTATCAGTCAATTCAGGGCGAAACACATGACTTGTTCTCCTGCACATCAGCCCACCTAACCATACGGTATCTGCCCCTTGTGCTGCGCAAGCTGATTATCAGCACCGTTACCTGCAGGGGGGCAGCACTCCATCTCCGCACGGCGGGCGGAGATGCGACGGCGCTGACCGGCAGTCACAGGGCCCCGCCAAACAAGCCGAAGCTGGACGTTCTGATGCTGCCGAAAGCCTTGCGCTTAATCGACGGAACCGTCATCGTTTCAGATCCGGCACATAACTTTGAAACCACTATTGCCGATGTGCAGCTCACTGCTGAGGACATATCAATCATTGCCCCCTTCAGCATTGCTTTTTCTGCCGCTCTTAAAGACCATCCGCAGTGCTCCATAGGATGTGAAGCAGAAATAAGCCTGCTCAAAAAAAAGGGCACGGGCAGGCTTACTGCTGAACAGCTTCCCCTGTCATATGCAAACTATTTTTTTGACGGAAATCGGCCTGTCTTCCCGCGCGGCTCCACCCGCATCGAGGCATCCGTAACGTATAAGCACAGATCCCATCTTGATATTGACAGCACATTTGATTTCTCCGATGTTTCGATTTCTTTCACCGGCAGCCTGCCGGAACAGAGCCCCGGCGCATCCTTCCCGGAGGGAAGCACTCCCGAAAACGGCCCCATCCGCATTCAGCTAGACAGCCTGCACCCGACCATCACGGTAAAAACGCATTATGAAATCCCCACTGACATGCTGACAATCGAACGTATCAGCGGCACCGTTTTTTCTTCCCCGCTCAGCGGCGACGGCATGATATACAGAAAGGGTACAGACCGCTACCTGAACTGCAGCATTTCTTCAAACAAATTCGCTGTTGACAACCTGCTCGGCAGCCTGACAACCGAACCGGCAACGGTGCTGCCTGATCTTGCGCTCTCGGGGGATATAGAGCTCAGAGTGAATGCTGCAGGCAAGCTTGGCGACACAATATATCCGACTGTACTCTGCCACATGAGCAAAAACGCCCTTTCGCACCCGGCCCTGGGAAATTTTCAGCCGGCAATGCAGGGAACGATAAGCATTGACAGGGAACAGATTTCCCTGACCCGCTTCAAAATAGGCACGCAGCATCTGTCCGCTACGCTCTCGGGCAAGCTGTCCGGTTATAGACGGTGGCCTCCGAAAACACAGGTAAAAGTCGTTTCCTCCCTGATAGACCTGCCGGCTCTTTTTTCAGGGCCGGATTCGGAAATAATGGGCGATATCGGTCCGTTTAACCTGGGGGGCATTACATCAGCAGGTCCAATAGATCTGGGCAATGTCATATTTCTGGGGCTTCGCCTCTCCGATGTTCAGGGAGCCTACCGTATTGAAAACAATAAAGCCATTATACAAAATCTCACCGGCGGCATCGACGGCGGCCGCTTTAACGCCTCGCTGACGGTCGATCTTGGCGTCAAAGGTCTTGAGTACTTTCTGACGCTGGATCTGAACAACGCTCCGCTTACGACGGTGATGCAGCTGCTGGCCCCGGAATACCGGAATTTTGTCGAGGGCACCGTCACCGGAACGCTTGCGCTGCGGGGCAACGGGCGTGAGCCCGCCTATTTCTTCGAAAATCTTAAAGGGGACGGCTCTCTTTCTTTTGCTGACGTTCAAATCAAAGGGCTGTCACAGCTGCCGCGCATCACGTCCCTTGCCGATCCCGACAGGCTGAAGAATATTGTTTTCGAAACCGGAGGCGCACGCCTCCGCCTGCGAAGCGGCATTATCGAAATGGACGGGTCTCTTATAAGCCCGGATCTTGAAATAACGCCTTACGGGGAAATCGGACTGGATACCTATCTCGACCTGGAGGCACCGCTGAAAATTTCGCCGGATCTTCTTACCGGCGGACAAAATATCGCCCAGTACCTGCCCAGGGACGGCAACTGGATTTCCCTTCCCATGACAATCCAGGGTACGATCCAGGAACCGGATGTCGCCCTTTCCGAGGAAGCGATTCAGTATATAGTACAAAAAACGCTTCCCCGCATGCTCATGGACATTCTGTCAGATAAAAAAGACAGCCCCCTTCGAAAGTTCCTTGATGAGCTGTCGCGACAGCAGGAGAAAAAATAGGGGCTTAATAAATCATCCAGGGCTGGGGCAGGAAGATTTTTTCATATGCCTTATACGCATAGCGGTCGGTCATACCTGAAATAAAATCGCACACATCCCTCTCAATAACACCGGCTTTAAACTTTTCGCCGAGCTCCTCATAAAATATATGCGGGCTTTCGATATAATAGTAATACAGCTCTTTGATGATTTTAGCCGCTTTTCTGAAATCCTCAAACACCGCTGACACATTGTAAACGCGCTCATCCAGAAACCGCCGCAGCGCCATTGCCGCCTCGGTTATTTCGGCGCTTGCCCGTATACGGTCGGCCCCCTGCTTCCGGGTTGTGGTAATAACATCGTTTACCATAGTGCCGATCCGGTCGGAGCTGCTTTTGCCGAGCGCCTGTGTAACGCCGTGACCGTCGCTGTGCAATTCTTTCCGGGATATAATCTTTGCTCTGACAGCATCATCAAGATCATGATTCAAATAGGCAATGGAATCCGCAACGCGCACGCACTGTCCTTCCAGAGTTTCAGGCACCAAAGACATATCGTCCGGCAGAATGGGGCCGCGCCGCTTGGAGTGCTTGGCAATGCCGTCTCTGACTTCATGGGTCAAATTGAGCGTTTCTATTTGATCTACCACGCGCAGGCTCTGCTCAGGATGCCTGAATCCTCCGGGAACAATTTCATTCAGCACATCCTCGCCGGCGTGGCCGAAGGGTGTATGACCGAGATCATGTCCCAGAGCAATAGCCTCTGTGAGATCTTCGTTAAGAAACAGCGACTTGGCAATAGTTCGTGCAATCTGTGATACTTCAAGGGTATGGGTGAGCCGCGTACGGTAATGATCCCCGTAGGGCGAAAGAAAGACCTGGGTTTTATGCTTGAGCCGCCTGAAGGCTTTTGAGTGCAGAATCCGGTCCCTGTCATGCTGAAACACCGGCCGCAGGCTGCACTCTTTTTCTTTTCTCACTCTTCCTCTGGAGCGGGAGCTCAGCATCGCCTGCGGACACAGAACTCTCTGCTCCACGGCTTCAAGCTCTTCTCGGATAGTCATACCTCACACCTCGCAGCATAAAAGCGCTGAATTGAACGACCGCCGGCTGCTAGCCGGCGGATCCATGTATCCGCTGAAACGGGCTCAAGGAACAGCACATAAAAGCAAAATTTCTCCTAAGGGTGAATCCCCTGAATGAACAGCAGGCTTTGAGTTAATAATCATTCTTCGCCTGTCTGAGACCCCGACTGTATGTCGGGGAAGGCGAGGGTTGTACTACCCCGAAGGAGACAATTGCTGGAAAACGGAATCAGGATATCAGGAACTGTAAAAATTGCAATGATACTTTGCTTTTCGGGAAAAATGCTTATAATAGAGAAAGGTATTTACGGTCAAAAGCTGATAGTGCGTACGTTATGTTAAAAAAATGTGCAAAAATTATTAAAGTCATTACCCGGCTTATCGCATTAGCGACACTATGCTCTCTAGGCGCAACCGGCTGCATGGTGCATCCCGTTACCCTTGAGCGCGAATTCAACGTGGTAAGTGAACACAAGGAGTGTTCCATAGGAAGAGGCGCACACCCGCAGATCCTGAAGCAGTTCGGCTATTATCACAATCCAGAGCTTCAAAGCTACGTGCGGGATGTGGGGAAAAAGCTGGTCGGCGTTTGCCGCCGCAGAGACATAGACTACCATTTTACCGTACTTGATACCGATCAGGTAAATGCATTTGCCGTCCCGGGTGGCTATGTCTATATAACGCGCGGGATGCTTGCCTATCTGAACAGCGAAGCAGAGCTTGCCGGCGTGCTCGGGCACGAGATCGGCCATATTGTGGGGCGGGACAGCGCAGCGCTTATTTCCCAGAGCATGATTGCACAGCTTGCCACAATCGCGGGCGTTGCCGGCGCCGCCGCCTCCGAATCGGGAGGCGATCTGGCAATGGCAACCAATCAGCTGTTCAACAGCCTGATGCTCGGATTTTCGCGGGAGCGGGAATATCTTGCAGACGAACAAAGCGTGGAGTACACATTCAAGGCCGGCTATGATCCGCAGCAGATTATTTCATTCATGCAGACGCTCTCATATTTGAGTCAGGGGCCGGCAGGACACGAGCAGTATCTCATGACTCATCCGTTTATTTTCGACCGTATCGCCCGCGTAGAGGCGAAATGCAAAACAATGCAGGCGCTGCACAACACCATGGGACAGATAAACGGCAGCGCACCGGAATCTGCAGACGATAAAATAGTCAGAAGGCACGCCTATAAAGAGCACCTAGACGGGCTTGCCTTCGGCCCGAAGGATGATATCCGGAGGATAAAAATCTATACGGTGCGAAACGGGGATACGCTGCGTGAAATTGCCCGCAGAACTCTCGGAAGCGCTACTGAGGCCCAAAAAATAGCCCGGCTGAACGGCCTTCCCGCCAGGGCGCAGCTCATACCCGGAGCGAAGATCAAAATAATTTATTAAACAGCATCCTGAAAAAACGCGCTATAGAGTTCCATATCCGGCGCATGATGCCCGGATGCTGCAGCTTGTGCAGGCGCTCTCTTGCAGCGGCAAGCTCCTCAGCGGTCAAGTCACACCTGTGCAGATTTTCCTCTATTTCCAGCTCCAGCCTGGCAGCTTCGCTGTCAGCGTCAATTATGGTAGCGTCGATTTCCTGCCAGCCGAGCCGTCGGGCAGACTCATAGCGCCGCTGTCCTGCAATCAGCTCATAATTTCCTGATACAACAATGGGGTTTAAAAGCCCGTGCCTGTCGAGGCTGTCCATCAGCTGCTGCAGATCGCCGGTGTCCGTTCGAATGCGCTTTTTTACGGTGATGCTGCTTAATGGTATTTTCATGGCAACACATTTTTTTGTTTAAGGAATCCCGCATCAGCGGTTTTATGCAAATAACAGCCGTTCATCTCACTCCATTGCATCCCGGCAAAAGCAGTATCTCTATGACTGTTATTTCCCCATCATTCTGCACTTAGGCGTTTAAAAAAAAGGGGTGGTGGAAAGGATACAAAAAAACCCGATTGCTAGAGCCAAACAGAGCCCGTTCCGGTTATCGCACATATACGGTAACAAAGATGCTCTGCAAATTGCAACTGTTAAAATCATTTTGCATTGACAGCCCGGCGGCCCAAACACTATACTTGCACAATGAAAATTTTCAGAATCTCCGGACGGGAATACGTCCCCGCATCCCATGAAAACCCCGCCTTCCCGGGCGTTCTCAAAAAAGTGCTGCTCGCTGCCAGTGACATCTCAGAGGGGCGCCTTCAGATGGTAAACTGGGCGCTTCTACCCGAAGGCCGCACATTTCAGCCGCACTACCACCAGGACATGGAGGAAATATTCATCATACTAACCGGAGCATCGCGAATCACTGTCGAGCGTCAAACAGCAGAGCTCGGCCCGGGCGATGCGGTGGTTATTCCGATCGGCAGCACCCATCACATGACAAATATCGGCAGCGGCGACGTGGAATACATAGCCCTTGGAATCTCGCAGGGGCGCGGCGGAAAAACTGTGGTTGTATAATTCACGGGACCTGAGAGGGCAGCTTAAAAAATTCTTTTTGCCTGCTGCTTAAAAATGCCCGGATGCTCGATGCAGCGACATCATGGGCGCAGCGGAGAGCTGTTTGTCCGCCGCAGTGATAAAGATGGCTTCGCACTGCGGGGGAGATGAGTATTTTTAGTATTTTTCAATAGCCACGCTGTGCCCGATATGCTTTTCACCGCAGCGCATCGCGCAGCAGATAATACTCCCGGCTGAAGTGCTCCTTAATAAAAGCGCTCACTCCGGGTGGATAGGAATCAAGCTGCAAAAGAGCCTGACGGTCATCGCGCGACAGCAGCAGCCACCCTCTGAATCCGTCATCGACAACGGCACGGGGAAGGCCGCAGGGGGCGCCGGCTATAACACAGGTGCTGATTATGGTCCAGAGCGCCCGGGCACGGTCGGCTGTACACGTAATGCAAAACGTATCGGCGGCCTTTTCACCGCATGTGCCAAATGCCAAAAGCCCGCCTGCTGTCTGCTCCTGCAGAGAGCTCAGCCTGTTCAGCAGCCCACTGCAGTCGAAGCCTTTGCGGCAGAGCCCCTTATAGCCCCGCTGGCTGATCCGCTCGTACTGCGCATGCGTATACAGGCTCGTCATTCTCCCTCTCTGCAAATCCCGCCGCAGCAGCTCAATATATTTTTCCTGTACCGCACGGGCGCTCCGTCTGATGCTGTCGCCTATTTCGGGATCGACTGAGCGGTATCCCCGCAAAAAGCGCAGCCGGTCGGTTCCGCACACCTGACGGCCGACCCGGTTCAGCTTTGCCATCAGCAGCAGCCTGTCCTCGAGGGGTACGCGGCCGCCTGTACAGACCCGTTCAAAATCGATAAAAAAAAGCTGTATGCCCTCCTTCGACGGTAAGCCGATAAAATTATTGAGCGAGTAGTCGCTCTGAAAAATACCGCTCTTAACGATATCCGCCGTCAGCCGACCGAACGACTCTGCAAGCGCCCACCGCTGCTGCGGCTGCATGTCCTGTTCAAAAAAAAGATCCTTGAGCTCAAGGGCGCTTTCAATATAGCAAAAGCCGACAATGCTCTCGGTGACAAGGCCGGCAGCCGTCTTCTCGGCAACGAACAGCGGTGCCGGAGTCGGAATGCCGGCGCTGCGCACGTACTGCGCAGCCGCAAATTCCCGCTGTGCACGTGACCCCCGGAGCGTCGCTTTCAGCTTCCTGAGCATGCCTTTCTCGGTATATTTTTTGGCTATACAGGATTCGCCGTCGGGCATCCGGGAAATCATAATGGTTTTGTACCGACCCTTTTTGAGCACGGTGACACCGTCCCCATCATTGAAAAGCGACCTGCAGATCCGGTGCCACGCGGCATCGGCAACGGCTTCGCAGTGCCTGCAATCAATATGCAGAAGAAACCTTCCGATTCGCTTTTGCAGTATATCGCTCATAACGCAATATCGGTAATCATTTGTTTGCCCATAGCAATGTAGCGTCTATAATCATTGCGACAGGGCTCTTCTTCGGAGGCGCCACGGTAAAGCAGGGTAAGCCGTGACATAAAGTGAACTATGACGTAAAGCTTGAAAAAAAGCTGTGCACAGCTCAGCGCCTCAATCTGCCCGGGCCCCGCCGCTTCAGCATATGCCCGGTGAAACGCTGCCGCCCTGCTCTCATCGTTTTCACATAAATACAGCTGCAGCGTATAGTAGTCGATTGCCCGCGGAAGGTACCTGATGCCCCCCGTGTCAAGAAGATATATGCTGCCGTCATCCGCAGTCAGAATGTTTGCCGGGTTGGGATCGCAATGAGAGAGGCTGTAGGTTGAAATCTGTTCCACTGCAGCTTTCCAGCCCGCTATCCAGCGAACTATATGGTCAGCTCTTTTTCCGCAAAACCACTCATCACGCTTTCCCAGCGCTCTGAGCTTGTCTTTTATTTTTTTTTCCAAATAGTCATACAGACCGCCGGTGCGCCGCTCTCCGGGCTTTCCCCACCAGGGGCGGGTGACTTCGTGCATACGGGAAAAAAAGCGTGCAATATCAGCCGTATAGCGCTCTCGATTGGCTTTTTCCTGAAGCGTCCCGCCGCTGATATAGCGCTCGCACACCAGGTGTGCCCCCAGCCTTCCCCATAGAAGCCGGTCAGGGCGGACATAGAGAATATCAGGCACGGGAATACCGTGTTTTACCAGATGTTCGGAAGCGCCCACCAGCTCCCGGTAGCGCCTGCGTGATCGAATCGCTTTCAGCACCACACGGGGCCCCTCAGGCCCTTCGAGATAAAAAACCCTGTTGTGGATTCCAAGCGGCGTCTCCCGCAGAATGAATGCAGCAGGGTCGGATGCATAGCCGAGCTCGCTGAACACATGCATCCTGACATACTTTTGTAAGCGATGCTGAAATCGATCCGGAGCGCTCATTGGTCAGCTGACGGGAGAAGGGTGAGCCTGGCTGCGGTGATAGCCTTTTTGTATCTCCACGAGGCGGTTGTACACACCGCTGTGTTTTATCAAATCATCGTGCGTGCCGCGCTCGATTATGCGCCCCTCATCAAACACGATAATCTGGTCCGCATTGCGGACCGTGGAAAGGCGATGAGCGATCACTATCGTCGTGCGGCCTTTCATAACCCCGGCAAGCGCCTGCTGAACCACCTGCTCCGAGTGGGTGTCGAGGGCTGATGTTGCCTCGTCAAGAAGCAGCACAGGGGCGTTTTTCACCAGGGCCCGTGCGATTGAAAGGCGCTGCCGCTGTCCTCCGGACAGGCGCACCCCTTTTTCGCCGACCACGGTATCATAGCCCTGCGGCATTTCCATTATAAAATCATGGGCATATGCTGTGCGTGCAGCATCAATAATAACCCTGTCTTCAATGTCGGGGCTGCCATAGGCTATATTGTTTCGCACGGTATCGTTAAAGAGTATGCTCTCCTGGGAAACCAGTGCAAACTGCTTCCTGAGCGACGACACAGTCGCGTCTTTTATGTTTATCCCGTCAATGTATATGCCCCCATCAGTTACATCATAAAATCGCAGCAGCAGGTTGAGCAGGGTTGTTTTGCCCGCACCGCTATGGCCGACCACGGCAACGACCTCTCCGGCGCCGACTTCAAAGCTGACATCCTTGAGCACCGCCGTATCATCATAGGTAAACCACACGTTGCGAAACTCGATCGACGTATGCATGCCCGCCAGGTCGCGGGCGCCGGGGCTGTCTTTTATTTCGGGCTCGATGTCCAGCAGGTCGAATACCCTGATTGCCGCCGCCATGCCGCGCTGAATTTTTATATTCTCCTTACTGAGGGTCTTAATCGGCCGATACAGCATAGCCAGCGCAGCAACAAATGAAAAAAATTCACCAGGCGTCATGCTGCTCTTGATCACCTGATACCCCCCGATGTAAATAATTGCGGCTCCGATCACTCCGCCGCAGACTCCCATCAGGGGAGAGGACAGCGCGCTTATCTTTAAATTCTTCACGCTGATTCTATACAGCCGGTCAGTCTCTTTGAAAAAGCGCTGATTCTCATACTGCTCCATGCAAAACGCTTTGACGGTCTGGTTGCCGGATATAGTTTCATCAAGAAAGGTGCTTAAATAGCCGATGCGCTCCTGGGTGCGCCTGCTGTACCTGCGCCCCTTTTTGCCGAACTTTACAATAGGAATCGCAACCCACGGTAGCAGCACAAAACAAATAAGCGCCAGCTTCCAGTTCTGATAAAATGCAACGCCGCTCAATCCGACAACGAGAAAGCTGTTTCTCAGCAGCTTCTTCACCGAGTCGGACATAGACCGCCTGAGCATCGCCACATCATTTGCAATACGGGCCATAAGCTCCCCGGTCGAGACGCGCGAAAAAAAAGACAGCGAGAGCCGCTGAATGTGGCGATACACGTCATCGCGGATATCAGCAACGGCATGGTTGCCCGCATGACCCATAAAATATGCCTGGCCGAAGTCGGAAAGCCCTTTTATGATATAGGCCGCAATCACCAGAACGGGAATAATCATCAGCATGCGGAGATCCTGCTTGAGAAACACCTCATCAATGGCAGGCTTAACAAGATAGGCTATGGCGGAAGTCGTGGCCGAGAGTATCAGCATGCACACAACTGAAAACACCATATGCGGTATATATGGCTTTGCATACTTCAGAAGCCGCAGATAATAGCTCATAACGAACTCTTCGTTTCCTGGCTGAGAATATTTTTAATGATACGGCGCAGCTCATCCGTTGTGTGCAGGCCGATAAGCTTATGCTTTACGGCACCCGTTCCGTCAACAATTATCGTGGCAGGCACCGCCATAATGCCGACGCCGGCCAGAACCTCGCGCGCCTTACCGATATACACCGGGTACGGTATATTAAACGTTTTAATAAACGGCTTCAGCTCCGAGGGGGGCAGCGCATCAACCGATATGCCGACCACGGCAACCCCTTTGTTTTTAAACTCCCGGTGCAGCGCAATAAGGCGGGGGATTTCTATTCTGCAGGGAACGCACCAGGTTGCCCAGAGGTTAACAACAAGGACCCGCTGGCTTGTGCACGACAGAGCAGCCTTTTTACCCTGCATGTCCTGCAGATTGAGATTGCGCAGTTCGTCCGGGCAGGCTGCGCGGGCAGAGGCGCACAAGCACGCTAAAAGCAACATCGCGGCAAAAGCCCAGCTGCAGTTCTTCATGGTACATTCCTTATGTTTATTCAACTGTTACGCTTTTTGCAAGGTTGCGGGGCTGATCGACATCGGTCCCCTTGTAATCGGCTACGTAATAGGCAAAAAGCTGTAGCGGCACAACCATAACGAGCGGAGTCAGCAGCGGATCGGTCTCGGGAACGGCAATCAGCCGGTCCGCTCTGTCGCTTATACCGCCGTCACCCGCGGTGGCCAGAGCGATCACCCGACCCTTCCGCGCTTTGACCTCTTCAATATTCGACAATATTTTTTCATATACTCCGTCCCGGGGAACAAGGGTCACAACAGGCATCTCCTCATCGATCAGTGCAATGGGCCCGTGCTTCATTTCTCCTGCCGGGTACCCTTCGGCGTGAATGTAGGAGATTTCCTTGAGCTTCAGTGCCCCCTCAAGAGCAATGGGGTAATTTATGCCCCTTCCGAGAAACAGGAAATTTCGTGCATCTGCGTATTCCGTGGCAATCTGCTGTATCTGCGGGGACTGCTCAAGAACCTGCTCAATAAGATGCGGTACTTCGATACATTTTCGCATCAAAATGCGGGAGCGCTCCGCAGGAATAACCGCGCGCTTCTGGCCAAGATACAGGGCAAGCAGAAATATTGCCGATATCTGACAGGTAAAGGCTTTCGTAGAGGCGACGCCGATCTCCGGTCCGGCGTGCGTGTAAATAACGTGCTCGCACTCTCTGGCCAGCGTGCTTTCTACCACATTGCAGATACACAGCTGCTGAGCGCCCCTGCGCCTGCCCTCCCGCATTGCGGCAAGCGTGTCGGCTGTCTCTCCCGACTGGGAGATAAACACCGTCAGGGTTTCGCCGTCGACCAGAGGGTTGCGGTATCTGAACTCTGATGCCAGATCGACTTCTGCAGGAAGCTGTGCAATATTTTCTATCATAAACTTACCGACCAGCCCGGCGTAATAGGACGTGCCGCAGGCGACAAGGCAGACGCGCCTTATGCCATGAATCGAGCGCTCATCCAGGCTGACCCCGTCCAGAAAAACGCTGCCGGTATCCTCTGAGAGCCTGCCACGAAGCGTATCTATAATAGCGCGGGGCTGCTCAAAAATTTCCTTCAGCATAAAATGCTTATAGCCCGCCTTTTCAGCCATAATGGGGTCCCAGGCAATGTGATGGGCTGCCCGCTCAACGGTATCCCCTGAACTGTTTCTTATGCTCACGCCGCCTTTTTCAACAACAGCAATATCGCCGTCTTCGAGAAAAACCATCTGCCGGGTATATTTTAATACTGCAGGGATATCGGATGCGATAAAGTTCTCTTCGCGCCCAAGCCCGACAATCAGCGGGCTCTCTTTCCGTGCGGCTATAACCCGCCCGGGCTCCTGCTCGCACAATGCCGCCAGCGCGTACGAGCCGCGCACCATTGCAAGGCCCTGCTTCACCGCGTCTTCAAACGAGCAGCCGCGCTTGAGAAACCGAACAAACAGGTGTGAGAGGACCTCGCTGTCGGTTTCCGAGCTGAAGGCATCCCCCTCTGCTTTCAGCATATCTTTCAGCTCAAGATAATTTTCGATAATACCGTTGTGCACTACGGCAACGCCCAGGTAGTGGTGAGGGTGCGCATTGGTGTCTGAGGGGCGGCCGTGCGTGGCCCAGCGGGTATGCCCGATACCGATGTGACCGTCAAAGGTTTCATCACGCAAAAGCTGTTCCAGGCAGGCAATCTTTCCCTCGCAACGGCACACCTTTATATGCTTCTCGTTAAACACCGCAATTCCTGCTGAATCATACCCCCGGTACTCAAGCCGTTTCAATCCATCAAGCAGGATATCCGCAGGCTCCTGATCCCCGATATAGCCGACAATACCGCACATAATCTCGCCCCCTGAAAAATGAATCTGCTTTATTTCCTAGTATCGCCTCTTGAGCCTTTCTTCTTGAAAAAATTGTCATAATTGCGCTGCCTTCCCCGTGCAACACTCAAAGAGTCCTCAGGCACATTTTTTGTTATGGTTGATCCGGCTCCAACCACTGCATTGCGGCCGACAGTAACGGGCGCAACGAGCGCAGTGTTGCTCCCGATAAACGCCCCGTCGCGGATCACTGTGGGGTGCTTATGTTTTCCGTCATAGTTGCAGGTAATGGTGCCGGCGCCGATATTTGCACCTTCACCAATCGTTGCATCACCGATATAGGTAAGATGATTTGCCTTTGAGCCTTTACCGATAACTGATTTTTTCACTTCCACAAAATTGCCGATATGCGCCTCGGGCTCAACAAGCGCATCCGGGCGCAGATGTGCAAAGGGGCCGATTATCGCATGGTCTTTGACATGGCACCGGTCAAGCACACAGGACGGCCGGAGGTGAACACCATCACCGAGCAGGCTGTCGCGAACGCAGCAGCTGATTTCAATACGGCACGCTGAGCCGATTTCAGTTGATCCGGCGATATGGCTGTTCGGAAAAACAACGGTGTCCCGCCCTATGCGTACGCCCGTATCTATATACGTTGAATCCGGATCGATAATGGTCACCCCGCTGTCCATATGGGCTTTCAGTATTCTGCCGCGCATGCATTTTTCAGCCCGGGCCAGCGCTGCCCGGTCATTTATTCCGGCCACCTCCTCAGGGTCAGGGGTGATAATCGCATTAACCGTCAGCCGGCGCTGCGCCGCAACGGAAACAATATCAGGCAGATAATATTCTCCCTGATCATTGTCCGTGCCGATATGCTTCAGCGCATCAAAGAGAAAAGAGGCTGTGCAGCAGTATATGCCGGTATTTATCTCTGAAATGCTTCTCTGTTCAGCAGAAGCGTCGCGCTCCTCCCTGATACCGTACACACTGCCTTTTTCATTCCGAAGGATGCGCCCGTACCCGCAGGGGTTATCAAGCACAACCGAAAGCACGCTCACCGCTGCGCCCGATGAGCGGTGCTCCTCGACCAGCTGTTTCAGCGTGGAAGCGGCGATCATTGGCACGTCTCCGCACAGTATGAGCACATCCCCGTCAAAGCCATCGGCAAGCGGGGCGGCTACTGAAACAGCATGCCCCGAGCCCAGCTGCGGATCCTGATGAGCAAAGCGAACCTGCTCGTCCTGAAAAGAAGCTTCCACCGCTTCCCGCTGATGCCCGACCACTACAATGATATCCGTGCATCCCGCATGCTGTGCCGCTTTTACGGGATAATACAGCATGAGCTTTCCGGCTACGGGGTGGAGCACTTTGGCGGTTGCCGACTTCATCCGCGTTCCCTTTCCCGCAGCAAGTATAACAGCCATAAGATTATCCATACACGCTCCCCTCGTTCATTAGCTTGACAAAGCTGCAATCTTTATGGCATACAGTGAATATACAGCACCGGTTGTTTCCTTCACCGTATGTGTATCCTGCACAGCCGATCGCAGCCGCACACGTTCGGCAGCCTCCGGTGAATCGTAAATTATCACTGTACACATTTTTTTTTGGATGCCCCTGCTATGAATGTTCGTATCGTCACCGCATGCTTAACCGGGCTTGCACTGCTGCTGTGCGCCTGCGCAACAGCACCCCGCCAAGAACAGCAATCTGTAAAGCCCGATGAGCAAAGCTACAACAAGGCCATGGAATTTTTCAACAGCGGAAATTATTTCGACTCAATTCCCGCCTTTACCGCGCTGAGAGAAAAATTTCCGCTCAGCCCGTATGCGGTCCTTGCTGAGCTTCGCCTTGGCGAAAGCCATTATAAAAAAGGCGAATACATAGAGGCCGTACATTTTTTCAAAAATTTCAGGCGTCTGCACCCGAGCAACCAGTTTGTGCCATACAGCATCTTCATGACCGGCATGTGCTATTACAAGCAAATTCTCGAACCCGATCGGGACCAGACGTTTGCCCGGGATGCTATCGAGCACTTTCGGCTCCTTATAGATCAGTACCCCGACAACCCGTACACCGGTCAGGCGTTATGCAAAATGTCCGAAGCGCTCAAGCAGCTTGCCAGGCATGAATTTTTTGTAGCTCAGTATTACCTCGGCATGGGAGATTATACCGCTGCGCGGAAGCGGCTCAGGGACATATTCAAACAGTACCCACACTCCCTCCCGCAGGCCAAGCTCCTCTATTATTATGCGAAAGCCGCCCTGCTGTCACAGGAGCATGACAGAGGCATGAAAGTGCTCAGGCTGCTCGGACAAAAGTACCCTTCAAGCCCGTATACTCCTAAGGCACAAAAGCTTCTCAAAAACCCCGGCAGTGTCAGCATTGAAGAGCAGTCCTCAGAGTAACAGCTTTTTCATGAGCTGAGCGCCTTAGCCGGCTGCGCCGCCCATCTGCTCAATAACGGCACATGCCCGCTCAAGCGCTTCGGGAATGCGGTCGGGCAGCGCTCCCCCTGCCTGTGCCATCTCCGCCTTCCCCCCCCCTCTGCCTCCGACAACCGGTGCTATTTCTTTTATTATGCTGCCGGCCGGGAATGTACCAGCAAGATCCGAAGACACCATGCACAAAAGAAGCACCTTCTCGTCAGACGGAGCAGAAGCACACACTATAATGCCCGACCCGAGCCTGTCCTGCATCATATCACCATACCGGCGAAGCGCTTTTGGATCACCCTCGTCAACCTGCGCGGCAAGCACGCGAACTCCGGCGATCATACGGATATCGCTTTTAAGGGAATCAGCCTGTTTAGAGATAACTCGGCTCTTGAGCTGCTCGATTTCTTTCTCAAGATCAGCCCGCTCACGGGCAAGCCGCTCAACGCGGTCAGCAACGTGCTCGGTATCCGTCTTGAGTGTGGCAGCAATGCGCTCAATCATTTCCTGCTGACGCTCAATAAATCTGCAGGCTGCTTCGCCTGTAACAGCGTCAATGCGTCTCACCCCGGCGGCTACTGCGGTTTCGGAAACAATTTTAAAAACACCGATATTCCCCGTTGACGGGATATGGGTTCCGCCGCAGAGTTCGGTGCTGTAGTTGTCTATGCGGACGACCCGAACATAGTCTCCATATTTTTCGCCGAAAAGCGCGGTCGCGCCGAGCGTATCGGCCTCCTCCCGTGGAAGCACCATAGAGTCCACACGATCACTGCGGCGGATATTGCGATTGACGCCGTCTTCGATCTTCCTGAGCTCCTCATGCGAAAGGGCAGCAAAATGAGTAAAATCAAACCGCATCCGGTCAGGGGTTACCATCGAGCCTGCCTGCTTCACATGATCGCCGAGCACTTTCCGAAGCACAGAATGAACTATGTGGGTGGTGGTATGGTTTACCGCAATAGCCGCCCGCCGATCTGAATCAACCTGAAACGCGGCCTGCGCCCCGACGCTGATCTTCCCGTCAACTACCGTCCCCCGGTGCACAATAAGTTCGCCGATCGGCTTCAGCGTATCGCGTATCCTGACGCTGAACCCCTCTCCCGACACGGTGCCTGTATCACCGACCTGCCCGCCCGATTCACCGTAAAACGGCGTTTCCGGTGCAATTATTTCAACGTCGTCCCCTGCCGAAGCTGAGGAAACCTCCTTCCCGTCTTTAATAAGCAGTGCGACCGGCGCGGTCAGGGAAACTGTATCATACCCTCTGAACTGAACATTAACCCCTCTGCTGAGCATCTGTGAATACAGGGCGTTGACTGCCTCATCCCCGGAGCCTTTCCATGCCTGCCGCGCGCGCTGCCGCTGCCGCTGCATGGCCTGCTCAAAGCCCTCGCTGTCAACATCCAGGCCCTGCTCCCGGGCAATGTCGGCAGTAAGATCAGCAGGAAAGCCGTAGGTGTCATAGAGCTTAAACATAACCTCACCGGGCAGAACGTGCCCCTGTTCGCGCTGCACGCTTTTCATTTCCGCCTCAAGCAGGCGAAGGCCTGATTCAAGGGTTGCGGCAAATGTCTGCTCCTCATTAAGGGTAGCTCGGGCAATGTGCTCTATGGACTGATACACTTCCGGGTATACCGCTTTCATTTGATCAGCAACAATCCTGACCGCCTCGTGCAGGAACGGCTCTGAAACACTGAGCAGCTTTCCGTGACGTGCAGCGCGGCGCATGATTCTGCGAAGCACGTATCCGCGCCCCTCATTTGAAGGCAGAACCCCGTCTGCAATGAGAAAAGCAGTTGCCCTGCTGTGATCTGCAATAATCCGCATCGACACATCATGGGTGGGGTTGCTGCCGTAGCGGATTCCGGAAATCCGCTCTGCATACTGCAAAAGAGGCGCAAACAGATCGGTGTCGTAGTTGCTTTTGGCTCCCTGAATAACAGCGGCCACCCGCTCAAGGCCCATCCCGGTATCAATGCTGGGGCGGGGCAGCGGAGACATATTTCCTTCAGCGTCACGGTTAAACTGCATAAAAACCAGGTTCCAAAGCTCCAGATACCGGTCGCAGTCACAGCCCGGCGCACAATCGGGGCATCCGCAGCTGAATTCGGGTCCTTGGTCAATAAGGATTTCCGAACACGGGCCGCACGGACCTGTATCGCCCATCGACCAGAAATTATCCTTCTCCCCCATCCTGATTATGCGGCTTTCCGGCACTCCCCCAATGCCTTTCCATATATCATAGGCCTCGTCGTCTTCGTAAAACACGGTTATCCATAGCTTTGCGGCAGGCAGCTGCAAAGCTATGGTGATGAACTCCCAGGCCATGGAAATAGCATCCTGCTTGAAATAGTCGCCGAATGAAAAATTGCCAAGCATTTCAAAAAAAGTGTGGTGGCGCGCAGTCCGCCCGACGTTTTCCAGATCGTTATGCTTGCCACCTGCCCGAACGCACTTCTGAGATGAGGTCGCCCGGCTGTAGGGCCGCGTTTCATCCCCCTGAAAAACCCCTTTAAACTGAACCATGCCGGCATTGGTAAAAAGAAGGGTGGGGTCATTCCGGGGCACCAGCGGAGCGCTTTCCACAACCCGGTGCCCCTTTTGTTCAAAAAAAGTTAAAAACGCCTGTCGTATATCTTCCGAGGTTTTCATAATTACCGACACCTTTTGTTTTCCCTAATACGGATCAAACACTGTTATTGCCGGCCCTGCCTTATTAATTCATAGCCGTATTTTATTCAAAGCAGTGATGATGCCTGTTCCACAATAAAATCGCTCAAAAATGCTTCACCGGTACGTCGTTTCACGGCTGTTCACGATACGAAAAATAATATCCGAGGAAAACCCCCTGCTGCGCAAAAACGATACCACCCGCCCGCCCGGGGCTTCACAGGCTGAGTCTGCATATTTTTTGTCGAGTGCTTTGCGCGCAATGTCCTCCTCGCTGTACCTGCTCCAGATCGATTGTTCCACTGCCTCAATAACCGGACGTTCGATGCCCTTTTGCTGCAAATATGCATTAATTTTATGTTTGCCCCAGAAGCGCCGCTCAATAAGCATCTCGGCCCACCTGCCGGCAAGCGCACCATCATTAAGATAGCCGAACTGCCGCAGCCGCTCAACGGCTCCGGCTATCTCCCCGCTGCAAAAGCCCTTTTGTTTCAGCTTCCTGGAAAGCTCTGCTTCGCTGTGAGGGCGAACAGCAATATATCGGTATGCTGCCTCAAGAACATCACGTTCCTGCGGCCCGTTTTTCATTCTTCCGCGGCTTCCTTTTCTGCGGGCTGCGCTGCGCTGCTCATCAGACCCGCTTTTTCCAGCACCGACTGCTCTATTGTGTTCGCTATGTCCTGATTTTCACTGAGGAAATTCTTCACATTTTCACGGCCCTGTCCGAGGCGCTCTTTGTCGAATGAAAACCAGGCACCGCTTTTTTCGACAACACCGTAGGCAACACCCATATCGATCAGATCCCCTTCGCGGGAGATGCCCCTGCCGAACATAATATCAAACTCCACCTCCCGAAACGGCGGGGCTATTTTGTTTTTAACAACCTTCACCCTGGTTTTGTTTCCTTTGACCTGATCGCCCTCTTTGATCATCCCGATTTTCCTGATATCCAGCCTGATTGTGGAATAAAATTTCAGCGCATTTCCGCCGGTAGTTGTTTCGGGATTGCCGAACATCACGCCGATTTTCATGCGAATCTGGTTAATGAAGATAACCACGGTCTTTGACCTGTTGATGGACGATGTCAGCTTGCGCAGCGCCTGCGACATCAGGCGGGCCTGCAGGCCCATATGTGAATCGCCCATGTCGCCTTCAATTTCCGCCCGGGGGACCAGGGCGGCCACTGAATCCACAACCAGCACATCGATCGCACCGCTGCGCACAAGCACCTCGCTTATCTCCAGCGCCTGCTCGCCGAAGTCCGGCTGCGATATAAGCAGCTCATCTGTTTTGACTCCCAGATTGCGCGCATAGGATATATCAAGCGCGTGCTCAGCGTCAACGAATGCTGCGGCACCGCCGCGCTTCTGCGCCTCAGCGACAACATGCAGCGCAAGAGTTGTTTTTCCCGATGATTCCGGGCCGTAAATCTCAATCACTTTTCCGCGCGGTATTCCGCCCACTCCCAGAGCGATATCAAGGCTCAGCGAACCGGTAGGTATTGTGGGCACATTATGTGCCGCCACGCCGTCCTCGCCCAGGCGCATTATCGCACCTTTGCCGAACTGCCGCTCGATCTGGCTTACCGCTGCGCCGATTGCTTTTTCCTTATTGTCTTCAAGAGCCATAGTGCTGTCCTCCATCATTTCAGTGGTGAAAGATCTGCAGTGTGCAGTGCTGTATAGACGGGGCCGGCAGGCTGCAAATCACTTTTATAATAAACGACCCTGGAAAAAACATGACTCCCCAGATCCCCATTTGCATATCGCTCGAGCACGCCGCTGATCTGCTTTCTCTTACGGGTATCTTTAACCCGGCCGAGGGTAAGGTGCGGTGAAAACGGACGCTTTTCCCGGGCAATTCCCAGGAGTTCAAGCTCCCGCTCAATAGCCTCCTGAAACACGGCAAGCGACGCATCAGGCCGCAGCCCCGCCCAGATAACTTTAGGGTTGCGGTCGTTGGGAAAGGCTCCGATACCGCAACACTGAACCGGAAATGCCGACGCCCCTGCAGATAGCCTGCTAAGGGCGCTGCACACCCCTTCCGCCTGCTGTTCGGAGGTGCTGCCGATAAACTTCAGCGTCAGGTGAATGCGCTCGGGGCGCACCCATCGGACGCCATCAGCCTTGTTCCGCAGATCCCGCTGCAGCTGCGCAAGGCGTTCAAGCAGCGCTTCAGGAAGATCAAGGGCAATAAAGGTACGTATCGAATCCATGCAGCATCCTACGGAAAACAGCTATCACAGCGCGGCTTTTTTGTCAATTCCGCCCTGCACCCTACTGTCCGCCGGCACAAAAAGAGCCGGCCGCTCAGGCTGCTGTCACTCTGCCCAGAAGCACTTCCCGGAGCAGATGCAGCGCAGCATGAGCGCTCATCATCTGTACCTGCTGCCTGTTTCCCGAAAAAAGATAGCGGCGCACAACAGCACCGTCTTGCCAGTCAATACAGACAAAAACCGTACCAACCGGCTTGCCGTCGGTCCCCCCGGAGGGGCCGGCTATTCCGGTCACCCCCAGGCCGTACGTAGCGCCCGCACGCGTCCGGGCCCCCCGGGCCATCTGCCGGGCAACCGGCTCACTCACTGCGCCGTGCTGCTTCAGCGGGGCTTCGGCCACTCCCAGCAGCTCCCGCTTCGCCCGGTTGGTGTACGTTACGAGACAGCGGTCAAAATAGTGCGAGCTTCCGGCATTACGTGTAATACAATGCGCAATAAGCCCGCCGGTACACGACTCGGCAACAGCAAGCGTTGCGGACCGCTCCTGCAAGAGATCTCCGACAACCCCTGCGGCATCCCGGTCGCTGTCGGTATAAATGTATTCACCGATCCGCTCATAGATCACGCTTTTTACCGCATCAAGCTTTTTTTTCAGCCCCCCGGGATCGGATCCCCGTGCCGTTAACCTGATGCGAATTTCAGGAAACTGCGGATAATAGCCTACGGAAACCGTATCAGCGGGGGGCAGAAACCCGTTAAGCCGCTCATGAATTTCAGACTCCCAAAGCCCGAAAACTTTCAGCGTGGCGTCTGTCATAGCCAGGCGCTGCCCTGTCGCGCGCATAATAGCAGGGATGATATGCTCACGGGTCAGTGCGCGCACTTCTTCAGGCACGCCGGGGACAAAAAAATACCGCCGCTTTTCATGCATAACCATAAACCCGCAGGCAGTCCCGACAGGATTTTCCAGCACAGCCGCCCCTTCAGGCAGCATCGCCTGCTTTTTATGGGCCTCCCGCAGCGGCCGTCCCCATTCCTTGAGACGGGCGGCCATAAGCGAAAAGGCTTCCTCATTTAAAACAAGGGGCCTGGCAAAAGCTGCGGCTGCCGCCTGTGCGGTTTTGTCGTCTTCTGTCGGGCCGAGGCCGCCGGTTGCAATAACGAATTGCGTTTCGGGGAGGGCTCCCAGCAGGGCGCGCTCAATCGCCCGGCAGTCATCGCCGACGCTGGTTATGCGTGATATGGACATTCCGGCGGCGCTCAGCAGCCCGGAAATGCTGCAGGCATTGCTGTCCGCCGTAGCCCCTGACAGAAGCTCATCACCGATAGTAAGTATTTCGACCATTGCGTTCCCGGTATCCCCACTGCCTTACCAGCTCAGCAGCACCCGCATCAGCTGCAGGCACACATTGGTGTAAATTCCCGCGACAACATCATCAAACACAATGCCGGTGCCGCCGGCGACCTTGTCATTAATACGATTTGCGGGGAACGGCTTCACGATATCAAAAAATCTGAAAATAAAAAAACCGGCTGCAATGAACCGCCAATCCGGCACAAAGGTTGCCATAGCGAACAGATACCCGGCAATTTCATCTATCACCACCTCAGGGGGATCTTTATGGTCATAAATTCGCGCCGCCTCAGCAGAAAGCCATACGGCGGCACCGGTAAGCAGGATCGTGGCAAAAATATACAGCGGTATCGGCAAAAGCGACAGGGGCAGATATACCGCAATGCCCGCCACTGTCCCGACAGTGCCGGAAACAACCGGCGAATAGCCGGTCAGGAAGCCGGATGCAAAAAAAATGATGATTTTCTGCCTGATATTCCTAACCATTTTCGGCCTTTTTCACAGCCACAGCAGTTCCCTCGCACACCGCATGAAGCGCATCAGTAGATCCGCTGATTTTCCCAAACACATTCACCGGACCGGCAGGTTTGATTTCATCGTCGGTGCTTACCGGTGTTTTCCCGAAAAATATACATAAAGCAGCCCCGTCCGGCCAGTACCCTATGTCGCCCACAGCAACCGTATCCGCTGCTGTTTCGTCCAGTGGTACATGAACAGGGATCATGAAATAAATTTCCTCTCCCCAGACATGCACTTCGCCGGAGAGAGGAAGCTGTTCCCACAGAGCATCGGCGGTCAGGCAGGAATACAGCTGTGCACTGACAGCAGCCTGATCAAATATAAAGGTAACGGTTCTGGTCATACGCATAATTGTTTTTGCTTTACTCGCGTGCCGGCCCCGGATTTTCCCGCCGCAGCGCGGCTGATGATACACATACAAAAAAGAGGGGAAAGCGCTTATTCGGCAGCAGCCCTGTTCAGCCAGTGCCGCTCAACAAGCTCACACACTGCATGTCCGGCGCACAAATGCAGCTCCTGAATGCGGGCCGTATTTTCAGAGGGAACAGAAAGAATGATATCGGCTGCTTCTGCAAGGATTGTTTCCCGGCCGCCGACAAAACAAATCGTTTTCAGGTTAAGTCGCCGGGCTGCACGGCAGGCCTGTACAACATTAGCCGACGAGCCGCTTGTGCTCAATCCCCAGGCAACATCTCCTTTTTGGCCCAAAGCCTCGATCTGACGACTGAAAACGGCATCGTAATCCATATCATTTGCGATGCTTGTCAAAACGGCACAATCCGCAGTAAGCGCAATTGCCGGAAGCGGCGTTCGATAGTCAAACAGCTTATTTACCACCTCAGCGGCAAAGTGCTGTGCCTGAGAGGCACTCCCCCCGTTGCCGAAAACAAGCAGCTTGCCGCCCCTTTCAAAGCAATCGATAAGCTCCTGTGCAGCGGCACACACGGTCTCCGCCAGCCGGTCACCACACTGCTTCAACAAATCTGCGGCTTGATCAAACATACAGCGCACTGCGTCATTTTCCATACAACACCCTGATCGTTAACTACCGGTAAAGCGCATTAAAAAAGGCATATCGTTACAATATGCCTTTTATCTGCACATCAATAGGCTGCTCCTGCGCGGGAAAATCACGATTTCCTGAAATCAACATACCCGCCTTCCAGAAGGCGCTGCTGAGCCTGTTCTGTCAAATACACCTTCCCGTCAGCGATTTCGCGCAGAGAAACAACTACTTCACGATTATCAGGAGCTTTCACCATCTGAGCTGCACCTTTCAGCAGCTGACGGGTCCGTTTGTTTGACATATGCACCAGCACAAACCGGTTTTCAACTTTTTTCAAACAATCCTCAACGGTTACACGGGCCATGTAGAAATAACCTCCAAAATGCATGAGTATTTATTATGTGGCTGAATAATCTTTTCAATTATACTTATGATACATACATTGTCAATTACTTTTGAATAAAACCGGGCAAAACGTTTCCGGGCCACACTCCATGATTTATTTCCACAGGTTTTCAACAACGTCGCATACCTCGATAATACACATATATTGTACGTTTAATAATTTTAAACTACAAGATATACACATGAAGAGATACAGCAGCGGATAAGCCGGCACTCTTTTTTCTTGCATCACTGTTGCGCCGTTGCTATGTATTACACTATACATTCTTTTAAAAGCAGCAATTCACGCGACATTTATTGACATTCTTATATACAGAACCGCCAATCAGGCTGGAACCGCCATTATGCAGCAACAACATGAACAGCATTTGGAAATTATTTTAAACAGCATCGCAGACGGCGTTTTCACCATCGACCTTGATAAAAATATCACTTCATTCAACAAAGCAGCTGAAAAAATAACCGGCATTCCTCACGATCAGGCAATCGGCCAAAAATGCTTCGAGGTCTTCCACTCAAACATCTGCCAGGAATCATGCGCTCTTGAAAAAACCCTGCGCACCGGCAAGCAAATTATAGACCTCAAAGTCAACATAATAAACAGCCGGGGGGAAACTATACCCATCAGCGTGAGCACCGCGGTTTTAAAAAATAAAAAAGGGCAAATCGTCGGGGGCGTCGAAACATTCCGCGACCTCTCTGTTATTGAACACATGAGAAAAGAGCTGACAAAGCAGTACTCCTATGAGGATATTATCAGCAAAAACAGCGAGATACAAAAAACGCTCAGCATATTGCCCGATATCGCTCTCAGCAACAGCACTGTGCTGATTCAGGGGCCCAGTGGCTCGGGAAAAGAAGTGTTTGCCAGAGCAATACACAATACAAGCTCCAGAAAACAGGGACCTTACATCGCGGTAAACTGTGCCGCCCTTCCTGATGCGCTGCTTGAATCGGAATTGTTCGGCTATGTAAAAGGCGCTTTCACCGATGCAAAGCAGGACAAGCCGGGGCGCTTCTCGCTGGCAGAGGGCGGAACGCTTTTTCTGGATGAAATAGGCGATCTCTCTGCACCGCTGCAGGTTAAGCTGCTCCGGGTACTGCAGGACGGGGAATACGCACCGCTTGGAGCAACAAAACCGGTAAAAGCCGACGTGCGCATTATCGCGGCAACACACAGAAACCTGCAGCAATGTATTGCCGAGGGGTCTTTTCGCGAAGACCTGTACTACAGGATTAACGTTATTAAAATAGCGCTGCCTCCGCTTCGTGAGCGCCGGGAAGACATCCCGCTTCTTACCGATCACTTTATACGCCGCTTCAACCGGGAGTACGGCCGCCGGGTTAGTGGTATCTCAGCAGAAGCCCTTCAGGCGCTGATGGCATATGATTTTCCCGGCAATATCCGCGAGCTTGAAAATATCATTGAGCACGGCTTCGTGCTGTGCCGCAACAGCGTCATCAAATATGAGCATCTGCCGCAGGAATTCCGGGAGCAGGCCCGGCAGGTCTCTATCCCGGAACACACGTCCGAAAAGCCTCTTCTGGAGGCACAAGTCCGGGCAATAAAAAAACTGCTGCATAAACATAACGGCCATCGCGGAAAAACCGCATATGAGCTCGGCATGGACAGAAGCACCCTCTGGCGAAAAATGAAAAAATTTGGTATTATAGATTAAAACCTTTGTGCCGATTATTTACAGTATACATTGTTAAACCCGCACATCCTCTCAGATAAAAGCGAGCACCCATGCAGCAGAACCGAACCGCATCACGGCCAAAAACAAAGATAGAAATAATGTTTAAGGAGTTCGGTGCCTTTATTAAAGTATACATGCTCAACGTAGCCAATGGGGGCCTCTTCATAAAAACCGAAACCCCGCTTCCTCTTGACTCTCCGGTCATCTTAAATCTGAAACTGCCCGGCGAAAAGGAAATAATGGAAATTGAGGGTAAGGTTATCTGGATAAATCCTAAGGGGAGAAAAAATTCCTTCCCGAAGGGAATGGGGATTCAGTTTATTAAAATGTCAGATGAGCATAAGGAAAAAATAGAATCCTTTGTCAATAAGTACCAAAAAGAAATACAAAGCCATTCGCTTCTTTGACCGGCTTTGCCCCTGTCGTTGCTATCATCCGAACATCTGAACCGGCCACGGGAAAATTTTTTATTTACCGCGCAGCAGCATCTCCCCTGCTCATGGTCTGAGCGGCTTGAGATCGTTCCGACAGCGAACGGCATTCACCGCTGTCAGCATATCAGGGTCACGGCTCAGCAGTTTATTTAGGCGCCCGGTTGAAACGCAGAGGCTTCGGGCTGCTTCCGCTACTTTGCCGCCTGCCGCATCAACCGCATCAAGCACTGCTGCACACAGCAGTGGATAGGAAGGATTTTTTTGTTTTATTGCAAAAAGCTCCTGCAATGAAACCTCATATGAAAGCGCTGTGCGGATTTCAGGCACAGAAGTCTCCTGGGGCCTTATGCCTAATGCAATTGCTTTTCTCAAGCGCCGCAGGGCCCGTGACTTGTTTTCCTGCTGCGACCTGCTTTCTTCGGCAATCGCTGACACTTTTGTATCATGGTGCGTAATGCGCACTGCGCTGTATTTTCTGTTACGCTTTTGACCGCCCGGCCCGGACGCTGAATACACATCCACCCGGCAGCTTTTCAGCAGCCGCGCATCATCCAAATATAAATATTGATATGCGCCACCTGGAATTCTCAGCATATCCATTGTAATATAATATCCAATAGTGCCCGATCAGTAGTGTCCAAAATAAGTTACGAAGCCGGTTCGGGCGGGTCTCTGCACAGCCTCCGCAACAAGTTCAAAAGGTTATGGAACGGCATGTGCCGTTATATTTCAGTACACAAACGGCCCGGCGGGCGGTGCCGCCCGGGACAATCCCTGCAAAATGCCTGCTCCGCAGTTATACTTAGCAGCATCGGGCCGCCCATGGAGTGAGGTTTTATCTGGCGGCGGCTGCGCAGAGCCCCCGCCCGAACCGGCTTTTGTTGAATGCTTTCATTTATTTTGGACACGTTTGGTGCCCGATATATTTTCACAGCCGCAGCAAGGAGGCTTTAACAGAGATTATACTCATATCTCTGTTTTTGTGTATACCATAACAGACACACATGTTAACCGGCAACTGAAACGGCACCTGCTTTGAAGAGGGGTCATAATTTTGACAGATTAACGCCCGAGGGGATTACCAAACAGGACAGAATACAGCAATCCGTGCTGAAAGCCGTGGCGATGAGGTATAAACGCCTGCTAATTTCGGCGAATATATGCAAATGCGGGCGCAGAGGAAATTATTTTTGAATCGCTCAAAAAAAATACGAAACACTTTTACGTTGGTATACTATTTGATTATATGATAAACAAAATATCAGTTTTTTACAGATTGCCATATTATCATGGCTCAACCAAGGCCGGTGCATCGCATGAACAAAAAAAAGCTGCTCCCGAACAGCTTCGCTTTTATGCTTTTCATATCGGTACTAACGCCCCTGTCCGCATTGCCCCTGCACGCTGCATCCACAATCGGCATCCCCGGAGGACCGGTATTTGATATTGAAGCGTCCTCCGACAGCGAAAATGCGGTATATACTGCTACAGGCAGCGGTGTCTTTAAAAGCGTTCACCGTAAAGACATCTGGAGTCCGGCAAATGAGGGCCTTGGCTCGACATTTATCTATGACATCGCTATTGACCCGGTTACCAGAACCATTCTTTACTGTGCAACCAAGCAGGGGGTATATAAAACAACAGACGGGGGGACGCAGTGGTCCTCTGCAGGCCTTGATGACTATCAAACCTATTGTCTTACCATAAGCCCGATAACAAAAACCTGGATCGCAGCAGGAACTACTGACGGGGTGTTTACCAGTACCGATAGCGGCGGATCATGGACTCAGCAGCCGTCAGGTCCCCTATATGTATACACTCTTGCCGTCAGCCCGAACACTGAAACAGCGCAGACCCTCTATGCCGGCAGTTTTTCCGAAGGTATATATAAAAGCACGGATTTTGCTTCAACGTGGTCTGCAGCAGGCACCGGACCGGAATACGTACACCACCTTGCAATAGGCCCCTCACAGGCCGATACGCTGTACGCAGGCTCAACCCGGGGAATATACAAAACAACCAGCGGGGGCACTCAGTGGTCAAAGCTCACCACCGATTTTTCAGGAGTCGCCGTGTACGACGCCGATATAAATCCCGACGACTCGTCAATTCTCTATGCCGCAACCGATAAGGGCGTATACAAATCAACAAGCGGGGGCCGCTCATGGTTTGCTGCAAACAGCGGCATTGAGCGGCAGGCCGAGGAAGGTCCGTTTGTCCGAGCCGTAGCAATTGACCCCGGGACGGTTTCCATTGTGTATGCAGGTATCTACAGCGGCGACAGCTCTGATGCGGATATCTACACCTCGACAAACGGAGGAACTTCATGGGAACAGATAAACCGGGAGCTTGCCAACACCACAGTGCGCTGCCTTGCCTATGACCGGGAGGACCCGGATATCATGTATGCCGGCACCGGCTCTGTCGGTATTCTGAAAAGCATGAACCGCGGGCTCAGCTGGCAAGAGGCTAACAGCGGAATCACCACCTATACAATTCAGGATATAGCCGTAAACCCCTCATCATCGAAGGTGTACGCCGGAACAACAAGCGGGCTGTTCATAAGCGCCTCGGGCGGGGAAAGCTGGGCTCTTACCAGCCCGAATCATGAAATTTACAGCATAACAGTAGATCCTGTTGAAAATCAGACAGTATACATCGGCACCAACAGAGGAATATTTCTCAGCACTGACGACGGAGCAACCTGGTCATCGATTAATAACAATCTGATTAACCCCTACATTTACTGCACGGCGATCAATCCGGATGACACCACTGCGCTGTACGTCGGCACCAGGGGAGACGGAATTTTTAAAAGCACCTCAGGGGGAAGCACATGGGAGGAGACAGCCGAGGCAACCAGAACCAAGCAAATCAACACACTCGCAATAGACCCTGTGTTTGCCGACACTGTCTATGCCGGCGCTGCAGATGACGGCATTTATCAGACCATTGACGGCGCAGACACCTGGCAGAAGGTGTTCCCCGACAACGGCACGCGCACAGTGGAAAGCCTTGCAGTACACCCCGTAGACACTGATATCGTCTATGCCGGATTGAGAAACCACGGCCTTGTGAAAAGTACAGATGCAGGATACACATGGGTGCAGGCAGGCGACAACATGACAGAAAAAACCATATATGATATTCTGATAGACAACGATACCCCCCAGACCATATACGCCGCTATCCAGGGTGATATCGCAATACTTACCTTCAATACCCCGCCCGGGACGCCGTTTGCACCCACTCCGGCCGACGGGGCGGTTCTGCAGCCTCTGACCGCTACGCTGAGCTGGTCCTGCTCGGACCCGGACCCTACAGACAGCATTTCCTACCGGGTATATTTCGGTACCGACAACAGTACCGATAACAGCTCATACGTATCGACATCTGAACAAACATATAACCCGGGCACCCTCCAAAGGAATCAAACCTACTTCTGGAAGATCACCGCAATTGACAGCATCGGCGCTAAAACAGCAGGACCGGTATGGTCTTTTACAACCCTTAAAAGTCGGCCTCCCTACGAGCCGGGGAACCCCTCTCCCGCGGACGGCGCCCGACGACAGCCACTGACGCCAGAGCTGAGCTGGACCGGCGGCGACCCCGATGACAACGACACTCTTTCCTATACACTGTATTTAGGCATTAACAACCCTCCTGAGGTTAAAATAAAAACCCTTACCGCATCCTCCTATACCATTCAAAGCCCTCTTCGGCGCGCAACCACCTACTACTGGAAAATTATTGCACAGGACAGCCGCGGAGTGGAAACCGAAGGGCCGGTATGGAATTTCAGCACAGGGCTTGGCTGCTTTGTTGAACAAATAGGGGGTGCAGATCAGGCATTAACACCAATTCTGCGCTCAATCAGAGACAACCTGCTTATGAAGACAGAAAGCGGCCGGGCACTTGTTGGCTCCTATTACAGGCTGTCCGCCTGCGCGGTGCGCATAAGCCGGCGCAATCCGTCCCTGCGTGCACGCACACAGAATTTTATCGCCTCTATGTCGTCACATGCCCGTAAGGCTTTGCAAACCCGCAGCATATCCCCCCTGGCCCCCCTGCTTCCTGACGGCTTTTGCCTGCTTGATGCATACATAAGCCGTGCATCATCACAAAACAAGGCGCTTTTTGGTGAGCTGAGAAACCGCATACGGCCCTATTTGGAATCTGAGACCCGATCTCAACACTGAAACCGCACTCCCCTCCCCCGACTTTTCTCCACCATCTTTTCCTGTTATAATTAAATTCTGCTAAAGAATACATGCATACCGGCAGATAACATAAGTAATGGACTCAAGAGAATAGTTGTGGTATTAAAGGACCTTACTCAATCCGGCGGAAAGAAAAAACCAATGCTCCACATCTCCACTCTGCTCGAAAACCGCACCATGCTCAGGGGGCCATATGGATAAATTATTTCGACACACATATATATGTGTGTGTATGTGTTTACTCAGCCTGCAGATGCTGGGCTGTGCAAGCGAATATCAAGTAATCGATCCAGATTCCGGCTACTTATCCCAGCTGCATCAGGACAGCACCTATGTTATCGGATGCGGGGACAAGCTGCGCATTCAGGTGTGGGGGCATGAGGATCTGACAGAAGATGTAGTGGTCCGCCCCGATGGTAAAATATCTTTTCCCCTTATCGGGGATATTCAGGCTCAGGGCCTCCGCATCGAGGATCTCAAGCAGATACTCAATGAAAAAATGAGCGAATACATCCAGGAACCAAGCCTCTCGGTGACTGTGCTTGAGCTTGCCAGCATGAAAGTCTATATTCTAGGGGAAGTAAACCAGCCGGGAGAATATGAGCTCGACACCTATACAGATGTCCTGCAGGCTGTTGCAAAAGCGGGAGGGTTCACTATTTATGCCAAAAAAAATGATATACAGATACTGCGCACAAAGGGGAACGAGAAAATAAAAATAAAATTTAACTATAAACAGGTCGTGCAGGGAAGAAACCTTCAGCAAAACATCCCCCTCAAGCCGGGCGATGTGATTATTGTGCCCTGAGCTTCAAACATTGGTCACCTATCTGCCGTTGTTTTGTATTGGAGTAGCTCTTATGGATAAAACAAAATGTATAGAACCTGCATGTTCTGTAGCCGTATTCTTTATTCTGCTCATGGGATGGTACATCTGTTCGCTGCCGGAAACACATGCTGCTTCAGCATCCTTCAGAAGCACACCTGACAAAAAGCATTACACCATACAATTTGGCGCTTTCTCCAATAAGAGTCGCGCCGAAAAACAGGCGGCTGCGCTCAGAACAAAAGATATTACTCTACACATTGTTACTGCGGCTGCACAGAATGGTGACACTATTTATAAGATCCATTCCGGCAATTTCCGATCCCGCGATGAAGCGAACAAAATGGCTGAAACGCTTTGCAAAAACATTTCACACATAGTCGTCAAGTCCGACCACCGCAACCAAAAGCAAGACTTGAAAATTGACAGTGCCGACACAAATGGCAAAGCAGTAAAATCAGTATATGCTAAACCGGACTCACGGCAATTAATTAATCCTCTCAAGGGAATGCTCGGTATTTCATATTTAGAAATTGAGCCCTCATTCAGTTACAAACTCTACTATGAGGACAATATAAGTGCAAACGATAGAGATGAAATAGAAGATTTCAGCAACCGCTATCAACCCGAGCTTGATATATCCTTCTCAACTCCGCGACTCTCTTTTGAAGGACACACCGAGGTCGAGGTTATTGAATATTTTGACGAAAAAGATTGGAATACCGTCGACCAGAACCATACCCTTAATGCGATTTTTACCGCAAACAGAAAGCTGGCCTGTTCGATCGGAGGGGGCTATACAGTCGAATCGGATTCGGACCGCTACTTTGAGACAGGGGGCGCACCCGGTCTGGAAGGAGGCTACACCGTCCAGCGCTACAAGAACAAAACAAAATTTTTCACTGCTACCTGTCAGTATGATTATTCTCAAAAACTGGATATCCAGTGGCTTTTTGCTATGTCAAATTTTGAAACAGCCGTAACTGACGATACCGATTTTTATTATTCCACGTTAACGATCAACTACCTTTTGAATAAAAAAACAACCTTGCACCTTGATGGCGCCTATCAGTTTTTTGATTTCACTTTCGGCGGTGCAGCTGAATATGATGATGAATACCTGGAAGATATTGTGGCCGGAGATAGCTTCGAATTGTTTCAGGACTCAGATTTTGAAATGACAACATACAATCTGAGCATGGGGCTAACCTATAACTTCAATAATGATTGCAAGCTAACGCTAACGGGGGGATGGCGGTATACAGAAAATGATCGGTCGACCACGTCGATTGACCCGCAGACCGGCCAATCCATAACAACAAACACAAAAAAAAGCGGAGATGGTGTTACATTTTCACTTGATTTTATCAAGCGTTTTTCCGCAACAAAAATCCAGATAACCGCCTCGCAAAATGTCGGCAAAAATCCTGATACCGGTTCAACATATGAACACCGGCGATTTCAGCTAAGCCTTTCCCATGAAATAACAAAACGCCTCACCTGTCGACTGCGCGGCTCAATGCATAATCAGGAAACAGATCCTGATGACGAATTCGGTTTCGATATTGATCGCGACTTTTTTTATTTCAGCGCCGCGCTTTCCTACAAATGGAAACGGTGGCTGAGCGCTGATCTATCCTATTCTTACTCAAACAATGACAATAAAATTTGGGGCTGGGAAGTAGAACGGAACACCTTTTTCCTCGGGCTGCGCTTTATACCGCTGCGGCCATATGTCTTCAGATAATGGAATCACAACAAAAACAGATACAACAGCATATTTCTGAATACCTCGGGCTGCTCAATCGGGGGAAATATTTCCTCATCATTCCCGTCATAGTCTCTGTCATCATCGGCAGCGCGGTCGCATTCAAACTGCCCGCAATATACCGTTCAGAGGTAACAATGTTTTATATGCAAGGGCAGGTGCCAGAGTGGGCTGAGCTCCAGACAATCAACATGTATATGGAAGCCCTTATCAAATTTGTCGAGGCAACGGCTCTGAGCGCTTCAAATTGCATGACTCTGATTGAGGAACTGGATTTGTATCCGGAAATGGAGGATAAAGTTCCCACAGCCGTTCTTATAGAGCACATGAAAGAAAACTATCAAAAACTGCTCACCTATACCAGCGTACCCGGGCAGGCGGGCAGAACAGAAGAAATCGTGACCGGATTCGAGTTTCACTTTGATCACCCGAGTCCCCAAAAAGCGTTTGAAGTTGCAAACGCTCTTGCTTCGGATTTTATAAAATACTACCGGGAATTCAGAGCCGGATTCGCTGCACAGACATCCACATTTTTTGAAGATGAGCGCCAGCGGCTCAAAGAGGAGATTATCCAGATAGATAAGGAAATCTCTGAATTCAAAAAAAAGCACTTAAACGAGTTGCCTGAGCTTTTCAATCTCAACTACCGTATGGTAGATGTGCTAAATCAGAAACTGCTGAACACCGATCAGCAGCTGCAGCAGCTCAAGGCACAAAAACGTGATCTTGAAGCAAAGCTGGCTACCATCAACCCAATAATCGGGATGGAGGGTCGCTCAGGAGAGCGCATTGTCACTCCCGAGGAAAAACTGGCCGCTCTCAAGTCTGAGCTGGATATTCTACTTTCCAGCTACTCTGAAAAATACCCTGACATTATCCGTGTAAAAAAAGAAATTGAAAAACTCGAAAAAGTTGTTCAAAACAGATCAGAGGGCAGAGCCTTAAAAAAAACCAATCCGCAGAATCCTTCCTCGCCGGATCCTTTCTTCAGTGAGGAGGTCATCGCCGGCGCATACAACCCCACCTACATTCAGCTGACCACACAGCTTAATGAAATCAACTTGGAAATCGAATCGCTGCAGGAAGAGCGAAGAAGCTATGAAAAAGACCTGGAAATGTATGAAAGGCGGGTCGGCAGGACACCACTGGTGGAAAAAGAATATAAGATTCTGGAACGTGACCTTGATAGCGCAAAAAACAGATATGAAGAACTCGTCAATCAGGTTTTAAAGCTTGAAAGCGCTGAAGCACTGGAGAAGCGTGAAATGGGCGGCAAGCTGACCATCGGCGCCCCTCCCACCCGCCCGCTAACTCCCGTCAGCCCGAACCGCCCTCTTATCATTGCCGGATCAGTAATTGGCGGCCTTGCCATCGGAGTGCTGCTTCTTCTGGGCTGGGATTTCATGACCCAAACGGTACGAAGCTCCCAGGATATTACCGTGTTAACCGATCTGCCCGTTCTGTCTGAGATGCCGTCCGTTATTCAGAAGAAAAAACGCCATAAACTGTTTTCCGCCATGTACGCGCGAATCTTTTTTGTAGTAATTATTGCAGTGGTGCTGTTTGTCATTGACACGTTTTATATAAAAATTGACGTGCTGATAATTAAAATATTATCTGCAATTCGAGAAAAACTAGTTATTCTTGGACTATCATGAGCAAGATAAAACAGGCGCTTGAAAAAGCTAAAACCGGACGGGTAGCCGCTGTGCCCCGGTATTCCGACCGAAGGTCCGAAGCCGACGAAGCAAATGCGCCTCAGACAAAAGTCATCAATTACACAGAGGAAGCGGTCATAAAGCACCGCGTAATCACCCCCTATTTTGAGGACAGAGCGCTTACCGAGCGGTTCAAGCTTCTCAGGACAAAGGTTTTTGCAGAAACGCAAAAAAATGATGAACGCACCATCATGGTCACCAGCTCGCTTGACCGGGAGGGTAAAACATTCATTGCAGTTAATCTTGCAATAACGTTTGCCCGTGAGGTCGATCAGACCGTGCTGCTTGTTGATACAAATTTAAAACACCCGTCAGTGCTAGAATTTTTCGGTATCGAGCAGGAAAAAGGACTCTCCGATTTTCTTATCCATAACATCCCGGTTTCCGAGCTGCTCGTGCGGCCCGGCATTGAAAAGCTGGTCGTACTGCCTGCGGGCAAGCCGCTTGAGCATTCGGCCGAATTGCTCGGCTCATTCAAAATGCAGGAACTGGTTAAAGAAATGAAAAATCGCTATGGCGACCGGTATATATTTTTTGATGCTCCCGCCCTGCTCAGCGCGGTCGATGCCATTGTATTGTCCGAATATGTCGACAAAACACTTTTCGTGGTCGAATCAGGACGGGTGCCACCGCAAAAAGTCACCGAAAGTCTTAGCCGGCTCAGCAAACGAAAAATACTCGGAACAGTCCTGAACAAAAAAGATCAGTTGAACCTCTAGAACAGCACTTTAGCACCTGATTTCAGGCCATAGGCAATAATATCATGTACGAATCTTTTTATGGATTTTCTGAAAAACCGTTCAGCACTCTGCCCGATCCCGACTTCCTGTACCTGAGCAAAAAGCATGAAATGGCGCTCACGTATCTCGAGTACGGTCTCTCCTCGCAGGCGGGGTTTACCGTTTTGACCGGGGAAATCGGATCAGGCAAAACAACCCTGCTTAACTACCTTATGAAAAAGCTTGACGCCGGTTCTGCAAATATCGCTCTTATTTTCAATACCAATATTCAGCCCGATGATTTGCTCAGGGCGGTTTTGCGGGAATGGGACGTGCCGTACGACCAGCAAAGCAAAGCCGAGCTGTACGAGCTTTTAAACAATTTTCTCATAAAGGAGTACCAGAAGGGCACCAGCGTTGTGCTGATTATCGACGAAGCTCAGAATCTTCCCGCCGAAACGCTTGAAGAAATACGCATGATCTCTAATTTAAATGACGAAAAAATTCCCCTGCTTCATATCATCCTGTCAGGACAGCCGAACCTGAAAAAACGCCTGAACAGCTCTGAGTTTGAGCAGCTGCGCCAGCGGATTTCAATTCATTACAACCTCGATCCCCTGGACCAGAAGGAAATATTTACCTATATCGAGCACCGGCTGACGCAGGCCCGTGCACAAAACATGAATGTGTTCACACCCGAAGCAATACAGACGGTATTTCAATACTCTCGCGGAATCCCCCGCATAATCAACCTGCTATGCGATCTCGCGCTTGTGTACGGCTTCGCCGAGCAGATCAAACCCATCGATAAAACAATCATTGAAACGGTTGTCAAGGATCGCCGCTCAATGGGGCTCGACGTCGAAACCGTTCCCTCTCACGATCAAGCAGGTCCCGAACAGTACTTCTCAAAGTCAGACGTATTTTCATTTGAGAAAAAATATACCGAGCTGCACGACAATCTTTACGATCTTGCGCTGATTGTACGCAAGCTGGTCAAAACAAAAGAGGTCATCGACCGGCACGGCAAAGAGATAAAACGCCTGGAAAAAAACCTGAAGGCTCTTGAACAGAAAATGTCGGGATCAATTTACCAGAAGATGTTTAAGGACATCATGCAGCAGTGGAACACTGCGCACGGTAAAACAAACGGCTCACAAAACGGTTAGCAGTCTGCCTGAATGCATTGTTCAGCTGCGCGAGCATTCCTTGCCACCGAGGCGCACAGCACTATAGAAATACAAAGACAACAGCCGCAATGTTTCATTTTTCAATTTCTATACTATGACTTAATTATCTCTGCCAGGGCTCACGGGAGCGCTGCATTTCTCTTTTCAAATCCTTGCGCTTGATTTCCTCCCGCTTATCATGCTGCTTTTTTCCTCTAGCAAGGGCCATTTCCACCTTTACTTTTCCGCGCTCATTAAAGTACATGGCAAGCGGGATAAGCGACAGGCCGCGCTCGCGCAATTTGCCGTAAAATTTTTTGATTTCCTGTTTATGAAAAAGCAGCTTGCGATTGCGTACCGGCTCATGATTAAAGCGGTTTGCAAACCGATACTGGCTGATATGCGCATTTACCAGAAAAATTTCACCACGCACAATCCGCCCGTATGAATCCTTCAGATTCACGCTTCCCTGCCTGCATGATTTGACTTCACTGCCCTGCAGCACGATTCCGGCTTCAAAGGTGTCGACTATATGATAATCGTGCCGAGCTTTTTTATTTTTTGTGATAAGCTTATAGCAGTTTTTCATAATCGATGTCTGCATCTACAAAAAAGCTCACCCCATAGGGTGAGCTTTAAATGCGCTGCAAAAAAAACAGCCTTACTTCAGCGCTTCTGCCACATCTTCCACAAGCGGCTTTGACCCCACATACAGTGCCGTTCTCTGATGGTGATCTTCGGGCGTCACGTCGAGAAGTGATGCACCGTTTTCATCAACGGCATATCCGCCCGCTTCCTTACACATAAAACCGACCACATTGGCCTCATACATCAGCCGAAGCTTGCCCTGCGGCCTGTTCTTCTTGGAATCGGGGTGGTTGACCACAGCAGGATACATAAATATGCCGCCGTTTGCCAGCAGGCGGTGAAAGTCTCCGGCAAGTGCGCCTAAATACCGGAATGCATAATCTTTCTGGGTTTTATCTATCCATGCCCTGACAGAATCGCTGAATGTAGGCAGGTTCGCCGCATTATAGGAGAGCTCCCATTTTTTCCGGTCCTCCGGCAAAGTCATTCGAACAGGCTTCACAAAGGTGCTTGTTTCATCAAGATGAAACCGCCAGCACCCGGCATCTCTCAGGGCCAGGGTAAACATGCCGGTCGGGATAACAAACATTCCCGCCGCAATATACTCACTGCCCGATCGCAAATGGTAGTCTTCCGGCCCCTGCAGATTCGGGTCAAGATGCTTTTTTGACACCCCGAACATAAAACCTACCGGGAGCCCGTGGGTTACATTCGACGAGCCGTCCAGGGGATCAAAATAGACAAAATACCGGCCGCCCTGCTTGTTCAAATCGATAATTTCCTCAGACTCTTCGCTTACCGCCTGAATAACACGCTCTGTTGACTCAAGGTAGTGGATAACGATCTCATGGGCAAGCTCGTCCATTTTCATCACATCTTCGCCGTGCACATTGGTGCTGCCTGCTATGCCCAGGTTACCTTTCAGTGCGCCCGTTCGGTAGTACAGCTCAATTCTCTTTGCCGCAGTCAATATCGCATCAATCAGGATCAGGAAGTGATATGTACGGTTATACCGCTCCTGATGCCGCATCAGGAAATTTCTCAAGGTCTGCTCAAACTGTATCATTTCATCCTCCCCCTTATAATATACCTTATATAGCGATGTGCTTATTATAGATGCTATGTCAGGCGGGTATGAAAAAATGTGCGCTGATTCCACGCAGCAAAAGCCTGATTACAATATTGTATAAACTTACATACCGACATGTCAAGACATAACGGCGGGCGGTAAACATTCAGCAAATGCCTATGCAAGACAGGGGACATCGATAAATTCGGTCGCAAGGGAAAAACGCTGCTGCAGATGAGCTCCCAACGCCTTGAGCCCGAAGGTTTCCGTGTAGTAATGGCTCCCGTAGAACACATTCAGCTTATATTCTTTGGCAAGATAATATGCTCCGTGCTTGGGCTCGCCTGTCACAAAAAGATCAACGCCCTTTCGGCTGAGTTCCTGAAACAGCTCCGGATCCGTCGCCGATCCGGCGACAACGGCAACGGTCTCAATCTGCCTGCTGCCGAATGTCATAAACGCGCTGCAGCATCCGATAATTTTTTTCAGGTGCTCGGCGGCTGCCTCCTGAGACATAACAGCGGGCAGGGTGCCCCTGCATCCGATCGGCCTGCCGTGCAGGGGCGCAAACGGCTGTATTTCGCCGAGCCCCAGCGCGGCGGCAATCCGGGCATTATGCCCCAGCTCAGGATGAGCATCCAGCGGAAGGTGGGACACATACAGGGCAATATCTGACGCCAGAAGATCGCGCACGCGCATGAAGTGGTTCCCGACAATACGCTTCTGCTGTCCCCAAAAAAGCCCGTGGTGAACTACGAGCAGATTCCCGCTTGCTGCTGCAGTTTTTGTTATCGCTTCATGGCAGGCATCGACAGCAAGGCATATTTTTGAAACCGTTCCGCTGTTTTCAACCTGAAGACCGTTTGCAGAATGGTCCTGATAGGCTTCGGTTTCAAGCAGGGTATCCGTATAGGATACTATGGATTCCAAATCCATTGTTAGAAAACTCCTTTCATACAATAGGATCAACGCTGTTTTTTTCAAGATCCGCTTCACTATAATGGAAAAGCATCGGGCATGTCAAACCCCTATTCAAACAGTGGTTCCTTTTTCAGTTAAAGCTGTTCCCTGTCTATATTTAATGGTATAATATTTTTTCATTCTGTGTTGCGAGCAGCGTACGGTAAACCTTTCTGCACAAACATCATGCATACCGTTTTTGAGGACATCTATCCCGAAGAACTCTGGAAGCTGTTTTCAGAGATATGCCGCATTCCTCACGGGTCCGGCAACGAAAAACAGCTTGCCGACTATATATCCCGGATTGCAGATCATCACGGCTTCTCCCGAAAAACAGACAGCACCGGCAACCTGATCCTTTTGGTGCCGGCTTCCAGGGGCTGTGAGCACGCACCGGCAGCAATTCTGCAAGCGCATCTTGACATGGTATGCGAAAAAGCCAGCGGCAGCACGTTCGATTTTGCACATGACCCGATAGAAGCGGTACGGGAAGGGGCGTGGATGACAGCCGGAGAGACTACGCTCGGGGCTGACAACGGCATCGGCGTTGCCGCTGCGCTTTCACAGAACATCGTTCATGGCCCCCTGGAGTTGCTTTTCACTGTTGACGAGGAAAGCGGCATGACCGGAGCTTCACGGCTTTCTGCAGACTGTCTGGCCGGACGTTTCCTGATCAACCTCGACTCTGAAGAAACAGGGGCTGTTTATATCGGCTGCTCCGGAGGTAGCGGGGTGGATATTGCGCTGCCGCTGCACCGCAAACCCGCTGATCCTGAGCGTTGCTATGCTGTTGCAGCGATTGACGGCCTGCAGGGTGGTCACTCAGGGCTCGATATTGACAAAAACCGCGCAAATGCTATAGCGCTTCTTGCCTTTTTTCTTCGCAATCTGAGAGGCTGTGACGTGCGCATTGCGGATATGCAGGGCGGCGACAAGCACAACGCCATTCCACGGTACGCTGCAGCAACGTTCAGCATTGAAAAAAAACACTGCGATCGATTGCAACACACCATCAGCACCTGCACCGACATCTTCAAAAAAAGGTTTGCCGAAGAAACGGGCATATCCATTCGCTGCGAGCCCGCACAAAGCAGCAGCACGTCGATACCGCACAAGGCGTCCGCCGACCTTATTAATATGCTGCTTGCTCTTCCGAACGGCATTCTGGCTATGAGCCGAAATATCCCGGGCCTTGTTGAAACATCAAACAACCTTGCCTCCATTAGAGCCAAAGACAGCACAGCTGTCATCCACTGCTCACCACGATCATCTGTGCCGGAATCCCTTGACGCTGCGGTCAAACAGGTGTGTGCGGTAGCAGATCTGGCAGGAGCAGCCGTGTCTTTAAAGGGCTCCTACCCTGGATGGCAGCCTGATCGCGAATCGCAGCTGCTGCATCTTGCAGAAAAAGTTCACTCCGACCGCTTCGGGAAAAAGCCGGCAGTGAAAGCAGTTCATGCCGGGCTGGAATGCGGCATAATCAAAAACCGCTATCCGGACATGGACATGATATCCATCGGCCCGGACATCCGGCACGCGCACTCCCCCCGCGAAGCGGTCAACATCGAAAGCGTCGGCAGGTTCTGGAACTTTGTAACTTCCCTACTTAAGGCCATAGCAGACACCCGGCCCTGAGGTCACATGCCATGCCGCATCCGGACTCAATCTCCATATGTACCGAAGCGCAGCGCACAGGCTATATAAAGCTCTCGGATCTGCATCGAATTCTGTCCGAAGAAGCCGGCTGCTCTCTGGAGACCCTGCACCGGGTGTATACCTGCTGCGACGCCCATGTATTCAGCAAAAAAACCTTCGAGCAGCTCCGGGGCAGTGCAGCCGCAACAACAGGGCTCGGGGAAGGGAAGATAACGGCGCAGCGCATCATTGCCGGAAGCTCAGACCGGATAGAAATTCCCGGCATGAGCTCAACTCCGGACGCGGACGAAATCATGCTGCGCATGATCGTCTGGCACTGGCTGCTGAAGATATGGGCGGGGTTTACGGACAACAGCGAAAAAGCAGGAGCCGCTTTACCGTTATACTGTAAAGCAGCTGATGGAAGCTACGCTCCTATATCCAGGATCTTTGCACCATCCTGGTTTCATTATGTCAGAGTCGCAGATCTTCACAGACTTTTTCACAATCTGGCGATCCCGCTGCCCGGAAAGCTCTCATACGGACGGTAATATATTCTTTATTGCTGGTGCACAGCACTCCGCTTCTGCATGTTTTTTAGCAGCGCATCATATTTTTCACGAAAGCAATTCAGAAAGCGCTCTTCAATGTCCCCTTTCCGGAGTGACCAGTCCGGGTCACGATGAAAAACCGGCTTAACCGCGGAGCCGGAAATACCCTGCTCCTCATAAAGCCGTTTCATCAGCTCAGCTTCCGTGACCTCTTGTGCACACTTCAGTTCACGGCAGCTCTCCTCATACACTCTGCGCACATCCTGTGTGTCTACAAACACATCCAGCAGGCGAAAAAGTTCACGGGTCTCCTCGTCAAGAGACACACGATCACCCGCTCTGCCCATAAAAAAAGCTGCAGCCTGTTCGCCGTAGCACTCCTGCAAAGCCTGAAGCTCCCTGGCAGCCTGCTGAATATTTGCAGCTTTATTCAAAAAATTCTGAATAAGCCCATCAACCTTTGCAGCAAGCTCTTGTCGAACCTGCTCCTCTCTCTCACGGCTGCTCAGCGTCATGTTGTTTGTTTTCTCCATAATAATGTCGAGCGTGCTTCTTATTTCTCCCATAAAAACCTCCACCCGCACAGGCGGTCATATTGCCGGCACGTATCCTCTGCCTACAGATCGAACACGGAGCCCTGACTTTTAATAATTGTTTTCCCCGTTGCAATATCGAGCATAAGCGTTCGTGAAACAACACCGTCAACCGCTTCGTTTTCTATAAGCAAATCATTTTTCCACAGCAGCTTTTTAAAAACGACATAGTTCCGTTTGCCGATTTGAAAAAAACGCTCAGCGCCAAGCGGCTGTGCGCAGCCTGCCGCTTTGACAACAATACGTTTTTTCACAGCCCCCAGCTCATAGGCCTTACGAAACAAAAGCGGGATACCGGTATCGACAAACATAGCGGGCTGCTCTTTAGACTTCTCCAGATTGGTTTTGGACAGCGGCAGCATACAGTGTATCATGCCGCCCACCGATACTTCCGGATCGTAAATAGCTACGCCCAGACAGGAGCCAAGCGAATAGGTAACAAGAATATCGTCAGGATTGTTTGAAACCTCGACACAGGATATGCCGACAACTACGTTTTTTTTTGCCGTAAGCGAGCTTGCAAGATTCATTGGTTACTATTTGCGGATTTTTATCGAGTCATCACAATCCTGAAGAAAGAGCACACATACGGCTGTGCTGCTTATTGCCCATCAGAGAAGCAAACCGGGCTGCAGGACTGAACAGACGTTATATCAAAAAAAACGAAGCCAGCATGCCTGTAGCGATCATGACGCCGAATATCGGCAGGGAATATTTTATCAGCGCCCTTCCTGCAGTAAAAGTTATAAGCATTTTTACCGCTGTATTTGACAGCGCGGCAAGGGTAATGCCACGGGCTGCAACTGTGGGCGATATGCTGTCTTTTGCCAGATTTGACAGTGACAGGGTTATCGGATCGACATCGGCAAGGCCGGTAAGAATGCTTGACACATATACTCCGGCGGTCCCGAAATATACTTCACCTGCTTTTGCAATAAACAGTATGCATCCGAACAGCAGCCCGAACCCTATTGCCGGCCAGAGCTCAAACGGATTTTTTGCACTGACCTGTTCCGTTTGAAACGTTTTCTGAGCGGTCCTGCGTCGAGACAGCCACACTCCTGCACACAGCACCAACCCTGATGCACCGGCTGATGCAATGGGGATCATGAGAATTCTGCCAACTTCCCGGTTGACGGCAAACGCTTCAACCAGAATGCGGATAAACATGATGGCGCAGGCAACAACAATCCCCAGAGCAAATTCAGGAGCAAGCCGCGGCTCTTTGCTGCTATGCCGGGAAAAGCCGAGCGTAACAGCAGTGCTGGAGGCAATGCCCCCGAGAAGGCCTGCCAGGCCGATGCCCTGCCGCGCTCCAAATATTTTAATAAGCACATAACCGACAAAATTAATGCCCGCTATCAGCACGACCATCAGCCAGATGATATGCGGGTTTATAACGTCAAGCGGGCCGAACGTCCTGTCAGGCAAAACCGGTAAGATAATCAGGGTAATAACCCCGAACTGAAGTGCGGCGGCAATATCCTCCTGGGCAATCTGACGGGAAAGGCCCTCAAGGGGTTTTTTGGTTGCCAGAAGCAGAACTGTCACAACGGTGAGTGCTCCTGCCAGTGCAGTCAAGTCCCACCACACCAGACCTCCGAACAGAAAGCTCAGAAACGCAGCTATTTCAGTGGTTATTCCCGGGCGCTCGGCAGCCGTAAAAATATGGCCGGCGATTATCAGGGCTGCAAGCGCGGCCAGCCCCACCGCAAACGCCCAGGGCACAAATAGATCGTGCATCAGCGCGGTTGTGCAACCCATCACCGAAATAAGCGGAAACGTGCGTATGCCGACGAACGCCTCGCGTTTTTCTTTCTCCCGCTCTATTCCCAATATTAAACCAAGGGCAAGAGCGATGCCGAACCGCTGAAACAAAACAACAATTTCCGGCACTGACACATCCGCTTCCATGTCTTTTCCCGGGAATATAGTAACATAAAATTGTCAAACGTAACGAACTCGCAGACTGATCAATAGCATAGCACAGCAGGCAGGCTTAGTGAAATAAGAAAGAAGGGCACAATCCCGGCGAAGGAAAAGGCATGATCTTACCGTCGCTCCCGCAAAAAACATTCTATAAGAAGCAGTGCAAGCGCTCCAAACACAAACCACTGGAAGCGCTCCTCCCACCGTTTTGTGCGCGTCGAGCGAAGCTCTTTTTTCTCGAGCGCTCCCTGTATCTGTGAGCGGTAAATTTTTTCAAGATCCATATCGCCGGTTACCGACCTGACATAGCTCCCTCCGGTTTCGAGCGCTATTTTCTGCAGCGTTTTCTCGTCAAGCCTGCTCAAAACCACGTTACCCTGTTTATCCTTTAAAAATCCGCCGCCGTCACCGATTGGAATTGGCGCACCTTCCGGCTTGCCGATGCCGATGGTAAATATCTTCACACCTTCACGCTTTGCCTCTTTCGCCGCCTCAAGAGGCCCGCTGCCGTGGTCCTCGCCGTCGGTAATCAGGATAAGAGCTTTTGATTTGCGCTCGTGACGCGCAAACGACTCTGCTGCTTTCCGTATCGCCGGTCCCAGAGCGGTACCCGGGGAGGGCACAAGTTCGGGCGACACATAATCAAGAAACATTCTGAACGCACCGTAATCGAGCGTAAGCGGACATTGGGTAAACGCGGAGCCCGCAAAGACAATCAACCCGATACGGTCACCTTCCAGCATGCTGCACAGGTCATATATTTCACGTTTTGCACGCTCGAGCCGGCTTGGCTCGACATCGGTAGCACGCATGCTTTGCGAAACATCGACAGCGATAATGATATCAACTCCGGTACGCTTGATATCCTCCCAGTGAAACCCCCAGCGAGGGCGGGTAAGGGCAAAAATCAGAAGGACCACCGCAGCTGTTACAAGCACCGCTTTCAGGCGCTGATTGCCTTTCTGACGGCCGGAAGCTATCAGGCGCTCCGGCGAGGCATCGCCGCAGAAAAGCTGCATAATCCGCTCGCGGCGCAAAAACACATACATATAAAAAAACACCAGCGCCGGAGCAATCCACAGCAGAAACAGATATGAAAGATTTCCGAATTTCATCTTGAAACTTTACCGGTCATTAACGCTCAATCTGAGCGCTGCGAACCATAACCTTATCACACGGAGATGGCCTGCGCACCCTGCTATCCATCGCCCACGTTCAGGGGATCTTTCGAAGCCGCGTGTGTGACAGCACAACCTCCCCCAAAAGGATAATAAGCCCCGGTATCAGAAAATACATGAACAGCTCTTCGTATTCGGTATATTCTTTTACCGTTACCTCAGTTTTTTCCATCTCATCTATTTTCTGATAAATTTTCTCAAGCGCATCGGTATTTGTTGCACGGAAATAGGTGCCGCCGGTTTTGTCCGCTATTTCCTTCAGCGTTTCCTCATCCAGGTCGACGCGCCGATAAACATACCGCTTTCCAAAAAAAGAATCCACCAGAAAGGGGGCCTCACCCCGTGAGCCCACCCCGATGGTATACACCTTAATGCCGTAGGTCCGGGCAATATCAGCAGCCGTTGACGGGCTCACGGTTCCCGTATTGTTTCGCCCGTCTGTAAGCAGAATAACCACCTTTGATTGTGCCTCGAGCTCCTTGAGCCGCTTTACGCAGATTCCCAGCGCCGACCCGATTGCTGTGGCATCGCCCGCCATGCCGATCTCAGCGCTGTCAAGAAGGCTCATCAGAACGCCGTAATCAAGGGTCAGCGGGCACTGCGTAAAAGCCTCCTGCCCGAACACGACCATACCGATCCGGTCGTTTTTCCGCCCGGCGATAAAGTCGCTCACCACTTTTTTCACCGCTTCGAGGCGGGTTCCGCGCTCGCCGCCGGTCTTGAAGTCAAGGGCCCGCATGCTTCCCGATGTATCGATGCACAGGATGATATCGATTCCCTCGGTGGTCACTTCTGTTGACTTTATGCCCGACTGCGGCCGGGCAAGCGCCATAATAAAAAGGGCGAGCGCCAGGCAGCGAAGCACCACAAGGGCTTTGCGCAAATACACCGTCAGGGGCGTTTTCAGCTGCTTCATTACCTGAAGCGATGAAAACCGGATGCGGCTGCTTCCCATATTGCGCCAGTTATATATTCCCGCCAGCGGAAGCAGCAGCAGTAAAATCAGCAGCCAGGGGTCTTCAAAACGAAGCATGAAACCTCTAATCAAAATTTGCAATGCTTTTAGGGTTCGATACCGATATCAATTTAGATCAATGATTATACCAGCGCAGACAGGCTGCCGGATTCATTTTATCATTTTCATGAGCATGAAGCCTGAAAGCGTTTATGCAGCCGCCTTTGGGCCGCTTTCCTCTGCGGGCTCTTTTGTCTGCTCTATGATTGTCTCCACATCATCATAGCCTGCCTGGATCTCATCGGGAGACGGGGTGTGTTTGGCAAATTTTATCAGATCCGAATTAATCAGAAACGATTTTGTCCGCCCCTTGATTGCCTCGCTCATTCCCTGCAGACCGTTTATGGCGGGAATAAGCTCCTGCGTTGTCTGCTCGACAGCCGGCACAAAAAATCTGTTCTCGATATAGCGGCGGCATATATCGGATAGCCTGAAATAGTGCTCCGCAAACCCGCCTTTTTCAACCAGATTGTCCTTTTTCAGACGGTCCAGCTCCTCGAGCGCAATAAGATAGGCGGGCTTCTCGGGCTCCTGTCTGCCGCGCCGACGACGCCGAACGTACAGAAACACGCCCGCCCCGGCAGCAGCAAGCCCGAAGGCAATTCCGCCGGCAACCAGGTACGGAGTCAGATCCCGTCTGGCCGTCTGCAGGGGTTTTATATCGATAATATCCTGCTGCTGCTCAGCGTCTTCCTCAGCTGCGGTAAACTCAAGGAAAATCTGCGGGGTCTTGATGGTTTTTTCTTCACCGCCCGCCGTCCGGTAGCCGACCGCCACTGCCGGAATGATATAGGATCCTTCGATATCGGCTTTCAGCTCATACCACTTCGTGTAGCGAATCCGGTTGTCGATCTGCTCGGGACCCTCCTCACCGAAATCGACAATACGAAGCCCGGCTATATTCGTGCCCGCATCGGGCATATCGATCTGAACGTTTTTATCGCTGCGCACCGTGATCCTGAAGGTGACCGGCTGGCTGACAGGCGCATGCGTGCGGTCTGTTTCTGCAGTCACCTCTATGGGCGGGGCTTCGCGTTTGTTCTCCGGCTGCCCTTGTTCCGTTTCTGCGTTAAAGCAGCCAGCCGTCAGAAAAACCGCTGCTGCTGTCAAACCGAGAATCAGCGTCCTCACTTGCTATTCTCCGCTTCAAGTGCTTCGGGAAACAGCTTCACCCCGGCAGCCTGCACCGCCTGGTCAAGCAGCTTCTCATATGCCCGGGTCAGCTTCTGCATATAATAATCGTTTTTTACCTGCTCGACACATTCCTCAAAGGGCCGCGGCTGTGCCTGCCGTTTATTTTCTATCCGGAAAATATAATAATAGCCCCCGGCTTCGACCGGTCCGGCAATATCACCTTTCTCGGCGGAAAACAGAGCTTCGGTAACTGCAGCAGCATTGCCTATACCGAGATCATCCTCACCACGGCGCACCCACCCCGGAAACAGGCCGCCTTTCCGGGCGGTTTCATTGTCAAGCGATATCTCCTGCGCAAGATCTGCAAAGTCGCTTCCCTGCTCAATCTTTGTCATGATATTGTCTGCGATCTCCTGCATGCCCGCCTTTATCATGCGCACGCGAACAGCTTCCTTCTGTGCATAATCATTCCGGTGAGCCTTGAAGAAGTTCAGCATATCATCGGGGTCAACCGTGATATCGTCTTTTATTTGGCTTTCAACGACCTTGTTTACCAGCAGCTGCTTTTCCATCTGCTGCATGCGCTTGCGCACATCCGGATCCTTGTCGTACTCGAGCTTCAGGGCCTTGCGGTACAGAAGCTGCTCGGCCACATATTTTTTCAAAAAATCGGCCTTTTTCCCGGGCTCGCTAAATTGTTCCCGCATCCACTCTGGCAGGGCGTCAATGGCCTCGTTAATATCCTCGGCATAGACCGCGTCAGAGCCTATCCGCGCAACCACGCGTGAGCCTTCCGGAGCTGACGTGCGCTGATCAGCGTCAACGGTTTTCTCAAGCGTATACTCGGCGGCGCTGTATTTGCCGATGTGCTCCAGGCAGCTGATGATTTTTGACGCTGTTTTATCCATAAGGCTGCTTTCCGGTGCGGCGATTTCCACCCGGTACAGCCAGGACAGCGCATCCTCGTAGCGGCCCTCATCCATATACATCGTGCCGATCGTGTAGGCAAGATTTGCCAGACGGCTTCCCTCCAGCCCTGATGTTTTTACATAGTCGATATATGCCTCGATGGCCTCCTGCATCACCCCGGCGCCTTTAAGCTTGTTTGCCAGCGCGCGCTGCTGTGACGGGGTCCATGCCGCGCTCTTTCCCGTATCACCTTTTCCCGTCAAGGAGCCGATTCGAAATCCGATAAACACCACAACCAGTGCCAGCCCAATGCTGACAAAGCTCAAGACGACCGCTGTTTTGTTCATAGGCGTTTCTCCCGCAACCTGAAAAATTTCAAAATAGGATCGATGTAGGGGACATTGGTACGGATATCGATATAATCAACCCCGGCAGAGCGAAACAGCTCAAAGGTGTCGCTCAGGCGCTTTTCCGCAAGCAGGGCGTATCCTTTCCGGAAGTTCCGGTCAGCAGTATCAATCAGCTGCAGCTCGCCGGTTTCGGCATCCTGCACCTCAACGATCCCCGCAGCAGGCAGCTCAAGCTCGCGTGGATCGGTAATGCAGATGCTGATAAGGTCATGCTTTTTATTGGTGACGCGCAGAGCTTTTTCATAGCCCGCCGCGATAAAATCGGATACAAGAAACGCAACCGCCTTGCGCTTGGTCACCTGGTTTAAATAGTTCAGCGCAGCGGTGATATCGGTCTTTGTGGAAACAGGCTGGTGCTGGAGCACCTCTTTAATGACCCGCCACACGTGCGTGGTCCCTTTTTTCGGGGGGATGAATTTTTCGATGTGGTCGCTGAAAATAATGAGGCCGACTTTATCGTTGCTTTTTGTGGCGGCAAAGGCAAGCACCGAAGCAAGCTCGGCCGCAAGCTCATGCTTGAGCTGCGGCTGTGTGCCGAACAGAAACGAGGAGCTCACATCCACCAGCAGCATGATGGTGAGCTCCCGCTCCTCGCGGTACAGCTTGACAAAGGGCTGCCCGAATCGTGCGGTCACGTTCCAGTCTATGTCGCGCACATCATCACCGGGGCTGTAGGACCTGACCTCTTCAAATTCCATGCCCCGGCCCCTGAACGCGCTTTCATACTCACCCGCAAAAATATCGTTCACCATGTAATTGGTGCGAATATGTATCTTGCGTATTTTTTTCAGCACTTCACGGGGGATCATAAGGCTAATTGTACGGCAGCAGGGTTATAACCATATGGCTTCAGCGGCGCGTCACGCTCATCAGGGCACTTCAACATTTTCAAATATTTTCGCGATGATATCGTCAGTGGTGAGGTCTTCAGCCTCTGCCTCATAGCTGAGGAGAATGCGGTGCCGCAGCACGTCGAAGCCGATCGTCTTCACGTCCTGGGGAATCACGTATCCCCGGCCCTGCAGAAACGCATAGGCTTTGGCGGCCTGGCTGAGATAGATGGATGCGCGGGGTGACGCGCCGTATTGAATGAGCTCGTCGATGTCGATCCCGAAGACTTTCGGCTCCCTCGTGGCAAAAACAACCTCCACGATATAATCGAGTATTTTTTCATCGATATAAATATTGTCGACCACAGCGCGGGCTTTCAGGATTTCAGCAGGGTCTGCAGCCGGATCGATCCCGATGTGCTCCCGACCGGTAATGCGCTTGATGATTTCCTTTTCCTCGGCTTTGTTGGGATAGTTTATCTTAAGCTTGAGCATGAAGCGGTCAACCTGGGCTTCCGGAAGCGGATAGGTTCCCTCCTGCTCGATCGGGTTCTGGGTTGCCATCACCAGAAACGGCTCACCAAGGGCAAAGGTATTATCGCCGATGGTCACCTGCCGCTCCTGCATTGCTTCAAGAAGCGCGCTTTGCACTTTGGCCGGCGCACGGTTTATTTCATCTGCGAGAATAATATTTGCAAACACCGGCCCCTTTTTAATGGTAAACTCACCCGATTTCGGCTCATAAATCTGGGTGCCGATCAGATCGGCGGGAAGCAGATCGGGGGTAAACTGTATCCGGTGAAACTGTGTTTTTACAGCAGCCGACAACGTTTTCACTGCGGTTGTTTTTGCCAGGCCGGGCACGCCCTCAACCAGAATATGGCCGTTTGCCAGCAGGCCGATCAGCAGTCGCTCAATGAGATAATCCTGCCCGACAATGACCTTCCGGGCCTCCCCGGTTATCGAGCGGGTAATGTGGCTGAGCTGTTCAACCTCACGTGTGATTTCCTGAATATTGTGCGCCATGGTTTCCTCCACGCCTGTAGCTGGTTAGCATCTTTCGCTGATTGGACTTTTTTTTTATAAAACACGGCTTCGCCGGCCAGTGTGTATTGCACCGGGGAAATTATAAAAATAATAATATTTGCGCATATGTCAAGTAATTCATGACACTTCTTTCCCGCACAATAACAGTCTAAAAACCAGCTTAATCAGACGAACGTTTCCACAGCGACACAGTCATCACTCTCCGATTATTTTCACCAGCACCCGCTTTTTCCTGCGGCCGTCAAACTCCCCGTAGAAAATCTGCTCCCACGGCCCGAAATCAAGCTTTCCCCCGGTTATGGCGACTACCACTTCCCGGCCCATAACCTGCCGCTTCAAATGCGCATCGCCGTTGTCCTCACCGGTCCGGTTGTGCTGGTAGCGGGAAACGGGCTCATGGGGTGCAATCCCCTCGAGCCACTGTTCATAATCCTCGTGCAGCCCGGACTCATCATCGTTTATAAATACAGAGGCTGTTATGTGCATCGCGTTGACCAGAACAAGCCCTTCCTTGACGCCGCTTTCCTTCAGGCATTTTTCAACCTCTCCGGTGATGTTAATGAATGCGCGGCGTGTGGGAACAGTAAACCAGAGCTCTTTTCGAAAGCTGTTCATGATAAAACCTCCTTGGTATTATTTTTTTATTGTCGGCCGGACCCCCTCGTGCTCACAGTGTAACACCGGCCGGCAGCTTGTCCAGTGTACCTCAAAAAAAACCATAACAGGATCCTGCTTGTTTCCCCAATCAGCGCGCTGGAAATTGCCTGTTCTTCTGCACGCGGAAAATATAAAATTAATCCGAATATTATTTAAATTAATTATAAAAATTTTATCACGGCTTGGTCTTTTTCCATCACGAGGAAACCATGTCTCGAAATCACCAGACCCATGAATTCCATACTTGCCATTCAATAATGTTGGTTCTTTTATTTCGATACTTTCTATATACATTTAACAGAATAGGAAAGATATGTCATCAGCCACTTACACGTGGCAGAGTTCAGCCTGTGAGAGATTGCACGGAGAGGCCTGCATGATTGTGGCAGGGCGGCATGTGCACTGAACAGCGGCAAAGGGGGCTCGGAGCCTGAAATCCGGCGGTTCAGGCATCCGAATCACATGGAGGTGCAAATCGCGTCACCGGTGAAAAATCGGCTCAACTGCTGTCAAAAAAAGACCGATTTCACTTTATAAACAGGCGAAAGGAGGAACAAACAATGGATTATGCCAAGCTTACTGCTCCCTGCGGATTAGATTGCTTTAACTGCCGGGCATATGCGGCCAATGAAAATGAGGAAGTGCGGTCAGCTTTATCGGAGAAGTGGAATATTCCTTCAGAAGAAGCCAGGTGTCGAGGCTGCCGTGAAGAAAAAGGCACAATTCCGATGCGGCTGCTCGGAAAGAAAGAGCCGTGCAGTGTTTTTACCTGCACACAACAAAAAAAGATTTATTTTTGTTGTGACTGCCCTGATTTTCCCTGTGACAACCTACACCCCTATGCAGACAAAGCAGGCAAGATCCCGCATAACACCAAAGTGTTTAACTTGTGTTTAATACGAAAAATGGGATTGAAGCCCTGGGCACAGCACAAGGCAAAAAAGGTCAAAGAGACCTATTTTGAAGGGGAGTGGAAACTTTAGGCGGTGTCCGTTCAGGCCATTGACATAAATCCGGCAAAAGGGGGCCCATTGTGAAAAAGGTTTTGATTATTATATGTCTCATTTTTTTTCTGGCTGGTTGTAATTCAGGGGATAATGAGGGTTTGGCCGTCAATGTATATAAGCCCGGCAAGGCGTATGACGGCACCACGTTTTTTTCTAATGGGGTTGACAATACCGCTGTAGAGATTGACATGAAAGGCACCGTTATATGGAAATTTGATGCGTCGGATCTGTTCGTGACCGATGAGGTTGTCGGGTTTGAAGCAGAACGTCTGGATAATGGCCATGTGCTCCTGACGTTATCCGGTTCCGGATTGTACGAGATTGACCGAAACGGCAGTGTTGTATGGTCGTATCAGGATCCAAAAGTAAGCCATGACGCCGATATCCTGGATAACGATAATATACTCTATAATTATGGCTCCAACGACCAGGTGGGGGAATCCAGCGTTAAAGAAATAACGCGCGGAGGGGAGACTGTCTGGGAATGGTCCGCCGCCGATTATCTTCTTGAGCGATTCCCGGCCCAGCAGTATTCAGAAGGCGGCTGGGTGCACTCAAATGCTGTCCAGAGGCTGTCTGACAATACTACCATGATAAGCTTAAGAAATTTCTGGCTGACCGTGATCGTTGATAAACAGGGGGATATTGTTGCTGAATATGACTGGAGCCGGTACGGGGAATGCTATCCTCATGAAGCCCAGGTATATGAGAAAGAAAACGCCTTAATGGTCTGCCTCCAGAACGATTCCCCGTATGCGGCCGTTAAAATAGATATGGATACACAGGCCGTTCTTTGGACATATCCTGCTGAAGGTCTGAGGACAACGCGGGACTGCGACATTCTGCCCAACGGCAATGTTCTTTTGACCACTGTGGATACAGGATCCAATACTGACGAATCGGCAATGAGCGATGACTATTCAAAGCTCATTGAAGTGACCTCCGACGGAGAAATTGTATGGGAGCTTGAGCAGGCCGGCACTCCTGCTGATCATACGCCGGGATGGTTCTTCAAGGCAGAGCGGTTTGGGCCTGACGGTATCAGGGTAGGAACAGATTAATTCTGTAAAGATACGCTTTTCGTCCTGCTTCGCTAAAATGCACCCACACCTTTACCGGCCGCAAAGGATGCTCCCTGCTCACTCCCGTTTATTTGTGGATTTGTTTGATATTCAGATTCTGCGAAAACTGCTGGAGAAAGAGCGGGCAAGGGAATGAAAGATCCACATTCAGCCGGCGAAGCAGAGGATGATTTCCGGGCCCTCCGGGAATATATTCTCGGTCTGCCGGAAGAGGTTTTCGATGGTCATACAAACTTCGATGTGCTTACTCCTGAACAAAGACTTGTCTGGCTTTCACAATCCATACAGTTTGTATGGGAGGCAAGAAGGAAGGTTTAGCACCAATCCTGCCCTGTTTCCCAAACCGAACATTCATCATCAGCAGAAAAAAATACACAGCAAATCCAACCGCAACTAACAATTGAGTGCTCCCATGGAGCTTTTTGCGGCAATATAAGCTCCATCAGACATACGTGGTTGAAAAAATTCAACACCCGTTGCTTTTCAAAAAATATCGACTATAATTATATGCATACCAATACTTGTTGATATGGGTACCAATATGAAAACAACCATTGATATCGCCGATCCATTGCTCCAGGAGGCAAAAAAGGTAGCTTCCCGTGAGCACACAACCCTTCGATCTCTGATTGAAGAAGGGCTGCGCACAGTTATTGTGAAACATAAACAGCCGGGCAAAAAATTTAAACTGCAAAAGGCCAGTTTCAACGGCAACGGCCTTCAGGAAGAATTCCGGGGAGAAGGCTGGGAAAAAATTCGATCGGAAGCCTACAAGGGACATGGCGGATGATCGCTGTCGATACGAACATACTGGTCTACGCCCATCGGGAAGATGCTCAATTTCACAGGGCCTCGCTCAACTGCATTACTGCCCTGGCTGAAGATACCGCTCCGTGGGCTATTCCATGGCCGTGCATTCATGAATTTTATGCCATCGCTACCCATCCCAGGATTTACAATCCGCCCAGCCCCTGTACGTGTGCACTGGAACAAATAGACGCATGGCTTGCGTCACCCAGCCTTGTTATGCTCTCTGAAACAACCGGATACCGGGATTACCTTCGAAGGCTTATATCCTCTTCACAGATATCCGGACCCCAGACACATGATGCGCGCATAGCAGCCCTTTGCCTCCTGAACAACATTAACGAACTGTTGACCGCCGATCGTGACTTCGGGCGTTTTCCCGACTTGAATACCCGCAACCCGCTTGTTGCACGCTGAAAAAAATGTATTCTTTTTATGAGCGACTGATGTATTCCGGTGTTGCGGGGTTGCCTTCATTGCTCATTGCGTGCCCTTCCCGTCTTGCGATAATCCGGGAAGGCCCTGGGAGCGGTCGGACGTTCACTTTTTCCTTTCTGAGCATTTTTTAATTACCGAACGTAAAAACGACTACACGGGGGTGGAAAAATGACAAAGCTGCGCATTGGTATTGAAGCACCGCATTTTGTTCTGGATGATTTTCATGGCAATCCGGTAGATTCTGCTGATTTCAGAGACAAGAAACATATTCTGTTGGTGTTCAACAGAGGGTTTTTATGACCGTTTTGCCGCAGGCACATGGCGCAGTTGCGTCAAAATGCGGAAAAATTGGAGAGGCTTGACATCGTGGTTCTGGTTGTGGGGCCTGAAAATGCCGATGCCTTCAGAAAATACTGGAACAATGAATCGCTGCCCTTCATAGGACTGCCGGATCCGGAGCACTCGGTAATGGCGCTATACGGGCAGGAAGTTAAGCTGCTCAAGCTGGGCAGGATGCCCGCTCAGATGCTGATTGATAAATCGGGGATTTTGAAATTTGTTTATTATGGCAATTCAATGGCCGACATTCCCGATATCAGTGAAATAGAAATAGCATTACGCGCATGAGCCGATGCATCCGTGATGCATCAAGCGCTCAAGGCGGGAGTCGTATGTACCGATACGATAGAAAAATAGAATAAGGGGTATATAAAGGGAACCGGCATTTTTTCGCACAGGAGGTAAAAACCGTGCATCCGGGAACAATCGGAGCAATTATCGGCGGGCTTGCCGGGCTTGCAGGTGGCATCATCGGAACGTATTTCAGCATCACAAACACAAACGGTCCGCAGGAGCGTTCCTTCATGATAAAATCCGCAGCTGCGGGCTGGGCGGCAATTGCTGCTTTCCTCGTACTGCTGTTTGCCCTGCCCAATCCATATCGATGGTTCGTATGGATTCCCTATTCAATCCTTCTGCCTCTCGGTATCATATACGGAAATAAAAAGCAGCAGGCCATAAGAAAGCACGAATTACAAAACCGGCAGGCAGGCAGTGCGGAATAGATCCTGCTCATTTTCACTGAGCAGCAGAAAGTCAAAAAAAAGCCCGGAATCTTACAAACAAAATTATTGACACATGCACACACCCGTTTTAAATCTTTTATTATATTAAACTCATTTCTTTATAAATAGAAATCATTTTCTATGCTGCGAGGGCACCACCATTCCGATCTCATATACTGTGCATAATGACGGACATTTTATTCACGCTGTTGCAAAAGCTCCTGTCACAATCGACGAGCTCTTGGAGTATGAACAGGCGCACGCAGGTGACCCCCTTTTACAGGAGCCTGTCTATGAGCTTTTGGAAGTACACGCCGATGCTTTTAAAAATATTTCGATGGAGGATATCAGCACAATGCTCCGTCGCTGCCCCAAACCGGACCACACACATCATCCCCACCGCTGTGCAATAACCCTGAGTGCTTTTGATGATCACTCATGGGATTTGGCAAAATTTTACAAAACCATGTTAATGCAGCACTCGCCTGAAACGGTGGTGGTTTTTGCAGCTGCAGACATAGCCAAGAAGTGGCTGGGGGTTAACAATACAGACTGAAACATGCTGGCCTGCGCTGCAATCACAGGCACACAGTTCCGAGGCTTTCCTGGTCTGTTCTAAAAAACGCGCTTTAAGAAATGAATGACGTAATGCCGGTTTGTTTTTTAAGCAAAGCGCAGAGCGCCTCAGCAAGGGGAAAAAGGTTAACCGTATCGCAGCGATTGTAGGTGATCAAAAGCTCACGTGCGCGGCGATCCCCCCTTCGTGCAGCGCGCCACAGCTTTACCGCCCCGTACCCGTCAAGCCCCTGTACGGATTCATTGCGTGCCAGGCCAAGCTGACGCTCGATCCGCTTGAGACCTCCCTTAAGCCCTGCATATTTACAAACAAAACATAGGTCAATATGCAGTCCGCTGAAATAAACGTTAAGCGAGTCCTGCAAAAAGGGCAGATCAAACGCGGAGCCGTAAAACGACAGAAGCAGCGGATACCGGGAAAGCTCTGTTTGCACAGCGGCAGCGGTGAGCCCGTCCCCCCGAACCAGTGATGTAAAATCAGCGCCGTTATACAGGCCCACAACAGTAACATAGCCGCCGGCATTTACCGGCGCACCATTTGTTTCAATATCCAAAGCAACCGCATTGTCCCTGAACAGATCAAAAAGGCGCCAGCGCTGGTCGGGAGGGAGCTTCCCGGCAAAATATTCTATATTGCGCCGGGAAAGATGGTGCAGCGCCTCACGGATACAGTCATCGTAAAACAATTTCCGCACCGGCCGTACAAAGCTGATCGTTCGGGCGGCAAGAAACTCTTCCCAGGTGAGAATGCCTGACTGCCAGAGCCTGTATTCAAGTTTCCGCCCTATGCCGGGGAGCAGACAAAAGGTGTGTTTCAGCATATTGTGATCGCTCTATACCTGTCCGGTCAACATTCGGCAGCTTCAGCTTCTCATGACGGAGAAGGGAACCCGTCAAGCTCCATCATGCCGCATTCGGTTTGGCACGGGTTTGCGCACACAATGGTGTAATCTTCTCCGGTTTGAATAAGCGGATCGCTCTGTTTGGCATTGTGACAGTCAAGAAGATACCCCGACCGTTTTGTTACCAGCGCCAACACATCAACATCACCGTGCTCATACTGAAGCTCGCACAGCAGCTCTCTCAATTGGCTTACTTTCATATAATCGCCCCCCCTTTGTCTATAAAAAAATAAGCTGTTGAGCGATTGCACTACCGGGCAATCTGCACACACACGGTCCGGGCTGTAACGGATTCGTCAGCGATGCGCACGCATGCAGCAACAACACATACCGGCAATTATCCATAAATATAGTATTTAATACTATAGCATATACAAAAAGAGCTCGCATCGCACCGAAAGCAAAACATCTATGAGAAACACACCGCAAAGGCCAATAATCACGCTGCACCTGTGACCGGACCGTTCCCCGGCGATACCCGGCGCGCCACTATTTCATTGACAACGGTGCACCAATGCCATATAGTTCAGCTAAATTCCCACAAAAATCGACAACTGCAACACAGGATGGGGTCTGTCATGACCCGTTCACATACGATTATCGCAGCATTTGCTTTCTGCATGAGCGCGCTGTGCTTTGTCGGCCTGCAGCGCGCGCGGTCAACCTGCACAACTGGTCTGGAAGGCTGGGCGGTGCTGGGCGACCGGTACCGGCAAAGCATTACCGGACCGATTGACGGCATAACGTTTCAGTGGGACTATTTTATGGTACATGATGACGATTTCACCGGCAGCATAGGCTATGTTATCGCCGACCCGCGACATAAAATGGTCGGCCTCATGCCCTCTGGCGGCAACGCGGCCATTGCCGGATTGTTCATTACATCAGGACATATTGCTGCCGATTATGTCAATTTCGGCACAGAGGCATGGGCCGGGCCCGGCTCAACCGGATACAGCGCATCTGCCGATATCCGCGAATTTCACGCAGAAAGCGGATCCTCGTATGCCCATATCATCCCCGTCACCGACAATAACTCGCTCATACTGCGCGGCCGAACCCCTAAATACGCCTGGGACCTAACCGTCAGCCAGGACTGGCGGGAGCGCTGCACCAGCGCCTACAGCACAACATTCCCCCCACCCACAGACTATGATATTGCCTCGATACCGCTGTTTCCCGAACAGCAGTGGACAGTCGATATGAACTGGATGCGCACACACGTAACCGGAACCATAACCAATAAAACTGTCGAGCCGCCGCAGACGGTCACCATCAGCGGGCACGGCTACCGGGAGCAGGCCTGGGGCCCATGGGCCTTCCATGTAAGCGGCTGGGATTTTGCCATTGTTTCCGACAACCGGACCGGCGTTCAATGGGCGCTGCAGACATATCACGATTCAGAATTGCTGGATTATCTTGATATCAGTTTCTATGACACGGACGGGCTGAAAGCGGTTCGTTTCAAGGCGGCCGAGGGAGAGCTGGGGTGGTACCACAGCCAATGGCTTTTTGACGAGAGCGCACGGCAGTGCGTCCCGGCGGATATGACGGTTATCGCCCAAAACAGCGAGTATATTGTGGAGGCATTCGTTGATATCGGCGACAGCCAGGTTGCCATGCTCTCCGATATTACCCCCATCACAAAAAACTATTTCATTGAATGCCGGTTCCCCTGGATCAGCGGAACCATTTACCATGCTGCAACCGGAGAAAAAATTACTGATTTTTCAGGACAGGGCGGCGGAGAATTTTCCGCACCGCGGCTCCGGCAGAACGAGGCTCTGTCAGCTGAGCAGTGCGGTGTGCGCGGCGGCGCCTACACATCGCCGCTGCCTTACGGCTGTGTGGACCTCGACGGGGATGGATATGGATATGCAGGCAGCCCGGAGTGCCCTTTTCAGGGGCGTGACTGCAACGACAGCGACCCCGGCATAGACAGCAGCGGCTGCAGCAGCGATAGCGATGAAAGCACGCAATCCATGCGCAAAAAAATCTTCCGCATGATGATCATGTGGTTCCTGCTGCGCAGCCTTCTTCCCTGACAAAAGGCGGCATATTTTCAGAGCCAAAACACATAGGCACATATCCCGGTCAGCGAAATCACCCCCAGCACAACAAGGTTTACCCGCACCTGATCATATCGCCTCCGCATCCTTCTGGCGTTAATGACGAGTCCCGCGATGCTTGAAAAAAAGCCAAGCACCATCAGATAAAACAGATAACGCGCAAGCTCCCTGTCCCACGTTGTATTTACCGGCGTGTCATGAAAGCGTGTTGTCACGGTTGTCGGCTCCGGGCGCGCCTCATGAAAAACAATCATTGCAGCCAGCATAATCAGCCAGCCAAAAACGCTTACAAAGCTCAGAACCCGAAGCCATACATCAGGGCCTCTGCGCCGTTCGCGTTTTACGTTTGGCGGCACATCCGTCATGTCTGTCTCCTGCCACGTACAGAAAAAAAGCCCGCCGGGCAGAACGCTCCCGGAGGGCTTCATATATATACCAAAAAACTGCAGCGAGAGCAAAAAGCAGCCTAACAGCCGAGTCCCACCTTGGTAAGGTTCAGCACTATGTACAACAGCTTAATAGCGGTAATCTGGCTGTTCAGCTCATCTATGGCCGCCTGGTCGGGGTTATCCGCACTTTCCAGGATGCAGAGATTGAGCTCCATAATCCCCCGGGTTATCCTTGTGATATCCTTTACCGCAAGAACAGCTACACATTGCGTTGTCTCTGCAGTGGCAATATCTTTAAGCAGCGTCACCACGCCAAGTGTAGGAGAAATCAGCTTGGTGTAGCACTCTTGGGGAATGGTCTGATTGTCCTGATAAATTATGCTTTGGGCATACATATCAAGCACTTCGGGAACATCCTCTGCGTTTCCCGTCTTCACCGCATTGTCAAGACAATCAAGTGCAAACAGCGTGTGGGCAGCAAACGCGGGGTTTGTGTTTTCTAGCGTTGCCACGCTGTCCTGAACCATCCCGACAAGCCCTCCGATCAATGCCTTGCTGTCTGCATCCTGCTGCGAAGCCCCGGCAAACGCCGGGCTGCAAACCATCATCGCCGCTGCACACCACAAAACCGCACTGAGCAAAATAACTCGTTTCTTCATACCATACCTCCTTTTGATAAGGTGACCCGTTAATGCTTCAATTATTGAAACAAACATAAAAAATTGCAAGATTTTTTTGAATATTTATGGAGTATTACAGCTATCCTGTAAAGCAGGGTATGTAATTTAGGACAAAAACACAGCAAGCAAGCGCACCGATCATATGCATCTGCCCCATCACGTTAAGCCGGCCGGCTTATTCATCTGAGGATAAAAAGGATTTAATTCTTCTCCACAGGGATTTTTTTGACCGCGCGTGTGTACATTCGGGAGGCTTTCTGTATATAGTAACAGTTTCCTCTTTGTTGATATGCTGCGCGGTGGTCAGTATATCTTCCTGCTTGTGCGGTTTTTTCTCCATTGAACCCTCCGTTATAAACCGTGGCCTCTGGCTTCATCATTAGGCACTGCGTCTTTTTTTTGCCGCCGCAATGCAATCCGGCGTGTCCGCTTACTTGACCTTCAGGATACAGCATTATATACTTTTCACTGTTACTGTATCGGAAAAAACAGTAAAAAGCTGGATTTTTTTTAATTCACCGACCGGGGCTCACTGCTTCTGAACTCTGATCACTGCTGTGTGTCGGGGGAAATAGCTTTATGCTTGACACAGTTTCCTTTTGCATCCAAAGCCTGGTCTCAGGAGGGGTTATAACAAACTATGCCTGCACCTCTCAATGCCGGCATTGTCTGTATGCGTGCAGCCCGCAGCGTCAGAAAGACTATATTGATGACAGAGCCGCGCAAGAGGCCTTTAAAACCATCAAATCGCTTCGCTGCAACAGCATCCACCTGGGCGGCGGCGAACCTTTCCTGGCGCCGGACAGGCTTGTCAGGCTGACCGAGCTGGCCCGGCAGGAGGGGCTGTATCTTGAGTATGCTGAAACAAACTGCTCGTGGTATACAGACCGCGAAACAGCATGTGAGCTGTTGCGCGACCTGAAAGCTGCGGGACTCGGCACCCTGCTCGTCTCAATCAGCCCGTTCCACAATGAGTACGTTCCCTTTGCCAAAACAAAAGGGGTTATAGAGGCATGCACTGAAGCCGGGGTATCTGTTTTCCCCTGGGTGCTTGATTTTCACCAGGACCTTGAGCGCTTCGACGAAACAAAAACACACTGCCTCGCCGAGTTTGAGACACTTTTCGGCGACGGCTATATTCGCAGCATTCCCTCCCGGTATTGGATTCATATGGGCGGGCGGGCGCTCAGCACATTTGCCCCGTACATGGAAAAGAAAAGCGCCGGTGACATCATCTCCCGGGAGAGGCACGGCTGCCGCGAGCTGCTTGACACAAGCCACTTTCATTGCGATCTTTTTGACAATTATATTCCCGGCCTGTGCAGCGGCCTGTGTCTGAAGCGTCAGGATCTCGGCACTGAGATTTCAGCTGACCGGTACCCGATACTGACAGAGCTGTTTCACCATGGCATAAAGGGGCTTTATGACATGGCGCGCACGCAATACGGCTATGAAACACAAAAAAAATTCGTAACAAAATGTGATGTATGCACCGATATTCGGCTGTTTCTGGTGATAGATTGCGGCGTTGACTCGCCGGAGCTGCAGCCGGAGGGCTTTTACCGCCAGCTTGCCAGCGAGCGTTCACAGCACAAAACAGATGCGGGCCAAGAGACAGAATAGGGACTGGCTGGCGCTTACCCTTTGACGGCATGCTCGCGCGCTGAGCGCGTTCAGATCAGGCATGCCGCCTGTGTACAATCCCGTTTTCCGTAAAGCACAGCCCCTGCTGATCAAGATATGCCGCAATCCGGCCGTTTTCAGTTACGGCGCGCTGAATATGGTCCGGAAGCTCCGCTTTCCAGCGTAGATCATGATAAAAGCCGTTGTGCTCCCTCACCCATTCATATTCTTTTTTCCGGGTCCCGTGGTGCTCGGTTTTCCAGTAGCGAAGCTGATCCCGCTCAAAACAAAGCCCGAGCCGCTCAGTCAGCGACCGCACGGTTTGACACGGAGCCCCGGCGAGCTCGGCATAAGTCACAGAAATAAAATCAAGCCCGCTGCTGCGCAGGAAAGAGGTTATCTCCCGGTTTTGCTGAAGCCATTTATACAAAAAAACAGACCACCACTTGCCTGCAAGCAGGGAAAGCGCAGATCCGGGGTGGAGCCGTGCCAGCCTGAAGCGCTGATTCCATCGCTTTTTTTCGGGCATACGGAGCCAGCGCCGTATCAGCGCCCGCGGGTCGCGTATGAGATGTATGTATGTTCGGGAAAAATCACCGCAATGAAGATAGCGGCGCGCCCAGAAAGGCTTTTTTGAGATATCTATCAGAACCTGCACACCCGGCGACAGATTGGAAAAAATAATATCATACGCCCGGCCTATGCTTTCTGGTGAAACGCCCTGAAAAACCGGGCATCGCTCAGCGGAACCGCACACATAACAATACTGCTTCCCGGAGCTCCCGGCAGGTTTGCGAAGCGCTTTCACCTCCCCGACATGGGCGGCGCGGGGATGGCTACCAAGCATGAGGGAAAGATAGTGAGAGCCGGCGTAGTTTGTCGAAAGAATAAAGGCTACAGTTTTTTTCATGCAAAATAACCGGCCAGCAGCGCCTTCTCCGGCGGTTACGCGTCATGCAGCAGTGATTCAATGTGCTCCATGCACCGCTGCACCGCACCGCTGTTTTTTTCTATCGCCGAAAATGCTGCTGCGCCTATGGTGCGCCGCCGTTCCGGGTCGCTAAGCAGCTCATCGAGAGAAGCTATCAGCCCCGGCGTATCCAAAACGCGCACGGCAGCCCGGTGCTCCGTCAAAATGGACGCTACCTCAGTAAAATTTTCAGTATGCGGCCCGAAAATCACGGGCTTGCTGAACACTGCCGGCTCAAGCATGTTGTGGCCGCCGACGCCGGGCAAAATGGTCCCGCCGACAAATATAACCGTTCCGATGCTGTACACCTTCGCCAGCTCGCCTATAGTATCCAGCAGTATAATGGGAGGCGCTCCCTGAGCCGATGACGCGCTCAAGGCTGTTCTTCGTATGTATTGGCAGCCCCGTCTCTGCAAAAGCTCGTCAACCTCATCAAAACGCTCGGGGTGCCGCGGCGCAATAATGAGAACAAGGCCGGGATAACGTTCCTTGACCGATTCATAGGCATCAAGCACTATTTCTTCATCACCACGGTGCGTGCTTCCCGCTATGAACACGGGCCGTGACAAATCAACGTGCAGCTGTTTGTATAAAAGCTGCTTCTGCTCAGGGGTGATGGATGGTATCAGCTGATCGAATTTTATGTTGCCGGCAACAGAGACGCACGCCGGCGGCGCCCCCATGCTGATTATGCGCTGCGCATCGGTTTCAGACTGCATGCAAAACCGGCTGATATTGCTGAGGACGCGCCGAAAAAAAAATCTGAACAGGCGATACTGCTTGAACGAATCCCGGGAAATCCGGCCGCTGACAATTACCGAGTGAATGCTGCGACCGCTGAGCTCCTTAAGCAGGTTGGGCCATATTTCGGCTTCCATCATTACAAAAAGCCGCGGCCTGAGCGCGGTGACGACCCGGCGCATGATAAAGGGGTAATCAAACGGGAAGCACACAATCCTGTCTGCAGCTTTGACGTTATGCTGCGCGGTATAGTATCCTGTCTGGGTCACCGTTGATAAACATACAGGCATATCGGGATGGCGCTGCTTCAGCATCCTGACAAGGGGCTGCGCAGCCATAACTTCACCGACAGATACTGCATGGATCCACACCGGATCCGGTTTATGCATTTCGGTGCGATAGGGGCCGATGCGCAGCGCGCTCTTATGCAGCAGGCCGTAGCGGTATTTTTTTTTAATCAGCAAAAGCAGGGCAAGAATCGGTGACAGGGCCGCCGTTGCTGTAATCAGCAGGGCATTGTACACAACATATATCATAAAGAAGCTCCAGGTCTTTTACGGATCCTGCTGTATTTCCGAAAATTACTTCACGGCCAGCGGGCTCACGAATTCTGTGCTGCGGGCTGTATGTCATCCTGCAGATAAATGGAATACAGCTTGGTGTATTCACCTCCCCGGCTGAAAAGCTCATCGTGCGTTCCCTGCTCAACAATTCTGCCTTCGGCAATCACGATAATGCGGTCAGCATTTTTAATTGTTGACAGGCGATGTGAAATAACAAATGTCGTTTTATCACGAAGGAACTTATCAAGCGCATGCTGAAGGCGTTTTTCTATCTGTGTATCAAGGGCGGCCGTCGCCTCGTCAAGAATGACGATGGGAGCATCCTTGAGAACAGCCCGGGCTATAGCGATCCGCTGACGCTGCCCGCCGGAAAGCTTCTCTCCGTGCTCTCCGATAACGGTGTCATAGCCGTCGGGCATCTCCTCGATAAACTCGTGCGCACAGGCAAGCCTGGCCGCCGCAATAATGTTCTCTTCGCTTTGCTGCGGATTACCATAGGAAATGTTGCTGCGGACTGTATCATTGAACAGAAAGGGGTGCTGGCTGACAAAGGCTATTCGTGATCTGAGCGAACGAATGGTTGCCCCGGCAACATCATAGCCGTCAATGGTAATGCGCCCGGCGGTACAATCAAAAAAGCGGGGGATAAGGTTTATAAGCGTTGTTTTCCCTGACCCGGTCATTCCGACAACGGCGATCGTTTCAGCCGGCTGCACATCAAGGTTTACATCGGTGAGCACGGGGGTTTCATTATAGGCAAAGGATACGCTCTCGAATGCTACCCGCCCCTTTACCCGCGGAAGCTCCACCGCATCCGAAGCCTCCTGTATGTCAGGCTGAATATCCAGAACCTCAAAAACCCGTACCGCTGCCGCAAGCCCTTCCTGAATTCCCTGATACGCCGTGCTCATATTGCGTGCCGGCCCGTACAGCAGAAGCAGCGCGGTTAAAAAAGAAAAAAACTCGCCGGGAGTCAGGCTCCCCGACAAAACATTGTAGCCCCCGTACAGCATAACTGCCGCGCCCGCACATCCGCCGATGCACTCCATAACCGGCGCGGCGAGCGACCGCACCTTTAAGCGCTTCATGCGGATGCGCACAAGGCGCATATTTTCCTCGGAAAAGCGCCTGTTTTCATAGCCTTCCATCCCGAAGGCTTTAACAATGCGGCACCCGGTTATTGTTTCATGCACAAAGGTTGAAATTTTGCCGATTTTTTTCTGTCCCCGCGTGCTGAACTTGCGGCTTTTTTTCCCGAACCGCCAGATTGGAATTACGGCCCAGGGCAGGATCACAAACGCAATGCAGGCGAGCGTAAAATCCTGAACAAACAGAACCGCCGTCAGCCCGATAATGGTCACTATTCCCTTAACCATATGGATCACACCGGTATTCACCGCATACTGCAGCAAATTGACATCATTGGTGACCCGGGACATAAGCACGCCCGTGGGGGTTTTGATAAAAAAGGAAAGCGACAGCGTCTGCAAATGAGCATATATTCTGTTTCTGATATCGGTTATAATGCGCTGCGCTATCGAGCCCAGCAGATAGTGGTAGGTATATTCAAATGTTCCCTTGACTGCATAAAGCGCCACAACTCCAAGCGGTATCAGCTTCAGCATCAGCATATCTTTGTTAAGAAACATCTCATCAATTGCCGGCTTCATCAGATATGCAAGGCCGGCGGAGCACAGTGACAGCGGAAGCGTGCACACGCAGGAAAGCACAAATTTTTTCCGGTACGGCGCAACGTACGGAAAAAGTCGTTTATATATATTCAGGCTGTCCCTGAGCATTCTTTTCCTTATTGCGTTACGATTATCATCAGCGATCTACAGTTCCCGCACACGATTTTTTGCGCTTCCGTGCAGCATATCATAAGCCATCCGGGCAACAGCAGCCGAAGCGCCTTTTTTTCCCATTGCTTTTTTAATTCCGAGAAGCTCCCGGCACATCATATCAAGGCGCTGCGGGTTTTCCAGTATGCTCAGCACTTCTGCGCTGATCCGTTCCGCTGTCACCTCGTGCTGTATAAGCTCAGGGAACACTTTCTTTCCGGCAACGATATTGGCAAGCCCGATACAGGGCACGCGGATGAGCATTTTCCCGAGCATATAGGTAACCGGCGATACTTTATACAATATAACCATCGGCTTGTCCATAAGTGCTGTCTGGAGCGTAGCAGTGCCGGATGCCACGACAGCAAAGTCGCTGGCCGCCAGCGCGCGGTAAAAATCATTTTCAACAATCGAGACGTTTACCTGCGACCGGGAAACCATTTCCCTCACTGCTGTAAGGTCAACCCATGAAGCTGCAGGCAGCACGTATTGTACCGACGGCATGCGCTCCTGTATCCTGCGCGCAGCGCCGAGCATGTGCGGCAGCAGGCTCCTGATTTCCCTGTTTCTGCTCCCGGGAAGCAGGCCTATAACCGGCCCGCCTTCACGAAGGTTAAGGGAATCGATCAGCTCCTGGGGGTCTGCCGACGCTGTCTCTGTGTCCATAAGGGGGTGCCCCACAAACCGGGCATCGAGACCGACTTCCCGGTAAAACGAAACTTCAAAAGGGAAGATGACAGCCATCCTATCGACAAGCCGGGCGATTTTTTTTGCCCGTCCCCTGCGCCAGGCCCACAGCTGCGGGCTTATATAATACAATACCGGTATGCGGCGCTTCCTGGCCAGCCGTGCAACCTGAAAGTTAAATTCAGGATAATCGATCAGCAGCACAAGGTCCGGGCGGGACCGGGCAATCTCACGCCTCAGCCGCAGGTACGCTTTAATGATATGACGCATGTGAAAAACCACTTCAAAAAAGCCCACAACGGCGATGTCTCGCGAATGAAACAGAATCTCCATATGCGCATCGGCAAGCTCATCGCCGCCGATACCGACGATTCGGACGGCAGGATCAAGCTTTTTGAGCGCGCGCACCACCAGCGCCCCGTGGTGATCTCCCGAAGCTTCTCCGGCGACAATAAGTACGGTTTTTGCTGTATCGGCAGTACCTGCAGACATTTTGTCACGCGCACATGGATCAGTTGACCCGGTTACCATTTATATCTGGGATTGACCCAAAAGTTATTTTGGTTGTGTGCAGAGGATGAGCCCGCCGCGCCTGTCTGTGCTGGCTGGGTATGATTATACCTGAAGTGCCGCCTGCCGCGAATGTATCTGACCGACAATTTCCAGTGCAACGCGCAGGGCATTTCTGCCGGCCTCGCCGGGGACGCGCGGCCGTGTCCGGTTCGCAACAGCTTCCACAAAAGACCGAATCTCTTCGTTGAGGGCATCGTGCTGGCTGATTTCAACCTGGTCATAGGTTATCTCGGGCATTTCCGATGTATCGGAAGAGGATATTTTTCTATACACATCGACATGCTGCGCTGCATAGTCTATAGAAAGATAGGTGTTGGTCTGAAAAACTCTCAGCTTCCTCATTTCCTTAAGCGAAATTCTGCTGGCGGTAATATTTGCAATGCAGCCGGTCTCAAACTCAATACGGACGTTGGCGATATCGTTTTTATCCCTTGACAGCACCGGAACGCCGACCGCGTGCACCTGGGTTACCGGCGCCCCCACGATAGTAAGTATGATATCTATATCGTGAATCATAATATCAAGAATGACATCAACATCAGTGCCCCGGTCCTTGAACGGGGCAAGCCGGTGCGACTCAATAAACATCGGTTTGACGAGAATATCGTCCAGAGCGAGCACCGCTGCGTTGAAGCGCTCCAGATGCCCCACCTGCAGAATACGCCCCGCGGATTCCGCAGCTGAAATAAGCTCATCAGCCTCCTCAACTGTGGCCGTTATAGGCTTTTCAACAAGGACGTCAACACCATGCTCAAGGCATTTTTTCGCGACAGCGTAATGGCTCTCTGTAGGAACCACGACGCTCACGGCATCCACCCTGTCCAGCAGCTCATCCAGGCAGGAGCAGGCATGCACATTGAGCCTGGCCGCTATTGCCCGTGCGGATTCCTGATCGGCATCATAGACGCCGGCCAATTCTGCACCGGACAGCCCTGCATATTTTTCTGCGTGAAATTTCCCGAGATACCCCACGCCGATAACACCAGCCCTGACCGGCTTCATTCTCTTGTCACACCCCGTTCCGAATGATGAATGAAATCGACCAGATGGCCCACCTCCGGCCCTAAGTCATCACGGCTGTGCAGCTCGTCAAGCGCCTTTTTGATGGTGAGTCCTGAGCGGAACAGCGTCTTGTAAGCAGCCTTAAGGTTTTTAACCGTTTCAGCCGAAAACCCGTAGCGCTTCAGGCCCGTCAGGTTAAGCCCGTGCAGCGTTGCCCGCTGGCCGACCGCAATGGTATAGGGGGGCACATCCTTGGAAACCCCCGACAGCCCGCCGACCATGGCAAAAGATCCGATGTGCACAAATTGGTGCACGCCGACAAGCCCTCCTAAAATGGCGTTGTCTTCAATCTGAATGTGGCCGGCAAGGCTTGCATTGTTGGCCATTATGACATTTTTTCCGATTCTGCAGTCGTGTGCCACATGGGTATAGGCCATCAGGAAGCAGTTATCGCCGATAACTGTTTTTCCGCCTCCCCCCTCAGTGCCTCTGTTGACCGTAACGAACTCGCGCAGGGTAACATTATCCCCGACAATAAGCTCTGTGGGCTCGTCCTGGAACTTCAGATCCTGAGGGGGGGCGCCAAGGGAGCAAAACTGAAATACGGTACAGTTTTCACCAATGATTGTGGGGCCCTCAATATATGCATGGGGGCCGATCACCGTCCCGCTGCCGATAGTTACCCGTGACCCGATAACCGCATACGGTCCGATTTCAACATTCGGCCCTATACGGGCACCCGGATCAATTATCGCCGTCTCATGAATCATGCTGTGCTCCTGTTGGTTGTGCTGTATAGCGCGATTGTCTGGCATTTTTGCCGCAGTGCAGAGCCCGCCGGTGCAGGCTTGTGCCGAATCATGCCGGGCGATCCGATCACCCCAAAGCGGCCATAAGCTCGGCCTCGGCCGCAAGCGACCCGTCAACATATGCGGCGCCTCTGAATTTCCAGATGGACCGCTTCATGGAAATACCGGTACACTCAAAGCGGAGCTGGTCTCCAGGCACAACGGGCCTGCGGAACCGGCACTTGTCGATACCGACAAACCGCACTTCAGCATTTTGTTCTTTTTTCTCAGGCATTGATGCAAACACAAGAATTCCCCAGCTCTGGGCCATAGCCTCGATAATAAGCACTCCAGGCATAATCGGCTCGCCGGGAAAGTGCCCCTGAAAAAAAGGTTCATTGATCGTGACGTTCTTCACCGTCACGATACGCTCGTTTTTTTCCATCTCTGCAACCCGGTCGACAAGAAGAAACGGGTACCGGTGCGGGATGTGATCCATAATTTCTTTTACCGACATCATTGCGTATCCCCCCGAAGTGCATTAAGCTCTGATTCAAGCTGTTCAACTTTGCGGCCGAGCTCATTGATTGTTTTTCTCATCTCCGGCAGTTTCTGAAACACCCGGATCGACTTGAGCCACTGCTTGTGCGGCATGTGGGGCGCTCCTGAAACCACCTGCCCGGCGGGAATATCAGAAGACGCGGCACCGCGGGCGCCGATAATGACATCATCACCTATCGATATATGCCCCACAGTTGCAGACTGCCCTGCCATGGTAACCCGGTCCCCGAGCACCGTGCTGCCTGAAATCCCGACCTGTGCAACAAGCACGCTGTCCTCTCCCACAGTGACATTGTGTGCTATGTGGACCAGGTTGTCCGTTTTAGTACCCCGCTTTATCCACGTTCTGTTCATGGCCGCGCGGTCAATAGTATTGCACGCGCCGATTTCAACATCATCGTCAATCTGAACGATGCCCAACTGAGGTATTTTATAATACTGCGCCCCGTCCTTTGCAAAGCCGAACCCGTCGCTGCCGATGACCGTACCGGCATGAACAATAACCCGCCGGCCGAGGATGCACCCGTCGCGCACCGTGACGTTGGGGTGCAGCAGGCAGCCCTCCCCGACGGTCACCCCTTTGCCGATAAAGCAGTGCGGGTACAGCGTCGCTCCGTCACCGATAACGCTGCCCTCGCCAATATAAACGAACGGATATACGGTCACCTCACTGCCCAGGATTACGTTTTCCCCGATCCGTGCACTGTCGTCAATGGTGCCGGGCTCAGGGGGCGGGGGGTAAAAGCTGCGCAGAATTTTCGCATATGCAAGATACGGATTGTCAACCTTCAGTAAATTTGTCTTTTCAGATGATACATCCCCGGAGCACACCACAGCGGATGCAGCGGTTGTTTCAATATGCGCAGCGTATTTCGGGTTTGCAACAAATGTGATATCCCCAGGACCGGCATGCTCTATGCCCGCAATACCTGATATGGCTGTCCCGGGATCGCCCTCGACACGGCCTCCGGTGAGGCGGGCTATTTCTTTAAGCGTTGTCTCCATAACAGAAGCCCTGCTAATCAATTGATTCCGCGGACCACACAGCCCTGCTGCACATGAGCTTCGTACCGGCAGTTCGCGGCTGGGCTGCTATTGCCCGGATGTGTGCTTTTCATCATAAATCGCGATAATTTTGTCTGTCAGGTCCAGCGAGCTGTCGGTGTACAGCAAAATGCGCTGGCTTTTTTCAAAAACGATATCAAAACCGTTTTTCTTTCCGTAATCCTGCACAATCGGAATGATCTCCTCGAGAATATCGTTGGTGAGCTCAGCCTCTCTGATCTGCAGCTCCGTCTTCGAGTCCTTGACCATGCGCTCATAGTCGCGCTGGCGGCGCAGCAGGTCTTTTTCCTTGTCGCGCCGCGCGCTGTCTGACAGCATCATGCTTTGTTTCTGCAAAACCTGATCAAGCTTCTCGATTTCCTCCTTTTCATGGAGAATATCATCTTTGAGCTTTTCCGCCTCTTTGCGAAACTGATCTGTGGCCTCCTTACCCGCCGAGCTTTCTGCAACGACTTTTTGAATATCGACATATCCCAGCTTATACTCTTCAGCATGGGAGGCTGCACTCAGAATAGACACCATGCACAGCAAAGCAAAAATATGGGTAAACACATAAGCACACCGTTTCTTCATAAATAGATCCTCCTGATGTTACCGGGTTGTTAAAATTAAAACATTCGCCCCATGGAAAACTCGAAATTGCTCGAGTCCTCGTCATCGCGCGGGTTAAGGTTCAGCCCCCACACCAGGCGCAGCGGGCCGAACGGCGAGTACCAGTTTATGCCGACGCCCACGCAGTGCCGCATATCGGAGAAGAAGTTTTCTCCGCTTCCGTACGCATTACCCGTGTCATAAAAAATCATCCCCCGCACGCCGGCTTCTTTCATGAGGGGAAAAAGATACTCAAAGTTGAAAAACAGCTCCTTTTTGCCGCCCACGACATCCTCGTCATCATGATATCCGCGGCGGGGTATTTCAAATTTCCTGTCCCCGATATATATTTCCCGGGGCCCGCGCGGCCGGGGCTCGCGGGGGCCGACCGAGCGCACTTCAAACCCGCGCATCGAATCAAGCCCGCCGAGAAAAAACTTTTCTGAAATGGGAATCCGCTCACTGTTGTATGGGAATATCTGCCCGATGGTGCCTCTCATAAGAAATGCCGTATCCCACGGCAGCGGAAAATATTTCGCAAGGCTCCCGATGACGGTAATAAACTTGCTGTCGCCTCCCAGCCCGGCAAGCTCAACCGAAAACGTATTGTACACTCCCTTGCGGGGCTGCCAGCGGTCATCGCGGGAATCTTTTATCAGCGCCGCAGCGATGCTGCTCACTGAATTTGACCCCTCCTGGCGCAGAATATCGAGAGCCACATCGTCCTCATCATCCACAATATCGATATCGATCGACTCGAAGCGGTACGTCAGATACAGGCGGGTGTAATCCCAGTCGCGGAACGGAAAGCTCGTTCGCAGCTTGAAGCCGCTCGAATCACGATCAAAATCCTCATAGGCCCGCTCGATGTTAAACAGATCAAACCCGAATGCGAGCTCGGTATTTTTATAGCGAGGCTCGGTAAACGATATATTATAATAATTGGAATGCCCGCCCAGCTGTGCCATGAGATGCACGTTGCGCCCGGTGCCGAACAGATTGCTCTGAGATATCTGGAACATCCCGACCAGATTATCCACCGAGCTGTAGCCCGCCCCGATACTGAATGCGCCGGTTGGCCGCTCTTTGACTTCAACCCGCAGCCTGACCAGATTGCTCTTCGAGCCGGGCTCGGTATTAATGTTGACCTCTTCAAAAAACCCCAGATTATTTATTTCCTGCTTGCTGCGCTTTATTGCCTTTGAGCTGTAAATGGAGCCTTCGCTGACCCGCATTTCCCGGCGTATAACGTTATCTCGCGTTCTGGTGTTGCCGGTGATCTTTATTTCTTCGATATATATTTTCTCACCTTTATCAATGTCAAACACCAGGTCCACCTCTCTGGCCTCATCCTGGATGTGGGTCAGCGGGGTAATGTCAGCGTTGGCAAAGCCGTTCTCTGCGTACAGCTCCTTGAGCGCTATCATATCATCGTTGAGCACCTTGCCGTTAAAGGTTTCGCCCGTCGCCGAGTCAAGGGTGTCCTTGAGCGTCTGCGCATCGAAAATCAGGTCCCCCTTCAAATCAACCGAGCCGACGGTAAACCGGCTGCCCTCATTCACCGTAAAATGAACGTGTATGCCGTCGTCTTTAAATTGAACATCAGGCTCTCTCACCTGCGCCTGCAGGAATCCTTTGCTGTAATAATAGGCAACGATCCGGTCCATGTCCTTTTGAAGCGCTTCATCTCTGAAGACGCCCCTGCCGGTAAAAAGGGAGAGCAGCCAGTGCTTTTCTCTGGTTTCCATTATTCTCTTCAGCTCTTTGTCGGGCATGGATTCATTTCCCGTAAAGGTTACCTCGGTAACTTTTACGACCGAGCCCTCGGAAATGGCAAAATCAACAGATGCGTAATATTCGTTTATCTCCTCGATTGAATAGGATACATCAACATTATAATAGCCCTTTTCACGGTATACTTTGCTGATTCTCTCAACATCCCCTTTAATTTTATTGATATCAAGTATTGTGCGGGGCTTGACTTCCATCACCTTGCGGATATCCTCGAGCTTGATTTTCTGATTGCCCTTGATCTGTATAGCGCGGATCATGGGCTTCTCCTGAACGGTGAACACTATGTGCTTCCCCGCATCCGTATCCGTGCTGGAAATCTGAATATCTTCAAAATATCCCATCTGGTAAATGCTTTTCAGGTCTTCCTGAAGCACTGCCGGCGAAAAAACATCGCCCGGCTTTGTCTGTATGGCATACAGCACGGCGTCATCCTCAATAAACCGGTTGCCCTTTACTTCAACGTCCGCAACCATCTGCTTGTCGAGAATAGCAAAATTAAGCCGGCGCGCAAAATCCTGGAGCTTATAGGGTATGCCGGCAAGCTCCTCTGCTGTTATAGACAGCCGGCGAGGAGAGCCTGTACCCGTTATAGGCAGTATCATGACATCAAGGCTGTACTTTTTCCCGATTTGGGTGAGCGTGCCGGCGATCATAAAATCGGCCCGAAGCTTTTTGCCCATAACAACGGCTTTTTCCTCATCAAGGGCGTCCCAGCCGAAGCGCTCGATTATAAGATTCATCTCGGCGCTTGATATGGTTTTGATTTCACCGTCAGCGTCAAGGCGCGTTAAAAGCATATGCTGAACAGCGCTGCCCATAAAGCCGATATCATCCGAGCTGTACACGATAACCGGCAGAATGCCGACGCGCACCTCTGCTGCGCACGGAACCGGCACCGCAGCAGCCGCGCAGCACAGGAAAGCAGCAAACACAAACACCTTTCTGAAATATTTAAAAAGCATAATCACAAGCTCTATACAAGCTCTCCGTCAACCAGCGTAATGCAGCGCTGCATTTTACCGGCGTATTGCTCGTTATGCGTGACAACAATCAGCGTCATGCCCATTTCGCTGTTTACCGACATAAGCAGATTAAACACCTCTTCCCCGGTGTGAGTATCAAGGTTGCCGGTGGGCTCGTCGGCGAGCACGATTTCAGGGCGCATAACCAGCGCCCTGGCGACGGCTACCCGCTGCTGCTCGCCTCCGGAAAGCTCGCCCGGCTTATGGGACAAGCGACGGGCAAGGCCCATCCGGTCAAGCAGATCAGCCGCGCGGCGGCGTGCGGCAGCATAATGCTCACCTGCAATAAGCGACGGCATCAGCGCATTTTCCAGCGCTGTAAACTCGGGGAGCAAATGATGAAACTGAAAAATGAACCCCAGCTTGCGGTTTCGAAAACCCGCAAGCCACTTCCGGCTGTTGGCAAACAGATTTTCCCCCCGATACAGAACCTCTCCGGATGTCGGGCGGTCGAGCGTCCCCAGAATGTGCAGAAGCGTGCTTTTGCCGGCTCCGCTCGGGCCCACAATAGCGATCTGCTCTCCGCTTCGAATATCAAGGTTAACATGCTTAAGGACCCTGGTCTCCGCTGTTCTGCGCACATAGGTCTTTTCAAGCCGGGCAGCCCGAACAAGCATCCCTGCGTCTTGTTTAGCCGCCGCTGCATGGTTTTCACTCATACCGGAGAGCCTCCACAGGATCCATGCGCGCGGCCTGTGCCGACGGGTACACGGTTGCGAGAAAGCTTATTGCCACAGCGCAGAAGCCGACCCAGAACGTGTCCCAGAACTGCATTTTCACACTCAATGACGCAATATAATAAACATCCTTTGAAAGCGCAACAATTTGATACGTGTTTTGCAGATAGGCAAGCGCGGTTCCCCCGGCGATGCCGAGCACCGTGCCGGTACAGCCGATAACCAGCCCCTGCAGCATAAAAATCTTCAGAAGCGAGCCGGATGTTGCGCCCATTGACTTCAGGATAGCAATTTCACGGTTTTTGTCGTTTACCATCATGATAAGGGTTGCAACAATGCTGAAAGCGGCAACAATAATAATCAGGATGAGGATAACGAACATTGCTGTTTTTTCGAGCTTGAGCGCCGAATAAAGGTTCCGGTGCATCTGCTTCCAGTCACGAACGCTGTATCCGCTTCCCAGCACCGCCTGAATATCGCGCACCACGTGTTCGGTATCGAAAATATCCTGGACCTTGACTTCCACACCCGTAACCGCATCGCCCATTTTCAGAAACGACTGAGCGGTGTTAATACCCACATAGGCGATCCCGGTATCATATTCATACATGCCTGACTCAAAAATGCCCGCAACCCGGAACTTTTTCCACCGGGGCACCATCCCCGCGGGCGATAAAAGCCCCGAAGGGGAAATGACCGTCAGCGCTGCCCCGGGATACACGCCCAGTATCTGGGCAAGCTCTTTTCCGATGATGATGCCCGGATTGGCGGTTTCTTTTTTATCGGCCCCGTCCGGCCGGAGCGCGTCCAGGTTTCCTTCAACAAGGGTATCGCCGATATCAATAACGCGCGGCGCGGTATCGACATCGAGCCCCCTGAGCACCGCACCCGAAACGCGGCTGCCTGAGGAAAGCATGACCTGGCTGAGAATAAAAGGCGTTGAGGCAGCCACATCCGGCACGGCATCGATCTGACGCCGGACGTCGCGATAGCTGCTCATGTTGGACCCGAATCGGGTGATGACGATATGCGAGTTGGTGCCGAGAATCTTCTCGCGCAAGTCATCGGCGAATCCTGTCATGACCCCCAGCACTAAAATGAGCGCCATGACCCCTATAGCCACACCGGCAACAGAAATAAGCGTGATAATTGAAATAAAAGACTGCTTTTTCTTTGCGCGCAGATATCTGAGCGCTATTATGATTTCATAGGGAAGCTGCATCATAATGCCGTATCAGGACCTTTCGGACCGTAGGAGCGGGAAAAGAATCACATCCCTGATTGACGGTGAATCGGTAAGCAGCATAACCAGGCGGTCAACGCCTATCCCCTCGCCCGCTGCAGGCGGCATTCCATATTCAAGTGCCCGGATAAAATCCTCGTCTATTTCAGCCGGCGCTCCCGTGCGCTGGTGCTTTTCCTGCGCCTGGCGCGAGAACCGCGCCCGCTGATCCTCCGGATCTGTGAGCTCGGAGAAGGCATTGGCGATTTCCCTGCCTGCAATATAGAGCTCAAACCGGTCAGTCACGCTCTGATCCGTTTCACACGCTCTGGCAAGCGGCGACACCTCAACGGGAAAATGAGTGATGAACGTGGGCTGAATCAAATGCGGCTCGGCAACATGCTCAAAAATTTCCGTTACCACCTCGCCAAGAGACTCCTTGCCGGTCAATTCGATACCGAGATCCCGGGCGCGGCTTTGGGCTGCAGGGAGGCTGCCAAGATCTTCAGGTGGTATCTGCCCGTAGCGGGAAGCAGCCTCTTTGAGGGTCATCCGGCTCCACGGCGGGGCCAGATCAAGCTCGTGCCCCTGATATACAACGCGGGTCTTACCGGTAAGCTCAGCGCACAGACCGGAAATCATCTGTTCGGTAACATCCATAAAGTCTACAAACGTCGCATAGGCCTGGTAGAACTCGACCATGGTAAACTCAGGGTTGTGCTGCGTGGAAACACCCTCGTTTCTGAAATTGCGGTTTATTTCAAATACACGCTCAAATCCTCCCACAAGGAGCCGCTTCAGATACAGCTCCGGCGCAATGCGCAGATACAGATCGATGTCAAGTGCGTTGTGGTGCGTCTTGAACGGTTCGGCGGCCGCTCCACCGGGGATATGATGCATCATCGGCGTTTCCACTTCATAAAAGTCCCGGTCAGAAAGAAAATTGCGTATAAACGAGATTATCCGTGATCTGATCTGAAAAGCCGATCTGACGCTTTCATTTACAATCAGGTCAAGATAGCGCTGGCGATACCGCGTTTCAGTATCCTGAAGCCCGTGCCATTTTTCCGGAAGCGGACGCATTGCCTTGGTAAGCAGCGCGAAGGAATCTGCGAGAATGGTCAGCTCGTCAGACTTTGTAACGAAAGCCCGCCCGGACACGCCCACGATGTCACCAACGTCAGCTTTCCTGAAAACGGCGTAGCTGTCGCTGCCCACCTTGTTTTTCTGAATATATATCTGGATGCGCCCGGTTCTGTCCTGAACATGGAAAAAAGAGGCTTTGCCGAAATTTCTGAGCGACACTATCCGTCCCGCAACAGAAAAAGCCTCCTCACATTGCTCCACCTGCTCTTTTGTCTGGCCGCGGAACCGCTCCCGGACAGGTCCGGCTGTGTCATCCGGAGTGAAATTGTTCGCAAATGGGTTTACCCCTTCCGCGCGCAATGCGCCAATCTTTTGAAGCCGCTGCTCAAAAAAAGTGTTTTTCTGCGTCATAGCTCCTCGCGCTTACGTATTGCTGCCCTCCATGCATCACTCCTGCCAACAAAGCCGCCCCGCAGAGGTCCGCCGGAATTCTCCGCAGCCCCTTAAGGCTCGGCTGCCGGTACGGTTCAGACAGCACAATCCACCAAAAAGCAGCACAATAACTTACCTTTTCCATTTAGTCAAGTAAAAGCGGCATATCTGCGGACCCCTGCACACAGCGGAGGTATTTTTTACTTAATCTTCTGTTAAATATATGCTAAGAAAGTGGGATATTTAATTTAACATGAGCGGCCCGCTTAATGGAACCCCTATCGAACGTACAACCGTCAAAGGAGTTATCCCCATGAAAAAGGAAGCATTGAGAAAGACCATCCGTGAATTTGCAGGAACCTATGAATATTCCAATCTTCTGACGATCGATGATGCAGGGCATCCCAAAGGAAGAATGATGGAAAACACCCCTGTCGGCGATGACCTCGTCTTCTGGTTCGCAACGTTTGCGCAGTCAGACAAGGTTCGGGAAATCAAAAACAACGAAAAAGCCGGCGTTTTTCTGTACAGGCCCTCGGACCATAGCAGCATTTCAGTGCGCGGACGCGCTGAAATTGTAACAGACGACTCTATTAAAAGTAAAAAATGGCAGGACAAGTGGACCAAATTCTGGAAGAGCCCTGAAGATCCGGCCTATACATTGATAAAAGTCATTCCCGATCAGATCATCTATCTTGATTTTCCGAATCATCAGAAGGAAACGCTTGATCTGTAGCACCCGAAAAAGGTTGCATCCTTTTGCATTCAATGCTAAAATTTATGGATTTTAATTGACAAAGTTTTTTTTCTATATATACTACCATCTTTCATTTTTCAGATGTTATGACAGAGCTTTATTCTGTCAGCGTAAACGATATCCCCCCTGAGGGGTTGCGCGCAACCACACAATGGAGTATCGGTACCGTTGAACGCCTTCTCAGCGAAGCCGCACCGGACATAAGCAGTGTCTGCACACCGCTTGAGCTTGTGCTGAGCTTCGCTCCTTCTCAGGCAAAAATTGTGCTGGAGGGAGCCTGCCGGGGGGGGTTCGAGCTCATGTGCGTACGGTGCCTGGAGGCGTTTCCGTTTGATGTGGATGCAGCGTTTCAGTATGTCTTATGGCCTCAATCCAGCGAGCGGATTGCAAAAGAAAAGCATCTTCATCACGACGAGCTTGAGATTGTTTACTTTGAAGGGGATCACATCGATCTGCCGCCGCTCGCAAGAGAGCAATTGTTTCTGAATTTTCCGCAGCACCCCCATTGCAGCGAAAAATGCCGCGGGCTGTGCCCTGCATGCGGCACAAATCTTAACAAAAATCAGTGCAGTTGCGGCGCTGCGGGGGACAATGCGGAATCCCCTTTTTCTATATTGCAGCGCCTAAAAAAACAATAATTTCCAAAAGCGAGGTAATACCATCATGGCAGTACCGACAAAAAAAACATCCCGGTCACGAAAAGGCAGCCGCAGAGCTCATGACGGGCTGAAAGCGCCGGGGCTTTGCGTGTGCCCTCAGTGCAATGAGCCCAAGCGCCCGCATCACGTCTGCCCGAAGTGCGGTTATTACAAAAGCAAAGAGGTTATTTCCGTTTCAGCAGAGTAGCGCCTCCGGCGCAGGTCCGGAAACCGGCTGCCAATCCGCACACAGGGGAATACGACGACAATGCACAAAGCACACATAATAGGCACTGGATCAAGCGCTCCCGAAAAAAAGCTTACCAACGCAGATCTTGAGGCAATTGTTGACACCAATGATGAGTGGATTACGACACGAACCGGCATAAAGGAGCGGCGCATATCATCGAACGGCGAGAGCGCCTCGACGTTTGCCTACCGGGCAGCGCTCAATGCCCTTGATATGGCCGGTGTGTCAGCCGGCGAACTGGACATGATCATTGTGGCAACGATTACACCTGATATGCTGACCCCGTCGGTCAGCTGCATTATTCAGCACAAGCTCAAAGCAAAAAAAGCTGCCGCGTTTGATTTATCGGCGGGCTGCACCGGGTTTATCTACGGGCTTTCCCTCGGCGACAATCTCATCAAATCGGGAGCCGCTGAAAAAATTCTTGTGATCGGCGTTGAAACGCTTTCTAAAATCACCGACTATGAGGACCGGTCCACCTGCGTGCTGTTCGGTGACGGTGCCGGCGCGGTTATTCTTTCCCGGGGAAACGGCGATCAGGGCATTCTGTCAACGCACCTGTTTTCCGACGGAGCCTACGGGGAGCTGCTGTATGTACCGGGAGGCGGCTCGCGGATTCCGGCAACGCACGAATCGGTAGAAAACCGCGAGCACTACCTGAAAATGGACGGCAACAAGGTGTTCAAAATTGCAGTGAAATCGCTTGAGGAAGCCGCCGTGACAGCAATCACCCACAACAAGCTGACGGCCGAAGCCGTCGATTTACTCATTTCTCATCAGGCCAACTCCCGCATCATACACGCAATAGCAAACCGCTTGGGCATCCCGCCCCATAAAGTGTACAGCAACATCGCAAAATACGGCAACACCTCTGCGGCATCGATTCCGCTGGCCCTCGATGAGGCAAACCGGCAGAAGCGAATAAAAAAAGGCGATCTGGTATTGCTTGATGCGTTCGGCGCGGGTTTTACATGGGGATCGGCCCTGGTCAAATGGTAACTGAATACTAATCAAGGAGAGGAAGCAGGTATGTTGGATTACAGCTTGAACGAAACGCAGGTGCAAATGATGGAGCTTGCACGCAAAATCGCCAAAGAGAAGGTTCTGCCGGTGCGTGCGCATCTTGATGAAACCGGCGAGTTTCCCTGGGATATCATGAAGGTTCTGGCAGAGGCGGGCCTGTTCGGCATTTATATTCCCGAGGAATACGGCGGCCTCGGGTTCGGGAATTTTGAAAACTGCCTGGTTGTCGAGGAGCTCAGCAAAGTGTGTATCGGGGTGTCTGTGAGCTTTGCGGCGAGCGGGCTGGGCGCTTACCCGATACTGCTGTTCGGCAGCGACGAGCAGAAAAAGAAATATCTGCCTGACATCGCTGCAGGCACAAAGCTTGCCGCATTCGGCCTCACCGAGTCAGGCGCAGGCAGCGACGCCGCGGCAATCAGAACCACGGCAAAGAAAAACGGCAGCGCCTACACCCTCGACGGCGTAAAGCAATGGATTACAAACGGCGGCGAAGCAGAAACCTATTCGGTCATTGCCAAAACCGACAAGTCCAAGGGACCCCGCGGTGCCAGCGCGTTTATCGTGGAAAAGGAGACAGAGGGGTTTTCCTTCGGGCCGAAAGAAAACAAGCTTGGCATCAGATCTTCAGCAACACGGGAGCTTATCTTTGAAGAGTGCTCCATTCCTGCAGAAAACCTGCTCGGCAGAGAGGGAATGGGGTTTATTGTTGCGATGAAGACTTTCGACCAGACCCGGCCCGGCATCGCGGCGCAGGCAGTCGGCCTCGCCCAGGGGGCCCTGAACGAGGCGATCAAATATGCTCATGAGCGCAAAACGTTCGGCAAAGCGATCATCTCTCACCAGGCTGTTCAGCACATGCTTGCCGATATGGCCACGCAGGTTGAAGCCGCCCGCGCCCTCACCTACGAATCCGCGCGGTGCTGCGATGCGGGGAGCAAGGATATGGCAAAATATTCCTCAATGGCAAAAATGTTCTCAACAGACGTGTGCATGAAGGTAACCGTCGACTCGGTGCAGATCTTCGGCGGATACGGCTACATGAAGGAGTATCCGGTTGAAAAAATGATGCGGGATGCAAAAATTCTGCAGATTTACGAAGGCACCAACCAGATTCAGCGCAATGTCATCGGCCAGTTTCTCATCAAGGAGGCAGCGGGCAACAAAATTGTCTGAAGCGGCCGTTCGGGCAGCTGACCGGGAGTTTTTTGTTGCACTATAATCGCAGTTGTTATAAATAACAGGAGGCAGGAACCAAGCCCATGAAACTTTCCAATAAAGCAGCAATCGTTACCGGCGCGGCTCAGGGAATAGGCCGCACCATCGCTCTCAGCCTTGCTGAGTGCGGCGCTGCGGTTGCAATAGCTGACATGAACGCAGACGGCCTGCGGGCCGTTGCCGGAGAAATCGAAAAAACCGGGCGCCGTGCTTTACCGGTACCTATGGATGTTACCAGCCTTGAGGACTGCACATCTCTTGTCGAGCAAACAGCCAGAGAGCTCGGCAGCGTTGACATACTGGTCAACAATGCAGGGATCACCCGCGACACTGTGCTGCTTCGCATGAAAGAGGCGCAATGGGATCAGGTTATGCAGGTTAACCTCAAGGGAACGTTTAACTGCACAAAAGCCGTCATACGCCCTATGTTTAAGCAAAAATCGGGGCGCATCATTTCTATTTCCTCGGTAACCGGCGCAATGGGCAATGCAGGGCAGTCAAATTACTCGGCATCAAAGGCAGCGGTTATGGGCTTCACCAAAGCGGTGGCGCGGGAGTATGCCCACTGCGGCATCACGGTGAATGCGGTGGCGCCGGGCTTTATACAAACCGCGATGACCGAGGCGATCCCCGAAAAGGAGCGCAATGCCATGATCGCTCAAATTCCGGCTCAAAGGCTCGGAACCCCTGGGGATGTAGCTCATGCTGTCTGCTTTCTTGCGGGCGATCAGGCAGGCTACATAACCGGACAGGTCATTCATATCAACGGCGGACTGTACATGTAATGCCGCGGGCATTATGTGTAGAACAAAAATGATAAACAACCACTATTAACTAAAGGAGGCGCACGTCATGGCAGAGAAATCTGTAGAAGAAATGGTAAAAGACATCATCGTGGAACAGCTGTCGGTAAACGCTGAAGAGGTCGTGCCTGAAGCATCATTTGTTGATGATCTGGGTGCAGATTCACTGGACCTGGTTGAGCTTATCATGGTAATGGAGGAAAAATTCGGGCAGGAAATTCCTGATGAAGATGCAGAAAAGCTGCAGACCGTACAGGATGCAATAACCTACATTAAAGAGCACTCAAACTGATCTGAACAGTTACGCCTGAGATACCCTGCCGCGGGTATACACAAAAGTCACAGCTGTAACTATATAGTCAATAGAACTATCTTATTAACTTCTGCAAAGCACGGGGGGAATAGGAGCGTTGGAAAAAAAACGGGTTGTCATAACAGGAACCGGGATTATTTCTCCCCTGGGTATCGGCCTTGAGGAAAATTTTGATGCTGTATGCCGGGGAAAGTCGGGAATCGGCCCTATCACTAAATTTGATGCTTCGGAATACGCCTCAAAAATTGCAGGCGAGGTGAAAAATTTCAATCCAGAGGATTATATTGCAGACAAAAAAGAAATCAAAAAAATGGACACCTTCCTGCACTACTCAATTGCTGCCGGCCAGATGGCCATAAAGCAATCGGGCCTCGACATAAGCGATGAAATTGCAGAGCGCGTTGGGGTGCAGGTCGGCTCCGGCCTCGGCGGGCTGGAAAGCATAGAAAAATACCACCGCCTGCTCATGGAAAAAGGCCCCAAGAAGATTTCACCGTTTTTTATTCCCATGGTCATCGTAAACCTTGCGCCCGGCCATATTTCGATGTACTTCGGCTGCAAGGGTCCCAACAGCAGCATCGTAACCGCGTGCGCTACCGGCAATCACTCAATCGGCGAAGCGTTTAAAATTATACAGCGGGGAGATGCCGACGCGATGATCGCCGGCGGCGTTGAGTCAACTATTACGCCCCTTGCCGTCGGGGGCTTCTGCGCGATGAAGGCGCTTTCAACCCGCAATGACGAGCCCCAGCGGGCAAGCAGGCCTTTCGAGCGCGACCGCAACGGGTTTATTATCGCTGAAGGCGCGGGCATACTTATGCTCGAAGAGCTCACCATGGCAAAAAAGCGCGGCGCCAATATCCTTGCCGAAATAGTAGGATTTGCATGCAACGCCGATGCGCATCATATTACAGCCCCCTCCCCCAATGGAGAAGGAGCTGCCCGGTGCATGCGGCTTGCCCTTAAAGACGCAGAGATCAACCCCGAAGATCTGGATTACATCAACGCGCACGGCACCTCAACAATTGCAAACGATCTTTCAGAAACGCAGGCAATTAAAGGGGTTTTCGGCGACCAGGCGCGCAAAAAGCCGGTCAGCTCAACAAAATCAATGACCGGGCACCTGCTGGGTGCAGCAGGGGGCGTCGAAGCGGTATACAGCATTATGGTGCTGAGAAACGGCGTCGTTCCGCCCACTGTTAATTACGAAAACCCCGATCCGGAGTGCAATCTTGATTACGTTCCGAATACGGCGCGCGAGATGCCCATCAAATCAGTCATGAGCAACTCGTTCGGCTTCGGGGGAACGAACGCATCGCTGGTTTTTAAAAAATTTGAAGGATAATACATGGTCGCCTCGGTTGCAATCGGCGCTGATCACCGCGGCTACCCGGTAAAAGAAGCGCTCAAAGCGTTTCTGAACCGGCAGGGCATTGCGGTCACCGATATGGGCACATCCTCTGAGGAGCCGGTCGACTATCCGCAGTTTGCAGCAGCCGTAGCACGGGCGGTTGCCTCCGGCGACTGCGAGCGGGGCATTTTGATATGCGGCTCAGGCATAGGCATGAGCGTCGCTGCCAACAAGTTTCAGGGCATACGGGCCGCGCTGTGCCGCGACGTGAACAGCGCCGAAATGAGCAGGCAGCATAATAATTCCAATATTCTTGTTATGGCTGCTGCACAGGGAGGCGCCGAACAGGCGCAGGCCATAACCTCGGCCTGGATTAAAACACCTTTTGAAGGAGGGAGGCACCAGAAACGGCTTGATCAAATACGCGCCATAGAACAGGCAAACTTCAGGCAGGAATAGCGTTTTTTCCGGCTGCACACCCGGCAGTTCGCGTCTCCCCAGGAGTATCAGCCCGCCTCCCTGCGAATTGACCACCCGTCCCGACACGTCGGGGCGGATGTACCTTCCTGCTATAGCGGGACTAAAGGAAAAACAAAAACCCCTGAAATGCTCACCAGGGAGATATGGCATTTGTGTGTATGGCACCGACGGTGCATACGAAGGGCGAGGGGTTTTGTTTGCAAAGCGGACACTTCGTTTCTCCCCGAGTGAGACAACAACCTTTTCCCTCAGACTATTATGCCCCCACATGCTGATCGTCCTGAATGGAATAAATATTTTATGGATATCGCCCGCCTGGTGGCCCGGCGGTCAACCTGTATCCGGCGCCGCGTGGGCGCGGTTATCGTAAAGGAAAAGCGTATCCTTGCAACCGGGTATAACGGTGCGCCCACCGGCCTTGTACATTGCGAGGAAATCGGCTGCCTGCGTGAGCAGACAGCTGTTCCCTCAGGCCAGCGCCATGAGCTGTGCCGCGGCCTGCACGCCGAGCAAAACGCCATTATACAGGCTGCGTATCACGGCATAAGTATCGCCGGCGCAACGCTTTTCTGCACAACGCTGCCCTGCAGCATCTGCTTTAAAATGCTTATCAACGCCGGCATTCGGGAAGTGGTCTATGCAGAGGGGTATCCTGATGAATTGTCTCAGCGCCTTCTGCAGGAGACTGAAATCGCCATTACACAATTCTCCACAGAAAGGGACGATGCATGAAATGCCCGTATTGCAGCAACCTTGAAGATAAAGTGATTGACTCGCGGATCAGCAAAGACGGCGCCACAATAAGAAGGCGCAGAGAGTGCCTTGCGTGCCAGAAGCGCTTCACGACGCACGAAAAAATAGAGGACACGCTTCCATCAATCATCAAAAAAGACGGCAGGCGCGAGCCATTTGACGGTCAAAAAATCAGGGACGGGCTCACAAAAGCCTGTCAGAAAAGAAATATAAGCATTCAGCAACTCGAGCAGATTGTAGACAATATTGAGCGCAGCCTTATGGAACAGGGCGTAAAAGAGATCAAAAGCTCCGTTATCGGAGAAAAGATCATGCAGGAGCTTCACAGCCTGGACCAGGTAGCCTATGTGCGCTTCGCCTCCGTCTACCGGTCGTTCAAAGACATAACGGATTTTATGGAAGAAGTAAAAGCGGTAATAGAGAAAAAAGCGCAATAGCATTTCGCCTTCTTTTATATATACTATATTTCCCGGCAAACGTATGAACTTCCTGCTCGGCTTTATCACATGAGAGACGCCACCAGAGAAACCTTCATGAAAGCCGCCCTTCGCCTGGCCCGAAAGGGTGCCGGCCGGGTGAGCCCGAATCCGATGGTCGGCGCGGTACTGATTAAAAAGGGCGCTGTCGTGGGCAAGGGCTTTCATCGCTATTTCGGCGGGCCGCATGCAGAAGTGAACGCCATCGCAGATGCCGGACCCGCTGCGCGCGGCGCCGACCTGTATCTTAATCTGGAGCCCTGCTGCCACACCGGAAAAACTCCGCCATGCGTCGATCTGATCATACAGCACGGCATACGGCGGGTATTCGTCGGAATGGTAGATCCCAATCCGGCGGTGAGGGGCAAAGGCATAGCCAAGCTCAAAAAAAACGGCATCCATGTGGAAGCAGGAATTCTCGAAAAAGACTGCGCTCAGCTAAACGAGGCGTTTATTAAATATATAACAGAGGGTTTGCCCTTCACGATCATGAAGGCCGCGGCAAGCCTCGACGGCAGGCTGGCAACCCGCACCGGTGATTCGCGATGGATCACCAGCGAGGCCTCCAGAAAACATGCGCACCGGATGCGCGCCCGTGTCGATGCCGTAATGGTCGGCGCCGGGACTGTGCTTGCCGACGACCCCGAGCTGACCGTGCGCATGGGTGTTGCAGCACAGCGACACCCCGCACGCATCGTCGTTGACGATGGGCTGCGCATTTCGCCGAAGCACCGCCTGCTGAGCCCGGACGCCCCGTCGCCTGTCATTATCGCTACCGCAGAGGGCCGTGAGCAGTCAAAAAAAGCAGGCGCACTCCGCCGCTGCGGGGCACAGATTATCGGCATACCCTGCCGGGGGAAAAAGCTCGACCTGATTGTGCTGTTTAAAAAGCTCGCCGGATCCGGAATCGCATCCATACTCCTTGAGGGAGGAGGAGCGCTGCATGCCTCAGCGCTTGAAAGCGGGCTTGTGGATAAAATAATGATTTTTTACGCGCCACGGATTATCGGCGGGGAAAAAGCAATCCCGATGGTCGCCGGCTGCGGTTCCGACACGGTGCACAACGCCATTGCCGTGCATGATCTGACAGCAAAGCGCATCGGCGCCGATATCCTGCTCCAGGGCTACATCCGCCGCACGGCGTCACTCGCAGGGGGAGCCGAATGTTTACCGGTTTGATAGAGGATATCGGCACAATTGCAGCTTCAGCAGCACAGGGGGACGGGCTGCGCCTTTCAATCTCCTGTGCAATACCGCCGGAGGAGATCGCAACCGGAGACAGCATCGCCGTTGACGGCGTATGCCTGACCGTGACCGGCTTTTTCCGCAGCGGCATTACCATGGACGTTTCCCCGGAAAGCATAAAGCGCACGACGCTCGGCAGGAAAAAGGCGGGCGGCCGCGTAAATCTCGAGCGCGCCCTGCGCCTGTCCGACCGCCTCGGCGGCCATCTGGTCAGCGGCCACATTGATGACATGGCTGCCGTGTCATCAATAGTCAGGTCGGGCTCATTTATACAAATGGACTTTACAGCCCCTGAAAATATCTTAAAATATATTATTGAAAAAGGCTCTGTCGCCATAGACGGAATCAGCCTGACGGTCAACGGGTGTTCCTCACGCGGCTTTCATGTTATGATTATTCCGCAGACCATTTCCGGCACCACCCTTCAGGACAGAAAAACCGGAGATGCCGTAAACATCGAAACCGATCTGATCGGGAAATATGTGGAAAAGCTCTGCGGGGGGAGCCGGGAGACCAAAGAGCCAATAACGCGTGAAACACTTGAAAAATACGGCTTTATATAACCGATCACCTCATAAAAGAATTTGGAGTCGACAATGCCGATTAACAAAGTGGAAAAAGCTATCCAGGAAATACAAAAGGGCAATATGGTCATTTTGTGCGACGATGAGGACAGGGAAAACGAAGGCGACCTTACTATGGCCGCAGAAAAAGTGACTCCTGACCACATAAACTTCATGGCAAAATACGGCAGGGGCCTCATCTGTCTGACCCTTACCGACGAGCAGTGCAGAAAGCTTGACCTGCCGCTCATGGTGCGGGAAAACACGTCCTCCTTTGAAACGGCTTTTACCGTGTCCGTTGATGCCCGCAAAGGAACCACAACCGGCATTTCAGCCGCCGACAGGTCCCATACCATACATACTGCCATAGCTGACAACGCCGTGCCGGAAGACCTCGGCAGGCCCGGGCACATTTTTCCGCTGCGGGCTATGCCGGGCGCCTCTCTGCGCAGAGCCGGGCAAACTGAGGGGTCGGTAGACCTGTGCAGGCTAGCCGGCATGAAGCCCGCCGGCGTCATTTGCGAGATCATGAACGACGATGGAACCATGGCGCGCATGCCGCAGCTCAAAACCTTTGCCAGGGAGCACAAGCTTCATATTGTCACGGTCGCCGATATCATCAAGTACCGCCTCGCCAAGGAATCGCTGGTAAAAAGGATGGTCGAAACGACGCTGCCGTCCCGGTTCGGCGGCCTTTTCAACATGATTATATATGAAAACATTATCGATGTGCATCACCATATCGCTCTTGTGAAGGGGGAGCTCGATCCCGATGACGAGGTGCTTGTGCGCGTGCATTCCGAATGCCTGACCGGCGATGCTCTGGGGTCCATGCGCTGTGACTGTGGCGAGCAGCTCTCCAGCGCCATGCAGCAGATCGATCGGGAAGGCAAAGGGGTTATTGTATACATGCGGCAGGAGGGCCGCGGAATCGGTTTTTTAAATAAAATGCGCGCCTATGCCCTGCAGGACCAGGGGTTCGATACTGTCGAGGCAAATGAAAATCTGGGCTTCGCCCCTGATCTTCGCGACTACGGCATCGGGGCGCAGATTCTTCGCGATCTGGGAATAAAAAACATCCGGCTGCTTACCAACAATCCTAAAAAAATCGTCGGGCTTGAGGGGTACGGGCTTAAAATAACGGAGCGCGTGCCGCTTGAGATAACGCCGCGCACCGACAATATAAAATATCTTTCTACAAAAAAGCAGAAACTGGGGCACATGCTTTCGCTTGAAGAAAAGGAAGCACAATCGACCAAAAAACATAAGCCGGATGCATAAACGGCGTTTGCCGTTATTGCGCGAGCGCCATAGCAAGGTGATGCACTATTAACCGCGACATGCACAAGGAGAAATCATGGCAAGAACAATAGAGGGAAAGCTTGATGCCAAGGGGCTGAACATTGCTATTATCATGAGCCGCTTTAATGACTTTGTGGTCAACCGGCTGCTGGGGGGAGCCCGGGATGCGCTCATCCGCCACGGGGCGGAGGAGGATGCCATCGATGTAATCAAAACCCCGGGATCTTTCGAAATACCCCTGCTTGCACAGCGCGCCGCAAAAACCGGAAAGTACGATGCTGTCATATGCCTGGGTGCGGTCATCCGCGGAGCAACCCCTCACTTTGACTATGTAGCCGCCGAGGTTTCCAAGGGTATCGCGGCCGTCGGGCTGGAAACAGGCGTGCCGATAGCGTTCGGCATACTGACAACCGATACTATTGAGCAGGCCATAGAGCGCGCCGGGTCGAAATCCGGCAACAAGGGGTGGGATGCTGCCCTCTCAGCCATAGAAATGGCTAACGTGCTGAAACAATTCAGCTGAATCCTTTTACAAAGCGAATTTATTACCTATGGGAAGAAGAAAGGCTCGAGAAATAGCCCTGCAGCTGCTCTATCAGTTTGAAATGAACGATATCGATCTTGAAAAGGGCCTTGTGCTGTATTGGGACAACTACCGCCACCCGCCGGCTGTCCGTTCGTTTGCCGATTTCCTTGTGCGGGGAACACGCACGAATCAGCCCCATATAGACACCGTAATTGCAAAAACGGCAAAAAACTGGTCCTTTGAAAGAATCAGCCCTGTCGACAGAAACATTCTCCGGCTCGCGGTATATGAGATGCTTTTTTGTGAAGATATTCCCTACAAAGTCACCGTGAATGAGGCAATTGAACTGGGCAAAAAATTCGCCTCTGAAAAATCAAGCGCCTTTATCAACGGCATCCTCGATAATATTTTTGCCCAAAACCCCGATTTGCATAAGCAGGCCTCTGTATAATCATCCACCCCTTTCCATATGCAACGCTGTGATTATTATGTAAGAAAACAATAATCAGAAAACACGCATATGTCTGAAGCACCCCCCAATTCTTCGCTGATTATTTTTGTTGTCGGCGCGATCATTGTCGTTAACATATTCATTAAATCCTGCTGTGAAAAATTGCGTATTCCCGCCCTTGTTGGATATATGGTTCTGGGGTTTCTGCTTGCAGCGGGAGATGCCCAGATCGGCCTGCTTTCCGCACAGAATCGTGATATATTGGTTTTTCTTGCAGATATCGGGGTTATCGCCCTGCTGTTTAGAATTGGGCTGGAGAGCAATATCCACGGGCTTATAAAACAGCTGCGAAGCGCAAGCATTATCTGGGTCGTCAACGTTGCACTAAGCGGCCTCGCCGGGTTTGCAGCTGCATACTACCTTCTCCGACTTGAGCTCATTCCAAGCCTGTTCACCGGTATCGCACTGACCGCCACAAGCGTGGGGATATCGGTTGCGGCATGGAAAGACGCAGGCCGCCTTTCTTCGCCTGAGGGCGAGCTGCTGCTGGATGTTGCCGAGCTTGACGACATATCAAGCATTATGCTGATGGCGGTGCTGTTCGGAGTTGTTCCGGTGCTGCGCAGCGGCAGCAATGACGAATTGTTTGCACAGCTGCTTGTTCAAATCGGATTTATAGCCGCCAAGCTTATCTGCTTCGGCGCCATCTGCCTGCTTGCCGCCCGCTACCTCGAAAAAAAAATCACGGGATTCTTCGGAACCATGAACTCATACATCGAGCCCATGCTCACCGTCCTTGGCACAGGTTTCATAATAGCCGCTCTTGCGGGGTTCCTTGATTTTTCCCTTGCGATAGGAGCCTTTTTCGCCGGGCTTATTTTCAGCCTCGACAAAAGGGCGGTCAAAATTGATGCATCGTTTGACTCCCTCTATGAGCTGTTCGCTCCGTTCTTTTTTATCGGTATAGGACTGCACATTGACCCTCATTCGCTGACAGCCGCTGGCGGAATCGGCCTGCTTCTTCTGGCAGCAGCGATTGTCGGCAAGGTTGCCGGCGTGGCAGCCCCCTGCCTGTTAAGCACGGGCGGAGCAGGCGCCGTAGTGCTTGGAATCAGCATGATTCCCCGCGCGGAAATCGCCATGGTCGTTATGCAGCGAGGCCTCGCTATGGGGGTCTGGGCGGTGCCGGGGGAGCTGTATTCGGCTATGGTACTCATTTGTGCCGTCACCTGTCTGGCATCACCCATTGTGGTGAAAAAATCAATCAGCAGGCTGCCCTCATCCGGCAGCGCTGAGCCGAAAGGAGAACATAATGCCTGAGCTGCCTGATGTGGAAATATTTAAACGATATGTACAGGCAACATCCCTGCACCAGAACATTAAAAGCGCAGAGGCACACAGCACGAAAGTGCTTAAAGACATTACCGCCGAACAGCTCAATTCCTCGCTCAGGGGGCACAGCTTTGAAGCGGCTCACCGCAGGGGAAAATATCTTTTTTTAACGCTGAACAATGCTGAAAAAACTCTGGTACTCCATTTCGGTATGACCGGCTTTCTGCACTATATCCGGAAAAAAAGCGAGCCGCCGCGCCACGCACGTATTCGTTTCAATTTTGCGCACAGCCGTACGCTGTTTTACGTATGCTCACGGCAGCTGGGCTTTGTGACGATTGCCGATTCAATGGAAGGCTATCTGCAGCAGCTCAAGCTCGGGCCCGACGCATGGTCGGTAAAGCGCGGCACCTTTAACGATATCATGAAAAAAGCGGCCGGAGCGCTTAAGCCTTTTTTGATGAACCAGAAGAATATAGCCGGGCTTGGCAATATTTATGTCGATGAAATACTCTTTCACGCCGGGCTGCACCCGACCGGCAAGGCGCAAAATCTGACTGCTCAGGAGCGGGACGATCTGTACAGCACCATGCAGTCGGTGCTGCGCACAGCGGTACACTGCCATGCAGACCCCGAATCGTTTCCGGATTCCTATCTTTTGCCGAAAAGGAAAAAAAACGCCGAATGCCCGCGGTGCGAAAACACTATTCAAAAAATTTCGGTGGGAGGGCGCTCTGCGTATGTGTGTCCATCCTGCCAGCACGCTCCTTAGCCTCTCTCACATGTCAGCTGCCGGAAGCCTCCTCCTGCTGCCGCCGGGCTGCATCAAGCACGTCGTCTATGTCATCCTGCTCCAGCGTTTCGCGCTCAAGAAGGGCCTGTGCAAGAGCGTTCAGCTCGGCCCGGTGGTGCGAGAGAATATCAAATGCCTTTTGTTCCATTGTGCTGATAAGGCTCCGTATCTCCTCGTCGATATGCTGTGCGGTCCGCTCGCTGAACTGCTTCGGCTCGGTCATCTCCCGACCAAGAAACGGATGAGCCCCCCCCTGATGAAACGTAACCGGCCCCAGCTTTTCGCTCATACCCCAGTTACAGATCATGCGGCGGGCAAGCTTGGTCGCGTTTTCAAGATCGTTGCTTGCGCCGGTGGTGACCTCGCTGAACATTATCTTCTCTGCTGACCGCCCGCCGAGCATTATGGCAATGCGGTGCTGCAGGTATTCTTTGCCCAGGTTGTGGCGGTCTTCATCGGGAATTTGTTCGGTTACGCCAAGCGACCGGCTGCGGGGAATAATGGTTACCTTTTTCAGCGGGTCGGTCCGGCGAAGCAGTTTTGCAACAAGCGTGTGGCCGGCCTCGTGATAGGCCACAATCCTCTTTTCCTCTTCGTTAAACACGTTTTCGCGCTTCAGCCCGAGCATAAGCTTGTCGATGCTGTCTTCAAAATCGTCCATTTCAACCTGTTTTTTGCTCTTCCGCGCGGCAAGAAGCGCAGCTTCGTTGGCAAGGTTCTGCAGATCGGCGCCGGAAAAGCCGACGGTCATCTTTGCGATATCTCCGAGCTGTATCCCGTCAGCCAGGGGAATATTTTCTGTGTGAATCTTCAGAATTTCCTCGCGCTCATCCTTGTGCGGCAGCTCAAGGACCACACGCCGGTCAAAGCGGCCGGGCCGCAAAAGCGCCGGGTCAAGCACGTCGGGCCTGTTTGTAGCGGCTATCACCACAATCGATTCACGGGGGGAAAAGCCGTCCATCTCGGACAAAATCTGATTCAGCGTCTGCTCGCGCTCATCATGCCCGCCGCCGACACCTGTGCCCCGGACGCGACCTATAGAATCTATTTCGTCGATAAAAATAATTGCGGGGGCGTTCTGCTTTGCGCTGCTGAACATGTCGCGCACGCGCGAGGCCCCAACCCCGACGAACATTTCAACAAATTCCGACCCGCTTATGATATAAAAAGGAACGCGGGCCTCTCCGGCGACAGCCCTCGCAAGAAGCGTTTTCCCGGTACCCGGCGGGCCAACCAGAAGCATTCCCTTCGGAAGCGTTCCCCCAAGGGAGTTGAATTTCCGGGGATCCTTTAAATACTCAACCACCTCCGTGAGCTCTTTTTTGGCGCTGCGCGCTCCGGCAACATCATCAAAGGTTATATCCTGATCGGTTTTCTGGTACAGCTTTGCCTTTGATTTCCCGAAGCCGAACATCCCCCCGCCAGGCCCGCCGCCGCCCATGCGCTGCTGCATTTTCCTGCTGCCGTAAATAAAAAGGCCGATTATCAGAACCCAGGGGAGCACGTTCAGCAGCAGCAGCCCGAACCACGACTTTGTCTCAGGGGTTACGTGTACGATAACGTCATTTTGTTCGAGAAGATCAAGAAGCTCCCGGTCATCAACCGGCGGGATGGCTGTCCTGAAGCGTTCATATGAAGCGGCATCATTTCCTGAGCCTTTTTTTACCGCATCCTTAAAGGAGCCGGTAACGCGCTGTCCCTTTATGGTTATTTCAGCTATAGAGCCCTCTGAGATTTTTTGTTTAAAATCGGAATACGGCAGCGCTAAGCGCCTGGGCTGATTATATACATAATAATACCCCAGCGCCGCGGTCAGGACCAAAACCCATATAATGGTGGAAATTTTATACTGCCTTCCCGGGTTCTGCTGCTGATTCTGCTCAGTCATGTTCGAGTACCCTTTCAGCAGTACGCAGTACGAGAGGAACCGCCTGCCGGCGGCTTAGTAGAAGCCCGGCGCGAGCGACGCGTAAAAACCTACACCGGCAGCCGGGCCGGAAACCGCCCGCTGGAGCCGCTGTGCTGCTCAGCGCGGCGTTACGAGAACCTGCACTGTGAAGCCGCTACGGTCGGCTTTTCATGAACGTCTTCAAGGCATCAAACTTCCTGAAATTTCTCATCTTCTGCAGCGCCTTGGCTTCTATTTGACGAATCCGCTCCTTGGTAATACCGAACTGATTGCTGATTTCCTCGAGCGTATACTCATTGTTCACACCGATGCCGAACCGCAGGCGAAGAATCTTCTCCTCACGCGGGCTCAGCTCGCGCAGCGCTTCATCGGCGATGGTATGCAGCTGGGAAAGCGACACTTCATCAATAATTGACGCCGCCAGGGGATTGGTAATAAAATCCATCAGCACAGATTGACCGTCTCCGACAGGGGTCTCCAGGGAAAGTGATTCATGTCTGGACTGCAGCAGGCTGTCGACCTTGTCGCTGCTCAGCCCGGTATCCCGTGCAATTTCCTGTGACGAGGCTTTTGCACCCTTTTTCTTGGTAATCTTGTGGGCGCTTCTGATAACCTTGTTCAGCTTCTCATGAATGTGCACAGGAATGCGGATAGTGGATGTTTTTTCATTAATGTAGCGTGCAATGCTTTGCTGAATCCACCATGTAGCGTACGTGCTGAGCCGGTTGCCCATGCGATAGTCAAATTTTTCCACGGCCCGAATGAGCCCGATATTGCCTTCCTGAATCAGATCAGACAGAGGCAAACCGCTTTTGACATATTTTTTAGCTATTTTTATCACCAGCCGCAGGTTACACTTGACAAGCGTGTTTTTGGCCCCGGCTACTCGTTTTTCCGTCTTTTTGAGCTCCCCGAGTATAAAGCCTGTTTCTTTGAAAAACGCCGCCTGCCTGCCCCTGTCAGGTTTTAGATACCGCTTCAGAGCTGACTGCAGCTTCGGGCCGGCCATGGGGGCAACATCAACAGCGCCGACAACGGCATCCAGCTCGCCGGCATACCGCGCTCTTCTTCGCTGCAGCGTTCTTTTGCTTACCGCTGCCCTGGAGGGGCTTTCGAGCGCCCGCTCAACGGCGCGTATTTCTCCCGTCAGGGCATCAGCACGCTGCGCGCTCTCAACAAAATGAGCAACGCATTCCAGATGCGGATCGGCAGCCGCCTCCTCACGAAGGCGCGCAAGCTTTTTCTGAGTCAGAACACGTCGATCTGTCATGCGGGACAACAAAACAAGCCAATCCTTAATCAGCTCGTCAACGCACTGCCGCGCCTCAAATATCTCACGGGCCACACGCTGCTCTTCGTCTGCCGTCAATATGGGATATTTTGGCAGCTCTTTCAGGTACGCCGTCATCGCGTCTGTGCTTTCACCCAAAGCGTTTCGCGTGTTTTTAACTTTTTTATCACGGCTGTCCGCATGGGAATGGTGATCTTCTCGGTATTGTTCCCGGGGCATAGGCTGCTGTTTTCTGGTTGCTTCAAGTAACATAGTTTAAATCTAATGAGTTAAAAGAAATTATAAATTATTATATTAAATTACCGTCGTTGCCATACTCTGCGCTTACGTTATAGAAGATAATCACTCAACCGTGATATGTCAATTTGTCACACACGGCGAATAATATCACGCCTGCTTATGATCGCGATAAAAGGTGACCGTCAATAAGGACATGCAGGAGTAAGCAAAAGGTATTCCAGGCAAGAAATATATGGATAACGCCACCGGAATATTTTATTTAAGCAACTATACATATTTAGCATATAAATATCATTTTTGCAACGGGCCTACCGATTCGGCTGTGGCTTTTGTTTTAGTGGCAAGCAGCTCCCACTCAACCCTGATCCGCCGTTTTGCCTCCTCCCACAGATTGCTCTCTGATTCGCGGTAACCGGAGCCGGCGGCGGCAGCGTCGGCATAAATGCTTAATGCTTTATCGGCGCACCGCTCTATGGAAAAGCTGCGTGCGGTCTCCTCAGCGTGTTTGCTCAGCTGCGCTCTTGCCGTATCATCCATTCGCGCAATCCATAGCAGCGCATCGACAAAGCGGTCCTTGTTTTCCTGCGGAAGCAGGCAGCCGTTATACCCGTCGCGGACAACCTCCCTGACGCCCGGAGCATCTACGGCCACAACCGGCAAGCCCGCCGCCATCGCTTCGGTAAGCACAATGCCCTGCGTTTCCGACTGGGAGGCAAACACAAAAACGTCGGCGGCGTGATAGGCGTCGACAAGGCGCTGCCCCTCAAGGGTGCCGAAGGCATGCACCCGGCTTTCCATGCCGTTTTCCGCGAACAGCCTTTTCACATCCTCCTCCGAGGGACCCGTGCCGATAAGGAAAAAACGCGCCCGATCATAGCGCCTGCAAAGCGATATAATCGCTTCAGCAAGGAATCCCACGTTTTTTTCAGGTGAAACGCGGCTGACAAATCCGAGCACAAAATCATCCGGATCCACTCCGGCGTGCTGCCTGAATGATGTGCCGTCGCCGCCTGTGAAGCGATCGCAATATATGCCGGTGGGTACAATGTCAACAGGGGTGTGCACGCCGCGCTCGCTCAGCACCCGTGCAACGCTTTCGCTCGGCGCAATAACCCGGTCGCACAGGTTGGCATATTCGGTGGTAAGCGAAACGACAAACCGCTTGAGCGCCGGGGAATCTCCCGGCACATAGTGGGTATAGCGCTCATAAAAAGTATGGAAGGTGTAGACAATCGGCACGTTAAACGCTGCGGAGACCCGAAGGGCGGTATCTCCGATCAAAAAAGGGTGGTGCGAGTGAACGACATCGGGCTTAAAATCTTTAAGCGCCCCGGACAGAACCCCGGGAATCGGCAGGCGGACAGAGAAATCGGTCCCGTTGAAATTACAAATCGCCGGAACCCGTATAACTCCGTGCTCGCGCTCCGGCCGGCCGGGCTGCTCAGGTGCAACGATAGCAACAGAGTGGCCCCGCCTGCGATACATATCTGTGTACATTTCCACCGACCGCTCGACACCTCCCACAAACGGCGTGAACGTATTGGTCATCATTACAATATTCATTGCACCTCCTTTGCTGGGGAAAAAATATATTGGGACTGCGATCCGGACACCTCCGCAGCTTCCGAGCCGGGGGGCCTTATTGCCAGTAACGGAGCCCTGCCGGAATGCCAGGAGCCATCCCAGGAAACAGCTGCTCTGCGCCCGTCTGATTCAACATTCACCGCCACTGTACCAAACGATGTCGGCGCCGGGCCGAAAGAAATGGACGCTCCCTTTTTGAGCCACCGGGGATTCACTCCCGAGCACAACACAAGCTTCCGGCCATAGCCCTCTTCGCGGACAAAGCAGTTTCTGAGCATCAGCACCCATTCTGCCGCTGCCCACACGTGCTGACCGTCGCCCATGCAGCCTGAGCCCAGCTGAGGGTGGATCGCTTCCGGCCACTGCCCGGTGGGGGAGGCAAGCCGGGCAATAGATTCCATAAGCGAAAAAAAGCGCGTGTCTCCGCCTCTCAGCAGCGTCTGCGCAATATGCAGCGTCAGATACGGATTTATGCCTGAATGGATAATATCATGAAAAAACGCACCGTTGATAATACAGTTCCGCAAAAGATAATCTGCAGTATTGCTCACCCGCACATCTTCCGGCGCATACAGCTGTAGCGGATAGCTTGCCACCAGCGAGCCTACAGCACCGCTGTCCATCCGGCGGTACGGGGACGCGGGCACGGCCTCTGATGAAAGGCGCCGGGAAACGTGCTCCAGGCTGCTGTCGATAGCGTTCAGCAGCTGCTGTGCGCGGTCGGCGAAATGAGCCGCAATAGTGTTTCTGCCAAGCCGGTCAAGCACCCGCGCCGCAGCCCGGAGCCCTGCAGCGCTCCAGAAATCATCCCAGTAATAATAATCATTAGGGCCAAGATGCTCTGCGCTGAATCCGGGGGGGAGCAGGCCCCCGTGCGGCGACCCGTTTGCTGCAGTCAGCTTTTTTACAATCCAGGATGCACCCTTCAAAACAGGATCCAGCCACTTTTTCGGGGGCGAAGCGCCGGTTATGTCACAGTACCGGTTCATGGTCCAGAGGACCTGGCCGTTTGAGTCCCACTCTCCTTCCTGAGACATGAAATAGCCGGCAGCTGTCTGCGCATCTATACATCGATCGATCACCTTAGCTGCCCGATCAAAAAGCCCGGCGCACAGCAGCGCGTGAGCGATCATCGCGGCATCGCGAATCCAGAATCTTTTATACGTAAACGGGCCGGCATATATATCCTGCGCCGTATGCAGCAGCAGGGTCCGCACAGCGGCATCATACAGAACCTGAAAACGCACATCGGGAACCGATGCGCGGCAGGCACCGCTCAGGCTTTTGTGCCAGCAGCTCTGTGCACCGGATGATATCGGTTCCGGACGGGAAAGCGCGGCTCCCTTTGTTAGCGGTATTGTAAGGTATATCCTGCGCCCGCTGTCAGGGGTAAGCTTAAAAAGCGCAGCCCCGGTGGCTAGCCCCACGCTGCAGGATATTCCTTCGCGGTGCTGTATGGTGTTGCTGACAATATGCCGGAACACATCCCCGTCATGATAGCGGGAAAAAGCCTGATCATCAGGGGCGCTGCTGAAAAAAAGGCGTCCCTTTTTGTTAACCGTCCAGGCGGTCCGGTCAGCATCAATTGAAATATCATGGATAAAGCTGATGCCCTCCGGATTGCAGGGGCGGACCGACAGCACCATCCAGGCGTAGCCCGGGGATCTCGCATCAACCGTAAGCAGGCATTGGCGCTCTTCAGGGCCGCCCACAACCTGAACCTCGCTTGTGAGCATCAGCCCGTTTTCTTCACACCGGGTCTCAACGCGGAGATTGTCATCGCAGCTGAGCTTCTGCTCTGCTGCGCGCTGGCGTGAAGGTATGCAAGAGCGGTCGGGGGGGCACACCACCCAGCAGTCGATCGACCAGCTGTCATAAAACGGCATAACCAGGCCGCGCGGATCGACGATCGGCGTTTCAGGGGAATCGGGGACTCCCACGGCAGTCCAGTTCCGGTGGGTCAGGTTTATATGTGTCAGCGAAAACGCCCGCGGTATAAATGACCGGCTTGAGGGGTCAAACTGCCGGTGCACCCAGTACGGCCATATCCAGTCAAGATTGTGCTGTATGGCCTGACTGTTGATGAGCCCCCGCGCATGCAAAACGGCGCCGGCGCGGAGGAGCTCGGCGGGCACCAGCACTTCTGCGGGCTGCGCAAACCGGTTCAGCTGGCTCAGCAGGCCGATCGGGTCCCCGAACCCCTGCGCACGGGCAAAGCGCTTAACCATAAAACGCCACGGCAGCCATTTAAGCCACATACTGTGCTGCTTTCTCCTGAGAAAAACAATTGATTTAAGGGCTTGTGCCCAGAGTGCACAATCTATTTATTACAAACGTGTCCAACGTGTTGCGGAGGCTTTGGAGAGCCCCGCCCGAACCGGCTTCGTAAATTATTTTGGACACTGCTGTTACTGTATTTATTATAATAATCACCGGGTGCCGCATGACAAGGCAACCAAGGCCGCGCCGCGCAGCAGAAGGGCGTCTACGGTAAGCGGGCGGGAAAAAGCATGTTATTTGAGAAGGGATTTTATCTTTCTGAGGGCCGCTTTAACCGGGCGGCGCTTTCTCATCTTTGCTGACCGGCTCTGCCCCCAGGGCTGCGTGCGCCACCGCCAGTTTGTCCACATCCACTGTGGGGGGTCTTTTTTCACATAGCGCTCAATGACACCGGTGTAGGCGGCGGTAAGCTGATGAATCGATTTGTCGGGGTCTGCGCTGTCCGGGGCCGGCAGACACGGCTCTATAGAGATCAGGTGCGAGTCGTCCGGCAGGCGCTGGATAAACATCGGCACCACAGCTGCACCCGTGCGCAGCGCAAGCCCGGCAGGGCCGGGGGCGGTGGCGGCCGGGCGCCCGAAAAAATCAACAAAGATGCCGCCGCGGCGCTTGTTTTCATCGGCTATGAGGCACAGGATACCGCCGTTTTTCAGAGTCTCGATCGCTTTTTTGAAAAACCGGCGCTCGGGAACGGTGGTAAGGGATGGAAGGGAAATCAAAGACCGTGCCTCTGCATACACCAGAGAGCCGGCAGCGGTGTCCAGATCGCGCACGACCATGCAGAAGCGGTAGCCCTCCTCGGCAAGCTTTGTTCCGATAAGCGGATAATTGCCGATATGAGCGCTTACCGCGATTACCCCGTTGCCCTGCGCAAGCGCATCATCCAGGTTTTGTCTGCCCTGTATGGATGTGCGCGAAAGAACGGTGTGCTTTCCCCTGCCACCAACATAAAAAAGCTCGGTCCAGTTTTTGCCGAAGTTGCAAAGCACCTTCCGGGCAATCTCCTGCGTATCCGGCCGGCTGAGGCTATCGCCATAGGCAAGCGCAAGGTTGTGATAAATTTTTGCCTTCATCCTGCCTGAGAGAGAATAAAGAAGAGCCCCGATGGCGGACCCGAGCCGCAGGCTGTTTCTATAGCCGATTGCATTTGTTGCCAAAACCAGAAGGCGCACCGCGGCGACCCCCGGCAGCGACGCGAGGCGTGCACTCTTTGAATATGAAACAGCAGCAGTGGTTTTCATGAAAAAGCATGTCCGCTGTGGTTGTATGTGCTGACAAATATGCCTATTGTACCTGAGCGTGCTGCCCATTTCCAGAACAAATCCCGCTTTGTCAGACAACTGTTGACATGCCGAACAGCAAAAAGCTATAATTATGCACAGCTCTGAAACAATTCCCGTCTGCCCCTTGAAGAGGAACCGATGCGCCTCGTTACCCGATCCGATTTTGACGGCCTTGCCTGTGCGGTACTGCTTGAAGAGCTCGGCATGATCGACAGCTATCTGTTTGTGCACCCGAAAGAGGTTCAGGACGGCAATATTGCGGTCGGGCCACATGATATCCTTGCAAACGTACCCTACGCCCCCGGCTGCGGCCTGTGGTTTGATCACCACTCAAGCGAAACAGAGCGGCTGCATATCGATCAGACATTCCGCTACGAGGGCGCATCGCAGCCCGCCCCAAGCTGCGCCCGGGTGATATACAGCTACTACGGCGGCGCTGACAAATTACAAAAGCATGAGAGCAGCGGGCTTATGCCTGCTGCAGACAAGTGCGATTCTGCAGACTTCACCATCGAAGACATCCTGGAGCCCGAAGGCTGGGTGCTGCTTTCATTTCTTCTGGATGCCCGCACCGGACTGGAGCGCTTTGGCGGCTATTCCGTCGATCACCACGGCCTTATGAAAAAGCTCATTACATACTGCAAAACCATGGATATTGATACTATCCTGCAGCAGCCGGAGGTCCGCGAGCGCGCTGAGCTCTATTCCACCCAGGAGCTGGCATATGAGGCTATGGTCCGGGAAAACAGCCATACCGAGCACAATGTCATCGTTATGGATCTGCGCCGCGTTGATGAAATTCTCAGCGGAAACCGCTTTGTTGAATATGCCATATACCCGTTTCAGAATGTATCCGTGCGCACTTTTTGGGGAAGGGGCCGGAAAAATGTGGTTATCAGCGCCGGCCACAGCATTATTGAACCATCGTGCACCGCAGACATAGGCCGCCTGATGCTGTCCTATGGCGGCGGGGGGCATAAAAAAGTGGGAACATGCCAGGTCCCGGCGCAGCAGGCTGACCGGGCTCTGGAAGACATCATAAACCAGCTCCGCCAGGACATATAAACCGCACAAAGAGACCGGTTTCAGAACAGCCGGACTGCCTTGCCGGCTTTTTTTATGGCGGAGCACTTTACGGCAGCGCTATGCGTGATTTAGTAAAATCATTATTTGGCAAATGGCAGGGAAAGGCAGGCGAACCCGCGCTGCAGAAGCCCGACTCTGAAACCGAGCTGCAGATTGCAACCTGCGCGCTGCTGCTTGAGATGGCGCATGCAGACAGCACATTTTCAGAAGAAGAGGAGCGCCGCATCGAACAGCTGATGCGGGAGCGCTTCGACATTGCTCAGGACGCGGTCAGCGAAATAAAGCAGCTTTCCCAGCAGCGGCGAAGTGACAGCATCGACGTATGGCAGTTTGCCAGCACCATCAAGCAGCATATGCCTGCTGACAAAAAGCTGCACATCGTGGAGATGATATGGCAGGTAATTTATGCGGACGGCACCCTGGATCAGCATGAAGACTATCTGATACACCAGCTTGCCCGGCTGCTTGCAATACCGCATGAGCAGCTTATTGAAGCTAAAGTAGCGGTGCTGAAAAAACTGCGAAAATAAAATAATGACAGTACGCCACATCGTTCTTTAAGGAAAAAGCCATGCACGAGTTCACGGTAAAAACCGGCAAACAGGCAGAAATGATCGACATAACCGCCCAGATAAACTCTGCGATACAAAAAAGCGGCGTTCAGCAGGGCATCTGTACCGTATTCATACCCCACACAACAGCCGGCGTCACTATCAATGAAAATGCCGACCCTGCAGTGGTGAAAGACATTCTCATGGAAGCCGGCAAAGTAATCCCGATCAGAGACGGCTATGCGCATGCCGAAGGCAATTCCGCCGCACACATAAAGTCGTCTTTTTTCAGCTGCTCGCAATCGATCATCGTCGAAAACGGAACGCTCAAGCTGGGAACCTGGCAGTCGGTGTTTTTCTGTGAGTTTGACGGCCCGCGCACCAGGAAAGCATGGGTTCAGATTGTCGAAGCTGTATAACCGCCACCCTGAAAGCGACGCCTCCATGTCATCCGCCACATATATAGACTCACACGCACATCTTGATCTTCCGGAATTCAACCGCGATCGCGACGAGGTAATCGAGCGGGCCCGCAGCGAAAACGTGAGCGCCATCATCACTATCGGGATCGGCCTGAAGGAGTGCCGGCGCGCGCTTCAGATTGCGGAAAAACAGCCGGGCGTCTACGCCGCCCTGGGCATACACCCGCACAATGCCGAAAGCTTCGACCTGAAAGCAGCCGATTTCCTTGAAGAAAACCTCGGCAGGCCGAAAGTTGTCGCCGTGGGTGAAATCGGTCTTGACTATTACCGTATGCGCTCTCCAAAGGAAAAACAGATTCGGGCTTTCAGGGCGCAGCTTGACATTGCCCGAAGCGCCGGCCTTCCCGTTATTATTCACGACCGTGACGCGCATCAGGACACCCTTTCGATACTGCGCGAAGAAAATCAAAACAGCACGGGCGGCGTGCTCCACTGCTTTTCAGGCGACACGCGCATGGCGCGTGAGTGCATAGATATGGGCTATTATATATCCATACCCGGGACGGTGACCTTTAAAAACGCACACGCTGTGCGCGATGTTGCAGAAAAAATTCCGCTTGAGCACATGCTTATAGAAACCGACTGCCCGTTTCTCACCCCTGCTCCTTTTCGCGGCAAAAGAAATGAACCGTCCTATGTCCGCTTCGTTGCTGAAGAAATCGCCCGGATCAAGCATATATCCCCTGAATCGGTAGCAGTTGCCGCTACCCGGAACACCATCAGTCTGTTTTCTCTGCCGGGAGCGTAAAAGCACAATTCTCACGTCAGCCCGCCGCGACTGCACACGGCCGCTGATGACTTTATCCTTGACTTTTATCTCCGGGACCGTTATCACTCTATCGTTGAACCGCTAAAGGATGCATGTGGTGGAGGATCTTTACTTCTGGATCGGGCTTCGTCAAACATGCGGTATCGGAAATGTTCTGTGCAAGCAGCTGATAGAGCGCTTCTGCTCACCGCAGCACATTTTTGAAGCCGACCGCCGAGAGCTGACGTCTGTTCCGGGCATAACGGAAAAAACCGTAGCCGCTCTGCACGGTTTCAAACCCTCTGCAGCTATTGAGCGCGAAATTGAACGTGCGATCTCCCGGAATATCAGCATCATACCCTATACGCATGCTGCATATCCCCGGAACCTGCGCCATATTCACGATCCACCGGCCTATATCTACGTAAAGGGAGACATAGCGGCCGGGGACGACCGATCGCTTGCGGTTGTGGGATCACGAAATCCTTCAGAGTACGGCCGGCGGGTAACCCGCGACATAACGCGTGACATTGCCGCACAGCGCGTTACCATAGTCAGCGGCATGGCCCGGGGGATCGATACGAAGGCTCATCAGTCAGCGCTTTCTGCGGGCGGGCGCACAATAGCGGTGCTCGGCTCGGGCATTGATGTGATCTACCCGCCGGAAAACAGAAAGATCTATGAAGCGGCTGCACAGGCGGGTGCGGTTATATCCGAATATCCGCCGGAAACCGAGCCGAACAGCTACCACTTTCCGGCGCGGAATCGTATCATAAGCGGAATAGCCCGGGGGGTTCTGGTTACCGAGGCAAGCCTTAAAAGCGGCTCGCTTATTACCGCCCGCCTGGCGCTTGAACAGGGCAGGGACGTTTTTGCAATACCGGGAAGCGCCTACTCCTATAAAGCGCGCGGGCCGCATGCGCTGATAAAAAACGGCGCTAAGCTTGTCGAAAGCGCCGGGGATATTCTTGAGGAGCTTCAGTGGGAAACAAGCACAGATAACCCTGCCGCAGAGAGCGCTCTACCGGTAAGCGACGAGGCACAGGCGGTGTACCGGCTGCTCACCGCAGAGCCCGTGCAGATTGATAACCTGATTGCACAATCCGCGCGATCCAGCGCGAGCGTATCCGCCCTGCTCCTGGAGCTCGAGCTTGGCGGTCATATCCGTCAGCTGCCCGGAAAGCGTTTTGTCCGGCGCTGATGCAGCCCGGCGCACAACAAAACACGGAACTGCCCAACAGGGAGGTGACCCCTACTCATGACACAGTCTCTGGTTATCGTCGAATCACCGGCAAAAGCAAAAACGATATCAAAGTTCCTGGGAAAAGATTATCGCGTCCTTTCGTGTAAAGGGCATGTCAGAGCGCTGCCCAGCAAGCAGGGCTCGGTCGAGATCGGGGAGGACATTGTACCCAAATATGAAATACTGCCCGGCAGCAGGCGATACATCAATGAAATAAAAAAAGCGCTTAAAAATTGCGACGCCGTTTACCTGGCAACCGACCTTGACCGGGAGGGCGAGGCGATCGCCTGGCACCTCAAAGCCGCTCTCAACCTGGATAAAAAGAAAAAGGACAACGGCGCCCGTGAGGTGAAAAGAATCACCTTTCATGAAATAACCAAAGACGCCATTCATGACGCGCTTGCGCACCCCGGACACATATCAGACACACTCGTTGACGCTCAGCAGGCCCGCGTCGTGCTGGATTATCTTGTGGGGTTCAACCTGAGCCCGTTTCTGTGGAAAAAAATCCGCTACGGGCTCTCGGCGGGGCGCGTGCAGTCTGTTGCGCTGCGCATAATCTGCGAGCGGGAAAAAGAAATACAGGCATTCAATGCCGAGGAATACTGGACCGTTAAGGCCCGCCTGAACCCCGCCGGCGAAAAAAGCCCCTTTGATGCTCAGCTTGTTGAAATTGACGGCAAAAAGCTTGAAAAGCTCGCGATAAAAAACCGGGAGCAGGCCGATGACATCACCCGGCAGCTCCGGGATTCCTCCTACCGCGTAAAAAGCATAAAGCGCCGCGAAATAAAAAGAAAGCCGGCACCGCCCTTTATAACCAGCACGCTTCAGCAGGAGGCGTCGCGAAAGCTCGGTTTTTCCGCAAAAAAAACCATGTCGGTTGCGCAGCGGCTCTACGAGGGCATTGATGTGGGAACGGGCACCATGGGATTGATCACCTACATGCGAACCGACAGCGTCCATATGGCAGACAGCGCCCTTCAGGATATTCACGGTGTTATCGTCAGCAGGTTCGGTGCGGAATACGCTATGGAAAAGCCGCGGCAGTTCACCCAGAAGTCAAAAAATGTTCAGGAGGCGCACGAGGCCATCCGGCCGACCGACGTGCGGCTCATTCCGGACGAAATAGGCAACGCGCTTACCAGAGACCAGCAGCGGCTCTACACGCTCATCTGGAACAGATCGGTTGCCAGTCAGATGAAAGACGCAGTGCTTGATTCGGTTTCAGCCGACATTGCCGCCGGAGGCGGATATGTTTTCCGCGCTTCCGGCTCTACGGTAAAGTTCCCCGGCTTCATGAAAATATACACCGAAAGCGATGACGGGGATACTAACAAAAGCAAGGAGCAGAAAATGCTCCCGCCGCTCAAAAAAGATCAGGATCTCGATCTGCTGAAGCTGCTGCCCGAGCAGCATTTCACGCAGCCGCCTCCCCGGTATACCGAAGCCTCCCTGGTAAAAACCCTGGAAGAATACGGCATCGGCAGGCCGTCAACATATGCAAGCATTATAAGCATCCTGCAGGATCGGGAATACGTGAAGCTCATAAAAAAGCGCTTTTACCCCGAGGATGTCGGCATGGTCGTCAACGATCTTCTGGTATCGCATTTTCCCCGCTATGTTGATTACGGCTTCACCTCCCAGATGGAGTCACGGCTTGACGAAATAGCCCGCGGCGAGGCTGAGTGGAAGCCTGCCATTAAGTCGTTCTGGAAACCGTTTATTTCCCTTATTGAAACGAAAGAAAAAGAAATTCAAAAATCGGATGTCACCACAGAAAAAACAGAGGAAATCTGCCCCCAGTGCGGAAAGCCGCTGGTGATCAAGCTGGGCCGCTACGGCCGCTTCTATGCCTGCAGCGGCTTCCCGGAATGCCGGTTTGTCCGCTCGCTTAACAACGATGAGCAGCAGGGCCCTCAGGGGCAGGAAACGGATCAGGTATGCGAAAAATGCGGCAAGCCGCTGCTGCTCAGGCAGGGGCGCTACGGCCAGTTTCTGGGCTGCTCGGGCTATCCCGACTGCAAATTTGTCCGGCCGCTGAACAAGCCGGTTTCCCTGGGCATCAGCTGCCCCGACTGCCAAGACGGTGAAATTCAGCAGAAAAAATCCAGGAAGGGAAAAATCTTTTACAGCTGCTCAAATTACCCGAAATGCAAATTTGCCTCATGGGACCCCCCCGTCAACGAGCAGTGCCCTGAGTGCGGCAGCCGCTATCTTGTGGAAAAAAAGACCAAGCGCTACGGGCAGCAGATAAAATGCCCTAACAAAGAGTGCACATACAAACGCACTGGTGAGCCGCCTGAATCGTCCGGCTAAGGCAGCACAGCGCCGGGCAGATTACAGCGCACTTCCTTCCCTCGTTGTCCGCGGTTACTGAAAAAGCAGCCTATTCCTGACGAAACCGCATAAGGCTTATTGACCCGGAAGATTCAAACGATTTCCGGCACATGGAATCAGCATGACATACAGCGCGCAGCATATTACCGTTATCGGCGGCGGCCTTGCCGGCTGCGAGGCCGCATGGCAGGCAGCCCGGCTGGGCTGCAGGGTTACCGTCTATGAAATGAAGCCGGCCCGCTACTCCCCGGCACATAAAAGCCAGAGCCTTGCAGAGCTGGTGTGCAGCAATTCGCTTCGCTCCAACAGCCTCAAAAATGCAGGAGGGGTGCTCAAGCAGGAGCTGCGCGAGCTCGGTTCGCTTATCGTGCGCTGCGCCGATCAAACGGCTGTTCCGGCCGGCGGAGCGCTGGCGGTGGACAGGCATGCCTTTTCTGCGGCAGCAACGGATGCGATTGCCGCCCACCCGCTGATAGCCCTTGAGAGAAAAGAGCTGGGGGCCATCCCCGACAGCGGCATTGTCATCGTGGCAACGGGCCCGCTCACCTCGGAGTCGCTCTCAGATGACATAGCCAGGCGCATCGGCAGCGGGAGCCTTTATTTTCACGATGCCATATCACCGATTGTCGAAGCCGACTCCATAGACACCGGGCACACATTCTCTGCTTCGCGCTATAACCGGGGCACCTCCGACTATCTGAACTGCCCCCTCTCACGGGATCAGTACTATGCGTTTGTAAGCGCGCTTCTTGAAGCCCGGAAAGTGCCTCTCAAAGATTTTGAAACGCTGGTGCCCTTTGAGGGGTGCATGCCCATAGAGGTGATGGCCGAGCGGGGCATTGAAACGCTCGCTCACGGCCCCATGAAGCCCGTCGGGCTTGTCGATCCCCGTACAGGCGCCATGCCCTATGCCGCGGTACAGCTCAGGCAGGAAAACCGCGAAGCGACGCTTTTCAATCTTGTCGGGTGCCAAACGAGGCTGACCCGGCCCGAGCAGAAGAGGGTGTTCGCGATCATCCCGGCTCTGCGCCATGCAGCGTACGCGCGCTTCGGCAGCCTGCACCGGAACACTTTCATCAACTCCCCCTCGCTTCTGCTCAGAACGCTGCAGCTGCAGCAGGAGCCCCGGATATTTTTTGCAGGACAGATCACCGGGGTTGAGGGCTACATGGAATCAACCGCAGCCGGGCTTGTCGCCGGCCTGCAGGCAGCGCGCTACAGCACAGGGCAGCTACCCCTTACCCCGCCCCCCACAACCGTTACCGGCGCGCTGCTGGGCTGCATAACCGATAAAGCCGCCGCTGATTTCCAGCCCATGAACGCAAACTTCGGCATCCTGCCCCCGCTTGAGAAAAAGGTGCCGAAGTCACAGCGCAAAGAGCTTCTTGCCCGGCGGGCCCTTCAGGATATCAAAAGCTGGAAGGAAAAAGCTGTGGGCACAACAGGGGGGGCATAGAGCGTTAAAAATAGGTAAAGCCGTTCGCCTTGCAGATGTGACAGACTGTTTTCAGGGCGTTTGGTTTCGATGCAAGCTCCCGGCGGGCAGCCCGGTACGGCTCACCGTTCCATACGGAATCAAAGCTTTTTTCAAAGGCGTTGCCGAAGGAATATTTTTCCTGATACACCGAGCAG
>CAZUMW010000009.1:0-121357 GCA_964621615.1 uncultured Thermodesulfobacteriota bacterium
TCCACAATAAATGAAAGCATTGAGCAAAAGTCGGTTCGGGCGGGGGCCTTGCAGAGCACCGCCCGAACCGGCTTCGTACATTATTCTGGACACTACTGATGTGCGATGATTTATCAGGCAGCGCTGCGTCAAAGCCGCTTACCTGTAACCTCGGGCGCTCTTTCTTTGCGTGAGCCTTTTTGTTGTCCACCAAACCCCGAAAACAAGGGCTACCCCCAGGCCCGCGGCGCTAAGCGTGTTGAGCCAGCTTGGCTGTTCGACCGCTTTTATAAAGCGGTTTGTAAACAGCGTAATCATCACAATGCCCGGCAGCATGCCTAAGGCAGTGCCTGCCGTGAAATACCTTACGGAAATGCGGGATGCGCCGGCTGCAATGTTTACAACGGTAAAAGTCGCCACGGGGATGGTGCGTATGAGTGCAACGGACAGAATTCCCCGCCCGGCCAGATGCCGGCCGAGACGATTGAGGCGCTTCCCGGCAATTGTGCGTACAGTGTTTTTCCCCAGTTTTGAGCCTATAAAAAATGTGGTGAGCGCGCTCACAAGACAGCCAGCCCAGGAATAGACGACACCCCAAAAAGGGGAGTATACCATAGCGGTAACTACGATAAGCAGTGTAACGGGTACCATTATGACGCCCCCGGCAACATAGGCCGCAACAACAATTGCCAACGAAAGGGGGTGACCGCTGATTGCATGCGCCCATGCAGAGAAGTGTTCGCTTGCAATCCACTCTGGTAATTGACCCAGGCGCCAGAATGCGGCCAACGCAGCCAAAAAAAACAATACGCACAAAACTGTGACTGCCCTTCGCGTCCGGCTCGGTTTGTCTTCATCCTCAACACACCGGTCCATCATGCGGTCGAATTCGATCGGTACTTCGGGATCCAGTATAGTGTGGTCCTGCACAATGGAAGCCCCGTCTATGGGCGGAGCCCGCTGATAATCTATTGCCCGTAAGCTCCTGCCTGAAGAGGAGGACAGGTATTCGATTGCCCTGATTACAGACGGCTGGTCGAAAAAGGCGCTGTTTGCGCTGTCGGCTGGGATTCCAAGATGCTCGGCAAGCAGCCGGTTTCGCAGACAGACAATCGCCGTGCGTGCCTTGGAATCATCTTGTGCCTCAACAGCCAGGTTGCACTCGGAGTCAAAGCCCATTGACCGGTTGCTCAAATTTGCCGAGCCGATCACTATGAGCTGATCGTCGACAATCATAATTTTTGAATGCACGTATACAGATGTTTCGCCGTCCTCAAGGGCCGGATACAAAACCCGGAGCCGGTCCCGGCGATCGGCTGCGAACAGCCTTTCCAGAACCCGGGCCCGCAGCGAATCCATGGTGCTCTGCTCAAGCCAGCCGCTGGATTCCCGCGGGAGGACAATAACCATTTCCGGTCCATTTTTTTCTGCAAGGCTTTTTTCAAGCGCCTCGGCTATAGCAGCAGAGGTCAGGTACTGGCTCTCAATATAAATTATCTGTTTCGCGGCCGCGATGCTGTCTTTATAGAGCTTCTCAACCTCCTGCACCCCCTGCCTCCCTTTATACGCGGGAAGCGTCCGGGAAATCGCCACCTGTATATCACGAAAATCGGGCGTATGCTTTTCCGGCCAGGGGTCATTGGATTCGCCTTGCTCTGCAGGGATACAATCCCCGGTTGCCCATTCCCAGCGGGCTCTGAATAATTCTGCCAGCGATTCGGCCGCATCTCCATCCACGAGCATTTGTATATCATGAAAGGGGCCGTATGGAGCGCTATCCGAGTTTTTTCGCCGGGGATCATGCAGGCGGTGCTCCGGGGTGTCCCAGCGGCTGTTCGACAAATCGAAGCCTCCGCAAAATGCGATACGGTTATCAATCACTACAAATTTCTGGTGTTGCGAAGCGCCAAGCGGGTGCTCATCATCCAGATGGTAGTGAATTCGCCGGTGTGTTTTCCAGCCCAGATTCAGTACCGGAAGCCATTCGCGCTCTCTGACGTACAGCATGGGAAAATCCCAGTTTAACACATAGATATGCAAGCCGGGGGTGCCTTTAGCTTTTGCATTGAGAAAATCGCCGAGATTCGGACACCCGTTTGCGGAGTCAGCCCTTTTTAAAAGCTGAATACGGCTGTCGATGTCCCAGGCGGCAATGTATATGTTTTTTTGTGCCCGCTCAACCGCGTCCGCCAGCGATTCAAAATAGGCGGCTCCGTCTATCAAAAATGCAGCTCTCGAAGCACGGCGGATGCGCCAGCAATTGTGTCCTTCTTTAACGATAGTCATTGCAGCTTCTGCGTACGTATTCTCGCTTCCCGGCACGTATCCACACAGCGTGGGCGCTGCCGGGGGACATACCCGAACAGTGTTAACAGGGGCTCACCAGAATTTCATAATACAAAAGCGTCGGGAGTTCAACAAAAACAGGGACGCCAATGGCAATCTGGAGCGCATGCGCACAATTTCACAAGCGATGGGGCTGCCGGCGGCGGTTTTGAGTGCGCTATGGCGGGCAATGAATGAATGTATATCAAAAGCAGTGGTCGGGGCGAGAGGATTTGAAGCTTCACCTCTTCCAAGAAATACAGGCTATTCGATATTGTTAAAAAATTTCCAGATTTTAACACACAGTCGGTGGTGTAAAAAATGTACAATTGATACTTTGCAACTAAATACGGTTGCATAATTGCTGAAAATGTTTTATTTTTTGCAGTATGAGCAAACGGGAAAAACATCTGGAACGCCTTAGAAACAGACCCAAAGATGTTACCTGGACAGAGCTGACCACGGTGCTGAAACAGTTGGGGTATCGCGAAATCAAAGCCGGTAAAACCGGCGGTTCAAGACGAAAGTTTGTTCACCCCAGTGCACCGCCAATCATACTGCACAAACCGCATCCGGGGAATATCATCAAAACGTATGTTATAGACGATATTCTCGAAATGCTTGTCAGGGAGGGAATGGTATGAAAGATATGATGAGCTATAAAGGTTATTTCGGTTCCGTTCACTACAGCGACGATGACAAGGTTTTTCACGGTAAGCTGGAATTTGTTCGGGCTTTGGTCACCTATGAGGGCACAGATGTCACGTCGCTGCAAAAAGCGTTCAGGGAAGCCGTCGATGATTATCTTGAGCTTTGCCGGCAGGAAAATACAGAACCGGAGAAACCGTTCAAGGGGACGTTTAATGTTCGAACGGGTGCCGACCTGCACCGCCGTGCTGCTCTGTATGCGAAAGACCACGGCGTGCAGTTGAATAAAGTTGTGACCGATGCCCTTGAACATTTTTTAAAAGGCCCTTGAAAAGAGGGAGGCTTTTGCTGCATGAGACCGGTGACGGTTTGCCGGCGGTTGTTTGAAGGGTAAAAATTGGCTAAGTTATTGAATTAACTTTAAAAGCAGTGGTCGGGGCGAGAGGATTTGAACCTCCGACTGTATTTGCAACTGTTTAAAACAGCTTATATTATTTTGTGTTTTTCAAAAAAGTGACGGTCGGGTGACGAAATTCGGCAGCGGCCGGTCATTCAGCAAGGGGGTTGCAAATCGAAAAATGCTGCTTTGATTAGGCACTTTTTTGCTTGGATTTTGGTTTGCGAGCAGGCATTGCCATTCGGTTTCGCTCCGTCTTTTCCTGCCGCTTGAGAATATCTTCAAAGATTGCATCCGGGTCATGCTTAAACTTGGATGCATATTGTTCTCTCAATTGGCGGGTTTCTTTTATGATCGGATCTTGCCACATAACAATTCAACCCTCCATCAATTCTTGAGGTGTACATATCGTGGGTGGCTCATAGCCGTGTTTGCGACATATCTCCTCAACCTGAGGGCGCATCACTGCATTAGCAATATGCGTACAATTCCAGGTGAGCAGAAAATCCATTCCATTGACGGCTGCAACAGCTATGTGAAATGCGTCGATTGCAGCACCTTTTGGAATAGGCCCTTCAGCAATCAATGCCTTACCCAATTTTCTTACTTCTTCAGTAACATCTAATTCTGAAATCCCTTCAATCGCATCCAATCGACGTGCAGAGGCTTCGGAATCACCCTGGGATAATTCGGCAACAACAAATTCAGATATGAAAACGTCAAACTCCACTCTGCGATTCTCCCACCATTCGGTTGTCGTGTTTTGATTTGCCATTGCCCGCAAGTCATTAGTGGGCCTTGCGGTTAAATAGCTCAGAATTGAAGTCTCAAGATAAATTTTTTGTTTCATACGATTGCTTACTGAACAGAGGCGGATCTCAGGGGTGCGTTTGCTAAAATAAAACTACAAAATCTATTTGGCTTTGCAATGGCGAAAACGTAAAATTAACAACAGACTGCCAAGGAAAATATTTAAATTATATTTGTATAATATAGAAGACAAAAACATTAAAGTCAACTCGAACGCGCAATAGGCGCAACAGAAAAAAACCAAACAGAATCAGGCAGTTGTCCTTATAAAAAACGGCCGCGTTATGCTTTTATATAGAATCCTCGAGACATGCTTTTTACCCGGCCCTGCTTCTTGAGAGCGGCAACAGCGCTCCATACCTGCCTGTCAGAAAGGCCGGTCTTCATAACCAGCGCGGCCGTATCAACGCCTTTCCTGCTGCGGCTTTTTTTGATAACGGAAAAAACTGTTTCAGCCACCGTCATCTTTGCCGGCTTGCCGGCAGCCATTTCACCGGCATCACTTTGGGCACCACCTTTTTGGGGGCTGGATTGTATCGCCTGTGGTTCTCTAGATTTTCCGGGCGAGCCCCTTTTGGCCTTTGCTTTGGGATTCTGTGTTTTTTTGCCTGCACGCGCCTTCCTCGAAGCCGAATCAGCACCCCCTGCTCTTTTGGATTGATCTGATAGTGATAGGCCGGCATCAAAATCATCGTCCATGTCTATGCCGAACACATCTGAAAGGTCGGCATCATCAAGAACACGTTTGCTTTTCCTGCCCGCCTTATCGAGAAGACTGCGAGTATTATCCTGCACCGCCTGCGATACGAGATCCTGCACGTCGACTTTCCGGAGCTTGAAAAACAGAGCCGGGGCTTCATCCAGCCGCGCCCCGATACCGTACAGGGCCGCAGCCACATGCTTGCACATGTCGGCCCAGTCCGGGCAGCTGCAGGAAAATGCGATCTCTTTCGGCGCGGGAAACATTCCAGTGCCCCTGGCCATGAACAGCTCGCCTAGAGCCTTGGGAAACTTTCCCGAAAGCAGTTCCTGAAGAGAATCCAGCTGCCCCGCGCACTCCCGCGTCAAATCCTTCCAGGCGTTCCTGCTCATTCCCTGTATCTTAATCGTTACGGCATACGGCTTTGAGCGTCTTCCCTGCACAAGGGCCTGCACTTCGCCCGCATCTATTTGCAGGTCCAGCACCGCTCCGTGCCGCACATAGCTTCGGCCCCGGCCGATGCGGTTGCTGTAATCGGCATAGCGCTCCAGGTTGGCGTTCCATGACTTGCCCCACCAGGTTGTGGCTATAGCGCGTCCATCAATAAAAACAGGGGCGATGCCGGGATTCTTTCTCCTGATCTGCTCCAGCTTCCTGGCTGCTTTCGCCCTTTTTTCTCCTACCGTCTCGTAGCGCTCATATTCCCAAAAGCTCATAGCTGTCTCCTCTGGCTATATTGTCAATTTGAAGAGATCCAGAATCTCGTCATTATTCATCTCCGTTATCCAGGCCTCGCCGGTTTCGGCGATAATTTCCCGCGACAGCCCGGACTTTTCCTCAAGCATCCTGTCTATTCTCTCTTCCACGGTCCCCCTGGTCAGAAACTTGTGCACAACAACATTCTTTTTCTGGCCGATTCTGAAGGCCCGGTCAGTGGCCTGATTCTCAACGGCAGGGTTCCACCAGCGGTCAAAGTGGATAACGTGGTTGGCTGCGGTCAGGTTCAGCCCCACGCCGCCGGCCTTTAAGGAAAGCACCATAAAAGGAACATGCTCGTCGCTTTGGAAGCGTTCAATAATTTTCTTTCTTTTGCCCACCGGCACGCTCCCGTGCAGCACCAGCCCCGGCCGCCCGAATATGCCTGCCAGATAATAGCACAGGGGGCCGGTCATTTCCTTAAACTGCGTGAACACCAGCGCCTTTTCCCGCTTTTCGCAGATCGTCCCGCATATGTCTCGCAGGCGGCCGAACTTGCCGCTGTCGTTTTCCGGGTATTCGCCGGTGCCGAGGTACTGGTCGGGATGGTTGCAAAGCTGTTTGAATTTTATCAGAGCAGAAAGCACCATCCCCTTGCGCTGAATTCCCTCCGCCGCTTCTATGGCTTCTTTTAAATCGCGGATCAGTTTATCATACAGCACCACCTGTTTCCTGGAAAGCGGCGCATAGGTTTTCATCTCCACCTTCTCCGGCAAATCGGCAATGACCGTTCTGTCTGTTTTCAAGCGCCGGAGAATGTAGGGCTTGATAAGGTTTCGCAGCCGCCCGTAGCCGTCCGGACGGTCTTTGAGGCTTTTAGCAAACCGTCCGAACTCCGTCCGGTTACCCAGCAGGCCGGGGTTGATAAAATCAAACAGCGACCACAGGTCCGCGAGCCGGTTTTCAATGGGCGTTCCGGTCATAATGACCCTGTTGTCCGCCTTCAGTTTTTTAATCGCACGTGTCTGCCTGGTGCCCGGGTTTTTGATGGCCTGGGCTTCATCCAGAATAACATAGCCCCAAGCATAGGACTGCAGCCATTCATATTTCTGTGCCATGGTGTATGTTGTAATGACGAGGTCAAGCCCGTCCAGTTCTTTCTTGCCCGGGGTTTTGAGCCCTTTCTCGCGGTGGGCATCTGGATGGGCCACTAAATAGGTGAGGCTGGGGGAAAACCGTTCAATTTCACCGGTCCAGTTGGCAATCAGTGAGGCCGGTATCACCAGCAAACTGGCCTTGCCCGTTCCCCGAGACTTCAAAACACTCAAAAAGCCAAGAAGCTGAACCGTTTTACCAAGGCCCATATCATCGGCCAGGCAGGCACCCAGCTTGAGAGTGTCCAAAAAACACAGCCAGTTGAGTCCTGTCTGCTGATAGCCCCTCAGACGGGCTTTAAAACCGCGGCCCGGCTTTACCTCGGAAAGCCGTCCGGCGCCGCGCAGCTTTTGCATGACCGATCCAAGCCACTCACCGTGTGCTACGGTTGCTTCTGCGTCGAGATCATTGTCTCCCAACAGCTGTTCCGGGTTCATCTGCAGCCGCAGGGCGTCCCGAAGGCTCAGCCCGCTTTCCCCCGCCAGCACCTTTGCCTTTTCATAAGCATCAAGTGTCTGCCGCAGCTTTTCCGGATCCACGGCCACCCACTTGTTTTTGATGAAAGCAAGCCCTTCGGATTCCTCCAGCAGCTTTTGCGCCTCGGCTTCCGAAATCGGCGTGTCGCCTAAAAGCATCCCGGGATTGAAATCCAGAATCGCATCCATGCCCATAACCGACGGCTGTGAATCTCCAATAGTTACGCTCAGCCGAGGGCCCGATGCCCGGCCCTTCCACCAGTCCGGAATCCGGCACAGGATTCCCGCTTCCTCGTAGACGGAGACTTCCTTGAGAAACGTAAACGCTTCGGCAGGCGACCATGAAAGCGGGTGAAACAGCTCACCGGTTTCAAGCATCTCCGCAATCAGGGCACTTTTTCCTGCAGCGGCATGAACGGTGGTGAGAAGCTCGAGGAGCCTGGCCTCGTCGCTGCCGTACTCCTGCAGGGCGTGCTTCAGCGGCAGATGTTTCGATTGGCCCCGCTTGTTCAGCCGCGTGGAATAGGTCGCCAGAAAAGCAAAGGGCACGTCGGCGTTTTTGTTTTCAACCAGATGGAAAAAAACCCGGCCCACCAGATGCACGTCAGGGCTGTAGCTGCCGACAAAGCTCTCAACCGTGCCGTCATACTCTTTAATCTCCCGCGAAAACTCCCGGCCGATCTCCAGCCACACGCTGCTTAACAGTTCCGGGCCAAGATATTCAGCTCCGGCCATCATGGGAGCACAGTCCAGCGTGTGCCGGATCTCATCTTCCTCAAGCATGATCTCGGCCTTATGCCGCAGGATCTCCAGGTCCGGCGTCCGGAGCAGTTTCCGGACAAACAAACCCGCGAATGTGCGCCAGTACTCAAGAGAAGGGTGAAGTGGAACATCCCTGTCGCAAAAGCCCAAAAACAAAAGCGCGCCGCCCGGCGAAGAGACAAAGCGCCGGTGTATTTCAGCCTGCAGAAGGCGGCTGCTTTTTATCGGAACGGTTCCGGTTTCAGGATCAGCCCATTCAAGATGAAGACCGCCGGCCGGCATCACAACAGCATGTAATTCCTGATTCGACATGGTACGATTATCGGTAGACCCGGGGGGGGGTATACATAAAACATTGTTTTTTGCTTTACACCAGCCCTGACCAAACCAAATGCCGTGATTGCTACTGCAGAAATTTCGGCATCTGATATTTCGCAACATACTATATAAGAACCTCCCACGAGTCAACAAAGGCTATATGCTATAGGATAAATGCTACCGGCAAGCCATGTCACTCAAAAACGGTGTTGGCGGGATTGAAAACAAGTGCTTTTCAAGCAAAAATCAGTGTTGCTTGAGTGACGGTGTTTTTGAGTATTTCTGAGGGTATCGGCAAGCATAACATGCTGAAATAGCTTTAAAAGCAGTGGTCGGGGCGAGAGGATTTGAACCTCCGACTCCCTGGTCCCAAACCAGGTGCGCTACCAGACTGCGCTACGCCCCGCCGTACCTCGGTGAGAATAATTCAAACTAAATAGCATAAATGCGCATCTGAAGCAACAGCAATGTCGCTGCAGCGGCGGAAGGGCAGGGGGTGTATCTCATGTTGTGTGCTGGAGAGACTGCAGGAATGCGGGCAGCCGCTCTTTGAGCTTCTGTATGGCGCGGAAGCGGTGGCTGACGCTGTTTTTCTGCTCCGCGCTCATTTCTGCAAACGTCAGCTGGTGCTCCGGCTCGAAAAACAGGGGGTCGTAGCCGAACCCGTTTGTGCCGCGGGGCGCCGTCAGAATGCTTCCCCGACAGATTCCCTCAACGGTCATCTTTTCGCCGCCCGGTGCGACTGCCGCGATAACGCATTTGAATCCGGCTCCGCGTTTTTCAGGCGGGACGCCTTCAAGGCCCTTAAGCAGCTTGCGGTTGTTTGCATCGTCGTCTGAGCGCTCTCCGGCAAAGCGTGCCGAATAGATGCCCGGCATGCCGCAGAGATGATCAACCTCGAGGCCGGAATCATCCGCTATGGCAAGCCTGCCGGTGTGGCGGGCGATGGTGCGGGCCTTTTTGAGCGCATTTTGGGCAAAGGTTTCCCCGTCCTCTATCACTGAGGGGCTGTCCGGAAAATTCTCGAGCGACACGATGCGGATGTCCGGGGCTTCAAGCATCTGCCGGAATTCCCTGAGCTTGTTGGGGTTTTTTGTGGCAAGGACGATTTCCATACCGCGCGCCTGTTTCTTTCGGTGATGTGCTTAAATGTATTTTTGTACCAGCCGGGATGAGGCCTGGCGCATGCTGTCCACGATGCTGTAGATTGCGGGCACGATAACGAGCGTCAGAAAGGTCGAGGTGAGCAGGCCGCCGAAGATGGTAATGGCGATCGGGGAGAACAGCTCGGAGCCCTCGCCGCGGCTCAGCGCCATGGGAATGATCGCAATGCTGGTTGTGAGCGTTGTCATGAGGATGGGGCGCAGACGGGTTGCGCCGGCTTCTACAATGGCCTCATGCTTTTCAATACCCGACGCGCGAAGCTGATTGATATAGTCAATCAGAACGATGCCGTTGTTGACCACGATTCCCACCAGCATCATGATGCCGATGTAGGACATGACCGACAGCGAGTTTCCGGTTGCAAGCAGCGCAGCGGCAACGCCGATAAATGACAGGGGAACGGCGGCCATGATGACAAACGGATAGCTGAGCGACTCGAACTGGGCTGCCATAACCATATAGACCAGCAGGATGATGAGCCCCATGACCCACAGCATGGTTGTGCCCATCTGGCCCATATCCTCTATGGATCCCCCGAACCGGTAAAAGTAGCCTTCAGGCAGGGGCTTCTTCCGGTAAAAGGACTCTATGGCATTTTTTATGCTGCGCAGATCCCGTATTTCAGGAATATAGTTAGCGCTGATTGTTGCCATGCGCTCCTGGTTTTCGCGCTTGATTTGAACCGGCCCGGTGCCTTCCCGTATGTCGGCAAGATCGGCCAGGCTTACCTGAAACCCCATCGGGCTTGAAATGGCGATGTCCTCGACATCCTGATCGGTCAGGCGGTCGCTTTCGCTGAACCTGACGCGGATGTCATACTCGTCGCCGCCTTCGCGGTATTTTGACACTTTTGTGCCCAGGAAGGCCGTGTCCACCGTTTCCGCAACCTGGCCTGCCGTGAGCCCCAGCAGGGACGCCTTCTGCCGGTCAATATCGATTTTGAGCTCGGGCTTGCCCATGCGCAGGCTCTGGTCGATGTTTACAATTCCCTCCTGCTGTTTCAAAAAAGCGGCAAGCGAATCGGAAAGCTGTTTCAGCACGGTAAGATTGCCGCCGAAAAGATTAACCTCAACAGGTCGGTCGCCGCCGCGGGTGAAGTAGTCCGTTGTCTGCATGAAGTAGCACGAGCCGTCGACCGGTTCGGGAATTTCAGACATGACATCCTGCAGAAATTCGAGGCTGGTTCTCGAGCGCTGCTTTTTGGAGGCTATTTCAAAAAATATTTCCCCTTCATTGACCCCCGCAGGGCCTGCGCCTGAGGCAAGATCGAATTTTGATGACTCGGACAGGCCGGTAAGTGAAATGATCGAGCGGAATTCGGGCTTTTTTACTATAGCGTTTTCTATATTCCCCACATACGCGAGCGTTTCCTCGAGGGCGGTTCCGGGAGCCAGCTTGATAACACAGGTCGTGTATATTTCATCGAGCCGGGGCATGTACTCCTGTTTTACCATTCCCATGGCAAATATGCTGAGAATGAATATTATAAATGCGGCAAAAACCATGAGCGCGCGGCGCTTGAGGCTGAAGCGGATGAGGCGGCGGTAGCGCTCTGATAGAAGCCCGTATACGTTCCGGGTTCCGCTCCGGCTCCTGCTGCTGTTCAGGAAGCGGGAGGCGATCATGGGGATTATGGTGACCGCGACTAAAAGCGAAGCAAGCAGCGCGAAGGTGACGGTGAGGCCCAGGGGCTTGGTGAACTCGCCGGCGATGCCGCCCGCAAACACCAGCGGAACGAACACGATAACGCTGGTGAGCGTTGAGGCGGTGATGGCCATGGTTACCTCGCGGGCTCCGTTTTTGGCAGCCTCGAATCGCCCCTCGCCAACCTCGATGTGCCTGAAAATGTTTTCAAGCACGACGATTGAGTTGTCGACGATCATGCCCACCCCCAGGGCCAGGCCGCTCAGGGTGATGAGGTTCAGGGTGTAGCCTGCAAAATAAATGGCGATAAAGGTGGTGATGATGGCAAACGGGATGGAGATCAGAAGCGTGAGCGTGGTGCGCACGCTCCACAGAAACAAAAACAGCACTACCGTGCAGATGGCCCCGCCCCAGCGCACGGTCGTGCCGAGCTGCGTGACGGAGTCCCGAACGATCTTTGACGTGTCCCAGACGTCTCGAATCTGAATGTCGCGCGGGAGGTCTTTTTCGATGCGGGCGATTTCCTCCCTGACCGCATCGACGACCTGAACCGTGTTTCTGCCGGACTCTTTTGTTACCCAGAAAATTATCGAGCGTTCGCGGTTTGTCCTGCTGACGTTGCGGATTTCCTTGTGGGTGTCACGAACCCGGGCTATATCCCGTATGTAGACGGGTTTGCCGTTTGTGACGGTCACGATTGTGTCGGCGATGTCTGAGGGGTGCCGGTATTTGCCCAGGGTGCGCAGCACATACTCCTGCGTGCCGCGGGTTATGTGTCCGCCGGGAATATCGCGGTTTTGACGGCGGATAACCGAAATAATATCATTGAGCGAAAGGTTGTGCGCGTGCAGCCTGTTGCGGTCGACCTCGACGAGAATTTCGCGCTCGAGGCCCCCTGAAACCGTGACCGACGCCACTCCCGGAACGGTTTCCACCGGCTTTTCCACATGATCCTCGATGAGCGTGCGCATGTTGCGCAGATCGCGGCCGGTCGTGCTCAGAACGCCGAAATACAGAATCGGCATAAGGTCCATATCGCTTTTAACCACCAGAGGCCGGTCAACCTGATCGGGGAGCCTGTCGAAGGTGATATCCATCATATTGCGGATATCCTGGGCGGTCATATCGAGATTTGTCCCCCATTCGATTTCAGCCTGAATCAGGGACACGCCTTCGCGGGAGGTGGACTTTACTTTGCGAACGCCCGAGACCGTTGCCACCGATTCTTCCAAAGGGCGGGTGATCAGCGTTTCCACCTCATGGGAGGATGCGCCGGGGTAGGTGGTGATGACGGATACTTCCGGAAACTCGAGATCCGGAAAAAAATCGAGCCCCAGCCGGGTGAACGACACCACTCCCAGCACAACCATGATCAAAATGATCATGGTTACCGTAACCGGCTTTCTGACTGAAATATCGACAAGGTTCATGCAATACCCGCTGGCAGGCGCTTGCTGTTACGGCTTTTCCGCCCCCGGTGCGCTTTTGACCGCGCCTGCGCCGCGCACGGTTACCGGGGTTCCCTGCTTGACGGCGTACAGCCCGTCCACAATGACCTGCACGCCGGGGGAAACCCCCTCTGTTATCTCGACCAGACGGTATGTTGTAAGGCCGGTAGACACGGGGCGCATCTGCGCGCGCCCCTGCTCGACGACAAATACCACCTTGGCGCCGTCGCGCTCTATGACCGCGCGCGCCGGAACCAGCACGGCGTTTTCGGTGGTATGCTCTTTAATGGCGACGCGGGCGAACATGCCCGGCTCCAGCAGATAGTCGGGATTCGCCACCGCGATTTTGACGAGAAATTTTCTGCTTGCCGGGTCGATAAGGGGGTTTACCACCGTAATCGTACCGGTGAACTTTTTTTCTGCATAGGCATCGACCGTAACCGACACGGCTTCCCCGATCGAGACAAAGCGCTTTTTTGTTTCAAATATATCGACCTCGACCTCAACTGTCGAGGTGTCGACCAGATGAAATACATACTCGTTTGACCGGGCGGCATACATTTCCCCGCGGTTCATGCGCCGCTCCACCACAAAGCCGGAAAAGGGGGCATAGAGCACTGAATCCTGCAGGTTTACCCGCGCCGTTGCAAGGCGGGATGCGCTCATGTCGGCCCGCGCGCGTGCAAGCTCGACCTGAGTCTGGAGATCGTCGATGACCTGCTTGTCTATAACGTCTTTTTCAAAAAGCTCTTTTTTGCGCTTCAGGGTGCGCTTCAAATTTTTCAGGTTTGCGGTGTTTTCCTCATGCGCGGCGCGGGCCTGCTTCAAATCGAGCGTGAAGCGTATCTGCTCGAGCCGGACGAGCCGGTCTCCCTGCTCGACAAAATCGCCCTCGTCAGCAAAAAAGGCTTCTATGCGTCCGTCCACTTTAGGGCCGATAAATGTTTCGGCATGCGGTGAAATGCTTCCGGTTGCCTGAATGTATGTGCTGATGGTGTCCTGCACGACCGGGGCGCAGGTTACTTTTGTCGGGGTTTGGCTCTCCGCCGCTTTGTTGCTCCGGCTGCCTGATCCGCATGAAAAGAGCAGGCCCGCAAGTGTCAAAACAGCGAGGGCGCTCATGACAGTATATCTTTTTGTACTCATAGGCTGCATCCTTGTATGCCGTGCCGGCAGGTGAAAAAAACACCTCTCCGTGCCCTGCAGGCTTTATGGCCATCAAAAAATATCGTTCGGGGTTTCCTGTGCGGTATAGCTTTCTGTTTTTGATACGGGTATCATTCCATCGCTGCCGGAGGCCGCCCCGCCTTGTGGTGCACAGGCATCCCTGCAGAAAGGGAAACCGCCACAAAATAGTTAGCGTGCTAATTATTATAGTTTTTAATTTTATTTTGTCAAGCCGAAATAGAATGCCGGGCCCATAAATAACCCTATGATTGATTAATGAGGGATTTCAGGAGAAATAACAAGACGGTCAATAGGGGCGTCGGCATATTCGGCGGGAATTGCAGTATTTTTATAAAACACGGTATTGCCGCGGCGAATGAGCATCGTTCCCATGGCGGCATTATCCAGATAAAAGGTGTAGCGCCGGCATTCCTGTTTGCAGGGAAATATGCCGATAAACCCTTTTTTGTCCGGCTGGTCGCACTGTGCCGCCAGGCAGAAGCGGGTCGTGGTCACGTAGACAAAGGGAATATACAGAGAAATGCCCAGATCCGGCGGCACACCTTCAAAGTCAAGCCCTTGAACCGGGTTGTCAAGCTCTGCGCGATGGATTCCCTGGGATCTTAAAAAATTCTGATAAACAGGAACATCGAGGTTTGTTTTTCTGAAGTGGGTGATCGCATCCGGGGGAAGAATATCCATAAACCGGGACAGCCGCGGGCCGCGCTTTATTTTCGTGAGCAGCCTGCCCAGAACCGGGGTCAAATGCGGAAAATCGCGCCTGAGCATCCGCAACACCCCCCAGTCGTTCACCACGACCTCGGTTGCTTCGGGCAGCACATTGCACAGCGCGCGTACGCGCTCCAGGCCCTGCTCTGTTACGTAGGGGGTGACTGCGGTAAATGCCCGGCCGCTGTCACGGACCTGTTTTGAAACCTGCTGCATAAGCGTCGGGCCGGGCAGCAGCCGCTCGCAGAATTCGTCTCCAAAATAAACCCGCCGGTATTCATCCGTGAGATATGACAGATTCTCCTGCCGGACAATAAAAAGCGCGCGCTCGCGTTCCATAGCCGTATCTCCGCCTGTATATATATAATCTTACAAGATTGACATACTTTTTCATTATTGTCAAAATAAGAGAGCCATACAAACGTGTCCACAATAAATGAAAGCATTGAACAAAAGCCGGCTCGGGCGGGGCTCTGCAGAGGCCCGCCCGAACCGGCTTCGTTACACTATTTTGGACACCAGTGAGAGCCATAAATACGGTAACCGCACGTGGGAGGAGATCCATGCCGCATGTTGTATTGCAGGGGGACGTTGATTTGTCACAGGTCTTTGACGGGTATCAGCCGGAAGTGCTCCAGGAGCAGGGGCAGATAATAAAATTGCTGGACGCGTTCATAAACGCGGATAAAAACACTCTCCTCATAGAGGCGCTGGTCGTTGAAGACGGCCCCCCGAACAGGTTTTTCATCCAGGTCGGAACACGGGGAGACAAAGCCACCGTACGAATTTATCCCGGTACCGACCCCGAGAAAACGCCGGGGGTGAAGCGGTCCCTGGCGCAGGTGGCCGGCAGGATATGCTCGCTGTTTCCGGGCGTCAGCTGCGGATCCAGCAATATCGGTGAGTTTTTACCGTAAGATATATATGCGCTTATTATCCTTCAGCGCCTGCAGGCCGCCCCATGCCTTATGAGAGTATTTTGTCTGTCGGGGAGATTTAAGCGCAAGGGTATACAGATACTGTGCCCGGCGGTAATATCGTGATGCCGCCTCGCTGTCACGCACGCTGTGCTGCGGGGAAAAGGAATATATTTCATACAGTATGTGGCAGCGGTGCGCCATTTTGTAGAGTATTTCGTATCTGAGCGTGGTTGTGGGGTAGCGCTCAATCACCTCTTCAAGCTGCTCGAGCTCATGCAGCAGCGCTTCCGGGCTTGCTGTGCCCTCCTCTGCCAACCTTATGCTGCGGTAGGCGGCTTCGTCGGCGATGGGGCTGCCGGGATGCTTTTCGAGAATGATCCGGTAGTGCTTGTTATTGTAGCGCAGTCGCCCCCTGTGCGCTTCCCAGCAGTCATAGGATCCATGCCGTGAAAGAAATTCCCGGCGGACTGCCGCCTCCGGTTCCCCGCTTTCAACCCGCTGGGTATAATCTCTGGCAAGCAGCCCCTCGAAGGATTCGCCGAGGCGCTGCAGAGCCCAGGTGTATCCTTCAGATTCGGGAAATTGCTCGCAAAAGAGCTGAAACAGCTCGATTGCATCGGTGTAGTCATGAGCCTCAAGGGCTTTTTGTGCTTCCGAAAAAAGCAGGCTGTCCTCTTCTTTGGGTGCCGGCTGTGTCATCGAGGACCCCAGGCACCCTGCGCCCAGGAGGCAGGTAAGTATGCATATGCAGAAGCGTCTGTGTATCATAATAGAACGGCCTGATGCGGGAGGCGTTGTGCCGGACCCTGCGTGCCGCAGCGCGGCGGCGCAGCCTGGTCAGCTGTCAGCTCCGCCTCTCAGCATTCCCTGTACCATATTCAGCACGTCTGTAACCTGGAACGGCTTATGTATAACCGAATCGATACCGCCGCTGCGCAATTGATCCGCATTGAGCTTGACCTGCCATCCGGTGATGAGAATAACGGGGGCGCTTCGGGAGGATTTTTTGATTTCCCGCGCCACATCCTGGCCGGACATGTCCGGCATCCCGAGATCGGTAAATACAATATCGAAGCCTTTTTCCGCAAAAAGCTCAAGGCCCTTTTTGCCGTCCTCAGCTGTGGCGACCCGGTGCCCCCCCTCGGCGAGTATATCTGCAAGCATTTCCCGCACATGCAGGTCATCATCGATTACCAGTATGGATGCAGGGCGATCCGGTGAGGTCTCTACAGGCAGGTGCTGCGGTGCGCAGACGGAGGAAGCCGTTTTGACGGGCAGCGTAAGCGTAAACAGCGCTCCCCCCTCAGGGGCGTTGCCCGCCGATATGGATCCCTGGTGCCGATTGATAATGCCATAGGAGACGCTCATGCCGAGCCCTGCTGACTGCGGTCCCTTGGTCGTGAAGAACGGGTCAAATATACGCTCCAGCTCCTGTTCCGGTATCCCTGTCCCGGTGTCCTGTATGCATACGGAAATAGCGCTGTCATTTTCCATGGCGGTGCGGATAAAGACGCTGCCCCCTCCAGGCATCGACTCGAGGGCGTTTTTTATAATATTTGTAAAGACCTCCCTGAGCTCTGATGCATTTGCGACTGTCGGCCTGAGGGTCGAGTAGTCGCGGTTTATTGAGAAGGTGATGCCGCGGGATTCGGCATCGTTTTTCCACAGCATGCGGGTGAATTCAAGCGCGTCGTCCAGCAGGCTGTTAATGTCAACGCGCGAGAGCAGGGATTCCTGCTCGTTCTGCCGGGAAAATTCCTGTATTCTGCGCACCGTTTCCGCACCGTCGAGCGAGGCTTTTTCTATAATCTGCAGGCCTTTTTCAAGCTCTAAGGTGGAGGCGCGCTTTTCCGTAATATGGGGGGGCGGCTGGATAAATGCCTGCAGCCACTGCGCCCTGCCGAGTATGGCGGCAAGGATGTTGTTGAAATCATGGGCAACGCCGCCGGCCAGCTCTCCGAGGGATCTCATTTTCTCGGATCGGATGAGCTGGGCTTCTATGCGGCGGCGCTCGGTGATATCGCGCACAATTGATACCGCCGCGACGTAGCTTCCGCTTTCATCCCTGATCATCGACGTGCTGTATTCCACATCGATAGTGTTTCCGCTTTTTGTCTGCTGTTTCATTTCATATGCAATAAAGCCCTGCTTCATCAGCAGCCTGGTTTTTTCGGGAATTGTCTCAAGCACAGCCGGGTCCCGGGAGGCAAGAAAAGACATCCGCTGTCCGGTAAGCTCGCTTTTCGAGTAGCCGCTTATGCGCTCCATTGCGCTGTTTACTGACACAATGGTGCCCTGCGCATTTGATATGATGATGCCGTCCCGGCTGCTTTCTATCACTTTTTCGTTGAACTCCTTAGCCTCCTGGAGATTTCGCTCGGCTTTTTTGCGCTCGGATATGTCGCGAATGATTGCGACAGCCGCGGGCGGGCTGTCTTTGTCCGGGGCCAGCAGCACCATGCTGAGCTCAACGGGAATAACCCTGTTTGACCGGTTCAGCAGATAGCTTTCCCAGTTTGTGACTTTACCCTGCGAAAAGAGCTCTTCGTTTATGCGGCGGGCGTCTTCAAAAAACTGCTTGGAAATGATAACGGCTTCGCCGCTGAGCGTTTCGTAGGAGCCTTCAGGCGGTATGATGCTGGTAATGTATTTGCCTTTGACCTCTGCTTCGTTTTCGAAGCCGACCAGATCGAGAAAATAGCGGTTGACGCGGGTAATGTGGGCGGTGCTGTCGGTCACGATGATGGCGTCCTGAGAGCTTTCAATGATATTGTCGAGGTTGTCCCGCGTTTTTTTCAGCTCCTGCAGCACCCGCTTTCGCTCGGTAATATCCCGCGCGACCGAAACTGCCGCGGCCCCGCTTGCCGAGCGCTTAAGGGGAGAGATGCTGGTTTCAAAAATTTTCCTGCCGCCGTTTTTGGCAATAAACTCGTATTCCTTTGATGTTATGGGCTCGCCTGAAAGGGCCCACCGGGTATCTGACAGCAGCCGCTTCAAGTCCCCCGGCGAGAGAATGTTCAGCTCATTGAGCGGGCGGCCGGTCAGCTCATCAGGGGAATAGCCCAGCAGCCGTGAGACTGACGGCGAAATGCTGAGTATCACGTGCTGCTCATTGAGGGAAAAAATCATATCGGAGATGTTTTCGAAATGAGTACGGTAGGTCTCCTCAGACCTCTCAAGCTCGACGATGGTTGCGTGAAGCTGTTCCGTCATATCGTTGACTGCCTGCGCAAGCTGCCCGGTTTCGTCGCGGGAGGTCACCTCGAGCCGCCTGCTGAAATCGCCATGTGCGATGGCTGAGGTCGCAGCAGTAATTTTTTGCAGAGGGCGTACGATAATGCGGCCGATAAAATAATAGGAAAAAATCATGATTGACAGAAGGGCTATTGCCGCAGCGGCTGCAATCAGCATGTTGTGCGTTATTTGCCGGTTGAGGCGGGCCAGAGAAAAGCCGATAGCAACAGTGCCGACATTCATGCCGCGGTACATGACCGGCAGCGACGTGACGGCGGTGTCTTTGATAATAGTAAAGCCGGTCTGCGCAGAGGTGCGAGCCGGTCTGCGCAGCGCGCGTGGTGCGCTCTCTGCGTTCAGCGAGACAAAAAGATCGCCGCTTTTGTCGTATGCCAGCGCAAACGAGAAGTCGCGGCTTTTTGTGAGGACAGACAGCACTTCCCGCGCTGTTTCGACGTCATGGAAGATAAGGCTTGCGCCAAGGTTCTCGGCGATTATCCGGGCAACGGTGGTGGCGCGCTCCTGTGACTGGGAAATGATCTGGGATCGCTGCTGAAACGGAAATATGATGAATACAAACAGCGTAATTACCAGGGAAAAAATAGTGCCTGCGACAATAAGCTTTGTCTGGATGCTCATATTCCGGAATATGGCATGTATCATCAGCACTCCTTACCAGCACTTCCCGCGCTGCCACGGCTTCCTGCTGCCGGCGCAAGAACCGGCGCGCGCACTGCATCGCATGTCTCGCACGCAGCTCATATGGAGCTGTGATCCCGGGGCAGGTCAGATTTCATTACAGTTTTACCACAGGTCGATGCAGTTAACAACTAAAGGATGCCCGCCTGAACCCTGCGATCGAGCCCGGGGCTGAGGCGGTCAGCGCTGCCGTGAGCGTTCAGGGGCTCGCGCAGCAGACCGGTCGTGCGCCCGAAGCGCTGAGCGTATTTTTTGCACATAGGGGTGTGCAGGATATACCGTGTCGGCGCGCGCTATAAGAGCGCGCGCTTTCACCGGGCGGCTGTATCCGAGCTCGTACGCTGCTCGCGCGGCGAGCATGCCCGCATAAAAGCTGCGCAGGCTTTGATGGTACCGGCTGTCCGGCTTGAATCGCTCTGCAGGGGGTATCTGCAGCCGCGACAGGGTTGCAAACGGGCGGTAGCCGGCCGGGCGCTTCGAAAGCCTGAAGACAAGGCCTTCCGGAATTCTGTGCAAGCCCCTTCCGACATAGGGCGGCTGCTCGCCGGTAACATAGACGGGCCGCTGCGGCATGCTGGTTTGTATAATGCTGTTAATCAGTCCGGCGTATCGCTTCTGGACAGCCGCGGGGTCGAACGGTTTCCCGTGCTCGAATTTATGCAGCTCCCTGCGGTACCGCGCAAGCGCACCGCGCGAAGCATCCATCAGACCGGGGTGATTGCTTTCGAGCTGCCTGAGATACCAGGATCGCTTCAGCAGCTTTGTTTCTATGACGGTTACGTCGGGCCTGATTTCCTCGACCATCTGCAGATACAGCGCGGGCGAGCAGAAATAATCCCACTGATAGGAGAAAATAAGCGCATTGGGCTCGCTGTTGTCCAGTATGTTTGTGCAGTAGGTGCGCACCAGCGTATTGCCGCTTTGATCAGCCGCCGCCCGGTTTATGACAAGCGGGAACGCAGCGAGCAGGCAGCATGCCGGTGCGAGGAGGCGCTCCGGTGCGGAGATCGCTCTGGCCGCCTGCACAAGGCAGACATGGACCCCTGCAGCCGCCCACAGCGCTATGCAGACGAAGGCCGGCATAAAGTACGGGTCAATGTCAACAATGTCGTAGCTGAGAGCTCCTGCAAGGCTGGCGATAAACAAAATAAACGAGAACCACCACAGCCTCCTGCGGGTGCGGATCAGAAACCATATCCCCGGAAGTGCGAACACAAGGGGTGCATAGCCCACGGCCTCCGGCACGAGGCTGAAAAAATAGCGGCCCTGCTCAAGAGCGGTGTCTGCTGAAGAAAACATCCACACGCTGTACTGACGGCCGGTCACGTGCCGCAGAAAGGAGGCGGCGGTAGACGGATCCCCCCAGTTGAGCCGGGGGTTCTGTGCGGCCCTGAAAGGAAGATACAGATACGGAGCAAGGCCGGCTGCGCATGCGGCGGCAAGCACCGCCGCTTTTTTTACACTCAGCCGCCACGCGCTCCGCCCCGATGCGATAAGATATGCCAGCGCCGGCAGATAATAGACCGCGGTCATGTGATTGGTGAGCGTCAGCGCTGCACAGAAAAACAGCGCGGCCTGCCAGCGCATGCTGCCGGCTGCGGCAGGGCCTATGACGGGGCATGCCCTCAGCGAAACAAGCATGAGAAGGCACAGAAGCAGCGACTGCAGCGCATACACTTCGGTAATCAGCGCAGCCTCCCAGAACGGGCGTGAAAATGCGAGAAGCAGCGTGCCGCAGGCGGCGGTGAACCGGGATGTCCGAAGCGGCAGGGCGCGTGCGCGGCGGCCGGGCTCTTCTTCCGCGCCGAGCAGGAGCGCCAGCATATAATAAAAGGCTGCCAGGGCCGCGCATGCGCATACGGCTGACAGCATGTTCAGAGCGGCTACCGGCTTTGCAGGCCACAGCAGCGCGGTGATCCATCCGATGACGGTATACAGCGGATAGCCGGTGGGATGCGCAATGCCTGCGGTAGCGCAGACAGCGGCGAGCTCTCCGCTGTCTATGAAGGTAAGGCCCGGCGGCGATGTTGCATAATACACGCAGAGTGCAGCCAGCACAGCTGCTGCGCCGGGAGATGAAGACAGAATGCGCCTATAGGCGTTTGAAGGGCCGTTGCCGGTCGTTTTGTGCGGCGGGTGCATTGATCAGCTCGCGGAAGCGCAATAAGCGTGGCGGCGGGTGGCGTTATTCGTCTTTCATGATGAATTCCATTTTTGCCGATCCGATTTCGATAACATCGAATTCTTTCAGCTTTGCAGAATCTTTCACCACTGCTCCGTTGAGCCTGGGCTTTTGCATGCCCTCGACAAAGTTGAGATAGTAGCCTGTCGGGCGGCGGCTGATGGTTGCGGCCGTTTTTGCCATCATAAAGCCGCTGATAATGATGTCGTTTACTGAATCCTTGCCTATTTTTATCAGCTTTTTGGATAGCTCGATCTCTCCCTCCCCGCCCTTGAGGAACGACAGCACCCCGATCGGCTGCGACTGTTCAGCGGTTGTGTTGACGGTTGTCGAGCTTCGCTGCACCATGGCGCGGTATTCATCCGTGTCAAGCACCATGGTTTTGTCGCTCAGGTTTTCATCGGACGCCTCAGCGGGCTCTTCGCCTTCCTCGAGGAGATATATCAGGTCGTGTTTGCCGATAGTGATAACGTCGCCCTTTTCCAGCCAGTGCGAGGTGACCAGCTGCTTGTTTACGAACGTGCCGTTTTTGCTTCTGAGATCGGTGAGAAGCACTCCTTCGTCAAGCACATCCACTTTTGCGTGGTTGCTCGAGACAGCCAGATTGTCAATTACGATGTCGTTGGTTTGCTTTCTGCCGATTGTGATGGGTTTTCCCTTTATCAGCGGGTACTCTCCCTGTACAACATCTTTAAATTGCAAGGACAGGCATGGCATACCGGGCTCCTCCGTATATAATGTAAAAAGTGGTATTTTTTTAGTGGCCGAACAATTTGCCGAACACTCTGCACAACAGCCCCGAGCCGGAAGAAACAGCAACTATTTTTACGACAATGACCGTTATGTTGTCATCGCCGCCGCGCTCGTTGGCCAGGTCGACAAATATCCGGCATGCCTCCCGCGGCGGATTCTCCTCTACGACCCGGATCATCTCCCCCGGCTGCACCTTGTTGCTCAAGCCGTCTGAGCAGAGGATGAACATGTCGCCGGGGAAGCACGGCGTTTCGCAGATATCGGGCTGTACCGAGTCCCCGACGCCCATTGCCCGCGAAAGCATGTGCATAAATTTACTGGAAATAGCCTTCAGGCGTTCGGGGTCAATGGCGGCCTGCTCGGCGGCAACAGTATGCGTTACCGAGAGCTTTTCTATTTCTCCTTTGCGAACAAGGTATATGGGGCTGTCGCCGACGTTTGCGGCGATAGCGGTGCTGTCTGTGCAGTACAGTGCAGCCAGGGTGGACCCCATCCCGTGACAGCCTTCATCGCGCTGCGCCCGCTCGCGGACCGCGGCGTTGGCCTTTTTGACCCATTCAGTCAGCCTGCTTGCCTCAGGCGACAGGGAATCATCTGCAGGCTGGCCGGCGGGCCCGATCGCCCCCTGCAGGCATGCCCCCATCGTATCAGCAACAATGCTGCTTGCCACCTCACCTGCGAGGTGGCCCCCCATGCCGTCTGCAACGACAAACAGGCGGCTGGCATCGTCGATGAAAAACGCATCTTCATTATTGTCCCGCTGGGCGCCTATGTCGGTAAGGCCTGCGGCTTCTGTCTGAATCATTATTTTTGAAAAATATAATTGATTATGTTTTTGAACGTATCATTTATTTAAAGACAATGCAATTCTAAATCCTCGGTATGCCTGCACATCAACGGGGCTGTGGCCCCGGCGGGAGGCGCACCGGGCATAGGTCTCATCGGCAAGGCTCCACGCTGCGCCCCTGGTGATCCTGATATTTTGCTGCTTGTCAAAAAAGGTTTCACACCACTCCGACACATTCCCCGCAAGCCCATGCACGCCGAATACGGACCTGTCCATACCGAATGCGGATACCGGGGAGGGGCCGTCCCGCTTGCCCTTGACCGACGGCGCCATGGAGCAGAACCGGTAGTCGAAGCTGTTGCCCCAGGGATACGCCCTGCCGTCAGCGCCGCGCGCCGCCTTTTCCCACTGCCAGTCTTCAGGCAGGTGAAACGACCAGCGCTTGTTTCTGCTGCTGCGCGTAAGCCATTTGCAGTAGGCGTGTGCATCATTCCAGGATACGCCGATAACCGGCCACTCAGCGGGAAAATTTGACTGATACCGGCTTCCGATCTTTTGCCAGTAGAAGCCCGACTCCGCCGACTGCCGGGGAAGATATTTTTCGGCCGACCCGGGTATGGTCCGCTCCATGTAGTTGATAAAGCGCAGGTATTCCCCGACGGTTACTTCCCGCTCGGACAGAAAAAAGCCGGGCGCGTCTTTAACGTCTCTGTCAGCCGGGTATATTGCATCAGGGTCGCCCCCCATAATAAAGGGCCCCCTGGGTATGTAGACAAACCCCTCGGGCACAGCTGCTTCCTGATAAAGCGCTATCTTTTTAATGGAGCTCTCTTCACCGCGGCGGATCACAACAGGGATGCGGGCTTTCAGACAACCCGCTTTGCCGGCGATGACCAGGTAGGAGCCGGGCGGAAGCCGAAGCGCGCTCAGGCCCTGCAGGCGGTTAAACGGGGTTGTCTTCAGGATATCACCTGCCGGCTTGAACACTGTTGTGTCTGCAGAAAACGACTGCGGGATTCCTGCAGATTCGGCGGAATCCTCCGACTGCTTTGCAGAAAAATACGCACCGGCGCTGAACGGAGCCGGAATGAGGCGCCGGTCGGGACCCTCGATATAGCGGAACAGGTGGAACGAATCAGCCGCCGGTTCAGTGGTTATGGTGAGAGTGCCGGTTTTGTTGAGCAGGGCGCTGTATCCGCCGTCATCAAAGGCAAGCACAAGCTCCTTGTAATAGGCCATTTTTTCGCGATCGCGCAGCTGCTCAGCTGCTGTGTACTTGTCATAATACAGCGACGCCAGCGCGCTGCGCGCCTGAGCATTTGAGCCGTCGTAGCCCAGTATTGTGCTGTAGGCTGAAATTATTTTGCCCTCCGTGTCAAGCTTTTCTATTTTCTTCCGGCTGAGATCCTGCTGCGCTTTCCACAGGGGCTGTTTTGCTTCCGGGGGCTCATATCCACGGATTTGAGCCTTCAGCCTGCTCACCTTGTCGCTGAGGCGCTCGATTGCGCTTTCTGTCGACTCAAGCGCGCTCTGCATCTGTGCTGCGGAGGCGAGCAGGGGCTGGATTTTTTTGCGCGCGCGCTGCTTTTCAGCCATTACCGCGGCCCGGGGCAGGCCCTCGCGGGCCTGCGGTGAGCCGGGGTCAAGGGCAAATGTGGCCACATAGGCATCGTAGGCGTCAATATAGCGGCCGCTGTCAAAAAGCTTTTTCGCCTCCCGGGCTTTTTGCACTGCGAGCCGCTTGTTTTTGAGTGCAAGGGCTTTGCCGCTTACCTGCGCTATTCCCCGGCGGGCGGCCGGGTTGTCGCTGTCCAGGCCGAGGACCGCAAAATAGGTTTCCTCGGCTTTTTCATACGCGCCCCGTTGCTGTGCCCCGGCAGCATCAGCAAGCAGCGCGGCTATGGTCTCCCGGCGGCGCTGCTGCTCGTAGGCGGCGGTGAAAGCCGCCCCCAGAATAAGGCAGATGATAGCGGCCGCTATGCCGGCAGAAGCAATTTTGTTGCGCAGAACCCATTTTTTCGTTCTTACCAGAATGTTGTCGCGCTTTGCGGAGACGCTCTTGCCGTCGAGGTACAGCAGCAGGTCGTTTTTGAGATCGGCGGCTGTCTGGTACCGGTCATCTTTTTCGCGCGCCATCGCTTTCATGCACACGGCGCTGAGCTCCGGGGGGATCATGTTTTGCGGCGCCCGTATCTCAGGGCTCTGCAGGATACGCTTCTGTGCTTTCTGCAGGGCCTCCCGCGCTGATTTGCCCCGATAGGGTGCCTGGTAGGTGAGAATTTTGTACAGGATACCGCCGAGCGAAAATATGTCCGAGCGCTCGTCAAGCTCGGCGATATCGCCGCAGGCCTGCTCTGGCGACATATAGGAAGGCGTGCCGACTATCTGGCCCGCCGCTGTTCGATACGGGTCTGACTCCGCCGTTTCCGGCGCTGCAGGGCCGCCTGCGGGCTGATCGTCCCGGCCCAGAACTTTGGCCAGGCCCCAGTCCATTATCATGGCCTCTCCGAAATCGCCGACCATGATGTTTTCCGGTTTCAGATCGCGGTGCAGCACGCCTTTGGAGTGCGCATAGCTCACCCCGTCGCATATTTTCATAAATACCTGCAGCAGGGTTACCGGGCTGTATTTCTGCTTCGAGCCTGCGTCTCCCTTGCCGATCCGGTTGATGATGTCCTCAAGGGTTTCGCCCTTGACGAGCTTCATCGTGAAATAAATTTTTGACTCTTCATCGATGCCGATATCGTGTATCGGCACGATATTGGGATGCTCGAGCTGACCGGTTACCTGCGCCTCCTCGAGGAACCGCTTTATGTGTCCGGTGCTTGAGCTGACGCCGGGTAGCATGACTTTCATCGCGACTTTGCGCCTGATGTCCTGGTCGATAGTGGCGTAAACGGCTCCCATTCCGCCGCGGCCGAGCTCGGTGTCATAGATGTATTTTGTTTCGGAGGGGGAGCGGGAAATGACATCGTTGATTGTTGCGGCGCCGCTTTTGTCAAGCGATTTGCCCCTTTTGGCGTAGTAGAGCTGCGAGGTCAGCTCGAGGTCGACATCGGGCCTGACGTTGAGCATCTGCTGAATCACTTTTGTCGCTGCAATGCTTTTATGGCCCTGCTGCACGGAGGCCTCCGGGGCGGCGTCCAGTTGGGGGGGGGGTGCCGAAAACTGTGTTTTTGTTTCGGTGTCATCAGGAGTCTGCGTTTCGGCATCAGCGGCGACGGTTTGGCCCGGATCATCGGCAATAGTTTCACCGGGCGGGGGCCCGGCATCCGGTTGCGGCCCGGCAATGGTTTTTTCATCCCCGGCCGAGCCATCTTCGGGGCGCTGCTGCTGATCTGCCTCGGTCCAGGCAACAGTTTCGCCGGAGCCCGGGGGTGAGGTGCCGCCGTCCCGGAGCTTTACGGGCAGGCAGTGATCGCAATACAGCTGCTCTCCGTGCCGGATCAGATTTTTTGTGATTGCTCGCCCGCAGGTGGGGCAGGTTTGTTGTGTTGTCATGTCATGGTTTGCTGCTAAGTGTTATCCGGCAGTGCTTCGGCTTCTACTGCCAGCTGCACGCTGAAATATTCTGTCAGCGATTTTTAATTATTTCCAGGTTTTTTTGGACTTTTTCAGCGCAAGCCCTGTCTTCGATCTGCGTATACAGCTCAAGTGAGCGGTTTAAAAAATCAACAGCATCTTCCTTGTCGCCAAGGTGATATGCACTCATGCCGAGCGAGCACAGCGCGTGGGCTTTTTTTTCTTCCCGGCGGGCTTCGATGAAGCAGGTAAGCGCGTCGCTGTAGGCTGTGCGGGCTTTGCCGTATATGCCGCGGCGGCGGTACAGATCGCCGAGATAGAGAAGCACATCGCCCTCCTGCTCTCTGCCGGCTGCTGATTTAAAAATCTCACGGGCTTCGCGATACGCGGCAGCTGCCGCGTCTGTGTCGCCTTTCTGCTGAAGCTTGCCCGCCTTTTCAATAAGCGCCTCAGCCTTTGCGATGCGCTGTTTTTGCTGTCCTGGCAGGCGCTTGTAATCCTCCAGCTCAGAGAGCAGGCGATCGCTCCGGAACGCTTTCCGGTAATGCTGTTCAAGCAGTGAGCACAGCGTGAGGGCTTTTTGCTCTTCGGCGGACCTGCCGCCGGCCGCGCAGCCGCGCGCCTGCTTGAGCAGCCACACAAAAGCATCTTCAGCGTTTTTTTTCCGGCTCCGCACCAGAAGCCCGAGCCGCCGGTCGCTGCTCTGCTCCGCGGCGGCGATAAGCTCATTAATAAATTCCTCAAGAGAAAGCTCTTTTTCAAGGGGCCTGAGCTCTTCGGGCGACGGAATGTTTGCAAGGTTTTTTTTCGCAATATCAAGGACCCGGCCGTTGCCGCTTTTTTTGCTGAGCTCTATTGCTTTGCGGTAGTGATGTCCCGCCTTCCCGTAGTCACGGATAATAAAATGATAAATTGCGGCACAGTTGTTCCACGCTTCAGCCATGTCGGGGTCGAGCTCTATTGCTTTTTGAAAGAAGGTTAATGCGTTTTTGTACTTTTTGCGCATGTACAGGCTGTAGCCGAGCCCGTAGCACACAGCCGCGTTGCCGGGATTGTCCAGATAGCGTGATTCCATAAAAACAGCAGCTCCGGCGGTGTCCCCCAGGGCGCTGTAACACTGTATAATGCCCCGGTAGGGTTCAGTGCGGGCCGGCGCCTTATCTGCCGCTTTTTTGTAGATCTCGAGCGCATCGTTGTACCTGCCTGCCTCGAAAAGCTCCCCGGCCTTCGCAAGCTGCTGACCCGGCTCATGCCCGGCGTGCAGCGGCGGCAGCCCGGCTATAAAAAAAACAATCAAAAAAGCAATAAACGCTGCAGCAGCAGCTGATGATTCGGCTGTGTATCGGATCATGGCAGGTTGCCTGCAGTGGTAATAGCCGGGCCGTTGATACAGCCTTTCCTGATGCAGCGGCGCCGCATGCTGCGGGCGCGGCAGCAGCGGGCGGGCCGGATGCTCAGGTGATGATATCAAGTATGGTGCCGACCATTTCATCGTATGCCGGTATGATCGAGGCGCTGGCCCGATACCCGTATTGCGCGATTTTTGTTTGTATGAGCTCCTGCGATACATCCACGTTTGACATTTCCTTATAGCGCTCGGCTTCGGGAAGCCCCTCGGGTGCCTGAGTGCGGGGGCCCGGTTCGGCTGTGTGCGTAATGCAGGCTTTCGGGCTGCCTGAGGAGGATGATTCTATAGCAGTCCCCGCGCGCATGTAGCTGTAGGTATTTATATTGGCGATATTGTTGGCATGTACCGCCAGCTTGACCGTATGTGCGGTCAGTCCTGCAAGGGCTGCATGCAGCGGGCTTATTTCCATGGGCGCATGCTCCCGTTTTAGTCCATAGGTGCTGCAGGGACGCTCTGCCCGCGGTGCTTGAAATCCACCTGCTTAGAGGTAGTCACCGCGGTTGAATTTGATGATTTCGACCGAAGAGCGGATAAGCACCTCATCAAGTACCGGCTTTATTTCGTCATGCGGCGGCAGTGTTTCGGAAACGCTTTTGAGGGAGTCGGTTTCACGTTCGAGGTCGTGAACAACAGGGGAAATATCTTTCAGTGCGGATGCGCTGCCGAGCTTGCGGGAATAGGTCTCCATGAGATCCAGCAGTGAGGAAATGCGTGAAGCCAGCGAGTCGTGGTCCTGGACGGTTTCCAGAGCGACTCTGGCGGCGGCGTTCAGGGCCTGCAGATCCGGTACAGACGATGCTTTAGCGGCCTTTGGTGCCATGTTTTTCTGAAGGTGTGCCTCAAACGCCGCTTTATTGCTTCCGGTGTGTTTTTTGTGTTCCGGAGCGGCTTTGTTGACTATGTTTCCGGGATCGGAAATTTTCATCGGAACCCCCTGAAAAAACGATGTTATGATTATATGTATCGTCGAAAAACAAGCAAAAGTAAAGTGAAAAAATTACATATATCAGGAGCGCCGCTGTTGTTCGGATACGCCCCTCGGAAGATCCTGGCGCAGATGCTTCTTAAACCAGAAAAGACTTTTTTCAACAGCGGCCTCCCGGTCCGCAGGCCTGCTGATCGAGTGGTCGCCTGAGGGAAAAATAATAAGTTCTTTTGGCTGGTTAACGCGGGAAATGATATTTTCAGCGTGAGCGGCCGGCACAATGGCATCCTGTTTGCCGTGTATGACCTGCACGGTATGAAGGCGCTTGAGCGCCGGCAGCGGATCATATGCTGCGGTATCCGAAAAAAAAGAGTGGCTGAGCTTATCCAGGTCCTGCTGTGGAACCGTGTGAAAAATGTCTTCGATGATGCAGGGGGCGGCCCACAGAGAGACGGCCTGCACAGGGCTCTGCGCTGCAAAGAAAATGGAGACGAAGCCGCCGAACGAGCTGCCGAGGATGCCGCGCGACGTGCCGATTCGGGGGTGGCTGCTCACGTAGCCGGCAACTGCCGTCAGATCCTGCAGGCGGCCGGATGCTGTTGTTTCCGCGATTGTTCCCGAGCTTTCGCCGCAGCCGGCAAAATCAAATAGCGCCACCGCAATGCCGCTCCGGGAAAAGCGTTCGGCAATTGCAGCGAATTTATCGCTTGCTTTTGAGCTGAACAGGCCATGGCAGGTGATGACGCAGGGCGGATTGCTGATGTCAGGAATATGCAGCACGCCGCTTATGGTGTGGCTGCCTTCCGACAGGAGAAAGGGCTCTTTGCGGATCATTTTTTACGCTGTATTGCTATGGGGACGCCTTATGCTTCGCTGCTGCTGTTGTCGCTTTCGGCGCTGTCTGCATCAGGGGCCGACTCTTCAGCCTGCTTAAGGGTGCTCAGCTCAGGGCAGATTTTTTTGAGCCGGTGCTTTTCTACAAGATAGACGGTCTTTTTGCCTGCGACGCGGCAGTAGTGCTGATAGGCGTTCTTTTCTTTGCCCATCTCAAGCGTGTAGGTTGTGCCGCCGCTGCACAAAGCAGACATGGTCCGCACCGGGCGGTCGAGCCCGAATTCTTCCGGCGATCCCTTCGCAAAGCCGGCTGCCTCCATGCCCGCAAATGCCTGCACCGCTTTGGCTGCTTCATCCTGGTTGGCTGTAAAGGTTTCCGGCCCGGTAACCTGCCAGATGCCGCTGTCGGCTTTTGCAAGCTGGAGGGTTTTGTCGCCGGAAACGGTGATCTTTGTTATCTTTTTTGTGTCGATGCTGAATATTGTTTTATCCCGCCACCCCTCGATTTTTTTATTGAAATCATTTTTGACAATGCCGGCGGCGAGCATTACACGATTGCGGTCGTGCCTGCGGATATACGTGCTGAAAACATCGGGGCCGTTTTTGCCGATAAAAAAGTGTGCCAGCTGATTGCCGGAGGAATCCTCTATCAGAACCTCAACCCCCTTTTCGCCGGTAACCTCAAAATTGTCGAAATTATCGGGGTTTTGAGAGGCAACCGTATCGCTTCGAAGGGAGCCAACAGCGCTCAGCATTTTGTTTACCGCCGATGTGTCGGCAGAAAATGTTTCATTGTCAGCCGCGACTGTCCAGGATTTTGTGCCGTTTTTTGTAAACTGAAACAGTGCCGTGTCGGGAGCCGTCAGGGTTATGGAAGCGGCCTGCTCCTTTTTGAATTCGGGAAACAAAAGAGGCGGCGCCTCTTTTTTGCCGCTTTCGGCCGGGCGCTCGATAATGTAATACAGCACTCCCAGAATCAGAAAGGCTCCTGCCAGTAGTGCAAGGCGTTTTAGTTGCATGGTACAGCCCCCGTGCTGATTGAAAAGGAAACAGTCGGAAAAGAGGGGTTACAGAACAATGCCCCTTCGTTTGCGCCGCCTGCGCGCGTATGCCTGAAAAAGGCCGAAGACCGCAAGCGCTGCAGGAACGGCAAGCAGGTTAATATAGCGGACAGCGGTTTTTGTGCTGTCAGACGTAATATGCAGCGGCCGCTCGCCGGCTTCCCGCGAGCGTATATCCATCAAATAGTCACCCAGTATAAACCAGTCCATCGCGTTCAGAAAAAAGCTCCGGTTACCCTCGAAGCGTGCAGGAAACTGGCCGGTGATGAAGCGCGCATTACCCACAACGATTATTTGTGTTTCAGGGCTTTTAGCAGTGATTGTCCGCGGCTCGCCGGGCTCGCTTTTGTCCTGTCCGGCCGTTTCTTCCGTGGCGGTTGCATTGTCGTTGTCTTTTAACTCTGCCTCGGGGACGGCTTTGCCCGTAAAAAAGCTGTCAAACCTGCCCGACAGCTCGACGGCCACGGTGCGCTTTGTGAGGCTCCCCGGTGACGGCTGAAAGGGCTGCTGGGGGTTGAGGTTGAAATAGCCCTTTTGCGTCCAGCTGTGCTCGGTTGTTTGTGCGATAACGGTGGCGCTGACGCTGCTGTTATCGGCGACAACCTCAAGCGGGCTCGGCCACGGCAGAACCATGCTTTCAAGGCGGCTGATTATAGGGTGGTCGGTTTCGGTGCTTTGCCGCAGAATGCGCACCCAGAACGGATAGGGCACCATGATATTGAACATGCCGCTCTGGAAGGAGGCCTGGGCATGGGATTTGTCAAGCACCAGCTCCGGCAGCACCTTGACGCCCCAGTGCTCGAGCAGATCCGTAACCGGCGATTCAATCAGCTGCCCCTGAAGGCCGCGCTGCTGATTTATGTCGACCCGGTCTATGAGAAACAGGGCTTTGCCGCCCGACATGACATACTGGTCTATCTCAAACAGGTCCCGGTCAGTGAGCTTTCTGGGGGAGGCAACCACCAGCGCCGCGATATCATCCGGTATCGGCTTGCCGCCTTCGGTGGAAACGGTTTTTGTCCAGTACTGTTCTTTGAGGGCGCCATTGATTGCGCTGAGCTCGCTGTGCAGGCCGGGCTCGCCGTGTCCGGTCAGAAAGCCGATGGTCTCCACGGTGTCGCGGGTGACCCGCAGGATTTTGCTGGTAAGGTCATATTCCAGAGAAACTGTATCCGTCAGGGCGGGAATAACCTCTTTGTTGTCTCCGTACAGAACGGCAAGGCCCATGTACACATTGGTCATCGCCGCCTGATTTTTCTCAATGATATTGAGCCTGAGCTGAGGGATGCCCATGAAGCGAAGCTTGCGCTGCAGCATGGGGTCATCTGTCGGGTCGATATACTCGACGGCGATATTGCCCTCACCGTAAATTTCATATTCGGCGATGATGTCTTTGATCTGACTGGTGACGGTAACCATGTAGGGGGGCAGATCCTTTGACAGATATACCTTGATGTTGACGATATCATCAAGATCGCTGAGCATCTGACGGGTTGACTCCGAGATGGTGAATCGCTTGTTTTCCGTCAGGTCCGCGCGAAAAAAGTGGCGGTAGGAAAACGCGTTGACAACGCCCAGAATGCCCGCCAGCAGGAGAACCATGAGGACGACGTTTGTTCCGTATGCAGCTTTTTTTAAACCCATAGGCTTCACTTCCATTTTCTGCTTTCAATTGACATCTGATTTAAAAACAGAAAAAATCCGATAACAGACAGGTAATAAGTTATATCTCTGGAGTCGATAACCCCTTTGCCGATGCTTTCAAAATGCGATCCGAGCCCCAGGAAAGACAGCAGGGGAACAACGGAAGAGGGCAGGCTGAGCAGAACGAAATTCTCTCCGACGATAAGCAGCCCGAAGCAGATAATAATGGCGACAATAAACGCGATGATCTGATTCTCGGTAAGGCTGGATGCGAACATGCCGATCGACAGATACGCGCCCCCGAGCAGGAAGGCGCCGATGTAGCCGCCCCATATGGGCCCGGTATCCGGGTTTCCGAGAAACAGTACGCTGAGCGGCAGGGGAAAGGTAAGCGCTATGGTGATTACCAGGAACACAAAACAGGCCAGGAATTTTCCCAGGGTGATTTCCCAGTCCCTGACCGGAAGCGTCATCAGTATTTCCATGGTTCCGAGCTTTTTCTCCTCTGCCCAGCAGCGCATGGTAACGGCGGGCGCCAGAAAGAGAAACACCCAGGGCAGCACCGAGAAGAACGGGCGCATTGTGGCCTGGTTCATGATAAAGAATGTTCTGAAAAACAGCCAGTTGGTAACGCCGAGGAACGTGATAATCACGATATAGGCGACCGGGGAGCTGAAATATGATCTGAATTCTTTCCGGAAAATCGTGCCTGTGTTTTTCATGACACCTCACGCGTTGTCAGATCAAGAAATACGTCTTCAAGGTTAACGGTTTTGTGTGAAAGCTCGGTAAGGCTCCAGCCGTTTTCTGCAGCCGCGAAAAATACCTGCTCGCTGAGCTCCTGAGCGGCGCCGGTAAACAGCTCGAAGCGGCTGATGCCGTCGATTTCCCCAAGATTTTTTATCTCGTTTACATTGTCAAGCCCGCCGAGCGTTTCCTGAATAGCATCAGCGGGGCCGCGAACGGCTGCAATGACCGTGTGGCCGCCGTGGGCCATTGTTGCCAGCTCCTGCGGGGTGCCGCTGCCCACGATTTTCCCCTTATTCATGATCAGCACTCTGTCGCAGGTTGCGGAAACTTCGGGAAGTATGTGTGAGCTTAGGATAACCGTTTTTTCTTTGCCGATTGATTTGATCAGGTTCCGTATTTCGATTATCTGATGCGGGTCGAGGCCGATCGTCGGCTCGTCGAGTATGAGAATTTCAGGGTCGTGGATGAGCGCCTGCGCCAGGCCGAGGCGCTGGCGGAATCCTTTGGAGAGCTCGCCGATATCTTTTGCGATGATGGACCCAAGCCCGCAGATATCGACGACCTGCTTTATTTTTGCTCTTTGCTGATGCCGTGGAATGCTGCGCATGGCGGCGATAAACCCGAGATATTCAAGAACCCCCATATCCATATACAGGGGGTTGTTTTCAGGCAGATAGCCGATGCGTTTTTTTACCTCCTCGGGATGCTGATCCACATTGTATCCCGCGATTGAGGCGGTCCCGCCGGTTGCCGGAATAAAGCAGGTCAGTATTTTCATGGTGGTCGACTTGCCGGCCCCGTTCGGTCCGAGGAAGCCGACGACATCACCTTTTTCAATGCGGAAGGACACTCCGTCGACCGCCTGCGTTGGCCCATAGTTTTTGCTGAGATTTGCAACCTCGATCATGCAAAGCCCTTCAGCTGAATTGTGTGTCTGTATTTTAGTGGATATTTATAATCACTTACCGCCCGGAGGTCAAGCGCCTCTATAAGAAAAATGAAAAAAAGAAATGAGTGGAAAAAATCGTAGTGAAAGCTGAAGCGCTTGTCAAGAATAAATATTGCAGGAAATCTCTGCGCTCTGCCGGGTTCGGCGGTGAGCGCACTATGACCGGCGCGCCTGCGGGCTCTATCGGCGGTAGCGCTGTTTCTGATACAGCAGGTCGTAGCGTATTTGTCCGTCGCTGCTGCCTTGTGCAACACCCTGTACCACTGTCTGTCCGAGGCTTCTGCACCGCGGGTCGCTTCCTGCACCTGATGCGATGCTGAGGCCGTCCCGGCAGGTTTCATGGTTCATTATCCGCAGGGCTTTAAGGCGCTGATACGGTGAAAGGGCGCTCATGCTGATTCCGGGAATCTGTTCGACGTAGCGCCTGTTGCTGCGGCTGAGCGCCTGTTTTGTCTGTTCGGTTTTGTATTGCTCGATAAGAAGCCGTATCCGGGGATCTTCGGGAATCGATTTGTCGAGAGCCGTGCAGGAATACCGGACGGTGTTCTTTGCCGAAAGCGCGGTCATTTTTTCCTCGAGAGCGGCCCGCTGTGCCGCCAGGTCCTCTCTGCGTACCTCATCGGGCGGGCGCTGCTCCAGCCGCCTGAGCTCGCCGATTTTTTTTTGAAGCGCCTCCCGGGCCGTGTGATCAGCAAAGGGCGCCTCAGGATCGATAACATGAAGCCTTAGAACGGCTGCATAATTTCCGCCGGAGCCGGGGGAGGCAAGCACGGTGCCGCTTATCAGCCGGGGCGCTTTATCGCGGGCGGGCCCTGCGGACCCGAGGATGAAATCAATGCCCGCCACCTGCCGCGCCAGCGCCGCGTTTTTCTGCGGCGGCAGCTGTGACAGCGCGATGATAATGGAGCAGCCTTTATCCTTCAGGCGGCCCGCCGCGGTTTCAGCAGCCTCAGGGGGGGGGGCGGCTGTAACGGGACCGGCGCGCGAGGCGCCGGCCTCCCCGGCAGCGGCTATGCCGAAGATGCCGATTTTCAGCGAGCCTGTTCGCTTTATAACCCAGGGCTCGAAAAGACTTTGATTGGTCTCTTTCTGCCGTACGTTGGCGGAAATGCAGGCAAGCCCGGGGTCGCTCCCCGCCGCTTTCAGGTATTCGGCAGCAGGCCCGCTGTCTCTGAGGCTCACGTTGACCGCATCCGTTCCCATGAGGGCGAGCGCGTCAAACACACAGCGGGCGCTGCTGTCGCGGGTGCCGTACGGGAAATCCTCCGGCGGCAGCAGGTTCCCGGCATCAAGCAGCAAAACCGAACCGCTTTTTGAGCGGTGCTCGTGAGCAAGGGATGCCCGCCGTGCGAGGCCGCCCTGGCTTCTGCACCCGCACCCCCGCGGTTCCAGGGCGCCGCTGGTGTTGCCGGTAACGATGATAGTAAGGGAGGCCGGCTCAAAGGGCTTTTTGAGCGCGGTGGGAATGCCGGCGCATGAGGCCGCTGTCAGCAGTGCTGCAATGGCGGCAGCAATCACAGCTGTGTGAGCGCCGGCACTATGCAGATAATAATTTTGATTTTCTTTCATATCATAACATGATACCATAATTTAATTATAAATAAAGATCAAACTGGAAGCTGCTTTCGCTTCAGGGGCACATATGCAAAAGACCGGAACAGGGTGCAGCGCCGTAAAAGCCGGGCTGCTTGTGATGGACCGCTTTCGACCGGCCGCGCCCGCGGCTGCTTCGGCGATCTGCCTGCTTGTGCTGCTGTGCGCGCATGCGCCTGCTGCAGCCGGGGAGAGCTTCCCCCGCCCCCGAGGGCCGGTTAACGATTTTGCCGGTGTCATATCGCCCCGGATCGAAGCCGCCATGGAGAATCTCTCCCGGGAAGTCCTTCGCAAGACAGGTGCTGCGGTGGTGGTTGCCGCCGTTGACACGGTGGGCGACAGCGATCCGGCTCTGTATGTCAATGAGCTGTATGAGGCATGGGGTATCGGCAAAAAAGGCGAGGATAAAGGGGTGCTTATACTCCTTGCGCTGAAAGAGCGGGCGGTGCGCATCGAAAACGGATACGGCGTCGAAGGGACCCTGCCCGACGGGCTTGCGGGAAGCATACTTGACCGCTATTGCGTGCCGTACCTCAAGCAGGAGCAATACGGCAAGGGGCTTTTTAATGCTATGGCGGCGGTAAGCGGCGTGATCGCCAAGGACGCGGGCGTCACTATCGGCCAGGGCGTGCCCCGGCAGCAGCAGCGCACGGCCGCGCGACGCTCAGGCGGGTCCATTATACCGCTTATCGTTGTAGCTTTTTTCTTTTTGTCTCTTTTTTCGCGGCGGGGGCGCGGTCTTCTGCCCCTTGTGCTTCTTATGGGCATGTCCGGGCGCGGCGGGCTGAGCGGCGGCGGCTTCGGCAGCGGCGGGTTCAGCGGCGGGTTCGGGGGGTTCGGCGGCGGGCTGAGCGGCGGCGGCGGAGCCGGCAGAAGCTTTTGACCGGAATCGTTTCGCGCATGCCCCGCACGGCAGTGCGCGGCCAAGCGCAATGTATATCAATAAATCAGTGCCGATTATTTTTCAGAAGAGCACGGCGTTGAAATTATTTTTTTGGACGCTGCTGCTGTAACCAATTAAAGGAGCCATGAGCGATGGCAAAAAGGCCGCACAAGCCCGAGCTGATCTTCGGCGATTTTGTCCACGACTTCAAAGAGCTTCTGGGGCAGGAGCTGCTCAGCGTTATTGTCTATGGCAGCGCCGCCCGGGGAGAGTACGTTGCCGGAAAGTCCGATATTAACTTTATGGTGATACTGGCAGAGGATGCCATAGATCGCCCGGCGCGCATGATGCCGCTGATAAAAAAATGGCACAAGCGCTCGGTAAGCACGCCGCTTTTTCTGACCAAAGGATACATTTCGTCATCTCTTGATTCATTCCCCATAGAGTTTTTGAATTTCAAGTCAGCCTACCGGCTGATCTACGGCGAGGATGTGCTGCAGGATCTGCAGTTTGACAGCAGCCTGCTCCGCCTGCAGTGCGAGCGCGAGCTCAAGGGCAAGCTGCTGCAGCTGCGGGAGCGCTTTCTTGAAACCGAGGGCAGGCGGGGCCGCATCGAAGAGCTGATTCGTGTGTCGCTCACCACGTTTTTATCAATCTTCAGGGCGGTCGTGTTCCTCGAGGGCAGCGAGCCCCCCGGCAATAACAATGAGCTCATCGCTGCCGTGTCCCGCTGTGCGGGCCTTGACAGCGAGCTGTTTGCTTATCTTGCCGAAATCAGACAGCGGACGCGCACGCTTGATAAAGCAGGCGCTGCCGGGATCATGGAGCGCTACATCGGGCAGGTGCGAAAGCTGGCGCAGCATATCGACCGCTGTGAGGAGGGCCGGGCCTGACCGGTGCTGATGAGCTGGGCTGCTTTTTATATCTAATGGGTTGAAACGCTATTTTGCTTTATGCACTTTCGATCGGAGGCAACGGGTATGAGAAAAAAATATTCCTCGCCAGCGCTTTTCTGCGCGGCGCTGTACTGTCTTTGTGCGCTGTCGGGATGCGGCACCTACAACCGCCTCGTGACCCTTGATGAAGAGGTCAGCGAGTCCTGGGCACAGGTTGAAAACCAGCTGCAGCGCCGGATGGATTTAGTGCCCAATCTTGTGGAGACGGTCAAGGGGTATGCAAAGCACGAAAGAGAGGTTTTTACCGAGGTTGCCGAGGCGCGCTCAAAGGTTGCCGGGGCGGGGTCAATCCCGGAAAAAATAAACGCAAACAGGCAGCTGTCCTCTGCGCTCAGCAGGCTGCTGCTTGTGGTTGAGCGCTATCCCCAGCTGAAGGCAAACGCCTCCTTTGTCCGGCTTCAGGATGAGCTTGCCGGCACGGAGAACCGCATCGCCGTTGCCCGCCGGCGGTACAATGAAGCGGTGAAGCGCTATAACGTCGCCACCAGGAAGTTTCCGTCAAACATGATTGCCTCCGCATTCGATTTTGAAAAGGCTGAATTCTACAAGGCTCCCGAGCAGGCGAAAAGCGCCCCGAAGGTGTCATTTTAGCAGGCGGGGCTATGCCGGATACAGAAAAACCGCTGTGGAGGCACGTGCCGCGATCCATGTTTAAAACCTATGTATGTAACGAGGCGGCCTGGACAGTGCGCGACGGCTTTGACGCTTCGCTTCTCGACAGCCTGCCTGCCCGCCTTGCACGCTATGAAAAGCACCCTGAGCTTGCGCTGGTAAAGGACAATAATGTGCGGAGCGTTTTTTCCTGCAGCCCATCCGGCCCGGCAGAAAAAGCGCTGTTTATCAAGCGCTATAAGTGCCGGGGGCTGTCCGACCGGCTTAAGCACCTTGTGGTGCCTTCAAAGGCGCGCTCTGAGTGGAAGGCGCTGCTGCGCTTCGAGCAGAGCCGGCTTCCCTGCCCCCGTGCCCAGGCCTTTATGGAAAAGCGAGCTCTGGGCCTTCTTCGTGAAAGCTGCCTTATTACCGAGTCGCTTGCGCCGGCAGTGGAGCTCAATGACCGTGCCGCCGCGCCGGCGGCATCCCCCGCGGAAAAAAGAGACATCATAGTATTGCTCGCCGATATGGTTCGCGCGCTTCACGGGCACAATATTTTTTACCGAGATCTTCATGCAGGAAATATTTTGATGCGGCGCTCTGAATCCGGCGCTCCCCGCCTGTTTTTCATCGATTTGCACCGCGCGGTTTTTTTGCCCCGGATTTTTGGCTGGATGCGCACGCGCGATCTTGCGCAGCTGTGCAATTCGCTGGGCGGCACCATGGCGCAGCGATTGCTGTTTTTGCAGCGCTACAGCGGGGCTGATTCGTGCAGGGATAAGCCGTGTCAGGGCCTGTGGCGCGCGGTCGGGCATAAAGCAGCCGCGCTCGAGCGCCGGCGCATACTAAGCCGCAGCAAGCGGTGCGTAAAAAACAGCTCGGTTTTTGAGTGCGAGCGATCATTTAAAGAGCGCTACTGCGGGCGGAAGGATTTCGGCAGGGACGCTGCGCGCGCAGCGCTGGCGGCGCATAAATCCCGCCTGAGCAAAAAAGACAGCATCAAATCGTCTTCAAAATCTGCTCTGACATGCCACGGCGAACATGAAAGCGGCCCGCTGTGCGTGAAAGAGTACCGGTACCTCGGGGCGGCCTATATGATTAAAAACCTGTTCCGGCGGTCGCGCGCCATGAAAAGCTGGCTGGCGGCGCACGGGCTGATCGTCAGAGGCATCAGCACGCCGCAGCCGCTTGCGCTTGTTGAGCGGCGCCTGGGCCCTCTGGTGGTTGAAAGCTTTCTTGTTACCAGGTGGCTGCCGGATGCTCCGGCGTTGAACGATTATATCAGGAGCCGGGTCAGCGCCTTTTCGCCGGGCAAAAGAAAATCGTTTATCAGGTCACTTTCCCGCAGCCTCGGGACGCTGCACCGGCAGGGGATCTATCATGCCGATTTGAAGTCAAACAACATCCTTGTTGAAGATCGGGGCCGGGGCGGCGGCTGGACGTTCTACTTCATCGATCTTGACCGCGTTCGCTTCGCGCGGCAGGTAACCGATTATCAGCGCATCAACAATCTGGCGCAGATCAACGCTTCAGTGGCAAGCGTGATGACGGTCAGGGAGCGGCTGCTGTTTTTCCGCCTGTATGCGGCGGAAGAGCCTTTTTTCGCCGAGCGCAAACACTGGTATCGCCTGATTATGCATATCGGCAGGCACAAAGTAACCGAGCCGTACGGGGTGCGCTTTCACTAGGGCCTGAATCTATTTTTTGCCGCATCAGGCGATGCAGTCATATTGCTGTATGTCGGGCGGGGCTTCCAGAAGCTCGTCCATCTGCCCCAACGCGTTTTTTATATGTTCGGAGGAGAGGTGCTTTTGCAGCGCCTGCTCATTCTCCCACTGCTCGACAAAAGTAAACTCCTCCGGGGCCTGGCGGTTATTGAGAAGATAATAAGCGATACAGCCCGCCTCATTGCGGGTTGGCCCGATAAGAGCGCTGAGCGCGGCTTTGAGCGTATCGGCTTTATCTTTCCGGGCCTTCATTCGTGCGATAACATGAACGCTGCGTGTCTGCATGAGAATCCTCCCTGAGTGTGTCTGTGATATGAAATAAATAATACCCTTTCCCGGCCGGCGGGGACGTTTAGTGTATCATGGTTTTTGCCCGGAGTGAACGGGTATCTGCCGGGCGGCCACCCCCTGATATGGAGGTCATAATGAAAATCCTGCACCTGTACAGCAACTGGAAATGGACCGGGCCTGCCGAACATGCTCTTAATCTGGCGCGCAGCTTTCAGCGGGCAGGCCATGATGTAACATTCTGCTGCTCCCCGCCGCCGGAAGGCGTTCCTGACTCGATTGTCGATGCCGCCCGCCGGTCGGGGATTGAGCCGCTTGCTGAATTCAGATTGAACAAACATTTTAACCTGTCGGACAATATGAAGGATATCCGCCCGCTGTGGTCTTTTCTGCGCCGCGAAAAGTTCGATATTATCCACTGCCATCTGCCCAATGATCATGCTCTTGCGGGCGCGGCTCTCCGGCTCAATCCGGCCCGGTCAGCGCTTGTCAGGTCCTGCTATGAGGGCAGCGGCATGCCAGGGGGGCTGCGGTTCCTGATGTCGCTGATGCTGCTTACCGACGGCCTGATCACCATATCGGAGCGAACGCGCTCCCAGGTTGTCCGCAGGCGCTGTATCGGGGCGCACAAGGTCTGGAAGGTGGATGTGCCGGTTGACCTTGAGCGGTTTAACCGTGCCTCCGTGCAGGGCGGGCGCGCCGTCTATTGCCTGTCTGAGGATGCTGTAGTCGGAGGTATCGTTGCACGCGTGCAGACGCACCGGCGCTTTGAGGTGCTGCTCGAGGCCCTGCAATATGTGATTCGTGAATTTCCCGGATTCAGGTTTATGATAATCGGCCGGGGCACCCATATTGAGGATATCGCCATCAGGCCCTCACAGAAAATGGGCATACGCAGCAACCTCATTTTTACCGGATATAAAAAAGAGGACTTTATTTCCACCCTGTCATGCCTTGATTTCAAGGTGTTTCTGGTGCCCGGATCGGACGGCTCGTGCAGGGCGGTGCGGGAGGCTATGGCAATGGGAATACCGGTCATCGCCGCCGACCGCGGCATGCTTGCAGAGATAGTCGATCACGGCAAAAGCGGACTGGTGATTGATGATACGCCCGAGAAGCTGGCCGAGGCCATTATGTATATGGTTGAGCATCCAGAAAAGCGCCGGGAGATGGGAGCCGGCGCACGTGAAAAAGCACGCTCACTTTTCAGCCCCGCTGTGCAGGCCGAGCGGGTTGAGCAGATATATGAGCATGTCATGAAAAAAAAACAAAAGAAGGCGGGGAAGTAGCACTCCGGTGAGCCGGGCGGGCTTATTGCTTGTCTGCCTTTTTGTCTTTCTTTTTCTTCTTTTTGCCGCTTTCCTGCTGCGAGGCCTGCTCTTTTTGCTTTGCTTTCTTTTTTGCGCCGGCCTGTTTTTTCTCTTCTGCGCGCTGCTGCTTTTTCTGTGCGGCTTTGGCAACAACCTGCTCGCGCTCATCGATTGAAGCAATCGCCTTTTGTGTTCTTCTCAGCTCCGCCTGGAAATGCTTCAGCACTTTATCTTTTTTTATGTCGCTGCCCTCTGTGCCTCTTTGGGTGAGAATGCTGCGCCGCTGTTTGATCATCTGCTGGTACTCTTCCCTTTGCCGCAACCGGGTCTCTTTCTGGTTTGATCCCATGTGAGTGCTCCTTTTTGTGTCCAAAAGTGTTATATGAACTGCATATCAGGCTGAAGCAGCTTGAAAAAAGCAGCATACATTGTAATAAAGTTTTTCATTTTATGCAAGCATATTACGCACCGGCGCGGCGATAATTTTTCAATGCGCGCGCTTTGCTGAGGATAAAAGGGCTGCGGACACGCCCGATATGCAGCTGTGTGAATACGCACGGGGCGGCTTTCTTGACACGCGGCTTGCTGCACGCCGTGTCAGAGCCTGGTTTTAACCGCATCAGGGTGCGGATGTGCTTTTATCTCACTAAGCGCCGCCTGCAGATCATCGTCCGGCAATGCGAAATTTTTCAGCTCGCCTGCCATATACTTTTCGTACCCCGACAAATCAAGCAGGCCGTGCCCGCTGTTTGTACCACGCCTGGGCGACAGCTGAGTTCGGCTTGTGGCTGCCAGCGGGGCTCACGCTTTCATCTTTGAAATAGATCCGGGCCGGGGTTTTTAAATGTTTTTCCAGATACACAGCCCGGCGCAGGGGGCTCGGCCGCCACCGGTACAGCATACCGATAATATCCTCAGGTATGTCAATCCACCGCTGCGTGCTGACTTCCTGCTCGATGAGGTTCATCGGGAAAATCTGCGCAAGCGCATCGGGGGTGACCGGATTGCCGTCTGCATCAACAGGAGGCAGGGCTTTTAAGTCGGCTCCCAGGTTATACCACTGGCGCGGTATGTCATGCTCAGGCAACTGGATCTTTATATCTGCCATTGTAAACGATCTCATTTTTGTTTACGTGTAGCCATTGTTAAAGTGATTAATATACTCCAAACTGCATTAATGCACAAGAGCAATGATTTTCATGTTCACAGATGCAGCATATGTGTGCAATAATACCTGCATTCGCCGCTTTCCGGTGACAGCGCCGGACGGTTCCAGAGACAAAATATCAGCCCGGCCTGACCGGGCGGCACCTGAATACGCCAATACGCACATGGATTGCCGGAGATCGCCGCATGAACAAACTTCGCTTTCGCCCCATGGAGCAGGGGGATATCGATCATATCGCCCGATGGATTAATGATGAGCAGGTGTTTAAACATCTCTACATGCTGTGGCACCCGATGCCCGCTGAGGCGCTCCGTGCGTGGTATGAACAGGAAAGAGCTGCCAGCGCACACATGTTTGTATTCTTTGCCGGGGAAGGCGGCCGTGAGCCTGCGGGCATGGGCCTGGTGCATTATATCCATGAAAAGAACCGGTGCGCGGAGCTCTCGCTCATTATAAACCCGGCTTTTTTCAACCAGGGGCTCGGCACGCACATATTAGCCATGCTGACCCGCTACAGCTTCGATGTGCTGAACCTGCATAAGATTTTTGTCCACTGTGTCGAGTATAACCGGAAGATGATTTCGATTCTCGCAAAAACAGGATTTGTCCGGGAGGGTGTGTTCAGAAAGGAGCTTTTTTTCAGCGGGCAGTATCACGATATATACCGGTACGGGTGTTTGCAATCCGAATATTATGACAAGAGCCATTCTGAAAAAAGCGGTAAAAAAACACACAATACAACGTAAAAGGCAGCCGGGCTAAAAACCCGGCTGCCTCGGGGAAAATTTATTCTTAATATTTTTTTTGCTTTTCTTTGTGTTGCTCCTCCTCCATCTGCTTCATCTGTTTGCTGCCGCTTTGTTCTTCCCAGTACGGGCTGACGCCGAAGAATTTGTACGTTGAAGCAGCATAATCTGGAAGAGCTGACGTCACCCCGGGGGTAGGCTTTTTTTACAAAAAAGGCGGAGCCCCCTTTAAAGCGGCTCCGCTCTGTTTATGCAGCCGGTAGCGTTTATTGTTCCGCGCCGAACAGGCCGGGGTTAACAACCAGCCCGGGGGTTGCGCTTACCGGGCCGTGACTGACTGCTTCCCCGAAAATATCGATATCCTCTATTATGTATGAATAGCGCGTCCTGTTTTTCACGCCAGTGTCTATATAGCGATAGCGCGCGCCGGCTGTCTGCGAGCCTCTGGCCGGTATCAGCCCGCTGTTAATCTGTGTGTAGCCCCCTTTGTTTTTAGAGCGATATATGTTAAAGCCTGCGCTGTCCACTTCCGATGCGGTGGCCCAGGTGAGAACGACTTTTCTGTTGCCCGGCGATGCGTTCAGATCGCTTATCGTTACAAGAGTCTGGCAGGTACAGTCCTGACACTGTCCGGAGGGGCAGTCTGCATCTGATTCACAGGTTTCACCGGGCTCGATTACCCCGTTGCCGCACTCAGGCTCCACGCACGTGCAGCCGTCGCAATACCGGCCGGCAGGGCAGTCGGCATCCGATTCGCACTCTTCGGCCCCTTCCACTATTCCGTTACCGCAGACCGGCTGAACACACTGACATCCCTGACAGAATTGACCTGCGGGGCAGTCGGTGTCAATTTCGCACTGCTCTCCCGGGTCGAGGGTGCCGTCCCCGCAGAGCGGCTCGCCTTTGAGCAATGTCCCGCTGCTGCCCGCAATGAATACGGTATCGGCTGAACTGCCCCACACGCTGTTCAGGTCTGAGCCTGTGCTTGAGGGCATGGCGGCCCAGCTGCTTCCGTCATGGTGCAGAATCGTGCCGCTGTTTCCCACCGCATACACATCGCCTGCTGCAGATCCCCATACGGCATTGAGATTATTACCTGTCGGGGAGTCCATGGTAGACCAGGAAGTACCGTCATAGTGCAGAATCGTTCCGAATTCGCCAACAGCGAATATATCATCGGCCGCGCTCCCCCAAATGCCGTAAAGCGTTTCAGTCGATCCGGTTTCAACCGCAGTCCAGTCATACCCTTCTTTCCAGCCGGTGGTGTGGATAATGTTCGTATGGGTACCGCTTTGACACAGCATCAATGTATTTTTTTTGCACCCGTATTCACCAACCGCGTAGACATTCTGCTCGGAGCTGCCCCACACGCCGTACAAATCGATGTTGAACATGGTCGGCGGGTCGCTTTCAGCCTTGTTCACATTGCTGTTGTCAATGTCAAGGTACTGCATGTTGTAGTAATAGGTAGCAATAAGAAACGAGCCGATAAACAGATTTCCCGGGGCCCATATTTTGTTCACTGAAACGCCCCATAAATCATATATACCCTTACCGCTGAGGTTATTTGACGATACTTTTTCCCAGCCGGACCCGTTAAAGTAATAAACAGTTCTGTTCTGCCGGGCGCCGATGAATACGTTGTCTCCGTCTGCTCCCCATATTGTCTGCAGATCCCGATCAGCTTTGTCCGGGCTGAAATCGGCGAGCCTCCATTCGCGGCCCGTATAGTGCAGTACCGTTCCGGCCCCCGTCGGGCCGACATCCCCGATCGCGTAAATATTCGATGAGCCGCTTCCCCAGATATCGTTCAAGTCCGTGCCGGATAAATCATACGTCTCAGTCGATGTGCACGCAGGGCTGATTGAGCCTACATCGATCTGCACCCATTGAAACGCACAGGTGTTTACCGGCAGAAGCATACAGAAAACAGTAAGTGCGGCTATTGTTGCTGTATGCGTGTGCGCTGTGTATTTCCGCATTTTTAGTACCTCTTTCTCATACGTATTGATTAATGTAATGGTTAGCGGGCCTAACGCTTGACACATGTAAAATAATTGTAATACCGAACTATTGCTAGTGTAGTTATACGGTAGGGATAAAATCGTGTCAAGATAAATGTTTTCGTATTATAAAGAAAAATAACGAAAACATTCACATATCAATGTGACAAAAATAGCTAAATTAATATATGCTACCCGCCTTTTTTATACATTATAATCATAAAAACAACTTCTTAGTAAATATTGAGGGGGAGCGGCTACCCGCAGCGGCTCTGCTGACATGCGCAGCGGAGTAAAAAAGCAATAACGCGTGCAGGGGGTGATGTGTGCAGCAAAAACGCTGATACAGCGCTGCGGTTCTATCGGCGGCGGATGGATGCGCGCACGCGGTTAATAAGCGCGTTGGTTGATGCGTCGTGGGCTGTTACCTCGCCGGGGCTGCTGAGCTCAGGCAGGATTTTTTTTGCCAGCTGCTTTCCCAGCTCGACCCCCCACTGGTCAAACGAGCAGATATTCCACAGCACGCCCTGAACGAACACCTTATGCTCATACATGGCAATGAGCGCGCCCAGGGCTTTCGGAGTGAGCTTCTGAAACAGAAGGGTGTTGCTGGGGCGGTTTCCCTCGCACACGCGGTGGGGGGCAACGGTGTCGATTGTCTGACGATCGGCGCCCGCTTGTCTCATTTCCTCCTCGACCTGCTCCCGTGATTTTCCGTTCATCAGAGCCTCGGTCTGCGCAAAGCAGTTTGCCAGCAGCATTGCGTGATGATCGCCGCGGGGATTGTGGCTTTCAATGGGGGCGAGGAAATCGCAGGGCACCATTTTTGTTCCCTGGTGAAGGAGCTGAAAAAACGCGTGCTGCCCGTCTGTGCCGGGCTCTCCCCAGATAACGGGAGCGGTGGACACAGATGCCGGCTTGCCGCTTTGCTGCACGTGCTTGCCGTTTGATTCCATGTCAAGCTGCTGAATATAGGCCGGCAGAAAGCGCAGATAGTGGTCATAGGGCAGAATTGCATGGCTCTGACAGCCGAGCGTGTTGTTGTAGAGCACTCCCAGAAGCGCAAGAATTACCGGAATGTTTTCGATGAACGGCGCACGTTTGAAATGCTCGTCCATGTCGTGTGCTCCCTGCAGGAACTCCTCGAAGCGGTCCATGCCCACGCTCAGCACCACCGGAAGGCCGATCGCCGACCATACCGAGTAGCGCCCCCCGACCCAGTCCCAGAATTCAAACATGTTTTCAGGAGCTATGCCGAAGCGCTCGACCTCATCCTTGCTGGTCGAAACAGCCACAAAGTGCAGGGGGACGCGGTCAGGGCTGCCTGCTGACTGCAGAAACCAGTCGCGCGCCGTCCGGGCATTTGTCATGGTCTCCAGCGTGGTGAACGTTTTTGAGGCGATAACAAAGAGGGTGGTTTCGGGGCTGCACCGCTTCAGGGTTTCAGCGATATGGGTTGCATCAACATTTGAAACGAAATGCGCTCTCAGCTCAGGGTGTGCGTACGGGGCGAGCGCCTCGGTTACCATGAGCGGCCCGAGGTTGGAGCCCCCGATGCCGATATTGACTATATCGGTAATCCGCCGGCCGCTGTAGCCTTTCCACTGCCCGCTTCTTACCCGGTCTGAAAAATCCCGCATGCGGTCGCGCACCGATATTACATCGGGCATGACATTTCTGCCGTCAGTATATACAGGCTCTGCGCTCATGTTTCTGAGAGCTGTATGCAGCACCGCCCTGTTTTCGGTTATGTTTATTTTTTCACCGGCAAACATGCTCCTGATCCAGCCGGCCAGATCCTGCTCATGTGCAATACCGATCAGCAGAGACATGATCTGTTCGGTAATGAGGTTTTTTGAATAGTCAAGGACAATGCCGGCCCCCTCGCAGCTGAACCGCTCGCAGCGATGCGGGTCCTCCTGAAAGCACGTTGATATAGACAGGCGTTTCAGCTGATCGATATGGTGCGCAAGCCGCTGCCAGCAGCTGGCGTTGTCGGTGCTCATGGGAGCTCCTTTCTGTAGTGCGGTTATTTTTTTGCAGGAATTATATCAAACTGTCTGCTTTTTATGAAAACCTATTTTCCTTGACTTTGCATGCTGGTGGGATACAATTGGTGAAATTTGTATTACGTCTTTTTCTCCCCATTTTTTGTCTTATGGAAAAAGCAGACACGCTATGGCGTATAGCCGAACCCCGCCGGGACCTCTGCATAGAAATTGCCCGCTCGCTTAACATTTCCCCCCTTGTTTCACAGGTAATGATAAATCGCGGGATTACAACCCCTGATGCGGCTGCATCCTTTCTTTCCTCGAATCTTCGAGATCTGCATTCGCCGTTCCTGATGAGGGGCATAGAGCAGGCTGCACAGCACACCTGCGAAGCCGCCCTCGCGGGCAGGCCGATATGCATATACGGGGATTATGATGTCGACGGCATCACCGCAACAGCGGTCATGGTTCTGTTTCTTCAGGCCGCCGGTGCATCAGTGTTTTTTCACATCCCGACGCGTCTCGATCACGGATACGGGCTGAGCGCTGATGCGGTCAGGCAGCTCAAAAGCCGCGGCGTCCGGCTTATCATTACCGTAGACTGCGGAATCTCAGATGGTGAGGCCATAGAAAGCGCCCGCCGCGAGGGCATAGATGTCATAGTGACCGATCATCATGAGCCCCCCGACGCCCTGCCGCCCGCCTGCGCAGTGGTGAATCCCAAGCAGCCGGGATGCCCGTTTCCCTTTAAGGGGCTTGCGGGAGTGGGTGTTGCGTTTAATCTGGTTATGGCGATGCGGAAAATGCTGCGTGATCAGGGGTTCTGGGACGGCGTGCGCGCTGAGCCCAATTTGCGGGACTATCTTGATCTTGTTGCGCTGGGAACGATTGCGGACATTGTTCCGCTCACGGATGAAAACCGCATTTTTGTCAAACAGGGCCTCGGCGTGCTTGCCGAAAGCAGAAGGCCGGGCCTGCGCGCATTAAACCGCGTCAGCGGCGTTACGGCCGGCCGGATTTCCTCCCACACCGTTGCCTATCGTCTGGCCCCCCGCCTGAACGCATCGGGCCGTATCTCAGATGCAGAGCTTGCAGTGCGGCTTCTGCTTACCGAAGATGAAAAAGAAGCCGATGCTCTTGCCCGCCGTATTGATGAGGAAAACACGAGGCGGCAGAAAATTGAACGTAAAACCCTTGCAGATGCCCGCTCACAGATCGTGCAGGGGGATGCGATACCCGATGCGCTGGTCATGGCATCGGCGGACTGGCATCCGGGCGTGGTGGGGCTCTGTGCCTCCCGCCTGTGCGATGAATATAACCGGCCTGTTGTTCTGTTTGCGCTTGACCCCGAAACAGGCGATGGCAGAGGGTCGGGCAGAAGCATCGAGGGATTTGATATCTACAGCGCGCTGAAACAGTGCTCCTCTGTTTTGAAAAGCTTCGGGGGCCACCGTGCTGCCGCGGGGCTCACAATAGCGCGTGACAATATGGATGCATTTATCGAGCGTTTCGACGAAGTTGCCCGCATGCAGTTCGAGCGCAGGGACTTTACCCCCGTTATTCCCATTGATGCGGAAATAGCCCTGGAGCTTCTTACCTGGGATATCCTTGTTGAGCTTGAAAAGCTCGAGCCGTTCGGAGCGGCTAATCCGGAGCCGGTATTCAGCGTGCGGGATATCAGGCGGTACAGCTCCATGGTTGTCGGAAACGGTCACCTGAAGCTCAAAATAATGGAGCAGGGGCAGTTTTTCGATGCTATCGGGTTCAATATGGCATCGCGCTACAGCTTAAGCGATGAGGCGATTCATCTGGCGTTCGTTCCCCGGTTCAACTTTTTTAATGGCGAAAAAAGCATCCAGCTCAATCTCAAAGACATTAAGCTGCTTTCGTGAAGCATGAAGCGCGGAGGCGGTGCTTTTGCTGTATTCGCATACATGCCGGGTACCCGCAGTGTGAGCCGGGCGCCCAGTGCCTGCAGCGCGGGCGCGTATGACAACGAGGCCGGACTGTGTGCCTCACAGGTGCGGAGAAACACACAATGCCTGCCGGCTGTGACGAAAAAGAGCTTCTGAATCAGTGTATAGCAGGCCGTGCCGATGCCTGGCACCGGTTCATCGAGCGCTATTCCTCCCTTATTTATTTTGCAATTCATGCCGTCATGAAAAGCAGGTCTCCCGGCTCCCCGGGTGATGAAATTAACGATCTGCACAATGATGTGCTCCTGTCGCTGATGGAGAAAAACGGCCGAAAGCTCCGCCAGTATGAGGGCAAAAACGGCTGCACGGTATCCACCTGGATCAGGGTTATCGCAGTGCGGATGACAATCGACCATTTGAGAAAACAAAAAGATGAGATTTCTGTTTCAGATCAGCAGCCCCGGCCCCAGCCCGAACCTGCCGCCGACGGGGGCTCACGCATGCTGGATGCGCTCGAGGAGAAGGAAAAACAGGCGATCATGGATGAGCTTATCGCAGAGCTCCCTGCGCGGGACCGCTTTTTTTTACGGCTTTTTTATTATGAACGGGTCCCGACCCCCCAGATAGCATCGCTTCTCAAGACGACAAACAATGCCGTGTACAGCAAAGCACACTATATTAAAGATAAGCTCAAGGCGGCGGTGGAAAAAAAAGTTTCACAGAAAAAGCGCTAGCCGCCGTCTATAAGTGTGTACAAGAACTGCTGCGCACATTCAGGGTACCGCTCCCGGGGGATTATTGCTTCCATGGAACAGCTTATTGCCGGTTATTTTAAAAAAAACAAGGAAAATCAAAATGCGCTGCCCTGTCCGTCAGAGGAGACCCTCTGGGACTATATGAGCGGAAGGCTTCCGGCACGGGCGTCGGAACAGGTTGCGCAGCATTTGTGCAGCTGCGATCTGTGTGCCCGGACTCTGGTTGCCGCGGCTGAAACCGAGCCGCCTGCCCTTGAGGAGGTGCCGGGCCAGGGATGTGCTCCCCTGGTCAGCAGGCGGGTTCTGCAGCAGATCCCCCAGCCGGTGAGCGCCGGATGGCGGGGATGGGGGCGCGCCCTCGCAGAGCGTATCCGCGAAGCGGCGGGCGCCGCTGCCGGGTGGCTGTATCCCGCCTCTGCCGAGTATGTGTATGTGCGCGGAAGAACGCACGTCATATCAAAAAACCTTGTTGTTCTTGAAAAAGAATTTAAAGATATAACGCTTGAAATCGAGCTGGAAAAGACCGATACACAGAGTACCGATATAAAAGTGTATGCCCGGCGCCCGGGAATCGGAGCCCCGGCGGACGGCCTGAGAATAAACCTGTACGCCGGCGATGCGGAAACGGCTTCCTGTGTGACGCACCGGGGGGAGGCGCTTTTTGAGCAGCTCGGATTCGGTGAATACCGGCTTCGGGTGATGGAGAACGAAAAAAACCGGGGTGAAGTGTTACTTACCATCAAGGAGCAATAGCCATGGCCGAGGACAGAGAGCAAAAACAGACCCGGGGTGCTTCAGCAGAGCCCGCCGGCATAGAGCAGCTGCTTGCCGACCGTCAGAAAATAGACGAGGAGCTGAAAGCGAAGTTTTCCCAGGACGTGACGGTTATGTTCACGGACATAAAGGGCTCTACCAGCTTTTTTGAAAGCTACGGCGATATTGAAGGGCGCCTGATGGTTCAAAAGCACAATGATCTGCTGTTTCCCGTTGTGCAGAAATTCGGCGGCAGGGTTATAAAGACAATCGGGGATGCCATTATGGCGGCTTTTGACAGCCCCGAAGCGGCGGTACGCGCGGGCATTGAGATGCAGAGCAACCTGCAGGAGCACAACCGCGGGAAAAAGGATAAAAAAGATCAGATTCATGTAAGAATAGGCATTAATACGGGCGAGGGCCTGGTCGAGAAAAGCGACATATTCGGCGATGTTGTCAATGTTGCCGCGCGGGTCGAATCGCTGACCGAGCCGGATGAAATTCTCGTTTCCGCACCCGTATACGACCAGGTGCGCTCAACGGATGACATTATCTGCCGCTATGCACAGCAGACCCGGGTGAAGGGCAAAGAGGAGCCTATGGATGTGTATCGGGTTATATGGGCCGAAGAGGAGTGCGCTGCGGGCGTGACCCGCGGCGCCGCGTCTGCGGCAAAGGCTGCGCGGAAGCGGGCCGCCGACCGGCGCCGGCTTGAAATCGATATCAGCAGAGACGGAACCACCATCAAAGTCTCTGCAGCCGAAAAGAGCCGGCAGACCCAGAGCACTATCAGGCCCTATGAAGAAATGCAGGTATCGATGGTCGATGTCGATCAGCGCTGCAGCGAAATCACCCAGCTTTTGAACAGGGCGAACACCCGCGGGAAGGTTTCTAAAGACATTTTAAACAAGCTTCGGGATGTGGGCAACGTGCTGTTTGACATGCTGCTGACAGCACAGACAAAGGATGCTTTGCGAAAGGCCCGCGTCGACGATCTGATTTTTCACATCGAGGACAGCCTGGTGCAGATACCCTGGGAGCTGCTTTACGACGGGGACCAGTTTCTCTGCCAGAAGTTCAATATGGGCAGGCTGGTAAAAACCAGGCGCCAGATATACGATATCAGGCAGCGAAGCCTTTCCCGCCCCCTTAAAATGCTCATTGTCTCAGACCCGCGCGGGGACCTTGCGAATTCCTCAAAAGAGGGCCGGGCCATCAGGGAACACCTCGACAGGCATGCGGAGCTGATCAGCGCCAATCAGCGAAGCGGCCAGATCACGACATCCTATCTTATGGAAAAAATCCGGAATTTTGACATCGTTCACTATGCCGGCCACGCCGACTATGATCACGAGGATCCCTCACACAGCGGGTGGCTGCTTGCGGGCGGCAAGTTTACCTCTGCAGACATTGTCAAGCTGGCGGGCGGGCGCCCCATGCCTGCGCTTGTGTTCTGCAATGCCTGCCAGTCTGGACAGACAGAGGAGTGGAAGCTCGGCGCGCAGTACAGCCGGGAAATATTCGGCCTGGCAAATGCCTTTCTGCTGGCCGGCGTTCAGCATTATATCGGCACCTTCTGGGAGATACTCGATGAGCCGGGCGCACACTTTGCGGAGGCATTTTACCGGTCGGTTCTAGACGGCGCCACAATCGGGGAAGCCGTGAGGCAGGCCCGCGCGGAGCTGATCAAGCAGCACGGTGAGGACACGATCGTGTGGGCCAGCTATATGCTGTACGGCGATCCGGGAATGAGCTATTGTGATTTTGACGATGAGCAGGAAGCTGAGGAGCCGCATGATGCACAGCCCCGCGTCAGGGAAGCCGCACAGGTGCGGGGTGCGCCCAGCGACGTTGTTGCCTTTGAGACGCCGCAGCCGCGCGCTTCGCGGAGCAAATACGTTATTGCCGCAGCCGCGGCGATTGTTGCGTGCGCTGCAGCTCTTCTGCTTGCCGGACGCTTTTTCAGCTCCGGAACAGATCCCTACAGTGCGGCATATGCGCAGCTGCAGGCACATAAAGTAGAGGATGCACGAAAAGCCTTTTCAGGGCTTGCCGAAGATGACCCGCGCCGCTACGAGGGCCTTGCCGCCGTCCGCTATGAGCTCGGCGATTATGACGGATCATTTACATTAAGCTCCCGCGCTCTGGAGATAGCGCCTCACAGCGTGTATGCGCATGTGCTGCAGGGGCGGGTGCTGCTGTCCCGCGGCCGTGAGGCTGACGCGCTCCAGCACTTTCAGGCAGCAGCCGGCAAAAGCGGCGGCATCTCCTGGCAGAAGGCAGAGGCGCTGAACGGAATCGCCCGCATCTGGTCCGAGTGGGGAGATACGCAGAAAGCCATGCAGTTTTACGCCCGCGCGGCAGAGCTTAACCCGAGGAGCCCGGAAATTGTTACAAACCGTGCATTTGCCATGCAGAAAACGGGCAACACCGCCGGAGCTGTGTCCGGCTTTAAGGACGCCGCCGGCCTTAACCCGCAGGATCCCTATGCATCGGTATTCCTTGCCGAAGCGCTGAAAAAGCAGAAAGCCGAGCAGGACAGCAAGCGCCGTGAGCGCATCGACAAGCTGGTTGATGAGCTTGCGGAAAACTTTGATGCCGGCGGCGCCGCGGCCGCGCAGCAGGACACGTGGACGTCCCGGCCGCTCACCCTCAGCTTCATAAACATAACCGGCAAAGGCGCGCCGGCGCAGCGCGAGGGCGCTGACGAGTTTTTTCTCATGCAGCTGAGCGCGCTGCTGCAGGGAAGCGGCCGGGCTCAGGTTGTCGAGCGCGAGCTTCTGGAGCAGGTGCTTCAGGAGTTGAAGCTGAGCGCAACCGATCTGGTCAATCCCGACACCGCGGTTCGCCTGGGCAGGATTCTTTCCGCCCGCGTTATTGCCACCGGATCTATTATGCGCTATAGTAATCAAATTCAGGTCAGCCTGCGCCTCACCGATACTGAAACAACCGCGCTGAAGGGCGTTATCGCGGAAAGCGGTACGGACCCTGCAGAGCTTGCCCGGCAGATCGCCGGGGAAATAACACAGCAGCTCACGAAAGCATACCCGATCCGCGGCAGCGTTGTCGAGCTCGACGGGAATCAGCTGCTGCTCGATATCGGCAGCGCTCTGGGGGTAACGGAGGGCATGGAGTTTACGGTCCTTGACGAGGTTCGCCCGGAGAGCGGCGGGCGTATGCGGCTGCGCCCTCTGGGAACAGCGCGGATTGCATCTGTTGCTCCTGAATACGCCTATGCCGAGCCCTCTGGGAACAGCGGGTCTTTCAAACCGGGATTGAAGGTAAAGCAGCTGGTGCAGTAATGACCGAACGAACATCTCTTTTGTGGAAAAGAAAGACACCGTAAGGGGTGTGAACCGCTCCTGTGTGGTGATAACGAACGTGATTGGGTCACCGATAACAATAGAAATAAAGAAACAGGAAAACCCGGATAATAGGCTGTTTAGTAATTGAGGGCAAAAAAAAAGAGACTGTCACTTATCGGCGGACACGCTTACGCTTTGTCCGCCTTACCTGATATTCACAAACTGATTTCAGTTATTAAAAAAATTTTTTGAGGGGTGACGACGGTGAAAACATACAGAATATTAGCTTTGCTGCTTGCTTCTGCGCTGCTTGTAAGCGCGGTGCCGGGGTGCAATACACCGCCTGACCCGAAGTACCGGAAGGACGGAACGCAGTACGGGGTCACGGACGGTTTGTTCCGCGACCGGTGGTGGAATTATTACGAGCGGGGCCTTTCCTTTTCCGACGGGGAATTCTGGAAAGAAGCCGCAGAGGATTTCCGGGAAGCGCTCAGGCAGCGGGACAGCGACCAGCGCCTCGCCCGGACCTACGGAATGCACTTTACCGATTATTTTCCGCACCGGGATCTGGGGGTTGCCCTGTATCACCTGGGCCGGTTCGATGAGGCCCGGCGCGAGCTTGAGACATCGCTTGCCGCTGTAGAAACCGCGAAGGCGAAATTTTATCTGAACCGGGTCAGGAAGGCAATCATCGCCGCAAGCAATGCCGATACCGCCCGCCCCTCGATAGAGGTTTCCTCCGTTCCCGCCGATGCGGTCAGCAACAGCTTCAGCATGACGCTCGAGGGTGAAGTGGCCGATGACACATATGCAGAAAAAGTTGCGGTCAACGAAGATCCCGTTTTTGTTGAGCTGTCTGCAAAGCGGATTCCCTTTAGCAAGAAGATCAGGCTCAAAAAAGGGCTCAATGAAATAAAAATTAAATCCACGGACCTCATGGGCAAGAAATCCGAAAAAACGGTCACTGTCTACGGCGACTATCAGGGGCCCCTTGTCAATGTCAGCAATTACGCCGACGGGCAGAAGACCGCACAGGGAAGGGTCGTCCTGCACGGATCGCTTGCAGACGCAACCGGCATCACTACCTTTAAAATCAACGAGCAGGTCCTTGCCTATAACAAAGAGCGGGAAGTGGACTTCACGTTTGCGGTGAACCTCGAGCAGGGCTCAAATGAAATCATGCTTGCGGCGACGGATACAGCGGGCAACACAACGCGCGGAACGCTCAATCTGGTTTATGTGCCGCGCCTTGCAGAAGAGCCGGCTCCTGAGAAACCATTGTATGCAGGCGAGCCGATCCGGGTGGCCCTTCAGGGCTCGGGCGTGCTCGACACAGGTCAGCACCGGCTGTATGCCGCAGCGCGGCCGGGGGGGGCGGCAGGCTCCTTCAGGCTGAATCTGAAAGACCTGGCGGAGACGCAGACCGTCTATTACAAAACAATGTATATTGACGGCAGCGTTACCGGGCGCCATCCGGTTGAATCGGTTTCGGTTAACGGCGATCCGCTGATGATCATTCCGGGTAAAACAATTTATTTTAACGAGCTTGTCGAGCTCGATGAGGGTGAAAACACGCTGAGGATAACCGTTGAAGATGCGCAGGGGAACACCGAATCCCGGACCGTCACGATCGTCAGGCGGGTTCCCTCTGTTCATCAGGTCGACTCGCGTATGAGCATTGCCATTCTGCCGTTTGAGAAAAAGGGTGAAATCACCCCGGCCTCGGATATTATCTATGATAATCTTATCAGCTCCTTTTTTGACCAGAACCGCTTTCATATCGTCAGCCGCGGCGAAGAGCTGGAATCAGCCCTCAGAGAGCAGAAGCTGAGCCGGACCGATCTCGTGGACAAGAGCGCCGCCGTGGAGCTGGGCAGGCTGGTCGCCGCCGAGGCGGTGCTGATGGGCTCCATTCGCGAAACCGCGGATGCCGTGGAAATCTATGCCCGGATGGTCAACACGGAAACGTCATCGCTGCTTGAGGTGAAGGACGTGTACGGTCAGGACAAATCCCTGGCAAGCCTGCAGTATCTGACAAACGGCCTTGCGCTGAAGTTTGTGCACAGCTTTCCGCTGGTCGAGGGTATGGTGCTCAAGGTCGACGGCGACACGATATATGCTGACTTCGGTACCGATCAGCAGATTAAAAAGGAAATGAAATTTATCGTGTTCCGGGAGGGGGAGAAAATAATTCACCCCGTAACCGGCCGGGTGCTCGGCAGCAACACCGAAGAGCTCGGCGTTGCGCGAGTGGTGAATGTGTTTGAGGATATGTCGCTCGGCAAGCTGGTTGCTGATATTGATCACGGGCTTATTAAACAAAAGGACCTCATTATTACAAAATAGCGGCTGTTTCAAGCGCGCCTTTAAAAAACCCGCCCGCGTACGGGCGGGTTTTTTTCTGTAAATCCTGCATGCCCTTTTGTGTCCCGCTCCCGGCTTTAAACTCCTGTTAAACTTCAGCTTGACACATACTGCATTAGCTACTAATAATGGTAAAAATTCCTCACTTTTTACTATTGATACGGCCCGGGGGCTCCAATGAAAAAATGGTATATCCTTTTTGCCGCATCGGCAATATGTATGTGCCTGATTTCGTCTGCAGCGGCACAGACTCAGGTTGCCGGCTTCACCATACCGCGCATTAAAGTCGCTTCCTCTCCCAATCCTGTCGGCTCCGGGGCGCGGGCACAGGGAATGGGCGGAGCGTTTATCGCCGTCGCAGATGATGCCACAGCGGCTTCCTGGAACCCCGGGGGGCTTATTCAGCTGGAGCGGCCGGAGGTTTCATTTGTGGTGAACATGACCCACCGCAGGAAAGACCTGCATTTTTCCGAGCACCCCGGCTCGCCCGATACCCATGAAATATATCGAGAGGATTTGAATTATTTCAGCGTTGCATTTCCGTTCCGCGCATTTGATAAAAACATGATCGTATCGCTCAACTATCAGCGCCTGTATGATTTCTACGACGATATGGAGTTTGATTTTGAGTATAACACCCTGTCGCCCGGCTCGTTTTTCCACAGCCGGATACAGACCGACTATCGCCAGCGCGGCGGGCTCAAGGCAGTGTCGCCCGCCTTTGCCATACAGCTCACCCCGCGGTTTTCCGTCGGTATTACCTTCAACATCTGGACTGACAACCTCGGCTTTGATAACGAGTGGAAAAATGTCTATGAATACCGCGTGACCGGCTCCGCGTTTCTCCATGCAAATCAATCGCTGATTAAATTCCGGGGCAGATCCGTTGACTGGCAGGAGAATGAAAATTTTGAAGGCTTTAACATGAACATCGGCTTTCTCTGGGATATAAACAGCAAAGTAACCATCGGCGGAGTGCTCAAAACCCCGTTTACCGCCGACATCGACAGAACCACCTACCGGTCAACCTATCAGGCATACGGGACGACACCGCCGCTGCGGGTTATCCCGCAGGTGAGCAAAGAAAGCATACAGATGCACTTTCCGCTGTCGTTCGGGATCGGCATAGCGCTTCGCCTTTCAGACAGGCTCACCCTGTCCGGGGATGTCTATTATACGGACTGGTCTGATTTCTGGATACGATCGGGCGGCGTAAAAATAACCCCCATAACCAGCGGCCGCCGCAGCGACGCTCATGTGCACGATACGACGCAGGTGCGCCTTGGCTGCGAGTATCTGTTTATCCTTGAAAAAACAATTGTTCCGCTCAGGTTCGGCGCCTTTTATGACCCGCAGCCCACGCGGAAAAACCCCGATGATTATTTCGGCATTACGGCCGGTACGGGAGTGATGTTGGGCCCGCTGGTTATCGATTGCTGCTACATTTACCGGTGGGGCGACGATGTTATGGGCGATTCCATTCAGCTTTCCGGCGGCAGCGTTGAAGCTGATGCGGATCAGCACCGGTTTCTGCTGTCGGTTATATATCATTTTTAGCTGACGGTTCTTTATTGAAAAATCTGTTGCGATCATAATAGCCGAGTTCAGGCCCGGACAACCACGGACCGGGAAACCAGCTGGCTGCCACGCTCACCTATGATGCCTGAAAACGAGCCCACATTACCTGTCCGGTTTCAAAGCGAAATACAGGCGTTTGTGCAAAGGGATGCGCATTCACCGCCGCCCCGCGGAGCCGTGCTGTTCGTGGGCAGCAGCATAGTGCGCTTCTGGGACTCGCTCGCCGCCGATATGTCTCCGCTTCCGGTAATAAACCGCGGATTCGGCGGTGCCTGCACCTGGGAGGTGCTGCACTATATGGACAAAATTGTCACCCCCTGCGATCCGCGCATTATCGCCTACTACTGCGGAAGCAATGATATCGGATTTGATGCCACAGCAGCTGATATTTACCGGCGCTTTCACCTGTTTGTTCAGCGGTGCCGTGAGAGAACCGCCTGCTGCGGTATTTATTTTATATCAATTATCGCAGCTCCTCAGAAGCGCCATCGATGGGGTGAGGTTGCAGCAGCAAACAGCATGGTCGAGCGCTATGCAGCGCATGCGCCCGTGGTCGGCTTTATCGATGTGAACCCGGCGCTGTGCAGCGGCGCTTCCGGGCCGCGCGCGGACCTTTTTGCCCCGGACGGGCTTCATCTGACACCGGCAGCTTACCGGAAGCTTTCTGCGGTGATCAAACCTGTTATCGAGAACAGGTGGAATGCGATATGCCGAAGCGGCTCATGATTATTATTGGAGGGGCCTGTCAGGCGGTGCCGCCTGTCTGCGGGCTGCAGCGGATGCGCTTATTTGTTCTGCTGGCAGGCGGTGCTGCGGTGTGTTTCCTGTGCGGGTGCGCCGCGCAGAGCCGCCTTTTTGTGCTTACCGGCATGGAGCGATCATTTCCCGCGGAAACGATTGTGCGCACCGAAGACGGCACAGCGGTGTCCTTTGAAATCATGATCGACGATTTACAAACCGCCGGGGTGCTGTATATCGGCGAGCAGCATGTAAATCCTTACCACCACCGGGCTCAGCGGCAGATCATGGAAGCGCTGGCCCGGACGCGCCGCGTTATTGTCGGTATGGAAATGTTTGCCGCTCCCTATCAGCATGTGCTTGATGAGTGGTCGCAGGGAGCGCTGGACCGGCAATCATTTATTGAAAAAACCCACTGGTATGCAAACTGGAAATACGATTTTGATTTATATGCCGGCATACTCGAGACCATCAGCGAACATCATATTCCGCTTGTCGGCCTGAATGTGCCGTTTGACATTCCCGCCAAGGTAGCGGTCGGCGGCCTGTCGAACCTGCTCGATGCCGATCGCGTTCATCTGCCGGATGTTATCGATGTATCGCAGCAGCTCCACCGCGCCTACGTTAAAAAGGTTTTTGAGCGCCATCACATGAGGGGGCGCGACAACTTCGAGTATTTTTATCAGGCCCAGTGCGTGTGGGAGGAGGCGATGGCGGAGAGGGTTGCATCATGCCTTAACGGCGATGAAATAATTATCGTGCTTGCCGGCAACGGTCACATCATCAAGGGGTTCGGCATACCCGACCGCGTGCGCCGGCGCCGCGCGGTGTCCAGCAGGACGGTGTATTTGACCACCCCGGGCCAGGAGGCGGAACGCGATTATGCCGATTATATCTGGATAACGCAGAAAGCACATTGAGGAGCCATATTTTGATGGCCCTAAAAAGGTCCGTTTGGTGTCATTGCGAGCAATTGACCCCGGCGCTTCGCATCGGTGTTGTTGATGTAAAGAACATGGATGGTTTTGCCCGCCAGTGTCTTTTCGTTGTCGCTGTCGTTGTCGTAATCTAAAGGAGCGTGAACAGCGAGGTATGCACGATTACGACAACGACAACGAGAGCTTTTTTCCACCCAAGGAATATCAATGAGTTACATCATTTTCCTTAGGGGCGAAGCGAAGCAATCTCTTCTGTTGTAATTCAGATTTGTCAATCCCATGAAAACAGGAATCCAGTATGAACACCAATGCTGACCGAATAAGCCCGCGCGAGCGGCGGGTGCTGCTGGCGACCTGCTTTACACACTTCATGAGCCATGTAAATGTGCTTGCCTTTCCTGCGCTTGTCCTGCCGCTTTCCCGAAGCCTGGATATGGAGATTAGCGGTGTGATGGATCTTTCTTTTTTGATGTACCTGCTGTACGGGCTTTCGGCGATTATGTGGGGTGCTGCGGCAGACCGGTGGAGCGCCTCTTCGCTGCTTCGCCTGTTCCCGGCCGGCTGTGCGCTGAGCTGCTTTGCTGCGGCATGGGCGATCGGCTCGCCCCGCCAGCTGAGCATCTGCCTTGCAGCGCTGGGCTTTTTTTCCGGCATCTATCATCCGGTGGGGCTGGGATACATTTCTCAAACCATTCGCCGCGTAAGCCGGGGGTTTGCCTGGAACGGTATTTTCGGCAATCTCGGCGTTGCGCTTGCCCCGCTTGCAGCCGGTGCGCTGGTATGGCTGCACGGCCCCGCGGCCTGCTATGTTTTCCTTGGTTCGGTCAACCTGCTGGGGCTCTTTTTCGTGCGCGGCCTTCGTGATCCCGGTACCGGTATGCACGAAGACGAACCGGTGCCGGCGCCGTCTTCCGGGCATTTGAAGGGATTCGTTATTCTGCTGGGGATTATGATGCTGGGCGGTATCGTGTACCGGGGGGCGACGCTTGTGCTGCCCGCCTTTGTCGAGCTGAGAAGCATGTCCGCCGTTCGATCCCTTTTTTCATTTGACGGGACGGCCGAGTCCGTAACCTTTATCGCCACGGTCATTGCCTCAGTGATTTATCTGTTCGGGATTCTCGGCCAGTATTCCGGCGGGCGCGTTGCCGAGCGCTATGATCTCAGGTACTGCTATCTGTGCTTTCATCTCGTGCCCGCCTGTGCAGCTTTCTGCATCTCGGCTGCATATGGGTTCCCGCTTGTGGGCTGCGCGGCTGTGTACTTTTTCTTTCTTCTGGGGATGCAGCCTATTGAGAACACGCTGGTTGCCCGGCTTGCATCCGATGCTTTTCGGCACTCAGCCTATGGGGCAAAATTTGTGCTGACATTCGGCGTCGGCTCCCTGTCCGTGAAAATGATTTCAGTCATAGAGCACCGCTATGGTATGGCGCCCGTGTTTGTAATGCTCGGCGCGGTTTCCTGCCTGCTTGTCATGGGAATCCTGCTTTTGATTTCACGGACCCGCCCTCAGATGTCGTCCTGATTTCCCGAACGCCTCTGAAGAAAGTTGGAAAAAATATTTTTTACATTTGAATTGATATCAAACGTGTCCACAATACATTAAAGCAATAAACAACAGCCGGTTGCGGGGGCTTTGCAGAGCCCCGCCCGAACCGGCTTCGTTACATTATTTTGGACACCGGTGAATTGATATAGATTGTTTGTTGCCTATGCAATGATAATATTGAAATTTTTTATTTTTTATATTATTGGTGTTAATTGATAAACAATCGTGAAAAACGTTCGTATTTTTCAGACTGATATGTCGTATGAATTTATCTGTACGGATCTCCAGTGCAAATGATGTGCCCTGCATAATTAAAGATTATGGTCATTTAAATATTCTTTTCAGGATGACCTACGGCAGGTATGTGCTTAAACGGGAATATTATGCCTACAAAAAACTTTCAGGGCTTGAAGGTATAACAGAGTGTCTTGGTTTCAAACGGCCCGGTGCGCTTGCCTTCAAACCCATTCCCGGAAAAACGCTCAGCCGTTTTAAACGGGGTGAGGTGGCGCCCGTTGTATTTGAACGGCTTGAATCACTGCTTGCGAATATCCATTCCAGGGGTGTTGCTCACGGTGATATTCACCGGTCAAATATAATGATTGCCGAGAACGGCAGGGTCTATATTATCGACTTTGCCTCTGCGGTTACTTCCGGTGACCCGGAGAATCCACATTTTTTATTCACGATTTTCAGGATGCTCGATATAAATGCCCTGAAACGTATAAAATCACGATATCTTATGCAGCATTGCCCGAAGCCGGAGGGGTTCATTGGCAAGTGTTACCGTATTGCACGGCGAATCAAATCAAAAACAAAAAAAATAAAGCGGCTTTTATTCTGAATTTCATAGTTTGGATATTTTTCCTCAGGAGGCTATGGGATGCTGCCTGGTATAGCTAAAAAAGTCAATACAATTTTCAACAACAAAACAGTAAGAAAAGTGCTGTTAAAGTGTCGTTACCCCCTGTTTTTTGCCTTTGCGCTCCTTACGCTTGGCTACATAAAACGTGAATGGTTTATACCTGCTGTTTTGGTTTCTTTCACTGGCACATGTATTCAGTGCTGGTGTTTCGCTACCCTGGAGAAAAACAAGATCATTTGCTGGAAAGGGCCGTATCTGCTGGTGAGAAACCCAATGTACATCGGCCGCTATTTTATCATTTTCGGGTTTTTGCTACTGCTCGGCAATATATGGATTTTGATACTGTTTGCAATACTCTATTACTTTTATATGGTTAACCGTGTGCAGCGGGAAGAGAACAAATTGAAAAGTATTTTCGGCGAAGCCTATGAAGAGTACTGCAATAAGGTTAACCGCTTTATGCCTTCTTTGAAAAATTACGACCACACGCAGTTTTTTCAGTTTTGCCTTACAACCTTCCTGCGCAACAACGGGCACTGGAATTTTACGTTGGTCCTTGCGGCACTTCTCAGCGCCTTTATCATAGTGAAATAATATGTTCTCATAGATAGTCATGGCAGCAGGCGCGGGCCTTTTGTTGCTGGTGGCCGGTTTGCGAACAGCTGTTTTCTGACAGGCAGGAGCGCGGCGCATATCCATCGCAATATAGTGGTATTATTCATGTTGTCCATCAGCTTTTTTTTGTGCTTTTACCTTCTGAAAACCTCAAAAGAAGAATCGCGTCAGCCGCTTTGATCTTTTCGCCCCAGTTTGCAACAGCGATCCAGATCACAAAAATGTTCTCACCTTCAGGTTTTGATTTACAATAAAGGAATCCGTACAGGGTGCGCTTCCCAACCTGTTATGAATGTGCTATTTAGTAAAATAAATTCAATCTCACCACAGCACCTGTAATAACACATGAAATGGTACCGCTCGCTTCGAACAAAGCTGACCCTGATACTTATGGCGGCAAGCCTTGCAGCCACCTGTGTTACATCGGTCGCGTTTGTTGCGCTTGAGCTCTACACCCGCCGAAGCCTCCTTGTCGATGATATTACCGCCCAGGCCGAGCTGCTTGCCCGCAATTGCCAGGCAGCCCTTGCATTCAGGGTTCCTGAGGATGCCGATGCGATCCTGAACTCTCTGAAAAGCAAGACCGATATTGCATATGCCTGCATATTTGACGCTGAGGGTGATGTGTTTGCCCAATACCGTCATCCCCGTGCACAAGAGCGCGCTTTTCTGCACGAGTCGGCTGACGAGCGCCATGTCATCCGTGACAGGACCATGCACGTATACCGTGACATTTATCTGGATGAGAAGCCGGTCGGGGCGGTGTATATACAGGCTGACATGAAGCGCATATATTCGGCGCTTCGCCGCGATATGGCCCTGCTCGGGCTTGTGCTGCTGCTGGGAGCGCTTGTCGCCTTTGTGCTTTCGGCGCGGCTGCAGCGGCTTGTTTCGAAACCGGTTCTTGCCCTGGCAGAGACAGCCGGGGCTGTTTCGCATAACAATGATTACTCGGTGCGGGCCGAAAAGAAAAGCGGCGATGAAATCGGCGTATTGATCGATGCCTTCAACACAATGCTCAACCGCATTCAGGAGCACGAGGTCGCCCTGAACGCCAGCACCGAGCGATTCCGGTCCCTGGTTGAGACGACAAGCGACTGGATATGGGAAACCGATGCAAAGGGCTATTATACATATGCGAGCCCGGCGATACAGCCCATTCTCGGCTATCGGCCCGAGGACATTATCGGCAGGCGGCTGTCTGATTTTATGCCTGAATACGAGTCAGCGCATGCGGGGCGGTCCATGCGCCGCAGGATGAAATCCTGTAAGCCGATTGTTATGTTTGAAACAAAACAGCTCCACCGCAACGGCGGGCTGGTGGTAATGGAAACCAGCGGGGTCCCTTTTTTTGACGGGTCAGGAACGCTGCTCGGCTACCGGGGGGTCGCCAGGGATGTTACAGAGCGGAGGCAGCTGGTGAGCGAGCTTGCAAATAAGACTCGCGAGCTTGAAAGTTTTGTGTATACTGTTTCACATGACCTGAAGGCGCCGCTGGTAAGCCTTGGCGGGTTCAGCTCCCTGCTTGTCAATCGCTATGGCGATATGCTGGACGCGGACGGCCGCCATTATCTGGAGCGGATTCAGGCAAACACGGCGCATATGGGCCGCATGATCGCAGAGCTTCTGGAGCTGTCGCGCATAGGGCGCGTTGTGGGGGATCGTAGCGCAGTGAATATGGACGAGCTGGCGGCGAAAGTCAGGGAGGATTTGCGGCCGGAGCTTGAGCTCAGGAACATCGATCTCAGAATACTCTCGCCGCTGCCGCGGCCTGTTGCCGATCGCGACCGCATCGCGCAGGTTCTTGAGAATCTTTTTTCAAACGCGATACAATTTATGGGCGATCAGCAGGAGCCTGCTATAGAAGCCGGCTCGAGCGGGCAGCAGTCCGGCAAATATCTTTTTTTCGTCCGCGACAACGGAATCGGCATAGAGCCGGAATATTACGAAAAAATTTTCCAGCTGTTTCAGCGGCTTAACGACATCGACACAGACGGCACGGGGATCGGGCTGGCAATCGTTAAGCGAGTCATCGAGCATCATGGCGGCAGCATCTGGGTTGAATCACAGAAAGGGGAGGGCAGCACGTTTTTCTTTACCCTCCCGGCGGAATAGCGCTGCGGCGCTCCATGAAAGTGTTCCGGCATGGCGGGTTCCTATGTATCAAGGCACAATGGATATTTTAGTTGCAGAGGACAATCACGATCATCTCGAGCTTATTGTGCAGGCGCTCAATGAGCAGCTGGGACCGGAATGCCGGATTGCGGTTGCGGGTGACGGGCAGCAGGCGCTTGATTACCTTTACCGGAAGGGGATGCATGCTGCCGACAGCAGCCATTTTCTGCCTGATCTCATACTGCTTGATCTCAATATGCCGAAAGTGGATGGCCGTGATGTGCTTAAAGCGGTGAAGGAAGACGCTGAGCTGAGAACGATTCCGGTTGTTGTTCTGACGACCTCAACGCACGATCGGGACATAGCGGAAAGCTACCGCAGCGGCACGAATTCCTATATTGTCAAGCCGGTTATGTTTGACGAATTAAGGAAGGTTATCAGAGACATCACCGGTTACTGGGCTGCGACCAATACCGGCCCTTGAGAAAAGCTGATGCGCGAACCGGCTTCCGGAATACAAACATGGACAGCCACGAACCAATAGCCATTCTTATTGCAGAAGATAATCAGGACCACTGTGAGCTGATGCAAAACAGCCTTGTTCAGTCAGAGCTTGACTGCACTGTCGACACAGTTGCGTCCGGGATTGACTGCTTTGACCGCGTTGCCGCCGGCGGCTATGATATCGTTATACTGGATTACCGCATACCCCGGATGGACGGCCTTGCGGTTCTTGCTGAAATGCGCCGCATGAACCTGGATGTGTCCGTTATCATGGTGACCGGCATGGGAGATGAGCGAATTGCCGTTGAGGCGCTTAAAAGCGGTGCATATGACTATATAGTCAAAAGCGATGATTTTTTCGCGGAGCTTGTTCATACAGTAAAGCAAAGCGTCGAGCATCGCCGCCTGCGCACTGATCAGGAGCGTCTGCTTGCCAGGCTGCGCCATTCGGAGCAGCGCTACAGAACGCTTTTTGAGGATTCCCCTCTGTCGTTGTGGGAGGAGGATTTTTCTGATGTGAAAAAGTATATCGATTCTCTGCGCGCATCGGGAGTAAGCGACTTTGAAAGCTATTTTGAAACGCATCCCGACAGCGTCGGCCGGTGTGTGTCACTGGTTAAAATAGTTGATGTCAATAAAGCGACCCTGGCGCTTTACAAGGCGGCCACGCCGGAGGATCTGCGATCCGGGCTTCAGCATGTCATGGTTCCTGATTCATATGAGGCGGTGAAGCAGCAGCTTGCTGCGATCGCGGAAGGGCATACATCATTTGCATGCGAAACCCAGAACAGAACCCTGGCCGGCGAGCCCATCTGCGTCCGGCTGCACTGGACTACGGCGCCCCCGGGTGATACGGGCTACGGGAAAGTACTCGTGTCGGTAGTTGATATAACCCAGATGCGCGCGCTTGAGCGGGAGCGGGCAAATCTCATTTCGATGTTTGCCCATGACATTAAATCTGCCCTGGTGGTGATTGAGAGCTTTGTGCAGCGGATGCGCAAGAAGCTGGATTCCCTGGAGCGGTACCGCCAGGAGAACTATCTTGACATTATTCAGAAGGAAGCTGAAAAGCTTGAGTTTATGGTGAGCGATTTTATGGAATTTTCGATGCTCAGGACAGGTGCGCTTCGCTATCAGTTTTCCTCTGTTTCTCTTGAGTCTCTTCTGCGGGATGTGCTTGAATCCTATCAGCCCCGGGCCGGCCAGTGCGGCGTCACAATCCGGCTTGAGCGCAGCTCTGCTCTGCCGGACATAGAGGCAGACGGCGAGCGGCTGCGCCGCGTTTTTACAAATATTATCGACAATGCGCTTAAATTTTCGCCGGATAACGGAACTGTTTCCATTGAGCTGGAAAGCCGCGGCGATGCTGTCCGGATTGCGATACGCGATCAGGGTGAAGGTATACCCCCATCGGATCTTAAAAAAATTTTTGATCCTTTTCACTGTTCCGGACCTCATGGACAGCATGGTCACGGCCTCGGCCTGGCAACCGTTAAGGCGATTGTCGATGGCCACAGCGGCGCGGTACACGCAGAAAGCCACCCAGGGGCAGGAACAACGTTTTTTGTCACGCTTCCCTGCAGCCAATAGCCCCGTGGGGAATGTTGAAAACCCACTTCTTCCCCGCCCTTTCATATAAGAGCACAAGCGCCCGGCCGGCCGGATTTTTTTGCCGGCTTACAAAAATACCACGATATATTTAAGCAGCCCACGGACGCCCCCCGATTTTCATTCCGCCTCCTACCTCATAAATTAACACGCTGTTAATTCTGCGGTAACTTTTTATGTGCATATAGTAATTTGACAGGAACAGTGAGTTTAAAAAATGCGCAGGAAGCTGAATCATGTTCGCCGCGCTGTGCAACCGGGTTTCATATCTGGACACCTTTTTTTTCAAGTCGCTATGCCGAGGGCATAACGCGAGGCCGCTATCCGCATGTGTCCGCGCTATCTCCCGCAGTGCCGACGGTTACCTGTATCCTGTGATTGCCCTTGCGGTTCTGATCTGCTTTCCGGAGCACGGCCGCTCCTTTGCTCTTGCCGGCGCAGCGGCATATGCTGTAGAGCTTCCGCTGTATAAAATACTCAAAAATACCATCAAGCGGGACCGTCCGTTTGCCGTGCTTGCAGAAATTCACAGTGCTGTTGTGCCGATAGACCGGTTCAGCTTCCCTTCAGGGCATACTGCAGCTGCCGTTATCATGGCAACGCTGCTTGCTCATTTTTTTCCAATGCTGTCGGTTCCCGCCTTTATCTGGGCTGCTCTTGTGGCGTTTTCGCGTATTTATCTCGGCGTTCACTATCCCACGGATACGGTCGCGGGCGTGGCTCTGGGCTTTTTCAGCGCACAGGTCGGGCTTGCTCTGCTGTGAACATTCTGTATGGTATTCAGGCCACCGGCAACGGCCATATCAGCCGCTCACGCGAGGTGGTCGGCGCTTTAAAGAATGCAGGCCACAGCGTTTTTGTCATATTCAGCGGCCGAGATGCATCCCGGCTATGGAATGTTGAGCCCTTTGAGCCGTATGGTGTCTATGCAGGCATGACCTTTTGTTATGCGCGTGGGAGGATAAAGTATCTATCCACTCTGAAACAGCTCAGCCCCGTTCGCCTGTATCGCGATATCGTGTCGTTTCATGCACGGCCGTTCGACCTTGTTATAACCGATTTCGAGCCGCTTTCAGCCCGTATTGCGCGGCGAAACAAAATCCCCAGTGTGGGTATCGGCCATCAATATGCGTTCCGGTATGCCATTCCCACAGCCGGGGGAGATCCCCTCGCACGGCTTGTTCTGCGGTATTTTGCACCTGCAGACCATGCGCTGGGCCTCCACTGGCATCATTTTGACGAGCCGATACTGCCCCCGATACTGCCCCCGATGAGCGATGATGGCCGAGAGCCTGATCCGGATAAAATACTGGTTTACTTCCCGTTTGAATCCCGGCGTGACGTGCTGCAGCTCCTTGCACCGTTTAGAAATGTCCGCTTCCATTATTATGCTGATGTGCCTGACCGAATCGAGCGGGGGAATGTGCTGCTGTGCCCCCACTCACGAAGCAGCTTTTTGCAGGATCTGCACACCTGCTCAGGGGTTATTACCAATGCCGGGTTTGAACTTCCCAGCGAAGCGCTTCGGATGGGTGCAAAGCTGCTGGTAAAACCTCTTGCAGGCCAGTTTGAGCAGGAATCTAATGCGCACACGCTTGAGCAGCTGAGGCTTGCGGCGGTTATGCGAGGCCTTGATCCGCAGGCTGTCAGCACATGGCTTGCAGCACCGCAGCCAGCGCCCGTCAGATATCCGCAGATAGGGAAATTTATTGCAGACTGGGTTGTTCGGGGACGGTGGTCAGAGGTGCGCGATGCCGTTGCGTCGGTGTGGAGGCAGGTAGAGGCCGGATCGGGGAAACGCGCGTTTCAGGAATGCTTTTCATTATGAGGGTGATTGATTTGCCGGTAAGGCCGCCTGTATTGCTTTTAAAAGCTCAGCTATCGTGTACGGCTTCTGGATGTAGCGATATTTTTTTTCCTGGATGATGGTTCGCTGCGATTTTTCGTCTGTGTAGCCGCTGCACAGAATGGCCTGGACCGCCGGGTTTCTTCCGCGGATTTTTTCCACGAGGTCAAGCCCGTTTTCATCCGGCAGCACCACATCGCTGAGCACCAGAAGGATCTGATCGCTGTGCTGCTCAAACAGCGCAAGGGCCTCGCCGGCATCCGCAGCGTCATGTACCGTATAATTGTGCAGGCGGAGTGCCTCCGCACAGAACAGGCGCACCTCCTTTTGATCCTCGACAACAAGAATATGCTCATTGTTGCCCCTCAGGGCTTCGGGGCTTAGCGGCTGTGTGCTGCTTTCCTGGGGGGGAACGAACACCGCCGGCAGGTGCATGTTAAACGTGGTGCCCGCTGACGGATTGCTGTCCACGGCAATCCATCCGCCGTGCTGCTTCACGATGCCGTATACCACGGCGAGGCCGAGGCCGGTGCCGCTGCCTGAGTCTTTGGTGCTGAAAAACGGCTCAAAGATACGCTCTGCGGTAGCGGGGTCCATGCCGATGCCCGTATCCGAAAAAGACACGCGAATATACTTTCCGGGACGCGCATCCGGGATGCTGCGGCACTGCTCCGGCGTTATTGTGACATTTTGGCTGCTGATAGTGAGCTCGCCGCCCTGGGGCATGGCGTCCCTGGCATTGACGACCAGATTCATGATAACCTGTTCCATGTTGCCGGCATCGGCCCGCACCGTCCACAAATCGTGGGCAAGGCAGTTTGAAAAATGAATGTTTTCGCCAATCAGGCGGCCGAGCATTTTGTGCATGTTTTCGATCGTGGTGTTTATGTTAATCAGGGTCGGCTCCATCGGCTGCTTGCGGCTGAACAGCAGCAGCTGCCGGGTAAGGGCCGCAGCCCGTACAGCGGCACGCTGAACCTGGCTCAGCTTGCTGTACAGGGGGTGCGATTCGTCAAGCTCAAGCATGCCCATTTCAACATACCCCTGAATGGTGGTTAAAAGGTTGTTGAAATCGTGCGCCACGCCCCCCGCCAGAATGCCGACAGCTTCCATTTTCTGTGCCTGGAGCAGCTGTGCATAGATCTTTTTTTTCTCCTCATCAGCCTGTTTGTTTTCTGTTATGTCAGATATGACGACATAGCGGCCGGTTGTCTGACCGTCGACGCGGCATACGGAGTACCGGTTGTTTATGCACCGGCGGGTTCCGTCTTTTCGGGTTATCCAGTATTCTAGCTCACGCGGCGGGATGCCGGTCTCTTTCATTTCGGCATCTATCACCCTCAGCCGGCGGTGCTCTTCCGGGGCGGCAAGCCCCATTCCGTCCAGCTGCGTCAGCTCTTCGCGGGTGTAGCCCAGTATATCGCTGGCTCTGTTGTTGGCGTAGACGATCCGGTCGTTTTCTATAATCAGGAGCCCGTCCTGAATATTGTCAACCATGCGGCGGAAGCGATCTTCGCTTTCCTGAAGCGCCTCATCGGCACGAATGCGCTCGGCGATTTCCCGCTCCAGCTCATTGCGGGCTTTTTCCGCATCATTGGCGCGCGACTCGGCATTTTCAGTTGCCTCGATCAGTGCGCGGTCGCGCTCCTGAATCTGATCGAGCATGCTGTTGAAGGCATTCATGAGCAGCCCCATTTCATCATTTGTTGATGGGACTGCGCGGACGCTGTAATTTTTTTTCTCTGAAACAGTGCGGGCGGTTTCGGTCAGCGACAGTATCGGGCGGGAGATTATGCGCTGGAGCTGCACGGCGATAAGCGCAGCTGCGCATGCTCCCATAATTATCACTATCAGTATAATCATCAGATCGTATTTCAGGGCATTGGCGATTTGCTGCATATCGGAGCACAGGTATACCGATCCGATGCGCGAATCGCCGAGGCGTACGGGATGCAGAATGTGCAGGTGCTTTTTGCTGAATGCGTATCCGCTTTTAAGGTATTCCGGCGGTGTGAGGCTGCCGCTGACCCCGGAGCGCGTGTACTGGGCAAACAGCTCGCCGTCTGCGGTATAGACACTGGCCGTAATAATTGATGATTTAGCCCACAGAGCGCTGAGAATCTCGCGAGCGTCTTCCGGAACGCCGAACGCGATCGCTGCCTGTGCGTTGCTGCCGATTACCTGCGCCTGCACCGTTAAATCAGCAACCAGCGCGCGGCGCATGGCGACGATATCAAACACGACAAACGCGCAGCATGAGATGAGCATCGCTGCGGTGCTGGTCAGTATCAGGATTGCGGTCAGCTTTTTTTTAATGGTCATATGGGCTGCCGCTCCGGTTATGCGGGTGTGCTGCTTTGAAAGCGGTGTGCATACGGTGCTCCTGCTGCTTTGAGGTTGGCGATGGGGGGCCGCTGAGCACCCGGACCGCCGCTCTAAGCATTTTTGAGCTTATGGTCAGCCCCGCAGCGTTTGCCCGGCGAAGGTTAACCGCAAACCGGATCCGTCCGCTGACCGTATGAAATTCAATAATGCCGCCGGCTTCGACAAATCCGTTAATGTCCGAGACGGTCAAAACCGGCGCGCTGTCAATATTCTGCAGTATTTCTGTGAGGTTGTTTTGCTCTGATGAGCTGACATACAGGATTTCATAACGCTCCAGGTCACAATCCTTCCGGTACGGGCCCAGATAGGTAACGGCGAGATGTCTGCTTTTTGCGTGAAGATACGTCCCGTCAATTTCATTGAAATAGTTTTTGAAGGGGCTTGTTCCCAGAACGGCGATCCTCAAAGGGTTTTCGCCGGTGCGAGGGCTCGCCACGGGGGAGGCTGTTTCCGAGACCTGGCGGGATGAGGGCGGGGATGCTGCCTCCTGCCCCTCCCCCGGCCAGGTGACAAACATAATGAATTTGTAAATGTAGGCCGCTTTTACCTTGAATTCAGGGGCGGTCATTTGAGCGTAGGCTGCGGCCGCGCCGCCGCATACCGCGGCTATTAAAAAAGCGGCAACAGCAGGCGATACCGCTTTGCGGCAGCGGGAAAGCAGACCGGCCCTGATCGCATGAAGCGCTACGCGGTGCGGCGCCTGCGCGGGTTCATTTTGTCTGCAGCTTAGTACTTTATTGTAATGCCTACGGTAGTCGAACGCTCCGGCCCCCCCGGTATAGTGTCAATATTCCTGCGCACAACCTCTGCATACGTGTAGTCTTCATCAAAAAGGTTGTTTACCGTTAAAAACAGCTCTATATGTTTGTTAATAGCCGGCCGGTAATACACGGCTATGTTTGTGGTAAAAAAGGAATTCGACTCTTCCCAGTCATCCCGATACCGCGTTGCGGTGCTCAGGGTGAGACAGTCCCAGGGCTTGTATGTGACGCCGAAATTCACCATATGGCGAATGATATAGTCGAGGTGCTCATGCGTTTCGTGGTTTTTTGTGTCGAAGGTATAGGTGCCGTTAAGAAAAAACGTGACTGTGTCCCGGTATGAATATTTCAGCTCGTACTCGAGTCCGTGAATTTCCTGCTTGTCCGCATTTTCATAGGTCGGCATGCCGTCCGGCCCCTCGACGCGGTATATGGGATCGCTGAGCTTGTTCCAGAAATAGACAAGTGATGCGGACAGGCTGTTCTGAAAGCTGTAATACAGGCCGGCATCGAGACCCCGCATCGTTTCAGGATCAAGGTGACGGTTGCCCCGAATAACCGGGGTCGACGTGCTGAACAGCTCGTAATAATTCGGCGAGCGATACGAGGTTCCATACAGCAGCTTGGCCACCAGCCCCGGCATAAGCCGGTAGACAAGGCCGGCGCGATAGTCGGCGTGATTTTTTGTAACGCTGTTATAGGTGTAGCGCAGCCCCCCCACAAAATCGAGCTTTTTGCTTATCGAGTAATTGAGGTTGCAGTACCAGGCTTTATCGCTCGTGTGCTGATCCGTCCGCCACGGGGAGATGGCCAGGCCGTGTGAGGTGCGGCGGCTCGCCACCTTGTAGGGATTTGCATGGTAGCGGTCATACAGTATCCCGGTTATCAGGTGAAGGCGGTCCGGGAGCGTTATCTCAGCGTACAACTCAGCGCCGTATTTGTAATTGTTATAGGATGATTTGGCCGGGTCATGCGCAGACGGGTCAATGGTGTATACGCCGTAAATGCGGTAGGAGCGGTCAGAATAGTCGTATCTCAGCGTTCCGTGCAGGGTGAGCCAGCTGTTGCAGCGGTGAGCATACCGGGCATCAATGAAAAACTGGTGTTTGTCCAGCTCGCGCGCCCGGAAGGCCCTGTCCGGCAGCAGGCCGATTTTGGGGGTGTTTTTTTCATTGAAATATGACAGATCGATTTCGAGATCTTTGTATGCAACTGTTAAGAACATGGTGGTGTAGTTCATATAGTGGCGGTGTGACAGCCCGCGCCCGCTTTCATCCTGCTCGGGCTTGATCCTGAGCGTATCGCCGTGCTGATCTCTTACCGATGCTGCCAGAAAGTAGCGAAGGTCGCCCCTGGTCTGCGCTGTTGTGAGGCGGGCTTCATGCGTGTCAAACGAGCCGTACTGATATCTGAGCTCACACCCTGCATCGGGCATTGTCTTGCGGGTTATGATGTTGATAACGCCGGTGAGCGCGTTTGTCCCGTACAGCACTGATGCGGGCCCGCGCACCAGCTCGATTTTTTCTATTGCATTTATCGGGATTGCGTTTACCTCGAACGCGCCCTGGGCGGGATAGTAGGTCGGGTGGCCGTTTACGGTAAAGAGGACTTTTGAGTTGAAGTGCTGCCTGCCGAAATTGTTCCGGATTGAGAGCTGGTTGAACGGTGTTACGTAGGAATCGTAGTGAAATATGCCCGGCATGAAAGCGATTGCCTCTGCCACGGTATGCACGCCGAGATTTTTTATGTCCTCGCGGGTGAGGACGCTTGCGATGCCCGGGGCATATGCCACGGATTCCTCTCGTTTGGACACCGCCTCAACGGAAACGGCCATCAGCTGCTCGAAGGGCATTTCGAACAGGCTGTCCGATTCTTTTTCACCGGCGCGCGCCGGCCCGGCACCGCCTATGGTGAGCAGAAGCGCGCTCAGGAGAAGACAGCTGTAGACAATTTTTTTTACCATGCGGGCCGCCTGTACAGAGTGCGGGCTGCCGTGGCATATGGTATCAGGAAGAATAATGGTGTGTATGCTGTTCATCTCACCACATGCGGCGATGGAAAACCGGTTTTTGAATGTAGCGTTAACGTGTGCGCGCCGGTGAAAGCCTGCATCATCCGAAATCACCGGGGCGCGTGTTCAAGGACAGCAGCAGCATTGAGCACTGTTTCCAGAAGACCGGGAAACTCGCGGCGGCGCCTGAGCGTATTTTTTAAATGATCGAGCCCTGCAGGGATATACCGCAAAAATTCCCGTTTTCCTTTTTTCAGCCCCAGAAATGAAAACGCCGCCAGCGCCTGCATGGTGCGCTGCAGCGATGCGTAATCCAGCAGCGTGAAAAACTGTTCAGTGTCGCTAAATGTATTCTCACACAAATCATTCAGGGTGTCAATGTAGTAGTGTGCAATCAGGCGCTGCTCGTCGGGCTCAAGCACGAAATAGGCATCCTTAAGCAGCGAGGCCAGGTCATAGTGAACGGGACCGCGGGTGGCTGTCTGGAAATCGATAATGCGTATCTGATCGTTTTTTACATAAATATTTTTTGACTGAAAGTCCCGGTGCATAAAATGCCGGGGGGCGCCGGACAGCGCTGCCGCCAGCATATGGTATTCCTGCTCGAGCGCGCTGGTGCTGTTTCCGGTGACTGCACACATCGCCTCCAGGAATGACTCTTTAAAATAGTGTGTTTCAAAGCGAAACGCTTCATAGCCGAAGCAGCGCCCCTTCAGCGCGGGGCACATCTCAAGGTCTGTGCCTGCCCGGCTGTGGAGGCGGGCAAGGAATGCCGCAGCGCGCCGGTACCAGGATCGTACTTCCAGCCGGGTGGAGCATCCGTGCAGTACGGTTTCAAGGCTGCTGTCGCCGAGATCCTCCATGATAAGCAGCCTGTTTGGCATATCGGCGGCAATTATGTGCGGCGCGCCGAGCCCCCGGTCAAAAAGAAATGCTCCGATGTCGCAATACTGCTGAAGCTCATGGTTTGAGCGCGGATCGTGCATGATGACATACCCGTGGCTTCCGGACCGGAGCCGGTAAAAGACCCGGTCCGACCCCCCTCTGGCAAGCTCGCACAAAACAGGATTTTCAGAGCGCAGGCCCGGAATTGCCTCATAAGCAAAATCAAGCATTTTCCTGTGCAGCAAACTCCCTTCAGACATATTCGATCCACCCATCGCCGATAACCGCGTTTGTAATGCGGGCGTTTTGCTGTATGCGTGCGTTGTCCCATATCACGGCGTTGTTCAGATACGCGCCGTCGCCGAATGTGCAGCTGCTGCCGGCAGCAATAAAGCCCTCGAACCGGACATTTCTGCCAAAAGCACACCCCGGGCCGAAATGCTGCCGGCTTTTGGGGATAATACGGCTTTCCACGAGGGCGCATTTGTCTACAAGAATGTCCCTGTGGGCGCGATGATAGCGTGCAGCTGAGCCGATATCACACCACGCCGGTGCTTCAGGGATATATGCGCATATCGACCCCGGCCTGCGAAGGACAGCGCGCAGCAGCACGGGTATAAGGTCACCGGGCCCGGCGGGCATATCCGTCAGCAATTCAGTGCTCAGGCAGGCTATGCCGGCATAGGCAAGCGTTGCAGCCAGGCCGGGAGGGGTAAGGGTGTTGCGGAGATCGACGATATGGTTGTACGTGTTTATGCCTACATTGTTATGCGGGGGGTGATCGTGCAGAGCCAGCGCGCCGAGAAGCCGCTCCGAGCGGCATAGCGCCATGAGGGGCTCAAGTGCGATGTTGCTGAGTATATCGCCGTTATGAACGATGAAATAATCGCTGTCTTTCAGCCATGAGCGGAATCCGCCGATCCCCCCGCCTGTGCCGAGAATCTGCGGTTCATGAGAGTAATATACCGGCATGCCGGGCATGTTTTCTGAGATGCAGCTGCGGATACGGCCGGCATGGTAATGCGTGTTTATGCCGACTTCCGTTATGCCGCTTTTTTTGAGCTTGTGCAGAATGTGACAGATCAGGGGGCGGTTCAAAATGGGAACCAGCGGCTTCGGCACTATGGATGACAGCGGCCGCAGGCGCATGCCGTATCCTGCTGCAAGAATTATAGCCTTCATGGTCTGCCGGTTTTGTGATAGGTTACGGTCATATGTGAAACGCCCTCTCTTATATATCATACGGAAATGTGAATTAAAAGAAAGGAGCTGATTCAATGCGGGATATGACACACGGCGAAATTATGGACTTCATTTCCTACTGGACATGGGGGACCCTCATCGGTGTTGAGCGCAGCCGCCCGTATGCCGTCGAGCTGTCTTATGGCACGGACGGAGATTTTCTGTACTGCGGCTCGATGCCCGGAGGGCGCATGGCCAGATGCGTGCGCTCCAACCCTGAAGTCGCGTTCAAGATCTGTGAGTGCGGCCGGAACTATGCGCGATACCGGGCGGTGCTTATTGAAGGCAGAGCGGAGCTGCTCACTGCAGCAGAGGATATCCGGTACGCTGTTCGCCGCATTGCACTGCAGGCGGGGCTTCCCGAGCATGCCTTTGACGGCATCGTGCAGCGCGTCGCCGGTCATCCGGAAAGCAACTCGGTAAAAATCCCCCTGTCACGCGTGAGCGGAAAAAGCGCAGGGTATTAGTGCTTCCCTAACCCGCACACGCCGGAAGAGATCAGTTTTTCTGGCAGCCATTGCAATCGTTGTCATATTCGATGCAACAGTGATCAGTGAGGCAAACACGATTACGACCACGGCAACGATTGCGTTTAGCACTGAATTTTTTGCGCTCTTATGTCAATCAATAAATGCTTAATGCCTGTCATTCTTTGGGTTGACGCACACTAAAATTTTTCCTATACTCACGCACATTATCTGTCCGGGTTAATCATTTTTCAGCCTATGATGGAGGGGACGATGAAAAAAGGATATGTACATTTTTTTTCTGTTACGCGCACGGGGGCGCCGCCTGTAATCGCCGCCGCTCTTTGTGCGGGTATAGCAGCGCTGCTGCTCTGTGTGAACCCTGACGCTTATGCCGCTCAGACTGTCAAGCTGGGCTTTATCTATCCGAAAACCGGCTCGTACGCTCTTGTCGGGGCTGATGAGTTTCAGGGTGCCCGGCTTGCGGTTAAGGAGGTAAACAGTGCCGGCGGCATACAGGGTAAAAAGCTGTCACTCGTATCGCGGGATACCGGCGCAACGCCCGAGACCGCCGTTTCCGCCGCGGCGGATTTAATAGACAAACAGGGCGCTCGCATGATATTCGGCGGCGCCACCAGCAGCGTTGCTCTGGCAGTAAGCGATCAGTGCCAGAAGAAAAACACCCTTTTCATGGCAACCGTTGCCGGCACCCCTTCGCTGACCGGTTCGGATGCCCACCGCTGTACCTTTCGCGTCGGCTACAACTCATGGATGGATGCCAGCGCGCTTGCATTTTTTCTCAATGAGCACTATCCCGACAAAAAGTATTTTTATATCACTTTTGATGCGCCGCTGGGAAAGCGTATTGAGAGCAATATCCGCCAGCTGACCGGCACCGAAGATACCGGCGTTCACAAGTCGGTGCTCACCCCGTTTCCTACCGCAAAGCCGGATGATTTCCGCCGGGCGATAAAAGCGGCCGAGAAAGAAAACCCGGATGTTCTGCTTATGGTTCAGCTGGGCAAAAACATCTCAACGGGGATAATGCAGGCGACCGTTCTGGGCGTAAAAGACAGGATGCAGGTCGTGGTGCCGTTTTTAGAGCTGACCTCAACCCAGGGGCTTCCGCCCAAGCTGCTTGAAGAAGTGATCGGGACCACTGACTGGGCATGGCAGGTACCGTTCCGGTTCCGCTACAGGCGCGGCATGTCGTTTGTTGATACCTTCAAAAAAACTTATAACCGCTATCCGTCATGGGGAGCTGTTACTGCATATACAGCTGTGCATGAATACGCTGATGCCGTGCGCCGCGCCGGCTCTTTTGATACCGCAGCGGTTATCAGAGCGCTTGAGGGCCATGAGTTTGTGCTGCTTAAAAACAAGCAGACGTGGCGCTCCTTTGATCACCAGTGCGTTCAGTCTGTCTACATTTTGCGGGGCAAGCCGGCATCCGAGGCGGTTCATGACGAGTCGCGCCGTGATGTGTTTGAGGTGCTGACCAGCATACCCGGATCACACTGCGCGCGCAGCCGGGATGATTTCGAGCTGGTACGGAAAAATGCGGGCAAGTCCGTTTCCCTCGAGCCGCTGCCTGAATGACCGCTCATATTCCCGCATAGAGCATAGTGATCCAGCTGCGCAGTATGCTGTGAGCATACGTTTTCAGAGTGCAGCCCGGCTCTGCGATGAGCCCGGTCATGTCGAGGAAGGTTTCTGCAGCCGGAAATATTTCCGGATCGTGCGTGTGCATGCATATGCCCTCGTATGCATTTCTTCCGAGCACAGCGTCGTCATACGGCTTAATGCGTATTTGAGAGGCATGCGCTCGTATCGCTTCTTTTTTGACTTCGCGGTACGGGGAAATATCGACTGCTTTTGTGAAGGGCAGGCCCTGGATTGACGACCATACGGCATACCCCCATAGTGTCTGAGCCCCTGCGCCCGCCTGCCTGACCGCCTTCGCTGTCAGCTCTGTTACGCGCAGATGAGTCGGGTGGCGCTCAAACGGGCATGGAGCGTATATGATTGCCGGCCTGACAGCGCCGATAATGCCGGCAATGTCCCCCGCAGCTTTTTCTGCGGAGCTCTCCTCCGACAGATCGGAGCGTGCATACTGCAGAAAAAATGCGCCTGCAGCGCCCAGGATCTGCAGCGCGGCACGCGCTTCGCGCTCGCGCAGCTCCGAGCCGGCGGTTACGTATACCGCTACAACCGGAGCGCCGCCGGCAGCGTGCCCGGCCAGGGTACCGCCCGCTCCGATAACATCGTCATCCGGGTGCGGTGCTATTACCAGTACCGTATCGGTGTGCTTTCCCCAGTCAGGGGCTTTTCCAGCGCCGGTGGAAACAAACTTTTTTTGCATTCAGCCCGCTCATCTAACACGCTGCGGCCTGCTCTCCGGTTTCTGTCAGTCCCGAAGCGCCGGAGACATGTAGGTCAAAAATGCAACTTTCAGCTCCGAGCCGTTTTCTTTGGCCAGAACCATTCTTATGGTTATCGGCTCCTCGACGCCCGAGCATTTTACCAGATAATAAATAATATAATAGGGCGGCTGCTTCTCAATGCGCAGCACCTGGCAGCGCCCGGGCATGCCGATGCGCTCTTTTCGCCGCTCATTTATTCGCAGAAAGGTGCTTTTGTCGCTGTGGGCGCGCTTCCAGGCCTCATTGAAGTCGCGGATGTATCTGTCATGATCATCCTCCCGGATTGCCTCAAGAATATTGTCGATAATCGGCCGGGCCTGCTCGACTACTTTCTTCAGCTCCTTTTCCGCCTGCTCCTTTCGCTTCTTTTTTCTGGCTTCGGCTGCCTCCTTTTCCCGTTGATCATCCTGTGATTTTTCAACGTTCGCGGGCTCGGCTTCAGCGGGCTCTGTGCGCGTTTGCTTAACCGAGCAGGCAGCTGTCATCAGGTATGCGCCCAGCAGGATTATCAGTGCGTGCTTCATACAGGTTCCCTCCGTAAGAAATAGTAACAGGTTATTGTATCTGAACAATACGGGTGCCCGGATAGTAGTGCTCAAGAATGGCGGCAGGCGAATGGCCCGCGTGCGCCATAGAGTAGGCGCCCCACTGGCTCATCCCTACGCCGTGCCCATAGCCGCTGCCCTCAAAAACATAGCCGTCTTTTGTTTTCTGAATGCTGAAAAGCGTGCTTTTTACGGTGCCCGGTCCGAGCATAAGCCTGAAGCTGTTGCCGCTCAAAAGCAGCGGCTTCCCGTCAATGCTCAGCTCGATTTTTTGTATGCGCCGGGTGTCCGAGCGGGCCAGCGGGCTCAGCCCGGCAAGCTCGCGGGCGTGTATGTCAAAACCCGCAAGATGATCACATATGGAGGCGCCGGTCAGGGTGGAGCGCCAGCGTGAGCCGGGGCGGCCTTTGCTGAAATCATCCGCGACGGCAGTAAGGTAGCTCCGCCGTCCCGCCCACACGCCGCTGAGCGATTCGGTGCGGCCGCCGCTGTTTGCATGATACAGGGTCAGCGGGACCCTGCGATTGTGTATCAGTATGCGGCCGGCAGTGGCTTTTACCGCCTGCGTTGTAGCCGGGTGCTCTCTGCTCATCCCGCCGTATACCTGTGACGATGTCGTTGAAAAAACATCATAGGGCTTTTTGCAGCGCAGGCACATGTGATAAACCGCATAGGTACGTGCTGCGATTGCCTGCGCCTGCAATGCTGCGGCAGGCCATGCGGGGGATACCTCGCGGGGAAGCACGCCGTATAAATACTCATCCAGCAAAACCCGGTTAATAGCGATCAGCCTGCTGCCGGCGCGATGAAGGTGTATGAGACCGCGGTATGGCGTGCCGTTTACACGAAGCGCGCGGTGCGCTTCAGGCTGGACGGAAACGGTGCCGGAGCCAAGCGGCTTTCCGTCCATGAATATGTGATCATAGCCGTCTATCACCCTGCAGGAGACCTCGTTTTTTTTAGCCAGCATACTTCCGTCACTGCTGATGACCCGCATCCCTCCGGGGCATGAAATGTTCAGCTGTCCGGTGCCTGCGCCGATCAGCACCCGGACATGTGTGCGCAAGCGGTCCCCCGCACTGGTGCGTACGCGCCCCTGATCGTCCAGATGGGGCAGCGGGGGATGCTGCCCGGGGCCGGCTGTGCCGTTGTCTTGTCCGTGACCGCCGGAGGTTATGCGCTGTGCAAGCTCGCTGATCCTGATGAGTTCAGCGCTGCCCGCGCCTGCGTTCCGTGCCGCGCGCAGGTGATGCAGCGCCTGCCCGGTATCTCCGATATAATTGTAATAAAGCTCTCCAAGCGCCAGATGCGCTGAAGCCGCAACCTGCTGATTCCCCGCGTTCATGCAGATGTCGCGGTAAAAGCTGATCGCCTCAAGATAGCGGCCCCGTTCGCGGTATGTGTCCGCGCGGTCAAGAAGTGCGCTGAAATCCCAATCCGCTTCTGGGTTTCGCTGAGCATCTGACAAAGCGCTGCCCATGCATCCGCTTGCGAATGCCGTGCTGCACAGCAGCGCGGCGAGCAAAGCGGCTCGTATCACAGCGGCGGTAACGGTGTGGCGGCGTGTGCTGAAGCGATGCGCTATCTTTTGCATGCAGGAATGGTTATACCCTCAAAAAAAAGTTTTCTCATTATGCTCTGCAGGCTCCCCGTTTTTGTTTGCGTAAATATATAATACTAACAGTGGTGAAAATCAAATCCAATCAGAAAAAAATTTTTATACCCCGGCTGCGCCTGTGTGCCTGTATGTCAGGCCCGCAGCTCCGGCCAGTGATTGCACCGGCACAGCCGCAGACATGCCGCATTGATGTAATGGTATGCAAATGCGCTTCGCCGCCGCTTAGTTGACTTGCGATGATTTCGTACTTATGTTTTAACTCGACAGAAACGAAGAAACTGCCGGCCTGCAGGTCGCCGGCAGCAGCAATAAAGCGGAAAGGAGTTCGTGCATATGCGATTCGACAAACTTACTATAAAATCACAGGAAGCGCTTAGCGAGTGCCAGCAGCTGGCTGAGCGATACGCGCATCAGCAGATAGAGCCCGAGCACCTGCTCGCTGCGGTCATTTCCCAGCAGGGGAGCGTTGCGGGAGCGATCGTCAAAAAATGCGGAGCAGACACTCAATCGGTACTCTCGGAGGTTTATCAGAAGCTTGAGAAATATCCCCGGGTAAGCGGGTCAGGGATTGACCAGATATACATGTCGCCTGCAACGAAGAAAGTTCTTGATGCCGGTTTCAAGGAAGCGCGCGGAATGAACGATGAGTATGTAAGCGTTGAGCATCTGCTGCTCGCTCTCAGCAGCGCCAGGGACACCGGAGCAGCATCAATACTGCAGTCATCAGGCGTGACCCATGATCTTATATTAAAGGCCTTAACTGAAATCCGCGGGGCGCAGCGGGTCACCGACCAGAATCCGGAAGAAAAATATCAGGCGCTTGAGCAGTATGCGCGCGATATGACGGAGCAGGCGCGAAGCGGGAAGCTTGACCCTGTTATCGGCAGAGATACCGAGATCAGGCGTGTCATCCAGGTTCTTTCCCGGCGCACAAAAAACAATCCCGTGCTTCTGGGTGAGCCGGGCGTCGGAAAGACAGCCATCGTGGAGGGGCTGGCAAAAAGAATAATTGACGGCGATGTTCCCGAGGGGCTGAAGGAGAAGCGCATCGTCAGCCTTGACATGGGCTCCCTTCTCGCCGGGGCAAAATACCGTGGCGAGTTCGAGGACCGCCTGAAGGCGGTGCTCAAAGAGGTACAGGAAGGGCAGGGGCAGATCATCATGTTTATCGACGAGCTGCACACTGTTGTGGGAGCAGGCGCCGCCGAAGGTGCGGTTGATGCATCGAACATGCTCAAGCCTGCCCTTGCGCGCGGAGAGCTGCGATGCATCGGCGCTACCACGCTTAAGGAGTACAGAAAAAATATTGAAAAAGATGCGGCGCTTGAGCGCCGGTTTCAGCCCGTTTTTGTCCAGGAGCCCGATGTCGAAGACACGATTTCAATCCTTCGCGGGCTGAAGGAGCGCTATGAAGTTCATCACGGGGTGCGAATCCTTGACTCGGCTATTGTGTCTGCGGCAACGCTTTCCAACAGATACATAACCGACAGGTTTCTGCCCGATAAGGCCGTTGACCTGATCGACGAGGCGGCTTCGGCGCTGCGCATGGAGATCGACAGCCTCCCGGCTGAGATCGATGAGATACAGCGCAGGCTTACGCAGGCTGAAATTGAGCGCGAGGCGCTTAAAAAGGAGGATGATCCGGCATCACGGGAGCGGCTTGCAAAGCTCGACAGCGAAATCGAGGAACTCAGAGAGAACTGTGATGAAAAGAAGCGGGTATGGGAGGAGGAAAAAAGCAATCTTCTGAAAATTCAGCATCTCAAAGAGCGCATCGAACAGGCCAGGAACGAAGAGCAGGCAGCTGAGCGGTCGGGCAATTATGAGCGTGTGGCAGAAATACGGTACGGTGTTATCGGTGAGCTCGAGAAACAGCTTCAGGATGAAAATGAGCGCCTTGAGCAGATACAAAAGGAAGACAAGATGCTCAAAGAGGAAGTTGATGCTGAAGATATTGCACAGATTGTTTCCAAGTGGACCGGCATTCCGGTGTCGCGAATGATGGAGGGCGAAATTGAAAAGCTGGTTCACATGGAAGAGCGCATAAAGCAGCGCGTTGTCGGGCAGGATGAGGCTGTTGAGACGGTATCAAATGCTGTCCGCCGCGCCCGCTCCGGGCTGCAGGATCCAAACAGGCCGCTGGGCTCGTTTATATTTCTCGGGCCGACCGGCGTCGGCAAAACAGAGCTCGCGCGCGCTCTTGCCTCGTTTCTGTTTGACGATGAGCAGGCCATGGTGCGCATGGACATGTCAGAGTTCATGGAAAAGCACTCGGTTGCCAGGCTCATCGGAGCCCCTCCGGGGTACGTAGGCTATGAGGAGGGGGGCTATCTTACTGAGGCGATACGGCGCAGGCCGTATGCTGTCATATTGTTTGATGAGATCGAAAAAGCGCATGCCGATGTGTTCAATATTCTTCTGCAGATCATGGATGACGGCCGGCTGACAGACGGGCAGGGGCGCACCGTTGATTTCAAGAATACGATTATCATCATGACCTCGAACCTCGGCAGCCAGGTCATGCTTGAAATACAGGACCAGAAGCGCACCGAGCGGGTTATGGAGATTCTGCGGCAGGCTTTTAAGCCGGAATTCTTAAACCGGGTGGATGAGGTTGTTCTGTTTAATAATCTTGGCCGCGATGAGCTTAAGCAGATTGTGGATATTCAGCTTGCGCTTCTGCGGGCACGCCTTGCCGAAAAGGATATCAGCCTGAACCTCACGGACAAAGCGCTTGACTTTATTGTCGGCCACGGCTACGACCCCGTATACGGCGCACGGCCGCTGAAGCGGGCTATTCAGCGGCATATTCAGGATCCGCTTGCCATGCTTATTCTTGAGGGCAGGTACAGGGACGGGGGAGAGGTAACGGTCGATGTAGACGCTTCAGGAGACAGGCTGGAGTTTGCGTAACGCTCACCCCGCGTACAGCGAGGGCGCCCCGGCAATTAAACGGATATGCCGGATTGTGTGAGTCGCCCCCGCCTGAAGGGCGGGGGCTTTCCGTTTGCAGGCAGCAGCGGGAGGCGCAGCGCGTCTGCCGGCGTGCTGCTTACGGAGGGTTTTCAACCAGCGGGACCTCAACGCTTTCTGCATGCCAGATTCCGGAGGCATATTGCCTGATGGTATGATCGCTGGAAAATTTACCGCACCGCGCGGCATTGAGGATGGACATTTTTGTCCATCTTTTTTTATTGCTGTACGTGCTTTCAGCCGAATCCTGGGCCGTTACATATGCATCGAAGTCTGCAAGCAGGCAGTATTCATCGCGGGTGACGATTTCATCGTAGATCGGGCGGAACAGCCCCGGCTCGCCCGGTGAGAAAAAATCAGATGCAATCAGGTCCATGACCCGCTTCAGGAGCGCCGAGCTTTCTATAAAGTCCCGGGGGCGATAGCCGCTCTTTTTAAGCTCGATGACCTCATCGGCGTTCAGGCCGAATATGAAAATATTGTCTTCGCCGACCTCCTCGCGAATCTCGATGTTTGCGCCGTCAAGGGTTCCCATGGTGATTGCCCCGTTCAGGGCAAGCTTCATATTGCTGGTTCCGGAAGCCTCTTTTCCGGCGGTCGAGATCTGCTCTGACAGGTCTGCTGCGGGTATGATGCGCTCTGCAAGCGTTACGCGGTAGTTTGATAAAAAGTTTACCCGCAGATAGCGGTTTACATCCGGGTCGCTGTTAACGATGTCGGAAATATAGTTAATGAACTGTATTATAAGCTTAGCGCGGGTGTATCCCGGGGCCGCTTTTCCTCCGAAAATGCACGTGCGCGGCACCCCCCCCGCATCCGGTGACTCCTTGAGCTGAAGGTATTTTGCAATGATAAAAAGGGCGAACAGCAGCTGGCGCTTGTATTCGTGAATGCGCTTCACCTGAACATCGATTATGGAGTCCGGGTGTATCTCGACCCACTCCTCCTTCCAAACATGCTGAGCGAGCCGGTGCTTACAGGAAAGCTTGACCTCACGCCATCGCTGCTGAAATGAGTCGTCATCGGCGAACCGCTCGAGCTCTCGGAGCTGCTCGAGGTCCCTGAGCCACCCGTCCCCGATTGCCTCGGTTATAAGGCTGGAAAGTCCGGGATTTGACACCTTTATCCAGCGGCGCGGGGTTATGCCGTTGGTCTTGTTGTTGAATTTGTCCGGCCACAGGTCGCAGAATTCTTTCAGGATGGTTGTTTTCAGCAGGTGCGTGTGCAGCTCGGCAACGCCGTTTATCGAATGGCTTCCGATCGTGGCAAGATAGGACATGCGAATGCGCTTTTCCCCTTCTTCGGAAATAATGGACATTCTGCGAAGCCGATCGCTGTCTCCGGGGTTACGCCGCGAAACATCTTTCAGAAAATTGTGGTTGATGAGGTAGATTATTTCAAGGTGGCGCGGCAGCACGCGCTCAACCAGGGAAACGGGCCACTCCTCGAGCGCTTCGGGCAGCACGGTGTGGTTTGTATAGGAAAATGTTTTTGTTGTTATATTCCATGCCGTATTCCAGTCGAGGCCCTCTTCGTCAAGGAGCAGGCGCATAAGCTCCGGTATGGCAAGTGCGGGATGGGTGTCGTTCAGCTGTATGGCAACCTTGTCCGGGAATGTGGAGATGTCGGCGTTGTCTTCTTTGAACCGCCGCAGTATGTCCTGCACTGAGGCTGACACAAGAAAATATTCCTGCTTGAGCCGAAGCTCCTTTCCTTCAAAAAAATTGTCATTCGGGTACAGCACCTTTGTGAGGTTTTCGCTGACCACTTTATTGCCGCAGGCAGACATGTAGTCGCCGGTGTTGAAATCGTCGAGATTGAATTCCTCAGTGGCTTTTGACGACCACAGGCGCATTGTATTGACGTTGCTTGTCATATAGCCGGGAACAGGCGTGTCATACGCCATTGCGATTACTTCCTCACCGCCGTGCCAGGCTGTTTTCGGCATTCCGAATGCGTCGGCCTTGTGGCTGACCGTGCCGCCGAAGCGCACTTTGAAATTATATTCAGGCCGCTCGATTTCCCACGGGTTAGGCCGGGCAAGCCAGTTGTCGGGTGTTTCAATCTGCCGGCCGTCTTTAATCCGCTGGTGAAACAGGCCGTACTCATATCGAATGCCATAGCCGTGAGCGGGGATGCCGAGCGTTGCCATTGAGTCAAGAAAGCAGGCGGCAAGGCGGCCGAGCCCTCCGTTGCCCAGCCCGGCGTCAACCTCATAGCTGCGGATCGACTCCAGGTCCATATCGATTTCCTCGAGCGCTGTGCGGCACATTTCATACAGGCCGAGGTTGATGAGGCTGTTTTCAAGCGATTTGCCGATGAGGTATTCCATGGAGAGGTAGTACACGCGCTTGGCATTTCTGTTGTGGTATGTCTGCTGCGTTGCGATCCAGCGCTCGACCAGCCGCTCAACAACCGCATAGGCGGTGCTCAGGAAAAGATCGTATCCTGTTGCCGTGTACTGGTCTTTTGCCAGCCGGTACTCAAGATTGTTCATTATCGAAGTCTTGAGCGCTTCCGGCGTGTTTTCCTTGTAGATTATGTGCCAATTGATAAGCGGTGATTTTGCCTTTGCCATAGTAGCTCCGAAAAATGCGCCCCCTTACATGAGCGCTGTTTCCCTGCCCCCGGCCCCTGCGACGCCTACTGAGCAGTGTTTTTGGGAGGCTTGCCGGTTTTTTGCTTCCGGCTGACTGTTTTGTTTTTGCGCCCGAAGACCCGCACGTCGATGGACGGCTGCTCCTTGTCATCGGTTTCAATGATAATTTTACCCCGCAATAGAATTTTGCTGTAGCTTGCGGGCACCGTTGCGGTGATCCGGTAGCGCTTTCCTTTTTCAACCGTTTCATAGGCGACAGAAAGCTCCTGAACCGTTGAGCGAACGCCCGTAATATGAAAGGTGGTGTCTGCCGAGGATGCTTCGAGCATAAGCTCACGGGTGTGCTCTTTGCCGGATTCGAACCGTCCGAACGACATATATGAAGGGTTTGTTTTTATGTTGCCGATAATCCACCCGTACACATACACCCGCAGCTGCTTTACTTTTTCGTGGTCGGTGTGCACGGTGACCACATCCCGGAAGCGCCCGACATCAATGCCGGGGAGCAGCGTTATTTTTATGTGCTTGTCCTTATGGCCCGGAAACCCGTTCGGGCTTGCTTCCAGCTGAATGTGTTTGTTTCGTGAGGTTACCGAGGTTATGCGGCATCGTTCGGCATCCTTGCCGCTCAGCGCCACATAGCGTGATGTGCGCTTGAGGTCTTTTTTGTTCAGCCTGCCGAAATTGATCCGGCTCGGCCGTGTCGCCAGCACCACCTTGACATCGGCGATAACGGAGAGCTGCACCACTTTGTTGTCAGGATCGTTTGTGTATACCCGGATGGTTTTTTTATGCGTGCCGCCCCGGGAGCCCACTTTGAACGTGACGTTGATTTTCCCTTCCCCGCCCGGGGGAATTTTCCTGGCCGAAGCCAGGGCTGCGGTACAGCCTCAGCCGGATTTTACTTTCTGAATGTCAAGCTCTGCGCCCCCGCTGTTTTTGAAAGCGAAGGTGTGCTTGAGGCGCGAGTTCTGTGCGCTATCCCCGAAATCATGTACGCGCGCATCGAATACGATGCGGGGTGCTTTGACGCTGCCGTCCTGTTTTTTCTGCTGAGCCGCGGGCTGCTCACCGGAAGCGGGCTGCTTTGCTTCCGTGCCATCTGCAGCGCGGACGATCGATGCGCATGCCGCAACAAAGACAATTGCGGCGCACGCAGCGCGCATAAATGTGGATCCATAGCCGTTTCTGTGCATAAAGCGTGACCTTTCTCTGTGCGTTTTTTTGGCTGACTGCAAAATGAGCTTGAAAACCCGTCAGCCACTGTGCTAGGTATTAAACTGCCGGTTCCGCACGATGGTTGTACTATATATATCCACGGTACATATGAAAAGTATTTTTTCATTATACCACAAAGGAGGATAACATGAAAAAAGTTATAGTACTTCTGGTGAGCATCTTCGTTTTTCTACCCTCAGCTGCGGGCGCGCACTGCGATGCGTGCCGGGGTGCGTTTCAGATCCGGCACATTGATTGCCTGGACATGCATGCCGGCGACGGAGCGCTCACGATCACTGTGTGCCTGACCATGTCTGACGGCAGGGAGTATATCGTGCCGGTAACAGTGTACGATGATCTCCGGGCGAGGCTTGAATTTGCTTCCGGCACCACCATCGAGGCGCGCCCCGGCTCCATTGAAATATTCTCCGGAGACGGCTATCAGCAGTTCGACGACATCGACAACACTACCAGCTTCCTTGTTGCCTATGACAGCACAGAGTGTCTGATCGCGGCGGTCCTGTGCCTTACAACGGGATTCACCGGCGTTGGGCTGCTGTTTTGCTACTGGGCCTATGTGGCCTGCTTTTAGCCGCAGATCGATCCGTGGCGTTTGTTTGCCGCCTTTTTGACAGGTACGGAACGCCGGCGTACCATTAATGATGCTCATTGGAGGCCTTTGACATGAAATACACTGTAATTCTGACAATGATCGGCGCTGTGCTGCTTGCAGCTGCAGCTTCCTGTGACAATGCAAAAAAAAGCGGCGCCGGCACGGAAAATGTCGTTGTTGAACAGCGGGGTGATACCATAGCTGTACAAAGCAGGGACGGATCGCTGGCCATAGAGGGAAACGAGCAGAAAGCACGGATAAAAATCAAAACCCGTGAGGGGGAGGATATAGATCTCAGCTACCAGAAAGATGCGCTTGCGGACAATTTTCCCGCAGATGTGCCCGTGTTTACGCCCTCAACAGTGGCCATGAGTCAGGTGTTCACAAAGGGTGCCGGCGCGGTGGCAACCCTGACAACCGATGCCGCTCCGGGCGATATCGCCTCGTTTTACCAAAAGGCCATGAAGGAGAACGGGTGGAGCATCGGGGAAAAGCTGACACTCGGCAATATGACCATTTTAAACGGCGAGAAATCGACCGCCACGCTCAATATAAGCATCCTCACTGAAAAGGGCGATACCAAAATAAATATGGCGCGCACTGCAAAAGGCAGCTCATAGGATCCGTATCTCCCGCCCGTTACGCATTCCAGGGGCCTATCACTTCTTGAACACCGCACCGGTGCTTGCAGAGGTGACAAGCTGAGAATACCGGTACGCATAGCCGGTTGTTATTTTGGGAGCGGGAGGCTGCCACTGCTTTTCCCTCTGTGCAAGCTCCTGTGCGTCCACTTCAAGCTGAAGCGACTTCGCAGGGATGTCTATTGCAATCGTATCCCCCTCCTGAACAAGTGCGATCGGCCCTCCCTCTGCAGCCTCCGGCGAAACGTGTCCGATAGCGGCACCTTTGGTACCCCCGCTGAACCGCCCGTCGGTAATCAGCGCGACATCCTTGTCCAGCCCCATCCCGACGATAGCCGAAGTCGGCGTGAGCATTTCGCGCATTCCCGGGCCGCCCCGGGGGCCCTCAAGGCGGATTACCACGATATCGCCTTTGTGTATGCGGCCGTTTAAAATAGCGTCCACTGCATCTTCCTCTGAGTCAAACACGCGAGCTTTTCCCTTGTTTACCATCATTTCAGGAGCCACCCCTGACTGTTTGACGACTGCGCCGTCCGGTGCGAGGTTGCCCTTTAAAATAGCGATGCCGCCCTGCGGGCTGTGCGGATTGTCAACAGGGCGGATCACCTCATGATCGGTAACGCATGCCGCGCCAAGGCTTTCGCTCAGGGGGGAGCCGGTAACCGTCATGCACCGGCCGTCGACCAGGCTCTTTTGTGAGAGCTCCTTCATGACTGCCATAATGCCGCCCGCTGCATCAAGGTCCTGTATGTGGTTGGGGCCGGCCGGGCTCAGAGAGCATAAATGCGGTGTTGTGGTGCTTATCTCATTGAACAGCTCAAGGTCAAGGTCTATCTCCGCCTCATGTGCGATAGCCGGAACATGCAAAACCGTGTTTGTGGAGCAGCCCAGCGCCATGTCCACTGCAATAGCGTTTCGAAACGCATCCCTGGAGGCTATATCCCGTGGCAGAATGTTGCCGGCTACAAGATGCAGTATCTGCATACCCGCTTTTTTCGCCAGCCGGACGCGCTGCGCGCTTACGGCCGGTATGGTTCCGTTGCCGGGCAGGCCGAGCCCCAGCGCTTCAGTCAGGCAGTTCATCGAATTTGCAGTAAACATTCCGGCGCATGAGCCGCAGCCGGGGCAGGCAGTGTCTTCGAGCTGCGCGAGCTCATCGGGGCTGATTTTCCCGGCTTTCACGCCTCCCACACCTTCAAAAACGCTGATAAGATCGATTTTGCGGTCTCGACCGGCCCCTGCCATCATGGGGCCGCCGCTTACAAAAATGCAGGGAATGTTCAATCGAAGCGCGGCCATCAGCATGCCGGGGATTATTTTGTCACAATTTGGAATGAAGACAAGCCCGTCAAACGGATGGGCGATTGCCATAACCTCCACCGAGTCGGCGATCAGCTCACGGCTGGCAAGCGAATATTTCATTCCTTCGTGATTCATTGCAATTCCGTCACACACACCTATGGTGGGAAACTCGATCGGTGTTCCGCCCGCCATGCGCACTCCCGCTTTGGCAGCGTCGGCAATCGTGTCGAGGTGAATGTGTCCCGGAACGATTTCATTGGCGGCGTTTACCACCCCGATAATGGGACGCTCAAGCTCCTCGTCGGTATAGCCCATTGATTTAAACAGCGACCGGTGGGGCGCTTTTTCGATTCCTTTTTTCATTTTGTCGCTTCTCATACAAACCTCCCGGCTGAAATTAGTGCCTTGTATCTCCTGCTTCCATTTTTACGATATCGGCAGAGCTATTGTGTAATATTCCCTTAAAGCAGGCATTATTGCAACTAAAATTCAATCCCGCGCGCCCGCATTAGCAGCAGCGCATGTCGCAGAGCCGCACGGGCGGTGCTGACGGCGGTCAATGCGGAGTCCAAAACAGCGCTTGACAGAAAGCCGCTCAGGCGATAAACGGTAACATATGTTATACTGGGTGCGCGCTGCTGCACCGGAACAGGAGGGGGTGTGCAGCAGGCGCATAATCCGGCCGGATCAGGAGATTTTCTATGGACAGCACCCGTGTACACCGTCAGGGCCTGCCGCCGCTCAGCGCTAAGCAGCAGCGGGTGCTGACATTCATCCGTGAGCATATCAGGGACTGCGGGTATCCGCCTACGGTCCGGGAAATAGCTTCGCAGCTTGGCCTGGCGGGCCCTAACAGCGCAAAAAAGTACCTTGATATTCTCCAGCGCAAAGGATATGTGCGCCGGACTGCACGCAGCTCACGGGCGATTGAATTGATAGAGCCCAGCGGCGGCGCAGGGGATGTTCGTCTTGTGCCGGTGGTGGGGACCATCCCGGCGGGCACCCCTCTGTATGCGGTGGAAAGCAGGCAGGGGACCGTTGCAATAGATGCGTCGCTGTGCCGTGCGGACGGTATGTTTTTTTTGCGGATACGGGGAGACAGCATGAAAGACGCCCATATTGTTGACGGCGACCTGGCGCTGATTCGCCCCCAGCACAGCGTCGAGCAGGGTGAAATAGCGGCTGTCCGCATCGGTGATGAAGCGACCGTGAAATATTTTTATCGGGAAAAAAACAATGTGCGGCTTCAGCCTGCGCATGACGGCATGGAGCCGATTATTGTTGATGTATGCAGAAGCGATGTCAGTATAATCGGTAAGGTGGTGAGCGTTTTTCGTGTATTGGAATAAAGTATACAATAATTTTGCCGACTATTATAAATAGTCTCTATATACGTAAAATATTTATATTACGATGTGCTGACCTGAAAGGAACACAGTCCATGGAAATTACAGAAAACAGCGTCGATAATGATATTGATGAAATGAGCGAGTATAAAATTCTGGTTGTTGACGATTCTGCCACGATACGCGAGCTGCTGAGGAAGTCATTTGCCGGCAAGGGATATGCGGTCGATGCAGCTGAAAGCGCCGAAAAAGCCCTTGAATTGATAGAGCAGACAACATATCCGGTGATGTTTTTTGATCTTAACCTGCCGGGGATGAACGGGGTTGAGCTGTGTAAAAAGGTCAAAAAGGAGTACCCGCTGTCGGTCATGTTTGCAATGACCGGTTTTGCATCCCTGTTCGCCCTGAGCGTGTGCCGGGATGCCGGGTTTGAAGATTATTTTATTAAGCCGGTGAATCTGCAGCTGTGTCATTACGCGACTCAGGAGGCTTTTAAGAAAATCAAGCGCTGGAGCCGCAGCTTTAGCGACTGAGCCGCAGGTACTACAGCAGCACGGGCCGGCCTTTTCAGCTCACGGGCTTGCCTGCGGGGGGGGGGAGACAATGTCCGACGACACAACCAGCTTTCATGACGAAATACTGTCATATTTTCTGGAGGAATCCGCGGGGCTGCTTGATGAGCTGGGCTCGCTCGGGCAGTCGTTGAAGCATGTGAGTGTCCCCGACGCACAGGAAGCGCGGCTGCTGGGCGAATTTTCTCAAAAGCTGAACCGCCTTATCGGCGGTACCGCCTCTATGGGGTTTGAGCAGTTTACCTCACTGTCCCGGAAAACCTCTCTGCTTGCCGAGCGGTGCGCTCACCTGCAGCAGATGCCGGTGAGGATTCTGATAAGCAATATGAATGCAGCGGTCTCCCTGCTGTCAGATCGCTTCAGGGACGTGAACCTGCTGAAAACGGTGGAGCAAAGCGCTTCCGATATAGAGCTGCGCATTGATATCTGTATGGCGGCTGCGGGTCTTGAGCCGCCCGAGATTCAGTCGCAGGAACAAATTGACGCGCTGTTTGCATACTGCCGCCACGGCGCACAGCCCGCTGAACACGCTTTGCCCCCGAATACATCCTGCACAGAAAGAGAACCGGTACCATCCGGGGCCGGCTTCCATGATGAAATTTTATCCTATTTTATCGAGGAGGCTGCATCTCTTCTGGACCAGCTGTCCGCCATAGGTGATTCGCTGCAGGAGATCGGCGTGCCCGGGGAGCCGCAGAAGCAGCAGCTGAAAGATTTTGCTCAAAAGCTGAGCAGGCTTGTCGGCGGCACCGCATCCATGGGGTTTGAGCGCTACGCACCGCTCTCCAGAAAGACATCACTTCTTGCCGCAGCGTGTGCAGCTTCTGAAAACATGCCGCTGGCTGTACTGGTGAGTCAGATGAACAGCTCCGTTCGGCTGCTTGCCCTGTCCTTCAGCGATTGTGAAACCGTTAAATCGGTTGAGGCAAAAATTCCCGAGCTTGAAAAGAGAATCGACATATGCCTTGAAGCACTCGGCATAGAGCGCCCCTCCATTCTGGATCAGCAGCACATAGACGAGCTGATGGAGCACTATCGCTCGTGAGGCTTTGTCGCTGTACCTGCGTGTCGGGCGTTCCCGCGGCCCCGGTGAAACAGGATGATTCTAAAAGCTGTTCTGGTATGTTTGTGTATATACGCGGCAGCGGCTGCGTTGCTGTACTGCTCGCAGAGCAGGCTGATCTACTGTCCGCGCAGAACGCTGTCCTCTACCCCTGCCGATGCCGGGCTGGCTTTTGAGAGCGTTCGCATTGCCGCCGCAGACGGCGAAACCATAAGCGCATGGTATTGCCCGTGCCGCGACGCGCGCGGCGCTGTGCTTTTCTGCCACGGCAATGCCGGAAACATAGGCGATCGCATTGATTCAATCGCCGTGTTTGTCCGCCTTCGGCTCAGCGTGCTTATCTTTGATTACCGCGGCTACGGGGAAAGCTCCGGGCGGCCCGGCGAGCAGGGAACCTACCGCGATGCCCAGGCTGCCTGGCAGTATCTTGTGAGCAGCCGGGGGATTCCTGCCGGCTCTGTTATAATTTTCGGGCGCTCTCTGGGCGCTGCCGTCGCTGCCGAGCTCGCCGCAAAGACAAGCCCCGCAGGGCTCATTCTGGAGTCGGCCTTCACCTCTTTGCCGGATCTTGCTCAGCGGCTCTACCCCTGGCTGCCGGTAAAACCGTTTTTGAAATACAGATACGCAACCATTGAAAAGATACGCGAAGTTACCTGTCCGGTGCTCATTGTGCACAGCCCTGAAGACGAGCTCGTGCCGTTCCGGCATGCGCGCCGGCTGTATGAAAAAGCGCCTGCAGGAAGCCGGCTTTTTGAAATACGGGGCGGCCACAATGAGGGGTTTCTGGTTTCCGGGTCCGCATACATCCGGGGGATAGGCCGATATATCTCTGAGGTTTTATAATTCACGCGGAGATCTGTTTGTTGTTTGTTTGCCGGTAAAATTTTGTTATTATTATACCGGTGGCCGGAATGTGCGGCCTTTTTGGATCCGTCACATTGCGGTATTGAGCAATTTTCTGGTTTATAACACAGACAGCAGGGGCGGGGGGAAGCATGGCAGACGCCGGCGGAATTAAAGAAAGCAGAATTACCGATTCAATTATAGATTTTCTTATCGATATACCGCTTTTTGATGAGCTGAAGTCAAATGAGCTCAAGGTGGTTGCCAGGCAGATGAATCATATCGAGCTGCAGCGCAATGATTTTCTGTTCAAGGAGGGGGACAAGGGAAGCTATATGTGCTTTGTTGTGGAGGGCATACTTGACGTTATAAAGCAGACCGCTTCTCATAGCGAAGTCACAATCAGCTCGCTGACGCGGGGCCGCTCTATAGGGGAAATGTCCGTGATCGACAATTTTCCCCGCTCGGCAAGCGTAAAGGCACGGACTGCTGCTTCGCTGCTGGTGCTGACTCAGCGGGCATTCGATGATCTTCTGGAAAAGCAGCCGCAGATAGGCATTAAAATTTTAAAGGCTCTCGGGCGCCTTCTGAGCATGAATCTGCGAAAAACTTCAAGCCAGCTCGCCGATTTTATGCTGACGGCAAAATGATTCGGCGCTGCACGCAGCCTGCCCCTTTGAACGTTATTATTCATCAAGAACAGACCGAACCGTTTTTATAAGGTCCTCTTTCCGGCAGGGCTTGGCTACAAACGCTTTGACGCCGCTTTTTTGTATGCGCTCCGTGTCCCGCAGATCGCTGTATCCTGTCATCAGGATAATCCGAAGGTCCTGCCGAATGCGAATCATTTCCCGGGCAAGCTGCTCGCCGTTCAGATGGGGCATGGTAAGGTCCGTTATGACAAGGTCATAGCGGCCGGGGTTTTCGGTGAAAAGCTCAAGCGCATCGGGGCTGCTTGTCAGAGCGGTCACTGCATAGCCCTGCCGCTCCAGCATTTTTTTAAGCGGGAAGACCACAAAGTCCTCATCGTCGACAATGAGAATGTGCTCGCTGCCGCAGCACGGCTGAGCCTCCTTTTCCCCTGATGCCTCCTTTTCAGCGACCGCGGGGATCAGTACGGTAAACGTCGCACCCTCGCCCGGTGTGCTTGCGGCGGTTATGGCGCCCCCGTAGCTTGTCACGATGCCGTGGACAATTGAAAGCCCCATTCCGCTTCCCCTGCCGACCGGCCTGGTGGTGAAGAAAGGGTCGAATATGCGGTGTATATGCTGCCGGTCTATGCCGGCTCCCGTATCGCTGACAGTAAGCCGCATATGCGGCCCCGGCGTTAGCGAGGGGGTGCTGCCCGCAGCGTCTGCGTCGATAACTGAGGGAGAAAGGGCGATGGTAAGCGTGCCGCTGCCGTTGTGCTCCATTGCCTGCAGCGCATTGGTGCACAGGTTCGTGATGATGTGCTTTATGTGTTCGGGGTCGCCGTATATGGTCCCCGCGTTCTGTATGTCGCGTTCGACACTAATGGTCGACGGGATCACTGCCCGCATCATTTCAATCTCTTGCGCAATAAGCACATGCGGCTGAACCGGTTTTTTTTCAGCCCTTCCGGCGCTGCTGAACGCGGCGATCTGACTGACGACATGTTTTGCGCGCTCCCCAAGCTGCTCTATTGCATCAAGGCTGTCATTGAGCGGAAGCGATTTCCGGGCATCCTCGCGTATCAGCTCCGCGTAGTTGAGTATGCCGGCCAGAATATTGTTAAACTCATGCGCGATCCCTCCTGCAAGGGTGCCGACTGCCTCCATCTTCTGCATGTGCCTGAGGCTCTGCTCGAGGCGGCGCTGCTCGGTAATGTCACGAAATGAAATAACCATCGCTGAGGGCCTGGTATCACCTGACTTGAAAACCGGCCTGGTATTGACGGATGCCCAGCATATCTCACCGTCCTTTCTCATGAACCCCACCGGCACGTTTCTGCAGGGAGTGCCTGTTCGGAGCGTGGTATATGACGGAAGATCCTGGGTGTGAAATTTTGACCCGTCCTCGTGAACCGTCGGCCAGTCCCTGCATGCGGCGCCTTTTTTGCTGAGCATGTGTTCCGATAATTGCAGCATTTCTTCAGCGCTGTTGTTCCAGGCCGCTATGCTGCCGGATGCTTCCTGAAGAATCACTCCCTCATCTATCGTTTCAACTACATCGCGATAGCACTCCTGGCTTTTTTTGAGCTCCTCGGCAATTCTTTTGCTTTCCCTGCACTGATGCTGCAGCTCAATATTGGCCTGGCGCAGCTGTGCCGTTTTTTCCTCAACCCGATGCTGCAGGTCCCGGCAGAGCGTGTGCAGCGATTTTTCTTTCTCCGCCAGCTCGTCGTACAGCTTCGTTTTTTCCAGGGCAAGAGCTGCGCCGTTGGCAAGAATCGCTGTAACCTCGGCGTCTTTTTCGCTGAAGCCGCCTTTTTTATTTGCAAGGCCGATCAGCCCGGCGACTTCATCCCTGATCACCATGGGCGCAAACAGCGCGTTGTCAATGGGCACATGCCCTTCAGGCAGAAAGGCGGCATAGTCGCTGTGCATGAACGTGTTCTCTACAACAGGCTGCGCGCTGTTGCAGGAAAGTGCCCGCAGGCCGCGGATAGGCATCGGCAGATCAGGATCCACGGTGCACGGCAGCCCGCCGGGGTCGAGAAATATTACCTCATTTCGGCTCCTGTCTTCGCTCAGCAGGGCGACATAGCCTGAGGAGGCTCCTACCAGTTTTTTGCAGGCTGTAAAGATGCTCCTGGCCGCCTCCTCAAAAGACGGGCTTGATACCGATTTGATTGCATCCAAGACGGTGTCCGCAATTATCTGTGCGCTGTCGGATACCATGGCGGCTCCATGTTTGTTAATTTTTGGTTAAGAAACGATACCATTATGATAAACAATTTGTTTTAAATGATTGTATTTTGAAATCTCAGAAATCATTTTAATGTCTAAAAATCATAATAGCAACATTTAAAAACAAAAAAGTAATATTTTTATATATGTTCTTTTGCTGGTGTTCACAATAATGTAACGAAGCCGGCTCGGGCGGGTCTCAGCAATGCCCCCGCAACAACTTCTAGAGGTGCTTTATTTTGTTTTTGTATGGTCATTATGACACTTTTTTCCCATGATCAGGCGGGTGCGGTTTCAGGCGATGCGCCGGCAGCGTGTCCGGATAAAAAGCAGGCGGTTGACAGGGAAGTGAAATATTATTACTATTACTGCCTTGTCTCGTTGAGCGTGTTTCGATCGCACATACTGCCTGTATGTTGAAATATCAATCTGTATTACCTGATGTCCCGTTTTATGCGCGTCAGGCATCGCTTTTGCCAATTCAAAAAAGGAGCATTCTGTGGACGCTGTGAACGCGGCACTCAAGCTGATGAGCAGCTTTGTGTGGGGCCAGTATATGCTGATACTGCTTGTGGGAACGGGCGTTATTCTCACGGTTATTTTGCGCTTTATAAATATGCGCAAGCTGTGGTACGCCCTTTGTCTCGTGTTTTCATCAGGATCACAGGAAACGCAGGACGGAGATATCAGCCCTTTTCAGGCGCTGACGACCGCTTTGTCCGCATCTGTGGGAACCGGAAACATTGCCGGCGTTGCAACCGCCATAACCCTGGGCGGACCCGGGGCGGTATTCTGGATGTGGTTTTGTGCGTTTTTCGGCATGGCAACCAAATACAGCGAGGCGGTGCTGGCGGTAAAATACCGGCGGCATCTTCCGGACGGCACCATTTCTGGAGGTCCGATGCAGTATCTGTCCCGCGGCCTCGGCCTTACATGGCTGGGGACGCTGTTTTCGGTGTTCGGGGCAATTGCTGCGTTGGGGATCGGCAATATGGTACAGTCAAACTCAGTATCCCTGGCGGTAAAAGAGGCCTTCGGCCTGCCCCGCCACATAACGGGCATTGTGCTGGCCGTGCTTACGGCGATGGTGATTATCGGGGGCATCAGGCGTATCGGCAAGGTAACCTCTAAAGCGGTTCCGGTCATGGCGCTTTTTTATGTGGTGTTCGGCATAGCCATTCTTGCCATGAACATCGAGCGCCTTCCGGCAGTCATTGCGCTTATTGTTACACATGCATTTACCCCCTGTGCAGCGGGCGGGGGCTTTGCCGGCGCTGCGGTCGCTCAGGCGGTGCGCTACGGATTTGCGCGAGGGGTTTTTTCAAATGAGGCCGGCCTTGGAAGCGCCCCGATAGCACATGCCGCTGCACGCACCGAAAGCCCGGTCAGGCAGGGCCTCATTTCAATGACCGAGGTGTTTATCGACACGCTGGTTATCTGCTCGATTACCGCTTTTGTTATTCTTCTTTCTCCGGAGGTTTGGCAGAGCGGGCTCACGAGCTCCGAGCTTACCGCCCATGCGTTTGAAACCTTTCTGCCGGGGATCGGCAATTATGTCGTCGCAATCGGCCTGACGGTGTTTGCGTACTCGACCCTTATCGGCTGGTCGTATTACGGGGAGGAGTGTATGGAATTTCTTTTCGGAATAAAGGCCCGCGCCCCGTACCGCATTGTGTTCTGCGCGCTTATTGTTGTCGGGTCGGTTATGAAGGTTGCGGTGGTGTGGAATTTTTCCGATGTGGTGAACGGCGCCATGGCCATTCCAAACCTTATCGGGCTGCTCGGTCTGAGCTTTGTGGTGTACACTGAGACACGTTCGTATTTTGAGCAGGAGTGAGGCTCTGCGCTGCGGCTATGCCTCCGCGAGGCACTCGCTGCCCGAAACGATATCAAGCCTGCCGATGTCCGCGCATCCGAGCTTCAGGCGCGCTGCAAGATCGATATACCGGATACTCCAGGGGTCCCGCTTCAAAAGGCGGGCACCCACGGCATCGACTGCAACCGGATTGAAGCCGGCCATCACGATATCCATTTTTGTCGGCGGGCTGCCGACCCAGAGGGCGCATTTGAACCCCCCGCGCACCACGGCTGTTGTGGCGTCAACGATACTCAGGTGCGCGCCGATCACCGTGTTTATATCAACAATATTTTCATCGAGCATGCTGTGCAGCATAGCCTTTTCCCGCTCATAGACGGCGCCGTACATGTTTTTCATGGATACGGTTACCCCGCACCAGGGATGGGTTTTCAGAACGGGAACGCTAACGATCAGCGCGTCTTTAAAGACAGAGGAAATGCGAAGGCTCTTCATCGCCTTGGGGCGCTCTATGGCTCGGGTCAGGCTCGGCCCGCAGCTTACATTCACTGCGCGGGCGCCGTACCGCCGGGCGAGGTCATGAATGGCGAGCGCGTTGAACATGCGGTCCGCGCTGTTAAAGCTCCCGTCTGCTTCGGCGATAAAAAGCTCGCGCGAAAATCCGGAAAATATTTTCAGCACTGCCTCAAGAACCGCGCAGCTCGTGTGTGAACCCGGCTCGCCGGGCACTCCGCCGCCGAGATTCGGCTTTATAACGATGTGTCCGAAGCGCTGCACCAGCGGGCTGATATCGCCCAGCTTTTCAAGTGCCGCAGCTACTGCGGCGTCCGGATCGGCGGATTTTTCAAGTGCTATGCGATTCTGAAGGCCCTGCGGCTGACCGCACATATCCATACCCTTCGCTTAGCGCTAATGGACCGTTGTGGTTTGCTGTTTCTGCGGCACCGCGCTTATCATAAAGCGCATGTCGGGGGAGACGGTGTACACCTCCTCCCCGCCCTGCATAAAAACAATTCGCGCCGTTAAGACACCGTAGGAGGGGATGGTAAACGAGTTGTTGACAAAAAAGATATTAATGAGCTTTTTGTCCGGCACGATCTTACCGTTTCCCTTGATTTGCTGCAGCCGCTCGCTTTTATTGAACAGAATATCCACCGTGAAGGAATCTGAGGTAAGTGCGCGGTCATTGAAGAACCTGAAAAAAAATCCCAGCTTCATTGTTATCGGCCAGGAGACCTCAGCGCCTGAGGGAGGGTGTACGATAAGCCGGTCTGCGTAGACCCCGACAAGCGTCAGCTTGCCGCCTGTTTCCTGTCTGATGTCATCGCATATAATAAAATCAATCAGCTTCATGAGTGCTGTGAGCCGTTTGCTGGAATTTTTTTGGAAGCGCTGCTTTCGCAGTACGTCTGAGCTCAGTATAGGGAAAACGCCGAAGCGTGTCAACGCGTGCTCATGAAAGAATTATTTTGGACGCTCAAGAGAGCTGCCAATAAAAAAAGCGGCGTGCAGGACAGGCCGGCACACCGCTTTTTACTTCAGGCCCCTTTTTGACGCAGAAGCTTATTCAGAAACGAGCTTTTTAACTTCTTCGGTGAATGTGGGAATAACCTTGAACAGATCATCGACAACGCCATAGTCACATTTTGAAAAGATGGGGGCCTCTTCGTCTTTGTTGATAGCCGCGATTACCTTTGAGGTGCCCATGCCGGCATAATGCTGAATAGCGCCGGAAATACCACAGGCGATATACAGGTTGGGGGAGACGACTTTGCCGGTCTGCCCGACCTGATCAGACTGCGGGCGCCACCCTGCATCAACAGCTGCACGGGATGCACCGACCGCGGCTCCCAGGAGCTCGGCCAGATCTTCGATCATTTTGTAGTTTTCCGGCCCCTTCATGCCGCGGCCGCCGGAAACGATAACGGCTGCTTCTGTAAGCTCCACTTTGCCTGCAGCCGTTTTGACTACATCCTTAACCTTGACCTTGATATCGTCAGCTGAAATTTCCGGGGTCACATTCTCTGTTTCGGCAGAGCGGGATTCGTCCGGCTCGGGAGCGCCGAGCGCGTTGGGCCGGATGGAGGCCATCTGGACGTCACAGTTCTGGTAGGTAACATCCGTGATTACCTTTCCTGCAAACATGGGGCGTGTGACCACCAGGTTGCCGCTGTCGTCAAGCTTTATGCCCGTGCAGTCGGATGCCAGGCCGGCACCGATGCGCGCGGCAACTTTCGGAGACAGATCGCGGCCGGTGACGGATGCGCCGAACAGCACGATCGAGGGCTGCTCTTTGCCGATCAGATCGCACAGCGCTTTTGCATAGGCGTCAGTCGTGTACTGGCCAAGCAGTTCGTGATCAACCATATACACCTTATCCGCGCCATAGGGGGCGAATTTGTCGGCCAGCCCTGATATGTCTTTGCCCAGGCACACGGCGCACAGGGGCTCGCCTTTTGTGTCTGCAAGTTTGCGTGCCGCTCCCAGTATTTCAAAGGTAACTTTTCTGATATTACCTTCTTCCTGTTCAGCAAATACCCAAATTCCTTTACCCATTGTATCTTTCTCCTTTTTCTTTTATGAAAAAATGGTTGCACATTTAGTACGCACTTTCTTATATGGCCTTGGCTTCCTCGCGCAGCGCTTTTGCAAGGTTTGCCGCTTTTTCCTCGGGAGACCCGCCTTCGATAATTTTTGCTGCGGTCCTGGGCGGCGGGGTCGTGAAATTGGTGCTTTTGGTTTTTGCAGCTGCGGCACCAACGGCGCCCTCAACGCCGATATCAGCAGGCTTGACCGCTGTGAGGGGTTTCTTCTTTGCTTTCATAATGCCCGGCAGCGATGCATAGCGCGGCTCATTAAGGCCTTTCTGGGCGTTAATAACACAGGGGATGGGCATTTCAATGACTTCTTCGCCGCCGACAATCTGGCGGTTTACCGTGACGGATTTTTTGTCGTCGGAGACTTCCACTTTTGTTACCAGCGAGGCGTGCGGGACGCCGAGAATTTCAGCAAGAGCGATTCCCACCTGGCCCTCATCGTCGTCAATCGCCTGCTTGCCGCAGAAGATCAAATCATACTCCATGGTCTTTAGCTGTTCGGCCAGAGCTTTTGCGGTACCCATGGTATCGCTTCCCTCAAAGGCGGGGTCGTTCAGGTGAACGGCCTTGTCTGCACCCATAGCAAGCCCCGTTCTGATGGACTCAACGGCACGGTCGGGGCCCATGCACACCAGGGTGACCTCGCCGGATCCGTCCTTTTCTTTCTGCAGCAGCGCTTCTTCAATGCCGAATTCATCGTAGGGGTTGATAACAAATTTCACTCCATCCAGCTTGACATCAGAGCCGTCAGGCTGAACCAAAATCTGTGCTTCTGTGTCTGGAACCTGTTTTAAACATATAATACTGTTCACTTTTTCCTCCTCAATGCTGTTTGGGTTGATTACCGAGAAAAAACGGAATTTACATTAAGCTGTAGCATGTAAAAATAGTTATCGTAAAAAATGTATTGGTATCACATAGATTTACAACATGTCAAGAACAAATTGCCGCACCGGGAAAAGGGGGGCATCGGCAGCCGGCTTCGCACGTTAGGGTAATAAATGAGGGGGATATGAGGTTTTATGATGCTTTTGGGTAACGAAACCGGCTGCCGGATACTGTTTATATGTCTAAGCAACATGCGTGCCATGCAACAGCAAGATATCGTGTGAGGTTTAACTATTTGTAATTACTTAAATAAACATTAAATACCCCGGCGCGTACGGACCGGCTGATGTCCTGTTTTTTGCCATTTTGGCAAACAGCGGCACAGCGGTGGCGTATTGATTAAGTATTGGCAAAAAAAGACGGTGGATACCGGCAGAACCCATGAAATGGTGACAATTTGTCAAAGCCGGAGCCCGGCCGAGTGATCACGCGGGGCACGGCATGTTTTGCACCCGTCAAGCGGTTTTATCAGGACGAATTATTGTCATCAGGGGAGGGCTCTTTGAGCTCGTCCATGCGGCGGTACAGGGTTCTGGTGGAAATCCCCAGGATTTTTGAGGCTATGTTCTTGTTGCCTTTTGCCTGTTTGAGCGTTTCTTCCATTACGATGCGCTCTATGTCCTTAAGCGGGATTTTGCCTATGGGAATATTGACCACTCTGCTGTCACCGGGGGCCTGCCTGCCTGACGTGACGGCCTCTATTATATCCTCGGCGAGATCCTGCGGCTGAACAAGCGAGTCACGGGTGAGCACCACTGCGCGCTCTATGGTGTTTTCAAGCTCGCGCACGTTTCCCGGCCAGGAGTAGCTGCGCAGAACATCCATGGCTTCCTTTGATATTCCATCAACCGATTTGTTATTTTTTGTGCTGTAGAGCCTGAGGAAGTGGTTTGCCAGCAGGGGGATGTCTTCGGGGCGCTCGCGGAGCGGCGGCAGCTCGATGTTAATCACATTGAGGCGGTAGTACAGATCTTCGCGGAATTTTTTCTGCGCCACCAGCTCTTTGAGAGAGGCGTTTGTTGCCGCGATGAGGCGCGCGTCCGCCTTGAACGTTTTTCCGCCCCCCAGGCGTTCAAATTCGCCGCTTTGCAGAACCCTGAGCAGCTTAACCTGTACCGCCGGGTTAATATCTCCGACCTCGTCAAGGAAAATGGTTCCCCCGTGAGCGATCTCAAAGCGGCCCTCCCGCTTGCTGACGGCGCCGGTAAAGGCTCCTTTTTCATAGCCGAACAGCTCCGCCTCGAGAAGGGTTTCGGGCAGCGCGGCACAGCTTACCTTGACAAAGCTTTTGTCTTTTCGCGGGCCTGACTCGTGTATCGCCTTTGCAATAACCTCCTTTCCTGATCCGCTTTCTCCGGTGACAAGAATTGTGGCCGAGCTGGCGGCAACCTGCCCGACAAGATCCATGACGCGCTTCATTGCAGCGCTTTTGCCGATAACGTGCTCGGTGTCCTGCATATTTTTAAGCCGCTCGTGCAGCGAGCGGTTCTCAAGCACCAGCGAGCGCTTTTCAAGCGCCTTGCGGACGATTTTCAGCACGGTTACTTTGTTGAACGGTTTTTGTATGAAATCAAAAGCCCCGTCTTTCATGACATCAACGGCAACTTCAACCGTGCCGTGTCCGGTAATCAAGACAAACTCGGTTTCCGGTGAGATGGCCTTTGCTATTTTGAGCAGCTCGGTTCCGTCGATTTTGGGCATTTTGAGATCTGCAAGTATGAGGGCGGCACCCCGGCGCTGCAAAAGCTGAACGGCCTCCTCGCCGTCGCATGCGGCCAGCACGCCGTAGCCTTCTTTGGTGAGAATTTTTGTCAGCGCATCGCGTATGCCCGCGACGTCGTCTGCCACGATGATAGTATCGCGCTCTCCCATTGGTGCTCCTGCTGCTTTAAGGTGGAAAAAAGTATACAGGCTGTCCGTACATTATATGTCAGTATCAGGACCTGTCCAGCGCGGAATCCGGACAATGAACCGCGTTCCCCTGGCCGGGGCGCTCTCGCAGTAAATCCGGCCCTGGTGCTCGGCTATGATGTGCTGTGTTATGGACAGCCCGAGCCCGGTCCCGCTTTTTTTAGTGGTATAAAACGGGGTGAATATTTTTTCGATTTCTTCGTGAGAAATGCCGGGGCCGGAATCGCAAAACGTTATTTCAATCCAGTCATCTGCGCGGCGTGCCGCCACTTCGATTATTCCGCCCGCGGGGGTTACCTCCATCGCGTTGCGGATTATATTGAGAAACGCTCTGCGTATCTGGTCGACATCGGCGCGCGCAGCCGGCAGATTGTACTCAAACGAGGTTTTAAATGTGATGCGCTTGCGCTTGAGCTCCTCATACAGCATGCTGAAGAGGCTGTCGATAATGTCCTCAATGCGCTGCTCCCGGGGGGAAATCCTTGGAAAGCGGGTGCACTCGAGGTATTCCTGCAGAACCCGGTTCAGGCCGTCGAGCTCGGACTTGATCGCGGTGATAAGATTTTTTGCTTCGGCCGCATTGATGTCGGGATAGTTCTGGATTTCGTCTTCAAGCAGATCGATGTTCAGCGTGAGCGTGCCGAGCGGATTGCGGATCTCATGGGCAACCTGAGCCGACATTTTCACAATGACCGATTTCTGCTCGTGCTGCAGCAGCTCGGCGCGCAGCCGCACCTCCTCGGTGATGTCTTTAATGCACTCTGCGACTTTAACGGTGTTGCCGTCCGAGTCCTTGAGCGGGAAGGCGCTCATCTGAAAGTAATATTGTTTGCCGCCTACGGTTGCGCTCACGCGCTCCCGGAAGGCGGTGCGGCCGGTTTCAAATGCCTCCTTGGCCGGGCATCCCGCGCACAGGTCCTCGAGGTTCTGATACACTTTGAAGCACTTTTTGCCCTTGAAGAACTGCTGGGGCATGCCCTGCAGCGTGGATACCGCTTTGTTGACCATAAGCACGCGGAAATCACGGTCGATAATGGAAATGCCGTCAGTGATACCGTCAAAGACTTCCTGGCTCCATTCCAGCTCCTGGTTGACAAGGCGCTTGCGCTTATCCTGCAGCACCAGAAGGAACGCCCCTGCCACAATAATGCCGATGAAGGACATCACCAGCACCACCGGCACGGCAATACTGTCCATGAGCGGCTGCATGGCCTCGCGGTACGGGGCCGACACGCCGATCGACCAGGACAGGCCCTCTATTCGAATGGGACAGTACGCGATCAGCTTTTTGGTCAGCTTTTTTTCTCCGAAGTGCCAGCCGGTATATTCACCGCTTCCCTCTTCGCCGGTAATCATTTCGCGGTTGATTATTGTTTCCAGGTTAAATGAGGAGTATTCCGGCCAGAGCTCTTTCAATATGTCAATGGCCTTGCGGCCTTCCATGCCTTTGTTGGGGTGCGCGATCAGAATCCCGTTTCTGTCTATCATCCACGCATATCCGGTATCACCGCTGCGCACAGGGTAGATATATTTCTTTTTAACCATGACAAAATCAGGAATGCAGCACAGCCAGCCCTGCGCATCGCTCAGGGGGACGGCTATTACAAATGAGAAATCGCGGGGCTCCTCCCCGTTGAAAAACAAAATGTCGCTGATAACCATCGGGCTTTGTGGGCTCGCGGAGGAAATAAAGGCGCGCAACTCATGTATGCCGCCTTCCGAGAGCATGTCCGGAGCGCTTTCGGGAAATGCGAACGTGATAGAGCCGCGAGCGTCGCACAGGAATAACCCCTCGAGCAGGCCCTGCTGATTCGTGTACAGTGCTTCAAAAATTTTCCGGCGATCATCCTCGGTGAGCAGCTGGTCTGCCGTGTCAAGGCGGATTTTAATGTTTTGTATCAGCTCTTCAATGCCCTTTGCAGCCTCACGGACAAGAAACAGCTGCTGCCGGTTAAACGCATCAGCGGTGTTGGATACCACGATGCGCTGAATGCTCACGGTGATGGCCAGTATTCCGGCTATGATCAAAAGAGCCGGAATCCATATTTTCAATGAGGGGGGCAGATTTTTTCCGGGCATGAAATTGTCCTGAATATAGACAAGCCGTTTAACAGCGTGCCTGTATACTACTTAAATTTTCATGAAAAATCAACACTAAGCGATTAAGGACGGGCTCATGCCACACGTGTCAATTTTTGTCTGCGGGAACCGTTGAGCTTTCCCTGAAGTGGACTTTGCCGGGTGAGTGTGGTATTCTTTAACACGCATATGTCAACAGACTTTTTGCTGGCTTTTTATTGTTGCGAATTCTGGAAGGAGAGTTTTATGGAACGCTGTACCGCACTGGCAACCGGTATCGCTTTGCTATTGTGCTGTGCTTCGCTCTGCAGAGCGGAAAGGCAGTCATGGGAAAAAGGAGGCCCGGAATATCTGTATGTGAAGCCGACAAAAAAGCCGCCTCATCACGGGGTGTATGACAAGGATCTGAAATGCGTCGACTGCCACAGCTATAGCGGTACAGACGCCTACAGCTCCGCAACAATGTCTTTGAAAAAAACCCGGAAAGGCCACATGCCCCGCGCGGAGGTTGAGCAGGCCATACGGGAAACCCTGGAGGGTAAGGGCGATTACCGGGAAATATACATTCTCGGCACCGCATTTGAAAACAGCCCGCTTGCCACGGTTATCGAGCTGGTGCTCGACCCCAAAACATTCACCTTCTACGCGATGTCGGAAAAGCAAACCGAAAAGCTTTTTCATATAGCGTCCAACCCCCGTATCTCGATGGCATATGTGAAACAGCGCGACGACTATGATTATTTCGGCGGCGCCCTCGGGGTGCAGATCGTGGGAAAGGCGACCCTGCTGCAGGGGCGGGATCCGGAGTTTGCTGATGCGGCCCGTATTTATCTGCCGACGATGCCGTCGCCGCCGCCGACCGCCCCGCAGCCCCCGCCGGTGGATGAAATGATAAAGCTGGTACAGAAAAACAAGATTATTACCAAAATCGAGCCGGAGCGCATTGTTATTTTAAATCGGAAGTTTAAGGCTGAAGGATATCATGCAGTTCAGATCTGGTCACCGGACATGGAGTAATGCATGCGGTATTGAGAGCTTGTGAGTATCCGGCGGACAAAGCGACAGCGTGTCCGCCATGAATGAAAGCATCTTTTCGTGCAGCTTTGATGAATGTGACGGCCACACCTTTTGGAGAAGTTCGATGAAAAAAACAGCAGCTGCCGCTTCAGCCCTTGCATGGGCGTGCCTGCTTATCTGTGCGTCAGTATCTGACGGCGCCGTGGTGTCGTGGATGAACCTCGGGCAGCTGTACCGCAGCGCGGGGACGGTTTTTTCCGGACAGTGCATAGAGGTTGAGCGATGCTACGATGCCAGGGCCCGCGGTGAGGTCAACGCCTACAGGTTCAGGGCGGAGCGCTTTTTTAAAGGCGATGAGCGCCGGATCGTTTCCTTCAAGGTGCACCGTATAGCATCGCGGTATGCAGGTGCCCCCTCGTTTGTACGGGGTGAGCGGGCGGTGCTTTTTTTGTATCCTGAAAGCGGGCTGGGAGTAACAGCGCCGGTCGGGCTGGGGCAGGGCACGTTTTCCGTTCTGGGTGCTCCGGAGCGGGATGGCCGTGTTGTAAACGGCCGGAACAACCGGTTCCTTTTCCGGGGAATGCGACTGTCTGCATATGTGCCGCAGATTGCGTCACGATTCGGAAGCGAGGCAGTCAGGCCGCTTAAAAGCGCCTCGCCGGGAAGCATTCGCTATGATGTGTTCAGCGCGCTGCTCGAGGCTATCGGCCGTGGAGGTGACTGGTGAACCGCCACTCAGAGAGCAAGGCGCTGCTGACGGCCCCCCGGGCGGGAAGGCATTTGTGGCTTGCCGCGCTGATGTGCGCGATAGTGCTTGCCGCCGGCCGGCTTTTTGCCGGCGGGCCGCTGTACAGCGTTAACGGAGAGGCGGTGATCTATTCCCCGGCTGACATGCCGATCGCCTATTCGGCAGACCGCGGCTCACTCGGGCCGTGGCCAAATGAAACAGCGGTTGCGCTGGTCGATGAGTGCTTCCGGGAATGGCAGGCGGTGCCCACGGCCGCCGTAACATTTCAAAACGCCGGGTTTCTGCCTCAGGACGTTGTCGCCTCAAATTTTTCGCTTTATTATGACGATTACGCCGACGGTATCAATCCCATTGTTTTTGACGCGGACGGATCCATTATCGATGCCGTTGTGGGATACGGGGCAAGCGATTCGATCATGGGGTTTGCCGGTTCGGACTATGATGCGCAGACAGGTTATTACATTGAAGGAATTGCGCTTCTCAATGGAAAATTTGCTCAGTGGCTGAGCTACGCTGAGTTCAAGGCGACGTTTGTTCATGAGTTCGGGCATTTTATCGGCCTGGATCACTGCCAGATAAACGGCGATTTCGTGCACGACGGCAGCGCTGAAAACGATATTTACATACCGACCATGTACCCGACAGCTACCGACAACGATACCGCGCTGGGGGAGCTTAACCCTGATGACAAAGCGGCTCTGACGCTTCTGTATCCCGCATCACGCTCATCAGTGGATAAGGCCTACGGCACTATCGCCGGCACTGCTGTGTGGGAGAGCGGCGCCCCGGTGCAGGGGGCAAATGTTGTAGCGTACCGGGAGGATGACCCGTATATGAGCAGGTTTTCGAGCGTTTCGGATTATTATATGCAGCAGGACGGCACTTATGAGATGCATGTAACGCCGGGAACATACAGCGTATATATAGAGGCGGTCAACCGTTCATTCACGGGCGGGTCGAGCGTCGGGCCCTATGCCGCCACACTCAGGTCCGCGTCCTTTTCCATGCCTGTGCGCACCGCATTTTATGAGTCGCTGATAACCGTTGAGGCCGGCCAGAGGGTTTCGGGAGTTGATTTTATCGCCCGGCCTGCTGCCGCCTGTGCTATTGTGTCGGCGCTTGGCACGGATGCAGCCCAGCTGCCGGCACTGCATGATTTTCGTGACCTGCTGCTGGCCCGGTCGCGCGCGGGCCGGCTGCTGATTAACCGGTATTATGACGTGAGCGGGCCGCTTGCGGATATTATGGATCACAACCCCCCGGCAAAAAGGCTGTGCCGCGGAGCAATCCTCAGCCTTATGCCTGTAATCCGGGATATGGCCAACGCGCAGAAAATCGGTCCGATGGAATAATCCAGAGAGGGGTTTTTTACAGGCGGTAGCTGTATCTGAGCTGCCGCAGCGCGTCACGCGCCTGCTGCCAGAGGTATTTCAACAGAAAGCTGAAGGCCGCCAGCGGGGACATCTGCTCGTCTTTTTTCCGGGAAGCGATCATGTCGCGGGATAATTTTAATTTTATCCTGTCCACTTTCAGAATGGAGCGTATCCAGGGGTCCTCGAGAATCCGTGCCTGAAGCGCGGCCAGGGAGCTTTCCATCCCGCGCAGCTTCCTTTTTGCCTGCTTGTCCTTTATATTGCTTTTCGCAACCTTGATAAACTCCATAAGAAAGGTCACCCTTTCCAGAAAGGCGAGCTTTTCGTCAGGGTTCATATCATCGAGATTCATTTGTGAAAGCGCCTGTATTCCCTCCTGGATGGGCACCAGATCCTCGAGCGTAAAGGCGAAATCCTCACCCAGAATCGAGGTGATGACAACAAAAATAAAATTCTGACATACATCCTGAAGGCAGTAGATCTGGTTCAGACCCTGAAGGATTTCAAGGACCTTGAGCTCTTTTACCGACTTGCTGGCTGTTTCATATGAGCGGTATGAATCCTGATACAGCTCATCGCCATCCAGAAAGGTGGGCGGCGGCTTGCTGCTGTAATAGCGCCAGAACGAGGGCATGGGGTGAGCGCCGTCAGGCCCCCCCTGTTCCCATGCCGCACGATCGGGATACATTTTTAATATTTTTTCGATATCGAGATCGGGAATCAGAATGACATGGAGCTTTATTGAGCCGAGCTTTTCTTTAAGATCCTTCGGGATGGGGCCGAATCCGTCGGTGAGGACCAGGATCTCAGCCTCTTCGAGGTCAGGGTCGCTTTTTATGTCCTCTATTGCCTGCACCACGGCATCTCCGATGATGGTGATGCGCCCCCCGCCGGTTGACACCTGCGCGATGTGATTAACAAGCCGGTGCAGCTGCTCGCCGGTGGATGCCTTGATAAGCTCGCCCGTTTCGCTGTGAAACGTGCGGAAATAAATTTGCGGCTGCTCACGCGACACGCGGCGAAGGTATTCAATGGCGATGGCCTTGGCAACATAGAGCTTTTTGAATTTTTCGCCGTTCATCGACGTGGAGTTGTCAAACAGCAGATACACTTTCTGGCTGCGCTTGAGCTCGGTTTCGCTGTCAGGGAAAAAGCTGTCTACCGATATGATGCCCCCGGTAGGCCGCCGGTAGTCGATGCGGATCAGCTCGCGGTTTGCAAGCTTTTTATAAAACATGTTTTCCGCGTATATGAGGTGCTCGCGCGGCAGCAGGTGGGCGATATCGCTTATCGAGCTGATTTTTGCCAGGCTTATAAAGTTGTCCATCCTGGCTTTCTGCGTTGTTTCTGAATCCGGTGCTGCGGTTTTTGCAGCAGCGCTGAAAACCTCCTCCCGGTCGAGCAGGGGGGAGGCCTGGGATTTGATGCGGTGCATGCTCGTCTCGCTGAACACAACCCGCGCAATGTAGAAAATTTTTGTCAGCTCCGGGGGGAACTGAAGCGTACGGGCGCTGCTCGAGCCCCGCGGCGGCAGGTAAAAGCCAAGGTGCTGTTCGAATGCGGTTTCGTCCATGTGTGTTTAAAGCCCGAGGATCTTTTTTTCATTGAATGCGTCTTTTCTGAATTCAGACACGATGTCCCGGGTTTCTTTTGCGCGCGCATTTTTCAAGGACATGTCGCACAGGTTGTCCAGCACGGTAAAGGTTTCCGGCAGGTAGGTGTCGCGGGTAAGCGACAGAAAAGTCTTCTTGATCTTATGGATGTATTCCCTGAACACGGAGCTCTCTGTTCTGGTGACATCCTCGAGGCGCTGCCTGATCTGGGCAAACATGGCATCCGACTTCAGCACCTCGTTATTCTTGTTGGCGGCTATGAGGGCAAGGATTTCTATCCCGCTGAACACGTTTTCAAGCACGTGCCTGTCCTGGCGGAAATAATTTCGTGCTGCAGCGGTAATTTTGTTGAGACGGCTGACTTCTTCGTCCCGGCCCAGGGTGCACACGGCATAATAGAGCTTGTCAAGATCCTGCTCCTCCACCTGATATCTGCCGTCAAGCAGAGCGCACGCGCGCAGCGTGTCCTGAATCTTCACGCTTTTTCTGTCGCTGATCGTGAAGTCTTTTTTGTCGGATACCATGTTGCGCGTTTCTTCGATGTATTTTTTCAATATATAGTTTTTCAAAAACAGCACGTAGCCGGGAATCGGAATCTGGCGGCTCTGAACCGTTTTCTTGACCAGCGAAAGCTCACCGAGGCTCAGGCGCCGCTCGGGCGGGCACACCTCGCCGAAGTGCTGCTGATACACCTGGTCGATGGAATACTGAAAGTACAGCTCCTTGTTTTCCGGGATAAAGCTTTTGTACAGAAAGCGGTCGACGACCGCTTCAAGCACCTCGGTCAGGCGGATGTAATTTGCAGCGGCAATGACGCTGTGCAGCGTCGAGTAGACGACCTGCTCACCGTTCACCAGCTGCTTTTCATTCAAAAGTGACAGCAACGATCTGAGAAGCATGTCGTTTGCATCGAAAATTTCATCAAGAAAGGCAAAGTGAGAAAGGACCAGCGTTCCCTCCACATTGTGAATCATTTTGCCCTTTTTCATCGCTTCAATATCATAGGCGCCGAAAAGGTTTTCGGGCATCGTGTCCTTGGTAAGCTGCTTTTCAAAAATCTGAGCGTTTTGAAAACATGAAAAAATCTGCCTGGCCAGCAGGGATTTGGCCATTCCGGTTCTGCTGATCAGCAGCTGATGCTCGCCGGTAAGCAGGGCCAGAAACGCCTGCCGGATGGTTTCCCGCCGCCCAAGCACTTTTTTGTTGATAAAATCCATACACTGGTTGATGGTTTCCGCGACAGCGGTGATTTTCTGCTCAGGGGGTTTTTCAGCCGTTTCGGGCTCCGGCTGTGCCGGTGCCTGTGCGGTGCCGGGCAGGACGCGCAGGTTGTCCTGTATCTCCTCAGAGGTTGTTTGTTCCGGCTCGGATGGGGCAATGTTGCCGGCGGCCAGTGACAGAACCGATTCTTCAAGAGGGTGCAGCTGCGCAGGGGGGGTGTGTTTTGTTTTGTCCATGTGTACCTCGCGGGGGATGGTGTATTGTCGGGCGATGCTCCGTACCGTTTATCTTTCGGTTTGCACGCATTTGTGATTAAGCAAAAAAGGCGCCATGCTGCGTTTAAGCATCAGAGAAGCACCTTTTTGGCTAATAATGGATGTAATTGATGGTAAAATATATAGTTTTTGATGTGTTTATACATAATCGTCTGTTTGACAAATTGTCATATACCCGTTATGCCCCATTTTTCAGAGTATTAAAGTTTATTTTAACAATTTTTGTTTTGCTTTTTGTACACAGGGGCTGTTGCGCAATGACAAATTGTCAATCCATGCCCATCTGTAAAATTTCTGTTGACAAGAAAAACTGATTGAAATAACATGTAAATCTTTATGTTTGAATCGATCATGCGCCACTTATACGATTGGCATATTTTTTGATAAGTTAGGACGACCAATCACGCACGGGTAATTACATGTACAGTCAAGCGCTGCACACGGGGGTGCAGCTGTGTATATCAACTGGGGTGGAGACCTCTTCGTGTCTTAATCAAAATATTTAATACTAACATGTTTAAAAGGAGGAAGGAATGGCTGAAGAAAAAAAATCGATGACATCGTTTGCATCCGAGGGATACAAGCGGGTATTCGAAATTCCGAAGGAGCTGCAGGAAAAAGCTCACATCAAAAGCATGGAGCAGTATGAAAAGATGTACAAGCGCTCCATTGACGACCCGGAAGGGTTCTGGGGCGAGATGGCAGACGAAAATCTGGAGTTTTTCAAAAAATGGGACAAAGTGCTCGATTATGAATGGGGCGACGATGTCCGTATCGAATGGTTCAAGGGAGCCAAGCTGAACGTTTCCTATAACTGTCTTGACCGGCACCTGAAAACCGAACGCAAAAACAAGGCTGCTCTCATGTGGCAGGGCGAGCCGATGGACGAGGCACGGTCCTACACCTATGTCGAGCTGTATCATGAAGTAAACAAGTTCGCCAACGTGCTGAAAAAGCACGGTGTCAAAAAAGGCGACCGCGTTGCCATCTATCTGCCGATGATTCCTGAGCTGCCCATAGCCATGCTGGCCTGCGCCCGCATCGGCGCTATCCACAGCATCGTGTTCGGCGGGTTCAGCGCAGAGGCGCTGCGCGACCGCATCAATGACTGTGATGCCAAGATCCTCATCACCAGCGACGCAAGCCTCAGAAGCGGTAAAGTCGTTCCGCTGAAGGGCAATGCGGACAAGGCGCTCGAAGAGTGCTCCTGTGTTGAAAAATCCATCATCGTTAAACGCACCGGCGCCGACGTTACCATGAAAGACGGCCGTGACATCTGGTGGCATGACGAAATGTATGACCCGAACCTGCCTATTTACTGCGAGCCCGAGCCGATGGATGCTGAAGATCCTCTTTTTATTCTTTACACCAGCGGCTCCACCGGAAAGCCCAAGGGCGTTCTGCACACCACCGCCGGGTATCTGCTCTACACAACCGTCACGCTGAAGTATGTATTCGACCTGCATGAAGAGGATACCTTCTGGTGCACCGCCGATATCGGCTGGGTGACCGGTCACAGCTACATTGTGTACGGACCGCTTTCAAACGGTGCTGCAAGCGTTATGTTTGAAGGCGTTCCGAGCTATCCGGATTACTCGCGGTTCTGGAGAATCGTTGAAAAGTATAAAATCAATCAGTTCTACACAGCTCCGACCGCTATCCGCGCCATTAACGCCCAGGGAGACAAGTGGCTTGAGGGCCGCGACATGAGCAGCCTGCGCATTCTGGGAACCGTCGGCGAGCCGATTAACCCCGAAGCGTGGCTGTGGTACTACAACAAAATCGGCGGCGGCCGCTGCCCGATCGTGGATACCTACTGGCAGACCGAAACCGGCGGATTTATCATCACACCGATCCCCGGCGCCATGAAGATCAAGCCCGGCTCGGCAAACCGGCCGTTTTTCGGCATCAAGCCCGAAGTTCTTCGAGAAAACGGCTCCCAGGTCGAGCTCAACGAAGGCGGCCACCTCACCATCACCCTGCCGTGGCCCGGTATGATGAGAACCGTATACGGCGACCACGAGCGGTTCAAGGAAACATATTTCAGCCAGTTCCCCGGCCGGTATTACACCGGTGACGGGGCCCGGATCGATGACGACGGCGACTTCATTCTAATGGGCCGCCTCGATGACGTTATCAACGTATCCGGTCACCGTATGGGAACAGCTGAAGTTGAAAGTGCGCTGGTCTCACATGCGAAAGTTGCCGAAGCGGCCGTTGTCGGTATGCCGCATGAGATCAAAGGCCAGGGCATTTATGCATTTGTGACCCTAAATGCCGGAGTGGAAGAATCCGATGATCTGAAAAAGGAGCTGGTAAAGCACGTTCGCACTGAAATTGGACCGATTGCGACTCCTGACAAGATCCAGTTTGCTACAGGCCTGCCCAAGACCAGAAGCGGAAAGATCATGCGCAGAATTCTGAAGAAGATCGCTGCCGGAGATACTCAGGATCTCGGCGACACTTCCACGCTGGCCGATCCGAGTGTTGTTGACAACCTGGTTGCCAACAAGCAGTAATAACACTCGTGATACACCCCTCCCATTGATACGTGCGGTCCGGAAACGGACCGCACGTATTATTTTCTTGCACTTATCCGGACCGGTAAGCGTGGTGAAACAGCCTTGACAGGGAAGGGAATGCGACGTATAGTTTTGAAATGTACAAAACTCCAGCCGGGGCGTAGCGCAGCCTGGTAGCGCACTTGAATGGGGTTCAAGTGGTCGCTGGTTCAAATCCAGTCGCCCCGACCAGTAATAAAAGGAGCAGCTTTCGGCTGTTCCTTTTTTTTGTGCCAAAGCCGTATCAATGAATGGGCACAGAAAGTTTCTATTGACATGCTTTTCCACCAATCCTATATTTGCCGTATTTACGGGTACAGTCAATGTGGAAAAAGCACGTGGCAGGCTGCAGCCGGGCCATAAAAGGCGATACAGAGAGCACGGTGGAGAAAAATCATGTTTCAGTCGTACTTTGAAGACAAAGAACGTGGCGGTTTTTACCATGCCTCATCAGAGGACTGGAGCGGGATCGCCGACACCGATAAACATGCCGAGGAGCAGTTTACCGCCGCGCGAACAAGTGTTATCGGGGCCATGCTGACTCATGATCCGGAGGTTATTGCGGAGGCGGAGCGCGCTGTCAGCGACGTTATCAACCGGTTTGAAGATGTCCGCAACGGCGGCTATTATTTCGCTGCAGACAGTGACTGGAACATTATAAAGCGCGAAAAAAGCCTCAGCGTGACCGGTGAAATTTTCGGTGTGCTGATGCACCTGTATGAGGTGAGCCGAAACGACCGGTATCTGCAGAAGGCAATGGACTTTATGGACCTGGCGCTTGAGCGGGCGCGCGACACCCGCTTCGGCGGGTTTTATTCCCTGTATGAAGAGGACTGGAAGCCGGCCACAGACATAAAGGATTTACAGACGCAGTCTTCCGTGCTGCAGCATCTGAACGGTTCCTGGAAGGACGGCATGGATTCGCCGCTCGGCGCAAAGGCTGCAGCGCACAAAAAAGAGGCCCAAGCGTTCGGCGCTCTGCTGCTGGACAAAGCCCGGGATACAGTACATGGCGGATTCTACACCGCCTTTGCGCCCGACTGGACTCCTGCGGTCCGGGAAAAGGATGTTGACCAGCTTGCCTCGCTGGCGCTGACCCTGTATTTCCACTATCACAACCTGGGTCCCTCCGTGTGGGGGCCGCGCAGAGGCAGCCATGCATATACGGGACGGTCCTATCCTGAAGCCTACCGCTATTTCGGGCCGGCTCCATGCATCGACCCCATTGGCAAGGAGGCGTTCCGCTTCGGCAAGGCGGTAATGGAGATATGCTACCTGCTTATTGACCGTGCCTGGGACCCGCAGCACGGCGGCTTTTACTCCAGGCTGAAAGAAAACCTGCAGCCGCATGATGATTCAAAACAGATATCAACGCAGATCGCCTGCCTGATGGCACTTAATGTCGGCTGCCGGCTGACCGGCTTTCAGCGATTTCAGTCCCGGCTTGCCGAGGCGGTGAAAGCCCTTGAGGATAAAGCCTTCGATCCGGAAAACAGCGGGGTGTACACCAGCTTCTCGCGCGCATGGGAGCCGAAGCTGCGTGAAAAAATATGCGGGCCGAACCTCATGATCGGCGGTATTATGAGCATGGTCGCACCCGTTGCCGGCGGACAGGACCTGACGCGCCAAACCCTTGCCATGTGGATCGACCCGCCGGTGCAGGAAATCGCCGGCGGATGCGCAGGCCGCCTCAGGGTAACGGTCCAGAATCAGGGATTTGAAACCGTGCGGGTGCGCCTCGGGGGGCTCACCGCTCCGGGCCGCTGGATGGACCCTGCCGACAGCGTTCTTGCATTGGCCCCGCATGAAGTTTCAGGCTGTACGGTGTCTGTGACGCCGCCCGCCGGGATGCCCCCGGGGAAGTATTGTTTTGAAATTACCTGCATGCCAGACGGCCCGGTTGGGGAATATGTCTCAGCGGGCGGGAAAATAGTGATTACCTGAATGCTATCCTTTTTGTTCCAAACAAAAACCTAACAAAAAAATAATTCTGCCGCAACAGAACGCCGGCACTATCATCTGATAGTGTTACAGATGTTCGGCAAAATTCCGGTGCCGGAATTACTGCTGATGAACAGTTTGTGCATCAGCAGTCGTTTTCTGCAAGGCGGGGTGTGCACGCCGGGAATTAATTGCAGCCTGAAGGAGAATGGCTCATGAATGTGAGGATTATTGCAGCCGCATACAGTGTGCTGATATGGCTGTTTTTCTGCGGTCATACCGGGGCGGCACAAACCGATTTTGACAGCGGCGGCGACTTCGGCACAGCAAAGAATATTATCCTTATGATCAGCGATGGCCAGGGCATCGGCACGGTTATGGCGACGGATTTTTTTAACGGGTACCCTGCGGACTATGAGCTGTTTCCGGTCAAATGTTTTATGACCACATACAGCAGCATCGGCAGCTATGACCCGGATACGGCATGGGTATCGTTCGCCATGCAGGAATTAAATCCGACGGACTCGGCCGCTGCTGCAACAGCAATGGCCGCCGGCGTCAAAACGCTTCCCGGCGTTATTGGAAAGGACCCGCTGCTGCGCCCCCTGAAAAATATCGTTGAAACGGCTTCAAAGCTCGGCAGGGCAACCGGTGTGGTTACCAGTGTTCAGATCAGCCATGCAACACCTGCAGGCATGGCGGCGCACTCCACATCCCGGGCTTCGTATAAAAGTATCGCCCGGCATATGATATATGACAGTGAGCTCGATGTGATCATGGGATGCGGCCATCCGCTGTATGACGCCGATGGCCTTTCTCGTGATCCTGCCGATGCTGAATACAAATATGTGGGCGGCGCATCGGTATTTGCAGATTTGACGGATGGTGACGGTGCTCTTGCCAGGGACGGGCGCTGTTTCACTTTTGTTGCCGATACCGCGTCATTTGAGGCGCTTGCTGCCGGCGAGCTGATAGCGGACAAAGTGTTCGGGGTCGCACGGGTCGCCGAAACGCTGCAGCAGGACCGTTCGGGGGGCTGCGCGCTGCCGTTCAGCGCTGCCTGCCCGATGACCGAATCGGTGCCGACGCTTGCTCTCATGACACAGGGTGCTCTTGCAGTACTTTCACAGGAAGATGATGGCTTTTTTCTGATGGTGGAAGGCGGGGCGGTTGACTGGGCCAATCATGACAATGACGGCGTTCGGCTCATCGAGGAGCAGACCGGCTTCAATAATGCTGTGGCCGCAGTTGTCGCCTGGGTGACAGATGAGACAAACGGCAGCAGCTGGGACGACACGCTTGTGATCGTTACGGCTGATCATGGATGCGGCTATATATGGGGAACTGAGAAGGAATCGTTCATACTGCCGCAGGATAACGGTCCCGGAGTGATGCCGCAGATGGTGTACCATCACTTCAGCCATACCAACATGCCGGTTCCGCTCTACGCCAAAGGCGCCGGCGTGGAATTGCTTCAGCTGCTTGTAGACGGCCGGGACAGCTTTTTTGCAGATCTGATATCTGAGTTTGACAGCGATTTTGACGGCAGCTATGTCGACAATACAGATGTTTTCACGGTAATGGACCGGGCAATGACAAAAGAATATGAGAAAGGGCAGGGCGGCGTCTGGCTTAAAGGCGATCTCCATGCACATTCACTGCACAGCGACGGAGACAGCCCTGTGGCGGACGTGCTGGCAAGCGCTACAGATAAAGGCCTTGATTTCTTCGCTCTCACAGACCACGACTCCGATATGCTTACAGCCGGTATCGCCAGCCCGCTGTATGCGCCGCACTGGAGTGACCCCGATTATACCTCAGAGGAGCTTATCCTGCTGTACGGGGTGGAATGGACATCAGACAGGGGGCATGCCAATGTATGGGCAGCCGAGCCGTTTGACTACGCCCGGCTGTGGAAGGCAAACAATCGTTCCGCTAATAATGGAACAAAAAAGCCGGACCCGTATCTGGCTATTACCGCCGCACACGAGCAGGAGGCGCTTTTTTCCATCAACCATCCCGGCGCATATTTCTGCTGCCCGTGGGAGCTTACCGTGGAGAACAGCCTCGATGCCATTGAGGTGTGGAATGCCCTGTATCGCCTTCCCAATCTGAATTTTCTGGCGAGCAATTCGTTCTGGGACCGGCAGCTGATACAGGGGCGCAGAATGACGGGTGTCGGCGGCAGCGATACCCATAATTTAAACGGCATTCAGGCCTGGGCATTCGGCCACGGAAACCCGACCACCTGGGTGTATGCGCATGACCGATCCGGAGAGGCAGTGGTGGAGGCAATCAGGCAGGGCCGGGTGACTATCAGCTGGGCGCCAGCTGCACCGAGAGTTGAGCTTTCAGCTGACACGAACGGAGATCGTGTATATGAAACCATGATGGGTGACAACGTTCTCTATACAGGCGGCGGTCCCCTGAAGCTCAGAATTTCCGTTGGTACAGAAGGCGGGCAGGCAGCCGGCAGGGCGGATGCGCGGATCCTGCCCGTTGCTGAAAGGCTGATCCGGCAGTTATCGAATCCCAACGCTGACAGCGATGCAGTGCTTGAAGCACTGCTCTGCCGAAACTGCTCGTTGATCTGTCTACGAAAAAACGGAATCATATACAGGGCATGGGTGCTTGACGGAGCCGCCGGCTCTGTAACCGTCTCCGACGTGCCGCACAGCATCGGGCACACATTCTACCGTGCGGAACTGATCGGCCGCCCGGACGTCCCCGCTGCAACCTCGCTTTTGTACGGGCGGATGAAGGCCATGACCAATCCGATCTATATCAATTATCCTCAGCGCTGACTCGTGATGGTTATACATATCCTCACTCTCGCCAGTGCTTTGGATCATTGACTGCATCAGCGCATTCCACGCTCCCCCTGACATACCCGATAATCCGCAGTGTGAGCTCTTGTACCATCCATGCATCTGAATTCTCAGCCGTGATCGGATTCGAACGCCTTTCGTATCTGTGGATTCATAATGGAGTTTCTGCGACCGCGCCAAACGAGGTATTGCATTAGAAGACGTCCTCCGGCGAGCTGCCGGAACATATGTATCACCTCAATGTAATCGTTTTGATCTGTTTTTTTTACCCTCCTTGTCTTCAGCCCCGATCTTTATGCACATAAATGGCAGCAGCAGTCCGAATAGTTCCTGACCGGGCTCTGCCGAATGCTCCCTTTTGCTCAATCGTAAATATCTAACAACTTTGATGTTAATACCTCTCTGAACAAGACGGCTGTTTCTGCGGATAAGTACTAACAGAGGCCTGAAAATCAATATTTTCTCACTGTGAGCCAATACGATTAAAACCCTCGAGGGAGTATGTCCATGAAAAAACATCATATTGTGAAGCCGTTTTCCACATGCGCAGTGTTTATCAGCGCAGTGGTTCTTTTTTCTGTGCCGGGGTTGGCCGGAGCATTGTTTGCCGCTGATGTGACACTGGCCTGGGATCAGTCCGATCAGAGCGTTCAGGGATATATGATATATTACGGCACGCAATCGGGAGAATATACAGAAACTGTTGATGCCGGAGCTGCGACCCAGTATACGATTACAGATCTTGCAGAGGGCTATATATATTATTTTGCCGCAACTGCCTATAATGACAGCGGTGAAAGTGATTATTCTCAGGAGATACAGTATGATACCAACGATATTGACGGTGACGGTATTATAAATTTCTGGGATGTATGCCCTTCCGACCCAGATAATGATGCGGATGGCGACGGAATATGTGCGCCGGATGATAATTGTCCGAATACTGTAAATCCGAACCAGGAGGATGATGATGCAGACGGTGCAGGGGATGCCTGTGACGAATGTCCGGCTGATCCGGATAAAGTAGCGGAAGGCTCATGCGGGTGCGGGATAGCTGATACGGACAGCGACGGCGACGGGACCTATGACTGTAATGACGGGTGTCCTGCTGACCCGGCCAAGACAGCCCCGGGCGTGTGCGGGTGCGGGATAGCTGATACGGACAGTGATGGGGACGGGACCTGTGACTGTAATGACGGGTGTCCGAATGATCCGGCCAAGACAGCCCCGGGCGTGTGCGGGTGCGGTGTAGCGGATACAGACAGCGACGGCGACGGGATCTGTGATTGCAATGACGGGTGTCCGAATGACCCGGATAAGACAG
>CAZUMW010000009.1:121457-128101 GCA_964621615.1 uncultured Thermodesulfobacteriota bacterium
ATGACGGGTGTCCGAATGACCCGGATAAGACAGCTCCGGGCGTGTGCGGGTGCGGGATAGCTGATACGGACAGTGACGGAGACGGGACCTGTGATTGCAATGACGGGTGTCCGAATGACCCGGATAAGACAGCTCCGGGCGTGTGCGGGTGCGGTGTAGCGGATACGGACAGCGACGGCGACGGGATATATGACTGCGAAGACAATACACCTCCGGAAAAACCGGTGCTGCTGTCACCGGCGGATAAGGCACGCGGTGTCGCTCTTCGTCCCGAACTGCATGCCGATGCTTTTTATGATCAGGACAGCAATGATGTGCATATGCGGACTTCCCGGAAAATGAGTAATGTTTCAGATTTTTCCACTCTTGTATATCAGGGCAGCGATGATATGCACATGCAGACAACCTGGCAAATCAGCCGCGTTTCGGATTTTTCAACTATTGTATATGAAACAACAAGTCAGGAATTTCTTACCTCGCTTACTGTGCCGCGCCTGATGCTTTTGCCTGAGGAGCAATACCACTGGCGGGTACGCTTTTATGACAGTTTTTATGAGGCATCCGAGTGGTCAGACAGCAGATCCTTCAGCACTGAGCCTGCTGCCGGCGATCAGAACAGCAACGGCATTCCGGATGATCAGGAAGCAGGAGCCGACGCGGATGTTGATAATGATGGCGTTCCCGATGCAGAGCAGAGCGGAATCAAAACGTTCCTGACCTGTGATGCAGGCTGTGTTGCGGGAATAAAAGGCATACACAATGTCCTCTCAGTATATTCGGCACAATCAATCAGCAGTGATTCCCTGGAGATAACTGAAAATATGCCGCAGCAGCTTCTGTGCGGCGTGATGGGCTTCGCCGCGACCGTGTCCGGCGACGGTGACAATGCAACCATAGGCGTCTACATGTCTGAATTCTTTGACGCTACAGCCTCCTGCTATACGTATCATTCCGCTGACGGCTGGAGTGAGTACCCGTCATCGTACACCGTGCAGGAGGACGGCAGCTCTGTAATGAACATACGTATTGCTGACGGCGGCCCGGCTGATGCGGACGGCACCGTTAACGGCAGAGTTGTTTATTTCTTTGGCATGCACTATGAGAGCACCCCTGCCGGGGAACCGGACAGCGGTGACGGCGATACCGCTGAGCCTGCGCCCGATACTGCAGGCGGCGGAGGCGGCGGCGGGGGTTCCGGCACAAGCGGGTCTGATTCGGAAGATGGCACTGGCGATACCGCTCAACAAGAGTGCAGCTCAAGCATTGATTGTGAGGGAGAGCTGGTGTGTGATCAGCAGCAGGGTGTTTGTGTGCCCTGCCTTGCGGACTCTGACTGTTCAGACGGGCTTTTCTGCAATGGTATTGAATCCTGTGTTGACAACGTCTGTGTACAGGGAGCGAGCCCCTGTTATGAAAGTGAAACATGCGATGATGACAATGACATGTGTGTGCCGATGCCGCCGGCTCCGGGAGCGTGCTCTGCCGATAGCGACTGTGATGACGGTATTTTCTGCAATGGTCAGGAAATCTGCAGCAGCGGTGTGTGTGAAGACGGCGTGCCGCCGTGCTCCGAAGATCAGCAGTGCAGTGAGGAACTGGGACAGTGCCGGGACGTCATTACCATTCCTCAAACGTCGATTCTTACTATCCCGTTCCGGCCTCTTTTCCGGGATGAGCGATGCCAGTGGCTGGTTATCATCTATAATGGTGATATCGATATAACCGCAGAAAATACGGTAATATCAATCGAAGGTATCGATGATGATTTTCAGGGGGTCGAGATTGATCCTGACCGGAGCCCGAGGCAGTACGGCAACCTTATCTTTGTTCCGATTTGCATAGATAAAACAGCAACAACCGGAACCTGGACAGTTTTGATCAGCACGACTGCCAACGATATGGCGGGCAGCTACGCAGGACAAATCATCGAAGCCCGCTTCAGAATGAAGTGATCTTGCTCTAAAAGAGAAAATAATACCTTTATTTTATTTTTGACAAGTTTGATTTTAAAAGCTGCCTGCCTCCGCCTTTGTGCCCAGCAAAGGCGTCGGCAGGCTTTTTTATCACCGGAAGCGATAAGCCGCATTGCTTGAAACCGGGCGATTTATAGGATACAAATATAGAGAAGGGCCCCACGAGGGCAGTCTTATTTCCCCTGCCTTATATAAGGAAAAAGCGTATACCTGCATCTGCAAGGATGTGTACAATGTGCGAAAAGTGCTCATGATGTGCTGATAAAAACCGATTTATAGTAGACATGAATGTGGAAACCATTACACAGCGTGAATCAGGCGAGCATGTCGAGCTTCTTCAGGAGGCGCACCGCGTGCTGTCAAAGCGGTGGCTTGGAGAGGATTTTATTATCGAGCTTCTGCTTTCCACAGTACTGGCAAAGGGGCATCTGCTGATTGTTGATATCCCGGGGGTCGGAAAAACAACCCTTGCCAAGAGCCTTGCCCAGGTGCTCGGCCTTTCATTTAACCGCATACAGTTTACAAACGATATTCTGCCTGCGGATATTCTGGGGGGCAGCGTGTACCAGCCCTCAGAGGGGACGTTTTCATTTTCGCCGGGACCGATTTTTACCGATTTCCTGCTCGCCGATGAAATCAACCGGGCCCCTACGCGGAGCCAGTCCGCTTTTTTGCAGGCCATGGAGGAGGGCTTTGTCGCCATCGACGGCGAAAATCACCCGCTGTCGACATTTTTTACGGTTATCGCCACCCAGAACCCGATCGATTTCGACAGCACGAACCCGCTCCCCGAGGCCCAGCTTGACCGCTTTCTGACGGCTATCAGCCTGGGATATCCTGATATTGAATCAGAGCTCTACCTTTTGAACGGCTATCAGAACAGCGTGCGAAGCGCCCCTGATTCCGTGCTTACCAGTGATATACTGCAGTCTCTGCGCGATCAGACTGAGCAGGTGTTTATTCACCCTGATCTATCCCGCTATATTGTTGAAATTGCCCGTATCACCCGCGAGGACAGCCGTATCAAGCTGGGCATTTCACCGCGCGGCTCAATGCACCTGGCGGTCATGGCCAAGGCGTATGCACTGGTGCAGGGGCGTCGGCAGGCGCTGCCCGAAGATATTCAGAAGCTCATTCACCCCGTCTGGGACCACCGTATTCTGCCGCGGCACGGCAGGGATCACGACGGGTCCCACTCTCACGAGCTGCTTCAGGAACTTCTCAAAAAAATTCCGGTACCACGCTAACAATGCACGAATTTCGCGACAAGCCGCTTCGTGTTGCAGGGGAGCGGGCGGCGGTTCATTACTGGCGGCTTCTGTTATGGCTTATCAACCTCCGCGTTGTGCCGCGCCGTCATGAGGGGCGCGCCGGTCCGGTCGCCGGTTTCTGCCGCGGCATTTTCCACGACGGCCTCACCCGCTTCGGCAAAGCGGTGCTGATCGCCGGGTGCCTTGTTTACTTTTGCAGCCACTGGTTTCCGGGCGGCTATTATCCGTTCGTAACGTCGTTTGCTTTCAGCGCGCTGCTGATCAGCGCCGCGGCGGGTTTTGTGTACAGGCCCCGGGTGCTGATCAGGCGTGAGACTCCCCGAACCGCAGTTGCCGGTGAAACGGCAGTATCGAGTATAATTGTTACAAACTGTGGCCCGCGACCGCTGTATAACTTCAGCGCACGGGAGATGACCGTTCCCGGTGTGTTCGTGCACAGAGAATGGGAGCTTTCCCACCATGGTCTTCTCGGTGCGAACGAAGAGTGCAGCATGCCTGTGCCCTTTACGGCGCGCCGCCGTGGCGTCGTCGATCTTTACGGCATAGCGGTGCAGTCCTTCTTTCCTTTTTTTTTGACCCGCGCGTGCAGTAAAATGCACAGCCGCGCCACGGTTTTTATTATGCCGACGCCCCTGAACGCACAGCTTCCGCCCCTGCGGCATATGGCCGAGCGCACAATGGAGAAGAAAGCCGCCGGCCTCAGGCAGGGCCGGGCCATAGACTCTCATGAGTATGCCTACTCGCGCCAGTTCCAGACGGGTGACTCGGTCCGCCGGATCGATCAGCGTGCCAGCGGAAGGCGCGGAGAGCCGATGAGCAAAGTGTTTGAGGGGGTCAGCCGTAACAGGCTGGACCGCCTTCATATTATAATCGATACCTCGCTTCGGTCATTCAAGCCCTGGCAGCCCCGCCCGGGCTCGACAGACGTGCTTGACCGGCGCCTGGCACTGGTTCTGGAGCTGTTTCACCGGGCCCGGAACGAGAATATGCGCATAGATTCAGCTGCCTGGGCGGGGGAGTGGAAACACATACCAACCTCCCTGGCGCTGTACGGCCAGATTGCCTCATGCCGCGCCACGCGGACGCTCCGCCTTCCTGAGAGCCTGCCCGATCCCAAAGGGCTGTATGCGGTGGTGCTTGGAAGTTGGAGCTCCGGTGCACATGATGCCGTGAGCGCATGGATCAGCGGGGGGGCGCTTGTGCTTGTGTTTCTGATGCCGGAAACTGATAATGACAGCGGCATGCTGCCCCCGGGTAAAAATTTCATCGAGGTGCGGGAATGAGCCGGGCGGCAACACTCTGGCTGATCGTTTTTTTGTCATGTGTCTCCCTCCATATGGGTCTGGGCATGCAGCTGCCTGCGGTCGGCTACGGCGGTGCGATACTATCGGTGATTCTTGGCGCTATGCCGCTGCGCCTCAAGCGGCCGACCTGGGGGCTTGTATTTATTCTGGTCGCAGCAGGCGGGCTCCTCGGCTACAATATGCTGGACGATTTCTGCGAGCCCGGAACGTGGGTGTACTATGGAAGAACCCCGGCAGGTATTTGTATTGCGCTGCTTGTGTATTTGAACTGGCTTCTGGCGGTTCGAGGCAGGGGCTCGGCATCGTCCCCGGTAGAGCGTGAAACGCAGACTATCGTAACGGTGGGAACCGCACTGCTTGTTGTGATCCCGACGTCACAGCAGGAGGTTGTACAGCTGTCCGGCATACTCCAGGTTCCGCTGCTTCAGGTGGCAGGGGTGATCGCTGCGGTGCTTGTTTTTGTGCTGCCGCGCACACCGCGCCGTGTGCCGGCCCGCATTATGATTCTTATATTTGTTTTTGTGCTTGCCCCGTTGATGTGCAGTGCCATACGCGCAACGCAGCGCCCGCTTATTTCTTTTCTGGACGGCATCGTGCCTGAGTATGATTATTATGCCCGAACCGGATTTTCCCCGCTGCTGAAAATGACGCCCTCGGTTTTTTTGCGGCCGTCGTCACGGCCCGTAATGCGCATTATGTGCGACCGGCTTCCGACCCGCTATATGGCGGGTAACCGCCTGGTGCTGCTTGACGGGTCTTCTATGACCTGGCTTCCGTTTGACAGAAAGCGCGGGCCGAGTGAAATTCCTCCCGAGGCGCTTGGCGATGGTGCGTTTCTGTACGATTTTGAAAATCACCACCATCCGGACCTGCAGCACGGCGCGAAGGAAATGTCTGTGGAAAGCTTTCAATATGAGGAGGTTTTATTTGTTCCGTTTGGAGCCGACAGCGTGAGCGGACGGTTTACCGAGCTTGTCCGGGATGATAGAGGCGTTTTGAAAGCTGATTTCGAGCGGCGGTCCGAGAAGAACTGGCAGGTGCATTTCGGGGGGCATACGACCCCTGAAAATGAAAGGCCGGTAAACTGCCTGCTTCCTGATTTCTGGGACGCACCGCTGGACAGAAAAAGCCGCTCGTTTAAGGGGCCCGGCCGGAAGGAGACCGTTAATAACGTCACCGCCTCCTTTCAGCAGCGACGCTATTCGCTGCATACCGATTATGACAAAGATGCGCCGTTTCATGATTTTTTCCTCAATGAAAAGCCCGGCTATTGTTACTGGTTCGCATCAGCTGCGGTGCTCGCGCTGAGAGCCAATGATATACCCGCACGGCTGGTCTGCGGATTTGTTGTTAACGAGAATATCGGGGACGGGATATGGCTTGTTCGCGAGCGTGATGCCCACAGCTGGGTCGAGTGGCAGGATGAGCGTGGATACTGGCACCGTGCGGACCCCACGCCTGCCTCCATCGTATCCTATTACGGGGGCTACCGCTCTTTTTTCCTGAGCCGCTGGTATCATTTTGCTTTGGCAAAATGGAATCTGTTTCTGGATTTTGTGCTGAAAACATCACTCGGCGAAAACGTGTTTATAGCTGCAGGTCTGCTGATTCTTGCTTGGCTGTTCAAACGTGAATACGCCAGAATCAGCGCCGAGCGCGACAGTGACGTGCTGAGCGCCGCTCAGTGGAAAAAATTGTGGAAGCAGTTTTTGCGCGTGAGCGGGCTGCCGAGCCACCCCTCCTGGACTGCAAAAACCTACAAGGAACACCTGCCCGCTGACTGGTCGCCAATGAAGCGGCGGATTGCCGCTTTGTTTCTCGACCGCTACGCACAGGCCCGGTTCGGGGCCGCTGGAGCGTCAACCGCCGAGCTGCAGCAGCTGCTGAAAAAAATAAAATCGATTTAACCCGGCCGGAATCGTTTCGCGCGAGGCCGGGCGGAATGTATCTCAATAATCAATGCTGAATGCAGGGATACCCCGCAGCGTGCTGCGGGAGTGTCATTTTTTCATCCCAATATTAAAAAAAATAATGTATAACTTATCCTTAAGATCAAACGTGCCAAAACAAATTAAAGCATTGAGCAAAAGCCGGTT
>CAZUMW010000010.1:0-121591 GCA_964621615.1 uncultured Thermodesulfobacteriota bacterium
CCGGCGGACGGTGCTGCCCGGGACAATCCCTGCACAATGCCTGCTGCGTAGTTACACGCAGCAGCATCGGGCCGTCCATGAAGTGAGGTTTTATCTGGCGGCGGCTGCGCAGAGACACGCCCGAACCGGCTTTTGTTCAATGTTTTCATTTATTTTGGACACGTTTGTCTGTCAATATATGTTAATCAAACTTCCTCTGAAATCGTCACTGTCGATGACCCCTTCGGGGCAGCTTGATTTCCTCAACAGCACAGTACAGAACCGGCACGACAAGGATTGTGATCACCGTGAACACCATGCCGCCGAAAGAGGGAATCGCCATCGGAACCATGATGTCTGACCCGCGCCCCCGTGAGGTAAGCACCGGCAGCAGCGCCAGTATGGTGGTTGCAGTGGTCATAAGACACGGCCGAACACGCCGCATTGCCGCTGTCACTGTAGCATTGCGGATCTCCTCCCCGCTTTCCGGACGCTGCTCTGCAAATGTCTGGTCAAGATACGTGGCTACGACGACGCCGTTATCCGATGCAATGCCGAACAGCGCCAGAAACCCCACCCAGACGGCAACACTCAGATTAATGGTGCCGATCTGAAACAGCTCCCGCATGTGTACGCCTGATATGAAAAAATCCAGAAACCACCCCTGCCCGTACAGCCAGATCATCACAAATCCCCCCGCCCAGGCAACAATGATACCGGAAAATACCATCATGGTGGTAACCGATGAGCGAAACTGAACATAAAGAATCATAAAGATAATAAACAGTGCAAGCGGCAGCACCAGGGCCAGTCTTTTCTGGGCGCGAACCTGATTTTCATAGCTGCCGGCAAACCGGTAGCTGACTCCGGCGGGAACCTCAAGCTCACCTGCTGCTATTTTCTGCTTAACAAAGCGGTCCGCCTGCTCGACCGTCTCAACTTCGGCATATCCCTCTCTTTTATCAAACAGCACGTACCCGACAAGGAAGGTATCTTCGCTTTTTATGACCTGCGGCCCGCGGACATAGGTGATTTCGGCAAGCTGCTGCAAAGGAATCTGTGCTCCTGCGGGCGAGGGCACCAGGATAGTTCCCAGCTCTTCGATTGTATCGCGCAGCTCGCGCATGTAGCGGATACGGACAGGATAGCGCTCACGCCCCTCAACCGTCATAGTGATGCGCCGGCCGCCGATCGCGACTTCGATCACTTCCTGCACCTGCCCGACGCTGATACCGTATCGCGCGATCGCCTGCCGGTTTATATCGATCTCCAGATAGGGCTTCCCGACAATACGGTCGGCTATCACTGCGGAGGGCTTGACAGCGGGAACCTGTTTCAGCAGCTTCTCCAGCTTGAGGCCGAATCGCTCAATCGTTTTCAGATCGGGCCCTTTCACTTTGATGCCCATAGGCGCCCTCATGCCGCTCTGAAGCATAACGATACGGGCGGAAATCGGCTGAAGCACCGGCGCAGAGGTTGTGCCCGGAATCTCCCCTGCCCTCACGATCGCGTCCCATATATCGTCGGGACTGTTGATGCCCTCCCAGGCCCTCCGGCCCTCATTTAAAGCAGGATCGAGCGGCGGCCGCCAGAGACGAAACGGCATGCCGCCCGGATCGGGAATAAGACGCCCCTGCTTGTCTCGCACAAATGTTCCGCAAACTACATACGGCTCTCCATCCGGCGCCGGCAGCGGTGCGCCGTTAATGCCCCGCACCAGGCCGATCCGGTCGTGGTCGTAGCGGAATGTTCTGCGCATACCCGATTCATCGAGCAGATATTCGGGGTAATAATTGATTATGGTTTCGATCATTGAAATGGGTGCCGGATCAAGAGGCGTTTCAGCACGGCCCAGCTTGCCGACCGCGTTAATCACTTCCGGAACGGAATAGAAGGCCATGTCCTGCTTCTGCAGCACATCCAGCACTTCTCCGATTGACGCATGCGGCATGGTGGTGGGCATGTAGAGAAACGACCCTTCATCGAGCGGCGGCATGAATTCTTTACCCAGGCCGGGAAATGCCTCTTGGACTGCCGCAACGGGGGCGAATCGTTTCACACTCAGCGGCAGCCAGCCCAGCAGGGCATCAAATCCCAGCCAGGTCATCAGGCCCATTGCGGTCAGCAGCGCCGGAACCGTTAAAAACAGCCCCTTGTGATCAAGGCACCATCTCAGCATGGGTTCGTAGATATACAGGAACAGGCTGAAAAACAGCAGAATACCGCCGATCAGCACACCCACAAATACAGCGTTTACCGCCAGCCCTTTTTCCGGCCCCAAAGGCAGCCAGTGTCCGGCAAGAACAACAATTACCGCCAAAACTGCCGCTGCGGTTGCAATAAGCGGCGGAACCCAACGAAAGCGTTCGGAGATTCGGGCTTCGGCTATCCGGTACAGGCCGAAACAGACGACAACAATACCGATCCACCACGTTACGGCTGCAGCAATAATCGCTCCCAGAACAATCATCAGAACAGAAAGCAGGGTGCGCGCAGTAGTTGCTGCACGCCGCCCCGTAAAAAACAGATGAGCCATGGGCGGAATTATCGTAAGGGCCACAATCACCGATGCTATCAGGGCAAACGTTTTGGTGAACGCGAGCGGCCTGAAAAGCTTACCCTCTGCAGCCTCCATGGTAAAGACCGGCAGAAAGCTCACCACGGTTGTAGCGACAGCGGTAACTACAGCACCCCCGACTTCACGGGAGGCATTATAAACAGATGCAAACCGGCTTTCACCCGGAGTTGCGGACTGAAGGTGCCTGAGGATATTTTCACAGATAATGATGCCCATATCAACCATCGTGCCGATAGCGATGGCAATGCCGGAGAGAGCAACGATGTTGGCATCGACGCCGAACACTTTCATGGCGATAAAACACATGAGAATGGCAAGCGGCAGAAGCGCTGAAATCAGCACAGAGCTGCCCAGGTGCATGACCATAATCAGAATAACGATAACCGTAACCAGCACTTCCTCGACAAGGGCATTATTCAGGGTATCCAGCGTTTCATGAATCAGTCCGGTCCGGTCATAAAAAGGGACAATCGCAACCTGGCTCAGCGTTCCGTCAGAAAGCCTCTTTTGGGGAAGTCCGGGTGATATTTCGTCAATTTTTCTCTTGACGTTTTTGATGGTTGCAAGCGGGTTCTCACCATAGCGCACCACCACCACGCCGCCGACGACCTCGGCGCCCCCCTTGTCAAGCGCACCCCGCCGCAGCGCCGGCCCGAGATGGACCCGTCCAATATTTTTCACATACAGCGGCACTGTATCGTTTACCTTTATGACGCTGTTTTCAATATCGCTTATCTTTTCGATAAAGCCCAGGCCGCGAATCACATATTCAACGCTGTTCACCTCTATGGTCCGGGCACCCACATCGATGTTTGCGCTGCGGACCGCATTGATCACTTCGTGGAGCTGTACATCATTGGCGCGCATTGCGGCCGGGTCGACATCGATCTGGTATTCCTGCACAAATCCGCCCACCGATGCAACCTCGCTGACGCCGTCGGCGGTCTGCAGGGCAAAGCGGACATACCAGTCCTGGATGGTGCGCAGCTCATGAAGATCCCACCCGCCGGTCGGGTTTCCGTCAGGGTCGCGGCCCTCCAGGGTGTACCAGAATATCTGCCCGAGGGCTGTTGCATCAGGGCCAAGCGCCGGCTGCACTCCTTCGGGAAGCACGCCGGCGGGAAGGCTGTTCAGCTTTTCCAGCACTCGCGTCCTGGACCAGTAAAACTCGACATCCTCATTGAAAATGACATACACTGTCGAAAAGCCGAACATGGAAAAGCTGCGTACCGTTTTAACGCCTGGGATGCCCAGCAGCGAAACGGTGAGCGGATAGGTGATCTGGTCCTCTATATCCTGGGGGGAGCGGCCCGGCCATTCGGTAAACACTATTTGCTGGTTTTCGCCTATATCTGGAATCGCATCAACCGGAACCGGATCCCGGGGCAGCAGTCCGCCCATGCGGTCCCCCCAGTCGAACGGGGCCGTCAGCACACCCCACACCAGCACGAGCCCGACCAACAGAAAAACGACAACCTTCAGCTCAAGGCAAAACCCGATGACGCGGTCAATAAGGGAAATTGCACCCTGCTTATCATTTGCCATGACTGTGCCCGTCCCGCCCGTTGCCGCCCGGGATTTCTGCGATAGTGGAGACCAGGCTGCCGCAGCGATACATGCTGCTGCCGAAGTAGGGATTCTGCGTTTTCACTAACTCCTGCAACCAATAGGCCCCCCGGTTTTCACTTGCCATGGGGCACCGGAAACGGTTTATGGCTACCGTGCCCCCCGCTCCGAACTGCTGAAGGATATGAAAAAGACTATCGGATATTTTCTCAAAAAGTCTGCGCATCGCTGTTATGTTTTCTGCTCCTCGTGCGCTGGCCACCTCTTTTTCAAACTGCCTGCGGTTTTTCATCCAGGCCATATGCGCCGGTCCCGTCAGCAGGGACATGTCGACTTTTTGCAGCTTCCCCAATAGATTGTCAAGACTGTTGGAGGCACGGGGAAAATCATCCCTGCTCAGAGCCTGCTGCAGCTCATAGTAGGCCGACACTACTCCATCCAGCTGTCTTCGGAAGACTTCAGGCGCTCTAAAGAGCGGCTGCTCTGCTGCCTGAGCAGCGTGTTCATGGACACGCTTTTGTGTGCCCTGCGTGTCCTCTTTCGGGCTCATCATGCTCGGCTTCGCCTGGATCTGAACCGCGCTGTCGATTTTAAAATTGCCGTTAACCACCACCTGCTCTCCTTCAGCCAATCCGTGCTCGACTATATAGAAATCCCCTGCCCGAGGACCGAGCACAATCTCCCTCCCCTCAAAAACGCCCTGCTTTTCAGGAACAGCGATATACACAATAGCCCGCTCCCCGGTTATCAGCGGGGCTGAATCAGGGATCACCAGGGGCGGCTCTGCAATCTGTTCAACCGTTGTATAGCCAAGCGATTCGGCGGTCACCAGACCCATCCCGCAGATATCACAGGTGCCGGCTGTATCTTTGACGACATCGGGATGCATGGGGCATATCCACCTGCCTGCAAGATCGGGATCCATAACCTTACCGGCAGCAGCAACCCGGGAGCGCACCTGTGCCGTAACAATCATTTCCGGCTTCAGCCTGCCGTCAGGGTTTGCCACATTAACTCTGACATCGACCGTGCGGCTTTTCTGGTCAAGGATGGGGTCAATAAAGGCTATGGTGCCGGTAAAGGTTTGGCTCGGATAGGCGGCGGTCCTGAATGTCACTTCCTGACCATAGCGAATCCAGGCAAGATCCGACTCATAGGCATCAAGCATTGCCCACAGCTGTGACAAATCGGCGACCGTATAGATGCGGGCGCCGGTATTTACATACATGCCTTCAAAAGCGTTTTTATCGATTACAATACCGCTTCGGGGAGCATAAATCGTTATTCTCTCAGAAGGTTCACCGGAGCGCTCGACCTGCTGTATCTGCAAATCGGTCAGCCCCCAGAGCCGCAGCTTTTTGCGGGCTGCCTCGACATTTTCACGTGTTCGCGAGGCAATCGTGCCGCCGCCACTTTTCAGCATCTTCAGCCCGAGCAGCAGCTCCTGCTGCGCGGTAATGAGCTCCGGGCTGTAGAGCTCAACCATATGATCCCCCTTGTTGACCGCGATACCGGTATAGTCAACAAAAAGCCGCTCTATGCGTCCGGGCACCCAGGCGGTGATGTGGGAAATGCTGATTTCGTTGTACTGGATTTTTCCGTCAAGACGTATCCGGGCGGTTGCAAAACGGCGCTCAACCGGTGTAGTTCTTATTTCTGCCAGCCGGGCGGCTTCGGGGGTGAGCCGGATGCGGCGCGCGGTGTCCAAAGGCTGCACATCCTCTTTTACGGGAATGAGGTCCATGCCGCAAATCGGACACTGACCCGGCTCCGCCTGCCTGATCTGCGGATGCATCGAACAGGTCCAGAACTCCACCGGCGACTCAGCTGTTTCGACAGTCTGCTTCCGGGTTTTTTCCCCGTTCCCGGCCAGCATATACCCGGCTGCAAAAACGGCAGCTATAATAGCAGCCACGGCGATGAGGCGATGGAGATTGATAAATCGTACAGGCGATTTCATAAAAATTCCTTCCTGCTGCTATTTTGGACAGGTATCACCACAAACCGCGGCAGCCGGAACCAAACATGCATTTATATTTTGCCGCAGTCCCGCACGTGATGCGGGATCCATGAGATTTCAACACTGAGCATGGATTCCGTGTTTCACTTCGCTCGCCCGGCATAACAATTGCTGAATTTTTTTTGACACAAAAACGCCAGCAATAATTTCCAAGCGGCTACATGTTTTACCCGGACGGTTGATTTCCTGCCCCTATCTGAAAAAGTTTTTTGCCGACCGCAACCTCCAGATCGGCGAGGCTCTTTTCATAGTCGCTCAAAATGCGTTCAAATTCTATACGGTAGTTATACAGGGTGATTTGGCTGTCAAGAAGGCTCAGAAAATCGATTCTGTCGACCTGGTATGCAGTCATATCGGCTGAAAAGGACTGTCTGGCTTTTGGAATGATGCTGTCTTCATACAGATCCAGCAGGTCTGCGCCACGCCTGACTCGGGCCACAAGGTCACGAATGGAAAACAGAATATCGTTCTTGCGGGCCTCGTATTCGGCTTTTGCCTGTTCAATCTGAAGCCGTGTTTCCGACACACGCCTGTTTTGTTTTCCGGAAAACCAGATCGGCACCGTAACCCCGACCATAAAGCTGAAAAAATCGGGGCGGTCAGTATCATAGTTAAGCGGCCGCGTGGCCACGTCGGTAAACAAACCGCTGGGCTTCATAACCCGTGTTAGTGCGGGGCGGGCATGCATACGGTCCTCCCGCTGACCATATGCAGCGGTGACGACAAAATGAGGAAAATAGGATTTTTTGGCAAGCTGGCTCTCAGCTTCGCGCTGTTGAATATGCTGCTCAAGTGACTGAAGGAGCGGGTGCCCTTCCAGAGCCTGTTTTTCAAGCGCGCCACAGCTGCAGGAAAACTCGGTTTGCGTTACCCGTGGAATTCCTGAGAACGGTTTCCCTGCGGGACGATTCAGCAGGCGGTTCATTGATGCATGAATCGTATCGCGCTGCTGCCTGAGATTGATCAGCTCCTCCCGGTTTTTTTCAATTTCCACCTGCGCACGGAGCATATCTTCAAGCAGGCCGGTCCCGACCTCATAGCGCGACTGCGTCATTTCAGCCAACTGCATAAGCAGATCACGGTTTTTGGTGGTTATCTGCAATGCGCGCTCGATAAAATACAGCTGGTAAAAGTTTTTTTTTACATCCCGTACCAGACGCAGCGCGGCATCCTCGACCGCCTGCCCGGAGCTGCGGGCTAAGGCAGCAGCAGATTCCCGTCGCAATGAGGTAATTCCCGGGAAGGGAATTTTCTGGGACACAGATATATATTTCTGCGTCATATCCTGCTTGTTAAAATCAAAATTATCTACAGGAAGATTCTTGACACCGAAAACAAGCTCAGGATCCTCCCATGCCGCGGCCTGAGGCGGACGCTGCCAGAGAGCTTGTTCCTGTTTGTGCAGCGCGTTGATTACGGGATTGCGGGAAAGTGCCTCATCGACCAATGCTGCAAGATCCGGCGCGGACCCGGCTTGGCATATACCGTAAAAACCGGATAATAGAATAAAAAGCAAAAGCATCATGTGTTGCATAACCTTTTCTCCGGAAAAAAATATTTTTAATGTCCGCTATTGATGTATATTTTTTATTACTTTTTTTAAATAGTTTCTCTGTTTTATGTTTTCAACTCCTGAATGCTGAAACAGCAGATATATTTCCAATTTTAAATGAAAAAAATACACAATGGGGTACACAATTGTCTTTTTCATGAACGGGCGCTGCCTTTATCCTATATATTGAATATATGGCACCAGTAGTGTCCAAAATAAGTTACGAAGCCGGTTCGGGCGTGGCTCTGCACAACCCCCGCAACACGTTCAAAAGGTTATGCAGCGGCATGTGCCGTTATATTTCAGTACACACACGGCCCGGCGGACGGTGCTGCCCGGGACAATCCCTGCACAATGCCTGTTACGCAGTTACACGCAGCAGCATCGGGCCGCCCATGAAGTGAGGTTTTATCTGGCGGCGGCTGCGCAGAGACCTCCCCGAACCGGCTTTTGCTCAATGCTTTCATTTATTGTGGACACGTTTGATTATGGCACAGTAAAAACAGGAGGGATACGGGTGTTATTTTTTGCTCACATACCCTTTTTTCCTGAAAACCCATTGACTTGTTTGCGGAGGCATCTATGATTACATGCATGAAAACTTCTGTGTGCGCGCATGCAGCCGTTGTGCTGCTGTCATTTCTTATCTGTGCCGGCTGCGCAGCCCCCATGCGAAAAGCTCATGTTTCCGAGCTGAAAAAAAACCCATCGCTCGGGGACAACGAGTCGATACAATTCATCGTTGCTGATCTCCAGGATGTGCACACTCACTATGAAGCGCTGGAAGACAACGACATCGAAGTAACCGCACCGGTCACCTATTACGGCAGGCGCCAGTTCTGGACATGGTATCTCCGGCTTGAAGAAAGCGGCTGCACCCTGCGCTGCTACACCCATCACTACCGCCTGCGCGCCGACCGCTTTGCAGAGCTGCTGCTTGAAAGCGCAATGCGTGAAGGAGGGGAGATAACCGTTGTGGGCACGCTGCGCTCAAAAGGTCTTGAAACCCGGATAATTCTCTACAACGGGCAGATTGTGCGCACCAACATCAGGCCGCCGCACCTTATTCCCCTGATGCATTATTATATGTGGTAATAGCGCTCCGTGAAACCCTCCTTTTTCCGTTTCATTTTGTATCATAAGGATAGTTATTGAAAAAATGTGTTTATTTTTTTATACATGATCATATATACTACTGCATACTGTCTGTTCCGGTAACCAACACGAGGGCACACAGCTTATGGATATCCCCCGCCGGACGTATCCGCCGCGTATGCATATATCCACATTCAGGTACACACCCGAAGAGCTTACAGCCCTGCGCCTTACGCCCGGCGTTGTGCACCCCCGCTACGGCGACCTGAACCTGCCCGGGGCCGTAACCCTTACCGAATGCAGGACGTATCCAGGCTACATCACGGACAGCCCGTTTATTATCCATTTGTCCATAACCGGCAAATGCAATGCCAGGTGTGCGGGCTGCATCAATGCAGCTATAACCCGCACGAACAGTGAAGGCTGTGCCTCTGCTGGCGGGTTCCGCATATCAGATACCCAACCCGAGCGCGACGCCGCAGCGATACTGCACCTGGTACAGGATGAAAATAATGTTATGGTGTGCTTTTACGGCGGTGAGCCGCTGCTTGAGCTTGGAAAAATGCGGCGCGCGGCCTCTCTGATACGCCAAAAATGCGGAAGCAGACACATCCGCTTTATGATCTACACAAACGGCGAGCTGCTGTCAGACGCCCTACAGAAATGCCCCTCTTTTATGAGCGAAGCCGCACTGTACTCAGTATCCATTGACGGCACGCACCGGCAGCACGAGCGCATCAGAAAGGGCACCACACTCGACCGGATCCATAAAGGGCTCGAAATGCTGAAAGCTGTGCGCAGCGGAGCTGTGCTGATGTGGTCGACGCTCAGGGAGGAGCAGTCACTTCGTGACTGCTTCAGGGAGTTTCTCTTTCTCAGGGAGCGGGGGCTTGCCGATCACTTTTTCTGGCACTGGGTCGAGCAGGCCGAGCCCTATGCTGAGTTTGCCGAATATCTGAAATCATATGAGGACGACCTGCATGAAATTATGAGCGCCTATGTCACGTCGCTTCATGCGGGTCAGTTGCTGTCGATTATTCACATAAATGAGCTCGTTCTCTTTTTGCTGACAGGTGAGCGCCGCAGCTGCTCTGCCTGCGGTGTCGAGCGTGCCCGGAACTATGATATCATGGATGGGAAGGTGTTCCCGTGTGCGGACCTGCCGCAGGAGTTCATCCTGGGGCCCATAAACGAAACCGGCATCCCTGACATCGCTCCCCTTGATCTGAACGGCCTGACAGCCTACAAATCAGATCTCGGCTGTTTTTCATGCGGGGTTCACGGGTACTGCGGCGGCCGCTGTCCTGTCCAGGCTCTGATCAGCACGCCTGAGCGACTGGTGCAGTACTGCCAGCTCATGCGGCTCCATGTGGGCGTTGTCTGTGAATATATCGATGATATAAAACGCGCTGTCAGCCGGCGCGGCATCACTTCCCAGCAGTTATATGACACCTCGGCCCGCTATGTCCAGTTTACCGACGGGACACCCTGATCCGGAGATCATCCGAATGTCGCGCTATACATCGCTTATAATTGCAGGTTTCGGCAGTATCGGAAGCAGCCTGTCCGCGCTCCCGCACAGCACCCTCAGCAGCTTCGATCACGTGCTGGCTGTGGACCGGGACGAATCTGCGGTGCAGCGTGCCCGGGCGCATGCATTTACCGCCATCAGGGGCGACATTACTGACCGGGACTTCCTGACAAAGGTTCTTGACAGTGTTCCTGCTCCAGCCATATTCCTCAACCTCTGCGTCAACACGGACAACATCGAGCTGCGCACGGTCATCGCCGAGCGGGACACCGCCTATGTCGACACATCCTCAGGCTTTGTTAACGGCGTCCCGGAGCCGCGTATGCAGCGGGCGATGCCGTATTCATACCGGGAAATCAAAAGCCGCCGCCCGCACCTGCTTCATTTCGGGCTCAACCCCGGCGTGGTTGAGCTGGTTGCACGAGCGCTCATGAGCAGGATTCCCGATACGCGCTGGGATGTGTTTATCTACGAGCATGACAGCCTCCAGTCAGAAGCCTCCGGCCGGCCCGCTGTCGGCTGGTCGCCGCAAGGCCTGGTTGAGGAAATACTGCTGTGCCCGTCATTTGAAATTATTGAAGGGAAAAAGTCTGAGGCCCCCTCAGGGCCGACGCGAAAGACAACCGCGGTCTGGGAGGGTGAAAACATTCCTTCACGCATAGTGGGGCATGAGGAAATATGGAATCTGGGCATGCTCGGAACGGTGCGCAACGCCCGTTTCGTCTACGGCCTGCACCCTGCGGCTATGCGCTGCCTCGATGCTGGGCCGAAGCATTCGCTCACTATGCTTACGGTTCCTGATGCTGCAGCCGGCATCAGCGGCACGGACCGCATTGCCGTACAGGTTACCGGCTGCTCATGCGGTGTGTCAAAGACGCTTTTCTGGTCGACGGATCACCGCAAAACAAAGGAAAGCCTGGGCATCAATGCGGTGCAGTTCCAAACCGGCACATCGGTGATGCTGGCGCTTGAGCTTCTGCAGCACACTGCCTGCGGTCTTCAGCAGGGAAGCTTCACCGCATCAACGCTTCCGCTGGACAGGAAACTGCAGTCTGAAATCAAGGGCGTAATGGAGTCCCACAGCATGCTGTGGATGGATGGAAACCGGCTCGGCCTTCATATACGCGAAGCACTGTAACGCTGCAGGATTTTGTCAACCGTAAACATCGAATACATGTTTGCCGTATCTGTAAAAAATATACACACTATCTTGTGTTTCGCTGTCGGCACCGCTGCCTTATTATTATAAAAATTGCGTGTTTTTTTAACCGCTCCGCAAAGAAGCTGTACCGGTATATATATTGCACTAATAAATTGTGAGGCTCACTCTTTGTAACTGCAACGCTAACCTTCCTGTGAATAAAGGAGAATGCGTATGACTGAAAACACTGAAAAAATTTTATCCTACTATGCAGGTGAAAATCCGGGGGTACGCACAAATCTTGCCAGGATACTTAATCACGGCACTCTCGGCGGAACAGGCAAATTGGTCATCCTTCCCGTCGATCAGGGGTTCGAACACGGCCCCGCACGAAGTTTTGCCGAAAACGACCCAGGGTATGACCCCTCATATCATTTTCAGCTGGCAATAGATGCCGGCTGCAACGCCTATGCCGCCCCGCTCGGCGCCCTGGAGGCGGCCGTTTCGGAATACGCAGGCCAAATCCCCCTCATACTCAAGCTCAACAATCACGACTCTCTTGCCCCTGATACCGTTGATCCCGCACCGGCCGTAACATCTTCCGTACACCGGGCGCTGCAGCTCGGCTGTGCAGCTATCGGGTTTACCGTTTATCCGGGGTCGGCGCAAAGCAAAATAATGTATGAGGAAATCAGCGAAATCGCCGAGGAGGCAAAACAGCACGGACTGGCTGTGGTCATATGGTCCTATCCGCGCGGTTCGGGATTGTCGAAAAAAGGTGAGACTGCAATCGATGTGGTCGCCTATGCCGCGCATCTCGCTGCGCAGCTCGGTGCACACATCATAAAAGTAAAGCTGCCGACCTCACACATTGAGCAGGAAAAAGCCAGGGAGATCTACGAGGCAAAGCAGATTCCCGTTCAAACCGTTGCCGACCGTGTTCGGCATGTTGTCCAGAGCGCCTTCAACGGCAAACGCATTGTTATTTTCTCCGGCGGCTCCAAAACAAGCGAAGAAGATTTTTACGATGATATACGATGCATCCGCGACGGAGGCGGATACGGCTCAATTATCGGCAGAAACTCCTTTCAGCGCCCGAAAGGCGATGCGATCCGGTTCCTTCATACGGTTATGGAAATTTACGCCGGCTCCTGACCGGCAATCAGAAACTGGAAACAGATACTCTGTATTATCCTTAATGCTAACTGACACGGAAAAATCAGACAGCATTCGGCGGGTAACCTGGGCAGGGGTTCTCGGGAACATTCTTCTGTCCGGGCTGAAATTCGCCGTCGGCGTGCTGGGGAGCAGTCAGGCTGTTGTTGCCGATGCCGTTCACAGCCTTGCCGATCTCACCACCGATGCAGCCATACTGATCGGTGTCAGGTACTGGTCGGTTCCGGCAGATGAATGCCACCCCTACGGTCACCGCAGGATTGAAACAATGATAACCGCAGGTATCGGTCTTGTGCTTGCGGCAGCGGCGCTTGGGATCGGCTATCGCGGCCTGGTCACTATCGGGCGTGGCCCCGCAGAACAGCCAGGGCTGATTGCTTTTTGGGGCGCGGCTGTTTCCATTGCAGCAAAAGAGGGTTTATACAGATGGACGGCTTCGGTGGGAAAACGTGCGCGGTCGGCCGCCCTTATCGCAAATGCCTGGCATCACCGCTCTGATGCGCTCAGCTCAGCTCCTGCTGCACTTGCTGTCGGCATTGCTGCTGTTAATCCTCACTGGTCATTTGTTGATCACGTGGGAGCGGTTGTGGTGTCGGGTCTCATACTTCATGCATCATGGAAAATCATGAAGCCGGCTCTGCTCGAACTCTCGGAAAGCAGCGCTTCGCGCGGCATCAGCAGCCGGATCCGTACCGTAAGCGAAGAAACAGAGGGCGTCGACAGCGTTCATGCCATCAGAACACGCCGGCAGGGCTCCGCCGTTTTCGCGGATCTGCATGTGGTGGTTGACGGCAGCATGAGCGTTGCCCGAGGGCACAGCATTGCCGGAGCGGTCAAGCACCGGATTCTGGAACAGATAGAAGATGTGGTCGATGTGGTCGTTCATCTGGAGCCGAGCGAAGGGTCTGACAAAAGGTGACAAACGGAACACAAAATATTATACGGCTTCGGCCGCACCACCTGCTCTGCACGCGGTATCTGCAGCTTGATCTGTCCGGGCGCGGCAGGCGCTTTTCAGAAGAGATAGAACGGGTGAAAGAGCTCCTGAGCTCAGGCAGGGATGATGTCATCGAAATTATCGATGGTCCGGACGAGCTGTGCCGCGCCTGTCCCGAGCTCCGCAGCGGCCGCTGCGAAAGCCCCCGGGGGAATGAAGAGGCGGTAAGAAAGTTCGATCGCCTGATTCTTCAGGGCCTTGCACTCACATTTGACGACACAAAGAAAATCAGTGAAATCAGGCACATTATTCAGCACAAAACCCCTCTGGCTTTTTGCCGCTCGCGATGCCCGTGGCGGCGGCAATGCATGGTTTTCTCTTCTGGAAAGATTCAGGATCCGTAGACATTAAAAACATTTTTTTGAAGGAGTATTCACATTATGAATGTGGAAAACAGCGCTCTGATTATTGTTGATATGCAGAATGATTTTCTTCACAAGGACGGGTTTGTAAGACGGCACGCTGAGGAGATCGGCATGCCGGAAAGCGCTTTTGACCTTTTAAGAAGCCCTGTTTCGTCGATAAAACGGCTATCCGATATTTTCCATGAAAAACAAAAAGAAGTGATTTATATTTATACCGCTTGGGAGGCTGATTACTGTGATGTAGCCATTCCTCTCAAAAGCCTGCAGCAAACAGCCCGGCAGGAAGGCTGCCTGGTCAGGGGACGATGGGGAGCACAGATTATCGATGAACTCATGCCGAACGAGCGAAGCCGCCTGGTTATGAAAAAAGCATACGGCGGGTTTTTCCAAACCATCCTTGACCGGACACTTCGCAACCTGTCTATCCGGACATTGTTTATGACAGGAGTGGCAACCAATTTCTGCGTGGAGACAACTGCGCGTGAGGCCGTGGGGTACGGCTATGATGTCGTAATGGTAAGCGACGCAACAGCAACCTATGACACGGCGGGGCACGCAGCAACATTGAATGTTATAAACCTGGGGTTCGGAACGGTCATGTCCGCAGACAAGGTCATTGAGCTGGTGTCGGCGTAACGGGATGAGAAAGTCGGGATTTACTTTTAAAGGCTTTATCTGTATAGCATGCTGCAGTATTGTCTTATTTAATTGTCATATACTTGAATCAATTCAGGAATGTGCTCATAGTATCATGCCCTTATGGCAGCATAACGCATAAACTTTTTTAGATAAACCTTGTCCAAAAGCGATGAAATATAGTATAATTTAATTCAAACATTAAGTGAGTACGCCTTTTTCAGTCGGTTTTCCATAATTGCCATGTCACCCAAGTACCGTTTTGTCCTTCTTGTTTTTTGTCTTTCGTTTTTGCTGTGCAGCGCGGCACAGGCCGGGCAAAGAATCCTTGCCGTCCAAAGCCAGCAGCTTAAGCCATTTGAGCGTGCGTTGAGCGGATTCAAAGAGTTTTTTCCCGCGGACATTGAGCGGATTGTTCTTGCGCAGATGGAAAACAGTGATATTGAGAGTGAAATCAGCAAAAGAAATCCGGATCTGATACTCGCCATAGGCAATGAAGCCCTCCGGAAGGTGCGGGATATCAGCACCATACCTGTTATATACTGCATGGTGCTGCATCCTGAAAAAATAGTCCAGGGGCGCACGAATATCGCCGGTGTAAGCATGAGCATCGCTCCCGAAAAGCAGCTTGCCGCACTTGTGAGCGCGCTGCCGGGGACCAGAAAAATCGGTATCATCTACGATCCTGATAATACAGGCGATTTTGTCGATACAGTAGAAAAGATATCCTCCCGCTACTGCTGCTCTATTATTGCAGAGAAAATTTCACACCCGAAGGATGCCCCGGCGGCGCTTCTGAACATAATCGATGAAATCGATATTTTCTGGATGATGCCGGATCTTTCTGTTGTGACGCCGCTGACGATAGATTATATATTTGACGCGTGTCTGAGGAAAAGCAAACCGGTTGTTTCTTTTGCACAAAAATATGTTTCTCTTGGGGCCGTTTTGTCTATAGGTATAGATGCAGTTGACATCGGCAAACAGACGGCTGAGATAGCCAGCACGATTCTGTCTCCCAAGAGTCAGGCTCTTGCCTTTCGCACCGCTCCCCGGAAGCCGGTTATTTCCATTAACAGCCAGATAGCACGGAAGGCCCTTATTACGGTAAACAGGCAGGTTGCCTGGAATCTTGGCCTTGCTATTGACGAGGCTATTCTGCAGGAAGCGCGCATTGTAAATTAACCCGCATATAAACAGCCAGAATACGGATTGATGGGGTTCAGCAGCAGCATTGTCAGACATATCCATATGCTTTGCACATATGTAAAAAAGGCAACAAAGCATTTCGGTGTTAAGGTTTTTTTCGCATTTACTTCGCTTGTGCTCATTATATCCATTTCTTTCACCGCCTTTTTCATTATAAATCAGTACAGCATTCTTAAAAACAGTATCATGCAGAACGGGAATACACTCGCCCGCTTGCTTGCCTATAATGCGCGGGTCGGCGTTTTCTCAGGCAACACGCAACTTCTTCAGGAAGCGCTCTCGGGAGTCTGCAGCCAGCAGGGAGTGCTTTTCGCCGCAATTTACAATGAAGAAAAGCTCCTCCTGCAGCAGCGCTGCTCCACGGAAAGCAGCGCCGCCCCGGGAGTCCGGGCTTCGGTGATGCCTGAGGACGAAGCGCTGTCAAAGCTGCTTTCTCCATTAGAGCCGGCTGTATTTTCCTCCGGCGAACACAGCCTGAATTTTATCAGCCCCATATTGGCCTCCCGCAGCGAAGCGACCAGCGAAAGCCTTTATTTTGACATCCCTTCCTCCGAAAAACAGAAAAGCCTGCTCGGATTTGCCGCGGTTTCTATGGACAAAAGCATGCTGGATCTGCGTATACATAAAATGATATCAAAAAGCCTCTTCATATCATGCGGCTTTATAATCGTCGCCGGGCTGATCGCTTTTTTCTTCGCCAAGATGATCCGCAGGCCGCTGCTAAGCTTAACCGAGGCCGTCGATGCATTTGGAAAAGACGGGACGGTACAGGATCTCGAAACCGGCAGAGATGATGAAATCGGAAAGCTTTCTCAGACGTTCAATCAAATGGCAGTCTCTCTGATCAAGCGAAAGGAAAAGCTGCATGAGCTTACCGTCCGGGTCATGCGTGAGGAGGAAAGCGAGAGAAGCAGGCTTGCGCGCGAGCTGCACGACGGTCTCGGGCAGTCGCTTGCATTGATAAAAATCAACCTGAGCACATTGTCAAGAAGACTGACCCCTATGGGGGATGAGCAGAAGCGTGCTCTCGAGAAATCAATCAGCGACGTCAGCCACATAATTGATGAAGTCCGGCGGCTGTCCAAAAATTTAAGCCCTGCCGTGCTGGAGCATATGGGGCTCACTGAAGCGCTCAGATACTATTGTGAAGAGTTTTCTCAGCGCTACAGCATTATCTGTACGTTTTCTGTAGACATGATCGACGATGCTGTTTCCACTGAGCAGCGCATTAATATCTACCGTTTTTTTCAGGAGGCTCTCACCAATATTGCAAAGCATTCCGGAGCAGACCGGTTCAGCGTCTTGGGAAAGGTTTACGGAGGCATTCTGCAGTTTTCTATTGCTGATAACGGAGCGGGGTTCGATGAGGCTCACATACGAGCCGCTGCCGCTGAGAAAAAAACAATGGGTCTGACAACTCTTGAAGAGCGCGCATATATAATGCGGGCATCGTTTTCCATAGAGACCGGCCCCGGCCGTGGCACAGAGCTTTCATTAAACATCCCCATAGAAAGGGCACATTATCATTTTAAGGCAACGGAGGCGCAGTGAAACAGTATCGCATCGTATTGGCTGAAGATCACATAATGATACGCAGCGCTATACGCCACTTAATACACGAAATGTCTGATGTCAGCGTTATAGGGGAAGCAGATAACGGCCAGCACCTGCTGCAGATAATCGATCATAAGTCACCGGATATGGCCATAGTCGATATATCAATGCCCAAGCTGAACGGATTTCAGGCAACATATGAAATAGCAGCACGGTATCCCTCGACTGCGGTAATGATTCTGACAATGCACAAGCGGATCGATTTTTTAAAGGAGGCGTTTGCTGCAGGCGTGCGCGGCTATCTGCTCAAAGAGGATTCCGACCAGGAGCTGATCGCGGCAATCGATACAATCCGAACCGGCGGGACCTATATTACCCAGAAGCTCTCCGGGCACGTTATGCGGGACGGTTCCGGGACCTGTGTCTTTGAAAACCCGACGGCACTTGATTTCCTGTCTTCACGCGAGCGACAGATATTTCATTTTATTATTGAAGGCAAAAAAAACCGGGAAATAGCCGACGCACTGTATATCAGTGTCCGGACAGTGGAAAATCACCGGGCAAGTATAATGAAAAAATTAAACGTACCAAACACAACCACCCTCATAAAGTTTGCGCATCAGAACGGCATGATTGCATAAACCGCCCTCACTGCCTGCCGATCCCAGCTTATTAATTCAGTGTACCGAGCTCTTTTCCATATCGCGTCACCACATCGCCGGTTACCTCAGAAGTGTAAAAATGAGTACTTATACTCACTCATAATTAAGCAGTAGTACGGATTGCCTTATTACCGAAAATGTTCGAAAATAGATCATAAACAGGCAATTTTGGCATAAAACCGTACAATTGAAAACCTTTATAGAAATAGCTACTGATGAATAATATATTGGAATAATAAGCAATTGTATAACACGGAAAAACGAGGCGACCGTGAATCGAGATAATAAAAGACAGCAGGATCCCTTGTATGAATCATTCGATATCGCCTATGAATGGAACATGGATACAGAACGTATCATGTGGTTCGGTAATATCGCAGAAAAATTAGGGTACACAAAAGATGAATTGCCTGTTTCCGTCACAGGATGGCAGGAGCTTATTCACCACGAGGACAGGGAAAAACACCCCATCCCGGCACAGACAACCGAAACAACTCAGTATTACAACACCTACCGGATACGCCGCAAAGACGGAACGTTTATTTATGTGTATGATTATGGGACGGTTCTGCCCGATGAAGAGGGTAACACCTGCAAATGCATCGGGCTGATTGGTTTTTAAGCGAACCTGCGTGTGCGCCAACCCGCACGCTGCATGCAAAGACACCCTAAAAAAACCCGGGACCGAAAAGGATTTCGGTTTTTTTTGTCACAAAAAGGCTCTTTTCAACCTTACCCGCATGATTGAGAAGCATGCTGTAAAAAATAAATAATGGATTGCTGCAAAACGGCCATCTGCTGTTAGACAGGCTCACGCTCCTGAGTTTCACCGAAAGCCGGCGCTGCATTCATTATCGCTCACTGCGAACCGCAAAAAGCACGCCGTATTACTCTTCATTGCACGCACCGTGCATCTGAACATTTTCAAACAGCACTGTAAACCGTTTAACCAATCGTATTAAAGCTAATTAATACTTGCTTTTTTCTGCTTCATGTTTTATTCATGGGTAAAAATAATAAACTGCATTTTTTAACATAATTCGGATGCTATTATGAGAATTCATGAATTCCAGGCTAAAAAACTTTTCTCCGATTATGGGATACCCGTTCCCGCAGGCGCTGTTGCCACAACTCCCGAGGAGGCGCAGGCAATCGCCGACGACCTCGGGTATCCTGCCGTTGTCAAGGCGCAGATTCATGCGGGCGGGCGCGGAAAAGGCGGCGGCGTCAGGCGGGTCGAAACAACCGAAGAAGCACAAGCAGCAGCCTGCGATATCCTGGGCATGCAGCTGGTAACCCATCAGACAGGCCCCGAGGGGCAGACCGTCAGAAAGATACTGGTGGAACAGGGCTGCAACTGCACAAAAGAGCTCTATGCAGGCATTGTTATTGACAGGGCGCTTGCTGCACCGGTCATTATGGCGTCTGAAGCCGGCGGCATGGAAATCGAGGAGATCGCCGCCCGAGCCCCGGAAAAAATCATCAAGGCACCGGTCAGTCCCGCCACCGGTTTTTCCGGCAGCCACGCCCGGAAAATCGCTTTCGGTCTTGGGCTGAACGGGGATCTCATCAAGCAATGCACTGCGATGATAGCCGCCATGCACCGCCTGTTTATCGAAAAAAACTGCTCCCTTATCGAAATCAACCCGCTGGTCATTACTGAGGAGAACAATCTTTTAGCCCTTGATGCGAAAGTCACTTTTGACGATGATGCGCTCAGCAGGCACCCCGGTCTCAAGGAGCTGTTTGATCCGCACGAGCAGCAGCCGCTCGAGCTCGATGCTTCCAAACACCGGCTTCAGTACATAAAACTCGACGGCACGGTCGGCTGCATGGTTAACGGTGCCGGGCTTGCAATGGCAACCATGGATATTATCAAGCTCGCCGGCGCAGAGCCGGCAAACTTTCTTGATGTCGGCGGCGGCGCTTCAACCGAACAGGTTGAAAGCGCGCTGCACATTCTGGTTTCAGACAAAAACGTAAAAACGGTCCTCATAAACATTTTCGGCGGCATATTGCGCTGCGACAGAGTGGCGCAGGGCATTATCGATGCGGCAAAAAAAATAGATCTGACTGTGGACATGGTTATTCGGCTCGAGGGTACCAATGTCGATGAGGGGCGCCTGCTGCTGCAGAGCTCCGGGCTCCGGTTTGAGGTTGCGGACTCGCTTGAAGATGCAGCACAGAAAGTCGCTGTCCGCGCCTGCTGATTCAAAAAACCTGAGTGTGCATTCCTTTATTCGCAAGGAGAAGCGTACATGAGCATACTGGCAGATAAAAACACGCGGGTTGTCTTTCAGGGAATTACCGGAAGCGAAGGAAGCTTTCACGCCCGGCAGTGCGTCCAGTACGGGACAAATGTGGTTGCCGGAGTAACGCCCGGCAAAGGAGGTCAGCTGTTCGACGAATCGGTTCCGGTATATAACCGTGTTATCGACGCACGCGAAAAGGAAGGGGCCAATGCGTCCTGTATTTTCGTTCCGCCCGCCTTTGCGGCTGACGCAATAATAGAGGCGGTGGATGCCGGAATTGATCTTGTTGTGTGTATAACAGAGGGCATACCGGTGCTTGATATGACGAAAATAAAGCACTATGTCGACAGCACTGAAACCGTGCTGATCGGCCCGAACTGCCCGGGGCTGATTTCACCTGACCAGTGCAAGATCGGCATTATGCCCGGCCGCATTCATATGCCCGGACCTGTTGGGGTCATTTCGCGCAGCGGGACACTGACCTATGAAGCGGTTCATCAGCTCACCCGCCTGGGCATAGGACAGTCGACCTGTGTCGGCATCGGCGGCGATCAGATCGTGGGGACATCGTTCACCGATCTGCTGAAGCGATTTCAGAATGACCCGGAAACCGAGGCTGTTGTTATTATCGGGGAAATCGGCGGAACCGCAGAAGAAGAGGCGGCCGAGTATATTGAAAACAGGTTCACAAAGCCCGTAGCAGGATTCATCGCAGGCCAGACTGCCCCGCCGGGGCGGCGTATGGGACATGCGGGGGCGATCATTTCGGGGGGCAAAGGCACTGCTGCAGAAAAAATGGCCGCCTGGGAGAAGGCAGGTATCCATGTAGAGCGAAACCCCGCCAAAATCGGCGAAACAGTTGCCGCGCTGCTTGGAAAGTAAGCCTTTCGGCCGTACACGCTACGCTTTGTCCGGCCAGTCTAACTTCTTTTTCAAAAGCTTATAAAAGGTGGTTTTCAAGTCCCCCTCTGCAAAGTCCGGCTCCGCCCGGGCAATCCGGCTAGTTTGTAAAAATCGCGCAGGGCGGACAAAGCGATAGCGTGTCCGCTGTTTCGTAAAAGCCTCTTCTCCGTGTTATCCAAAATTTTTTCTATCTATTGAACGATAAATTTTAGGGGAAGCTTAATCTTTGGTTTATGTTGACAGCACACCATACGGCTGTTATTAATTAACCCTACAGAAAAAGAATTTATGAACATCACACAATGGAGGTTCCAACACCAATGAAAACCGGAATTCTTACTGCACTGTTTGTCTGCATTATTGTTTCACCCTGCTTTGCCGGAGAATCAATAAACATGCAGCCCGGCAAATGGGAAATAACCACAACTGTTAACATGCCGAACATGCCTGTAACAGTACCGCCCCAAACCAGGACCCAGTGCCTTACCAAAGACGACCTGGTTCCGCGTGATGTTCAAAAAGGCGGAGAGTGCCGGGTCACCAGCCAGAAGGTCAGCGGCAACACGGTTACCTGGACCATGGATTGCAACAGCGGCGGCACTAAAACAACCGGCAGCGGAAAGATAACCTACAGCGGCACAACATTTTCGGGCGAATTTTCCATGACCATGGGCCAGACAGGCATGAAAATGACCAGCACCATGAAGGGAAAGCGTATCGGAAACTGTGCGCGGTAACAGGCGGCCTCTTAAGCTGTATCAGGCATACCACGAAGCATACTTCAAATAGCTGTCGGCTATTCGCCTGATCTGGCCTTCGGCAAGCTCTGGCGTCATATCCTTTATTTTTTTTGCCGGCACGCCGGCGTATACGCTGTTTGCCGCAACAGTGGTTTTCTGAACCACGACCGCACCCGGGGCAATGATACAGTTGCTTTCAATCACCGCGTCATCCTGAACAATGGCTCCGATGCCGATCAGCACATTGTCATGAATCGTGCAGCCGTGCACCACCGCATTGTGGGCTATGGAAACGCTGTTGCCGATTGTGGTCGGTGATTTTTTGTAGGTAGCATGAATGGTAGCGTTATCCTGAACGTTCACCCTGTTTCCCATGCGAATCCAGTGCACATCACCCCGTATAACCGCGCCGTACCAGATGGAGCACTCATCCCCCATAGACACATCACCGATAATGACGGCATTTTCCGCCAGAAAGCAGCCCTCGCCGAAACGGGGCTCTTTACCATGAAGCGGTTTTATGATTGCCATGATCGACCTCCCTGATGCTGCAAACAACTAAAATGGAGATTTTTCAAAAATAATGTAATTTCAAAGCACAATAAGAGCAGCAGGAGCAGCTTCAGCTGCGATAATACTTCATGTTGCATACTGCAATTATGTATCCACCCGGACAGGCATGATTCCTCCTTTGTATATTAATCATTCCGATTCAGTATAATGCGCACGGTAGGTGAGCTGACGCGCCCTGAGCTCGGGCTGGGTATAATCGGGCAGCAGCAGCGGCGCGATCCGGCCGGTTTCAATTCCTGCTTCGCGCAGCTCACGAACATAATCACGTACGTGATCAAGATTGAGCTTTCCTTCCTGCGCACGCTCCCGTGCATATGCAGCTGCCTCCCTGCCTGCGATGCGCCCGAACACCAGAATATCGAGCAGCGAATTGCCCATGAGCCGGTTTTCGCCATGAGCGCCGCCGCCGACCTCACCGGCGGCATACAGACCGGGCACCGGCGTCTCGCCGGTGTTGCGGTACGAAATGCCGCCGTTTTGATAGTGGAGGGTCGGATACACAAGCAGCGGCTCCTTTGAAATATCAATGCCGTGGCGGCCGAACTGCTTGCACTTGCCGGGAAACTGCGCTTTGACATAGCCCTCTCCGTGGAGCATATCGAGCATGGGCGCATCGAGCCACACACCATATTTTCCCGTAGGTGTGGGAACTCCTTTAGAGCGCTCGGCACACTCGCGTATAAAGGCCGATGACTCAACATCGCGCGGCTCTCTCTCATAGACAAACTGCTCGCCGTCAATATTGACGACATTTGAACCGGCCGCTCTGAACTTTTCGGTTATCAGCAATCCCTCAAGCTGCTCGGGGAAAATACACCCTGTGGGGTGAAACTGCACAGTGTGCAGAAAGCTCAGCGGAACGCCGGCGCGGTACGCCATGACAACTCCGTCTGCAGTGGCTCCATAGTGGTTCGTGGTTACAAATCCCTGAATGTGCAGCCTGCCGCACCCGCCGGTCGCCAGGATAACAGCGCGCGCCCTGACCACCAGCGATGTCTGATTTTCAAGGTTAAACAGAACCGCACCTGCGCAGTGGCCGTGCTCATTGAGCAGAAGCTCGACAGCCGGACAAAATTCCAGGACCGTAATATCGTCACGCCGGTTGCGGGCCTCATCTCTTATAGTTCGCATTATCTCTGCACCGGTGATATCACCGGCAAAATGCAGCCGGCTTCGGCAGAATCCCGCCGCCGGAAGCGTCTGCATGGTCCCATCCTCGTCTTTCCAGAACATGGTGCCGAGCCTCTCAAGCCAGTGTATGACATCGGGGGCTTCGGTACACAGCGAATACACCAGCTCGGGGATGTTACTGAAATGGCCGCCGCCCATGGTATCGATATAATGATACACCGGGGAATCCTTTAAAAGCTTGTCCGCTGCCTGTATGCCCCCTTCAGCCATCATTGTGTTTGCATCGCCGTGGCGAAGCTTCGTGGCCACCAGCACCCGGCATCCGCTCTCCTGCGCCAGAAGCGCGGCAGCCGTCCCCGATCCGCCGCCGCCGATCACCAGCACATCCGTTTCATAGTCGGGAGTATTGACATCAACACGGTCAGGGTTGATGTGGCTTTTTGACTCAAGAATATCGGCAAACTCATGCGCAACCGCATATCCCTTGCTCGGCCCCATTTTAAGCTCCCGCCGCGTTCCCGGTATGTAATCAGGGTGGAATTTTTCCAGAATTGCCTGACGCTCATCAAGAGTCATTGCAGGCATTTCCTGCCCTGATTTTTTGCGCTCCACCCGCTGAAGCCGCGTGGCTTCAACTTTTTTTATCATCTCTTTTAACTGTGCAGGATACGGCATACCGCCCTCCTTGCCCTGGCAAAAAATTGGTGTTCGTTATGTGGTGCTTTCAAGCAGAAAGCGCTTATCCTGCGGCCGCCATGATTCCCCCGCTGTCTCGGGCTCGATTTCCCGCTCCGTGTATACCGTTTTCAGCTCATCGACGCTCATCCCCATAACCTGCTCCATCATACTCTCGAATGCACCGCTTTTTATGGTTTTGGCAGCTTCTTCAGTGTGCTGAGACTGCGGGACGATTTTTCCGCCATATATGCGGCGTGTCAGCTGCATAATATGATACTGGGGCATTTCTGCAAAGCAGCGGCTGGTGCACAGCCCGCACTGGATACAATCAAACGACTCGAGCGCCGCCCGCCTGATATCCCCCCGCTTAATGTAGGAAATCACATCCATAACTTCAACATCCATGGGACACACTTTGGTGCAGGCGTTGCAGGCAACGCAGCGGAACAGCTCAGGGTATCTCTTGAAAATTTCCTCCGGCTCCGGGGACAGCTCCTCATAATTGGAGGCAACATGGTTTGCCGGATAAAAGGGCAGCTGCGTGAGATACATATCCGGCTCGACAGCGGTCTGACAGGCCAGTGCGGTATAGATCCGGTAATCGCCCGGCTTCCGGTACACCGTACCGCATGCGCCGCAGATGCCGCCCCTGCAGCCGCACCCCCGCACAAACTGAAAGCCGGCGTACTCCATTGCCTTCATAATGGTCAGCCCCTCGGGAACATCATAGCGCTTGCCCATAATATACACGGGTATAAGCCTGACCTCCGGCTGAACCCCGCTCGAGTGTTCTTCAGTGCTCATAGGCTGCCTCCTGGTTATGGGTGAAAACTCCGCAAAAAGGCTGAATTACCGTTTTCACGGGAATGACAAATCGGGACATCCTGTTCTTGCTGCCATCCCCGCCCCGACTGTATGACTATGTCGCAATGATAGTATTCCGTCGAGTATTATGCGTATCATCACACAAGCCCGTGCTGTTGCAAAATGCCCATCGGGCTGACGATATGTTTTGCAAACCAGGTATCGGCTGCAGGTATGCCCAGCGCCAGTCCGATCAGCTCGGTAAAATATATAACCGGTATTTTATCGCGTCCCTTTTGCCGCATATCGAGATTTGCGTGACACATCGGGCAGGCGACAACAATGGCCTCCGCGTTAACTTCCCGGGCGCGATCAATGATTCCGACTATGAGCTTCTGTGCCAGCTTCTCCTTGCTTAAAATATGGCTGCCCCCGCAGCAGTCGACTTTTGCCGCCCAGTCACAGCTCTGCCCGCCGAGATGCTCAATGAGACGGTCCATTGATACCGGGTTTTCAGGATCGTCAAAGCCGACGATGTCAGGGGGGCGCACAAGATAGCACCCGTAATAGCACACGGCCCGAAGCCCGGTGAGCGGCCTTTTTACCAGATGCGAAACCCGCTCAAGTCCAACGTCCGTCATCACAATCTCCAGCAGATGGCGCACGCCGCACGATGCGCGAAACGGCATCCCGATTGTTTCCTCTATTTTTTTTCTGAATTTTTCCTGCTCGCGGGCACACTTCAGGGTTGCCCGGAGCCGCAGGTAACAGGCTGCGCACACCACCGCAATATCGAGCCCCATGCGCTCAGCCAGCGCAAGATTGCGCGCCGGAAGTGCATGTGAGAGAACCTCGTCCATAGCGTGTCCTGAAGACGCACCGCAACAGCACCAGTCCGGAATGTCTGCAAGCTCAATGCCGAGCCCGCCGCATGCGGCCCGGCTTGAATCCCCGAACTCCTCAGCAGTTGATTCCTGCGTGCAGCCGGGGTAATATGCGTATTTCACCATTTACTTCTCTCCGCTGTGAAGAAACAGCTGCTTAACCGCCTGGCGGTCCTTAACCGCATGCGGACGCAGCTTCAGCTTACCGCGCACAAACAGCTTAATTCCAAGCGTGGCATTGCTTACAATGTCGCGCACAGAAAACCGCCGCGCGCCCACCATGAAAAGAGCGGTCATCAGCGCTTCGTACTGTCGCCCGTATCGCATAACCGGTTTCAAAAACGCCCGGTGGAACACCGGCACATCCGGCTCGGCCGGCCGGTACCCTTCACGAAGGGCAATGCAGTGCAGGGTATCTACAAGATGAGGAACGTCTATATCGTTAGGGCAGCGGCTCACACACGCCTCACACGAGGTGCAGACCCATATCGCCCTGCTTGTGAGAAGCGCGTCCTTCAGGCCGAGCTGCGTCATGCGAACCATCTGATGCGGCAGGATATCCATAAATTCCGCCGCATCGCACCCGAGCGTACAGGTGAGGCACTGGTAGCAGCGCTCAAACGCTACGCCGCTTTGCTCACGCACGTGTGCGGCAAATGCTGAGTCGCACTGTCCATGGCTGGTTGTTGAGAAGTTTTTCATCGTCGCTATTTCTCCACATCGTGCAGCTCATCCTCACGAAACACCGTAAGGGGCAGCGGCTCCTCGATATCGTCACCGGGCCGGTAGCCCAGCTCCTGCTGGACCCGGGATCCGGTCAGACAGAACAGCTTAAAGACCTCAATACCGTTCGGGCAGGCCTGCTCGCACAGCCCGCAGGAAACGCACGATGCCGCCATATGATTCATGCGGACCAGGTGAAACAGCAGGCTGTCAGCGGGCATGCGCAGCCCGCCCTTTTTCTGCGCCTGGTCAAGGTATTTTGACGCCTCCCACTCAATGAACGTCGGTGAGTCAAGCAGACACTCGCGGCAGTAGCATATCGGGCACGCAATCCGGCAGTTATGGCAACTCACGCACGGCGCAAGCACATCAAGCATCCGATCAAGTCCTTTAACCTCATCGGCGGCACAGCTCAGAAACGAATCGCGCCGCTCCTGCTGGGCTTTGACAAAATCATTCACAGCAGCTTCCCGCTTCTGCATATCAAAGCCATCCGGCAGCCCCAGCTCCTTGACAATGCGCGCCCCCGCCTCTGTTTCCCCCAGCAAAAAAAGTTCTCTGTCCCGATCGGCCCCCAGCAGCCCTATGGTAACATCGGTATTTCGAGGTATCGGCTCGACGCACACCGAGCATGCCCGCCGAAGCCGGGAATCATCGCCTGATCCTGCCCGGGAAAGATACTGCCCGGTCACGTCGCCCTCGCCTGCTGCATCTGTATACGCCGAAACATCATACGTCCCGAAACAGTCGAGGCCGATAATGACTACATTGGTAATGTCGGCCTGCTTCAGCTTCACCAGCTCAACCAGCGCCCTGATCTCGCACGGCCTCAGAACCGCACCGATTGGTTTCCCGGCGGGCTCCACCCGTGTCATTCTGGCAATGATCGACGCGCTGTTAACCGGCATGACCGGCGCAAGCGGGCAGGCGTCACCAAGATCGCCCGGATCGGCAATCAGCTTCTGCACCACGCTTCGGCCCGAGGGAACAAGTGACGGAACAAGCAAGGCGGAAATCAAGCCCCTGTCAAACAGCTGCCTGAAAAGGCCCCGCAGCGTATCGGTCGGGGTATCCTGTATGTCTATTCGTGCATAATGTGTCATGGAGCATCCTTATACTGACCAGTGTTTTCTAAACGGGCTGGGACCGAGCTCTTTAATTTTTTCGGTAAACTCGCGCATGGTCGATGCAAACCGCTGCCCTTCTGCAGCGCTTATCCACCGGAGCCACACGCGGTCCGGCTCAAGGCCGAGCGTGTCAAGAATAGAGGTCAGTGCGGCGATGCGACGCCTTGCCTTGTAATTGCCGGAAATATAGTGACACTCCCCGGGATGACAGCCGCCGATAATGACCCCGTCGGCACCGCCCAGAAGCGCCCGGAGCACATACAGAGGATCCACCGAACCGCTGCACATGGTACGAATCGGCCTGATATTGGGCGGATACTGAAGCCGGGTCGTTCCGGCAAGGTCAGCAGCCGTTGACGTACACCAGTTACAGAAAAAGCCTATCAGAACGGGTTCGAAATCGCTGCCTTCACTCATAGCGTCTCCTCGGTCATTGATAGTTTTCAGACACAAAAACGCACATAAATACATAGTTAGGGTGTGTCATTCCCGCCCCGAATAACTTCGGGATAAGCTGCAGCGGGAATCCATATGCATTTCATTACCATAAATTTAAAACATCCGCAGCACGCGGTTACCCCTCTCATCTCACCCCCAGCGCAGCATCAAGCACCGCCAGCACCTGCCGCGCTGATGAACGGCGCAGCGACGATGCCTTGTTCGGGCAGACGGCAACACACGCCCCGCACCCGCGGCACTGTGAAGCGATAACAACAGCAGTCCCTGTTTCAGGATCAATAATCCGCGCCCCGTAGGGGCAGGCCTGCAAACAGAGCTCGCACCCGCTGCACCACTGCCTGGTAACCACAGCGACATCATCTGATGTTTGAACGCCCGATCGCCCAAGAAACATACTCGCCCTGCCCGCGGCCGCCTGCGCCTGTATAATAGTTTCGGTCATCGTTCGCGGTGAGTGTGCGAGCCCGCAGACAAACACCCCGTCTGCAAGCAGATCCACCGGCCGGAATTTAGGCTCTGCTTCCGAAAAAAAGCCGCTCTCGGTAAGGGTGACACCCAGCGACTGCGCAAACGTGCTGTTATCCCGGGGTATCATACCGGCGCTGAGCACCAGCACATCGGGGCTGATCTCCAGCAGCCCGCCCAGGCTGGTGTCCTTCGCGGAGACGATAAGCCGGTCACCGTCTACAGTGACCTCAGGGGGTGAGCCGGGATCGTACCTGACAAACACAACCCCCTGCTCGCGGGCAGCTGTATAATATGCTTCCATCAGACCGTAGCTCATAAGCTCCCGGTAGAAAACGACCACGTCCATATCAGGGTTTCGCCTCTTCAGCTCGCGGGCATTTTTCAGCGCCTGAGAGCAGCATACTCTGCTGCAGTACGGCCGCTCAGCATCCATAGATCCCACACACTGAATCATCACAGCACAGGACCAGCCGCCGATGCCGGCCGTGTCTGCCAGACGCTGCTCGAGCTCGCGCTGTGTCATTACCCCCGGGTGCTCACCATGCATATAGGTGCCGGGCACGGCTTCCTCCGCACCGGTTGCGACAATAACCGCGCCGGCAGGGCTGGTCGTAACCGATCCGTCGTCCAGCTGTAAGGCCACATCAAACGCCCCGGCCCGGCCCGAAATATCTGAACATCGTGTCTGCGTCCATACGGTAATGCGCTGATCACGCTCCACAGCGCTTCGGACTGACTCAAGCTGCTCCTGCACATCATCGCCGGCAATCGTGAAGTATATCTGCTGCATATTCCCGCCGAGCGCTTCAGCCTGCTCTATCAAATCAACATCGAAGCCCTGCGCGGCTATGCCACGTGCTGCTGTCATGCCCGCAAGGCCGCCCCCGATGACTGCAGCTCTCAGGTTTATTGATACCGGCTCCGCAGCCGGAATGTCGGGGCGTCGCCATATCCGCTCAGCCGCCATAGCAATCAGAGATCTGATCTTTGCCGCGCCGTCCTCCCCGCTGCCATGAACCCATGCGGCCCGCTCTCTGATATTCACATATTCACATTCAGCATCGCAATCATCCAGCACGCTGCGCGCCTGCAGCAATGAGCATCCCGCAACGATTACGTGAGACAAATCGTTTTCCTTTATCGCCGCCGATAAAGACCGGCCCTCATCGGGCCGGCATAGATGATCATCGACACGCACGGTCTCAACGCGCTCATCGCCTGCACAATATGCGGCAAGTGCGTCAAAGTCAATCGTGCTGCACAGCTCCCGGTCGCAGGTACACAGAAAAACGCCGATGCGCATCTGCCGGTCCGGCTGTGAAGATGATGCAGCAGATGCATTTCCTTCAGGGGCGCCGGCGTGCAGCGATGCAGCAGCAGCCGCTGCGCCTGCGCCGGCTATTGTTTCAGGTATATCGACCGGCCCTGCGGCTGACCCGCAGACATATATGCCGTCGCGTCTGGTGCGCACCGGCTGCCACGGACGGGTCTTAACAAACCCGAACCGATCAGCTTCGATCCCCAGCATGTCCGCAAGCTCTGCAAACTGCTCAGGCGGGGACTGGCCGACAGAAAGAACTGCCATATCATAGGACCGGAAAGCAGGGCGCCCGGCCTCATCCGGGGCACACAGAGTAAGGCTGTGATCTTTAAAATTCTGGACCACGCGCGGAGGGCGGCACCGGAAAAACTGTACGCCCGCATCAAGGGCTTTTCTGTAATACTCATAACAGCCTTTTGCAAACGCGCGCATGTCCATACCATACATGTGAACCGCAGCCTCAGGAAGCTGCTCCCGGATCATCAGCGCCTCTTTGAGCGCATACATGCAGCATGCGCTTGAACAGAAATCACGATCGCGGGTGCGTGAGCCCACACATTGCACAAATGCAACAGAGGACGGAGCTGTGCCGTCTGAAGGCCGCAGCAACCTCCCGCCGGTCGGGCCGCCCGCGCTCAGAAACCGCTCGATCTCAGTGCTGATAACAACATCGGGAAAGCGCCCGTATCCGTATGCAGAGGCACCGGCGGCATCAAATTCTGCAAAGCCCGCTGACACAATAATAGCTGATGCATCGATGGCACGGCTTTCATCAGCGGCGCTGAGATCGATTGCATCAGCGGGACATGCCCTGACACACTCTCCGCAGCGGGTGCAGAGGTCGATATCGATGCTGTATATCTTGTCAGCGGCAAAAGGATTGTGCAAATATATTGCTTTTCTCTTAGAAAGCCCGGCGTTAAACCGGTCGGGGGCTTCGACAGGGCACACGTCGGCACAGCGTCCGCACCCGGTACACCGCTGCGCTGAAACACACATCGCCCTGCAATTGAGCGTAGCCGAAAAGCTTCCCGCTTCGCCTTTTACAGATAGAACTGTCGTGCCGGACATGATGGTTATGTTCGGATGCTGCAGGCCCCGCCTCAGGCAGTACTCGGATGTCCCTGTGCGCGCAGACACCGGCAGCACCGCGCACATATTACAGCGGTCATCGGGAAACCACCGGTCAAGCTGCAGCAGGGCGCCGCCCGGCTGCGGGCTCCGGTCGCACAGCACAACCCGGTGTCCGCGCGCAGCAAGCTCAAGGGATGCCGTGATACCGCCGATGCCGGCACCGATAACCAGTACCGGAAGTGAGTGATGTTGTCCGGTCATTATACAGCCCGCATCCTTTTGTTACAATATTAACCCGTCATAGTTCGCAACAAACGTGTCGACCATAGCGCACAGCTGGCGCGGCGTTGAGTTTTTGTGCTTGATGGCTTTCGAGGGACAGGTAGCTGCACACGCCCCGCACCCTTCGCATATTGCCTCATTTACCCGAGCGACTCTTTTCTTCTCATCGATGCTTATTGCCTGATATGCACATACCGACACGCACTGGCCGCAACCCATGCACAGCTCCTCATCAACAGCTGCAATGGTCGGATCGTGGAGAAGCTCCTCCCGGGAAAAAAGAGACAGAATTTTGCTTGCCGCACCGCTTGCAGAGGAAATAGTATCAGCGATATCTTTGGGCCACTGGCAGGTTCCGGCAAGATAAATACCCGCGGTAAGGGTGTCTACCGGCCGGAGCTTAATATGCGCTTCGGTCATAAAGCCGTGCTGGTCGGTTATGATATTGAGCTCTCTTGCGAGCTCGCGTGCGTCTTCGCGCGGCGTCATCGCAGTGGCAAGCACCACCATATCGGCATCGATTTCAACACACGCGCCGCTGAGCGTATCCGCTCCCAGAACTTTCAGAATCTCACCGTCCCGGTATACGCGCGAAACTCTTCCGCGCAGATACAGGGTGCTGCATCGCTCGGTAACATCCTGAACAAACTCCTCGGTTCCCTTCACATCTGAGCGTATATCCATATAAAAGACAAACGGCTGGCCGTCGGGCACGCTTTGCCGGTACAGCAGGGTCTGCTTGGCGGTGTACAGACAGCACACCCGGGAGCAGTACGGCATCCCGTGCTCCTGGTCCCGCGAGCCGACACACTGAATAAAAACAACATTTTTCGGGATGCGCCCGTCAGACGGCCGCTTGACAATGCCGCCTGTTGGCCCGTCAGGGGCCAGAAGCCGCTCAAACTGAAGACCGGTAACGATATCGGGGTCAGAATCGTATTCGCCGACGCGCTCCGGAGGAAACAGATCATATCCGGTCGCCACAACAACGGCACCGATATCCTCCTGCACCACGGTGTCCTTCTGCGTGTAAACGATTGCTCCTGCTGAGCAGGCATCGCTGCAGGCGGTGCAGCCATCGGCGGTGAAATGGAGGCACGAGGCATTATCGATAACCGGCCTGCCGGGCACCGCTGCCGGAAAGGGGCGATAGACGGCGGCGCGTATGGAAAGGCCGCAGTCAAATTCAGACGGCACAGACACCGGGCAGGCGCCAAGGCACGCATCGCACCGGGTGCAGGCGCCGTCATCAATATATGTCGCACGCTGTTTGATCGAGGCAGTAAAATTGCCGACATATCCTGCAAGCCCGGTGACCTCAGCATATGTATACAGCCGTATTTCAGGATGTTCTGTAACAGCGCGTATCAGGGGTGCCGTAAAATCAGAGGGGCGGTCAAGCGAGGGGAATGTTGCCGCAAGCTGCACCGCGTGCCCGCCGAGCGCCGGAAGCCGCTCGGTCAGCACCACCTCATAGCCGCCGTTGGCAATCTGCAGCGCTGCCTGCATTCCGGCGATACCCCCTCCGATCACCAGCACGCGTTTGTTCAGGTCAATTCTGGCCGGTGTGAGCTCCATATTGAGCCGGAGGCGGTCGATAGATGCTTTAATGATCGCAATTGCTTTTCTGGTTGCCGTTTCGCGGTCTCGGGCATGCGGCCAGCTGCAGTGCTCGCGGATATTTGCAACCTCCTGATGGTACGGATTAATACCCTCAGCTGACGCCAAAGAGCGAAACGTCTTTTCGTGAAGAGAGGGTGAGCAGTTTGCATTGACAATCGCATTGAGGCCGTGCTGCCTGACAGCCGAGCGGATGATATCCTGGCCGGGCTCGGAGCACATATACAGATAATCCTCGGCATGAACAACATCGGGCAATGCCTTTACCGCTTCGACCACCTGCTTCACATCAACCGATGCGGCGATATTCTGCCCGCAGTGACACACAAAGACGCCGATCCGTTTTTTGCCCTTACCGCTCCCCCTCATGACAGTGCCTGGTATATCCTTTCGCATAATCAGATTATGAAAAAGAGGCTGTGCCGTAATGCTGTTTTGTCGCCCACGACACCTGTGAATCTATTACAACACAGCCGCAAAGCCGGGTAATGACAATTTTTTTGCGAATATTATTAATTCCACATTGCAGTGCTATCCTGAGCGGTTCTTGTCAGATATCTTTGTGCAAAGGACAGTCATAATAATGGCAGCTGAGAATGAGCGAAAAGCAGTGATGATGTCTATGCTGCAGAAAAATCGCTCAAATCACATTACCGGAACATCCGGAGTCAATGCCCCAAAACAATGTAATCATCGAAGGGCTATCCTACCGGCCCCCGGCCGAAAACAGCGGCACATCCTGTCCGCGGCGCTCAGAAAAAAGCTCGAGCACTTTGCTTGCGGCGCCGCTTGCCATGGCAACTGAATCGGGGATATCGCGAGGGCCCTGAGCGGTTCCTGCAACATAAATGCCCGGAACCGATGTCTCTGCCGGCTGCATTTTCTCGTGAGCAGAGGTTATAAACCCGTGCTCGTCGGCTTTAATGCCGAGCCGCGGGACAACATCCCCTGCGGTATTCGACGGCAGCATTGCCATGCCGAGCACAACCAGGTCGCAGTCAATATCAACTTTGTTTCCGGTAAGGGTATCGGCGCCGCGCACAACAATTCTGTCCCCGTCACGAAAAAGGCTCGAAACCCGCCCGCGCAGATACATCACACCGTCATGCTCCACGGCGCGCTGCAGAAATTCCTCATACCCCTTACCGGTGGTACGCTGGTCCATATAGAAGACATACGCCTGCCCGTCGGGAACCGCGTGCTTGAACAGCATCGCCTGCTTGGCAAGATACATGCAGCACACTCTGGAGCAGTAGGGCTTGCCCAGCTCGGGATCCCGCGAGCCGACGCAGGATATAAAAACAACCTCTTTGGGCTCCCGCCGGTCGGATGGCCGCTTTACAGCTCCGGCAGTGGGGCCTGACGGACACAGAATGCGCTCAAACTCGAGCCCGTCGATAATATCGGGGTCCTCGGCAAAACCGGGAACCTCGCGTACGGGCATGAGGTCAAAGCCGGTAGCGATAATCACGGCGCCCACCCTCTCTTCAACGACCTCATCCTTCTGATCCCATGCAATTGCTCCTGCAGGACAGGTTTTTTCACACACCCGGCACTCAGGAGGCTTTTTGCCATCCTCACCTGACTCAACAAAGCGACGGTATGCAAAGTAGCGGCATACGGACGGATCGATAACCGGCCTGTTGGGAACCGCCTGCGCAAACGGAATGTGTATTGCCTTACGGCTGTCAAACGGCAGGCAGCAGTTATACTCGCTGGGAACCTTTACCGGGCACTTCTCCTGACACTGGCCGCACCCGGTGCAGATGTTCCAGTTCACATAGGTAGCCCTGCGCCTGACGGAAACGGTAAAATCACCGGCACAGCCGCGTATTGCCTCGACCTCGCTGCAGGCGAGAATTGTTATGTGCGAGTGCTGGCCGACTTCGACCATTTTGGGGGTACCGATGCACTGCGGGCAGTCGAGGGTCGGGAAGACCTCGGAATACTGCAGCATGTGTCCCCCGATGCTTGAAGTTTTTTCAACCAGAAGCACGTCATAGCCGGCATCGGCTATATCGAGGCTTGCCTGGATGCCGGCAATGCCTCCGCCGATAACCATGGCGCGTCGGACAATCGTTCCGGCGGCGCTCATGGCAGCACACCCTTAAGCCTGAGAAGAGCCTGCGCATCTGAATCAAGCGCTGCAATACCGCACCGCTCCGGCTCGACACCCAGGGCAAGTGCCAGCAGCTGAGTAAAGTAGACAACAGGCAGGCCGGCAAAGTCCGGGTGGCGGCTGACGACCGCATCCCGCCGAGACCCGAGATTGTATTCGCAAAGCGGGCACGCCAGCACAAGCATATCCGCCCCTCGACGCCGCGCCGCTTCCAGTATGCTCCATGCCGCATCGGCCGCAGCATCAGGATTGCCGACAGACTGAAAAGCGCCGCAGCATTCAGTGGCAAGCGGGAAGGGAACAACCGTGCAGCCGACCGTCTTAAGCAGCGTCTGCATAACGGTGGGGTTTTCCACATCATCAATAGCCACCGTGCGGGGGCGCACAAGCGTACATCCGTAATAGGCTGCCGCGCTGAGTCCGCTGAGCGGTTTTTTCACGGCTGCGGCAACAGCCTCCCAGCCGATGTCATCGCGCAAAAGCTCCAGCAGGTGCACAACGTCTACTCCACCCTCATAGTCCGGCTCTTCATCCATAAAGCTGTTGATGGTTTCTTTCTTTTCATGATCGGTGCGAAGGATGAGCTCAGCGCGCTTGAGGGTATGAAAGCAGAAGGCGCAGAGGGTGAGCAGCCTGGTGCTGCCCTGCTCTACGGTTCGCACAAGGTTTCTCACCGGAGCCACCTGGTGTATCAAATCGTCCTCGGGAAGGCTGTAGGAAGCGCCGCAGCAGTTCCAGCGGGGAAGCTCCCGCACTTCCCAGCCCAGACGTTCAAGCGCTTCCACGGCAGGCTCTTCAAAATGGCGGGCCTTTGTCTTGAGCGTGCAGCCGGGATAGTAGCTGATACAATTCACAGAGCTGTCCTTGTCATCCGGTGAGTTTGCGGAATCCGCTTACCAGCGCTATTTGCGGAAGCTTTTCGATGGTTTCGGGCGAAAGCGATGGTGGGTCAATGCGATCCTGACGGGCGCGAAGCGCAATCTGGCGAAGCGCTTCCATAACGCGTGACAGGTCGACGCCCCGCGGGCAGCGCGCATAGCACATCACACACGAGGCGCACAGCCAGATTGTTTCACAGCTGACCGCTTCGTGCTCCATGCCGAGCTGCACAAGCCTGATGACCTGGTTGGGCAAAATGTCCATGGAATCAACCATGGGGCACCCTGCAGAGCACTTGCCGCACTGATAGCATGCGCGCAGGTTCTGGCCGCTGATTTCCTCAACTTTTTCAACAAACCTGCTCTGAAGCCTGTCTTTGTTAAGCGTTACACGCAACGCAAATCCCCCGTCTTTTTACGGCCGCCAAAAGCACATTAAAATCTGCCTGTCAATTACGTGTAAACATCAAAGAGCATATATGCATTAAGACCATAGTCTCTTTTTGTGGATACCACGAACCGGCGCTCTTTGCAAGTACGTGTGCGCCGTGTAAAAATCATAACAGCTTTCAATCATCTGCGGACAAGCTGTCGCTTTGCCTGCCTATCCGGAGGTACGCTGCTGCTTTTCAAATTATACTGGACCGCCCGGACAAGCCGGGCGGTGACATATGTGCTCTGCTGGCCATGGCGCGGTTTATCCGGGCCACCCAGATATAACAGATTCAAATGCAGCCGGCATGAATGCTCACCTCTCCAGCAACTCCAGGATGCAGGCAGCCGAATCGACAACAGGTGTTCCGGGACCAAAAATACCCTTCACGCCGGCATCGTATAAAAACTGATAGTCCCCTCGCGGTATAATGCCCCCCGCAACCACCATAATTCCATCGCCGCCCTGCTCTTTCAGCTCCCGTATAAGCTCGGGCACGATGTATTTATGGCTTGCGGCAAGGCTTGACACACCCACAAGGTGGACATCGTTTTCGATTGCCATTTTAGCCGCCTCAGCCGGTGTCTGAAACATGGGCCCAATATCCACATCAAACCCCAGATCAGCATATGCAGACGCAAGAACTTTAAATCCCCGGTCATGGCCGTCCTGCCCCATTTTGGACATGAGAATTCTGGGGCGCCGCCCTTCGCTCTCCTGAAACCGCTTCGTGCGATCCCTGAGGCCGGCAATAACATCGCTGTCTCCGTATTCAGCACCGAAGACGCCGGAGACGCAACGGGTTGTGGCAACATAGCGGCCGAACGCCTTTTCGATGGCATCTGAAATTTCACCGACTGTCGCCCGCGCGCGCACCGCCGGAATGCAGGCCTCCAGAATATTGCCGTCGGAAGCGGCGCAGTTCGTGAGCGCCTCGAGCGTGCGCCGCACCTCATCGTCATTGCGGGCTCGGCGGATCTCGGCAAGCCGCTTCACCTGCTCCTCGCGGACTTCGGCGGGCACTTCCAAAACCTCAATCTCCCGGTCATCTTCCACCTGATACTTATTCACGCCCACAATCGTGTCTTTGCCCTGATCGATGCGCGCCTGCCGCCGGGCAGCGGATTCCTCGATCCGCATTTTAGGCATGCCGTCCACGATGGCTTTTGCCATGCCGCCCATTTTCTCAACCTCCGCTATAATCTTTCGCGCCTCACGCACAATGGACCCGGTAAGCGATTCGATGAAATAGGATCCTCCCAGCGGGTCGACCACGTGCGGAATATGCGTTTCCTCCTGAATAATAATCTGAGTGTTGCGCGCGATGCGCGATGAAAAATCGGTCGGCAGGCCGACCGCCTCATCAAAGGAATTGGTGTGCAGCGACTGAGTGCCGCCGAGCACGGCTGACAGGCACTCGAGCGTCGTCCTGATTATGTTGTTATAGGGGTCCTGCTGGGTGAGGCTCCAGCCTGAGGTCTGGCAGTGGGTTCTCAGCATAAGCGACCGCGCCTGCTTCGGATTGTGCTGCCTCATGTAGTCCGCCCACAGAACCCGGGCAGCCCGCAGCATGGCGATATACATAAAAAAGTTCATGCCGATACCGAAAAAGAACGAAAGCCTGCCGGCAAAGGTGTCGATATCCAGCCCCGCATTGAGCGCAGCCCTGACATACTCCAGGCCGTCAGCAATCGTAAAGGCTGTCTGCAGCACGGCGTCGGCTCCGGCCTCCATCATATGGTAGCCGCTGATGCTCACTGTGTTATATTTGGGCATGTTCTGGGAACAGTAGCCGATAATATCGGACACAATGCGCATGGACGGCTCGGGCGGGTAAATATAGGTATTGCGGGTAAGATACTCTTTTAAAATATCGTTCTGTATCGTTCCCGCGAGCTTATCCTGGGACACCCCCTGCTCTTCCGCCGCAACAATATATCCCGCAAGCACCGGCAGGACGGCCCCGTTCATGGTCATTGACACCGACATCTGATCCAGGGGGATGCCGTCAAACAGTATCTTCATATCCTCAATGCTGTCCACAGCAACACCGGCTTTGCCCACATCGCCTGCAACGCGCGGGTGGTCTGAGTCATATCCCCGATGTGTCGCCAGATCAAATGCCACCGAAAGCCCCTTTTGCCCCCCGGCAAGGCATCGCTTATAAAAAGCATTGGATTCCCGGGCAGTTGAGAAACCGGCATACTGCCGGATCGTCCACGGCCTGCCCGTATACATGGTGCCCCTGACGCCGCGCACAAAGGGGTCAAAGCCGGGCAGCGTGTTTACAAACTCGAGTTCCTGAAGATCCTCCGCAGTATAAAGCGGCTTTATTTCGATACCTTCAGGAGTCTTTCTGTTAAGGGATTCAAGCGGTTTTCCGCGCAGCTCTTTTGCCGCAAGTTCCTGCCATGCCTTTCTGTCCGGATGATCAGCCATATTGCCTCCCTTTTGTAAATATTATTCGCAGAGCTCTACAAGTATGCCGCCCGTGGATTTTGGGTGCAGAAATGCGATTTTTTTGCCGCCTGCACCGGCCCGCGGCGTCTCATCAATAAGGCGTATGCCCTTTTCCTTCAATTCGCTCAAGGCCTGTTCAATGTCCTCAACCTCAAACGCGATATGCTGCAGGCCCTCACCCTTCTTTTCAATATACTGAGCGACCGGCCCGTCCGGTGCGGTGGACTCAAGCAGCTCAACCTCACTTTCCCCGACCGGAAAAAAGCCGGTGGTGACTTTCTGCTCCTGAACGGTTTCAGTGCCGGTACAGGAAAGCCCCATAATGTCAGACCAGAATTTTCCGCCCTCGTCCATGCTCTTAACGGCAATCCCCAGGTGGTCGATCTTTTTCACTTTCATAACGTCTGATCTCCTTTTCTGGTTTTAAGTGGTTTAAACGGTTGTGTTTTTGCATCCCCCGATACGTGCAGGCCGAGACGCGTTGACAGAATGCGCTCTGTTTTAAAAGACAGACGTATCCTTTGAGATGCCACGCCACGAAGGGAGGCATCCCTGCATGCGCCTGTGCTTTTTTAATCTCCGCTTCCTGCTCCGCTCAGGTTACAACAATCCTGCACCTGCAGTAAAGGCACAGTGTTTCGCCTCCCGGTGAATCAATACGTTACCACAAACACTTTTACCACAAAAACTTGGCTTTCTGCCAGAGGAATCTTCTACACACCTTTGGTAATTTCCAGAAACTCCTCAATCGGAATAGCAGACATTGTCTGCGCCGTTATCCTGCCGGAGGAGCACACCTTGAGCACCGTCGAGGCCATAGCGCTTTTATTGGGCATCTGTATAACGGTTACAACATCATATTCACCCACAAGCCCGTAGATGTGCAGCAGCTTCCCCCCGTTGCCCTCGATTATCCTTTTTACCGCCTGAAAGCGTGCCTCGGTATTCTTAATATCCATAAGCCCGTCGCGTGTATACTTCCACAATGTTATATATACCGGCATGATAATCTCCTTTTTCTATGGTTTTAAAGACTGTCATTACCTGTATATGTAAAAACGATCCGCCCCCCCGTAACCGCCACAGCCCCCTGAAGCGACAGAACCGTCATAAAGCAGGTTATGCAGATGCTTCCATGGCTTCAACTTCCTGCTTTTTCAGAATATGCTTCTGAACCTTGCCTATGGATGTCCGGGGGAAATCCTCCATGAATTTCACGAACCCCGGAACCTTGAACTTGGCGAGGCGCTCTGCACACCAGTCGATGATGTCCTGCTCGGTCGCCGATTCGCCCTGCTGCAGTATAATGAGCGCCATAACGGCCTCGTCCCGTATCGGATCAGGCACGCCGATAACCGCGACCTCTTTTACCGCAGGGTGCATGCCGATCACATATTCCACCTCGCTGGCGGCAACGTTTTCCCCGGACCTCTTGATCATATCTTTTTTGCGATCAACAAAATGAAAGTAGCCGTCCTCGTCCATATATGCATTGTCGCCGGTATACAGCCAGCCGTCGCGAATAGCCTCGGCGGTGGCGTCGGGATTATTATAATAGCCCTTCATGAGCGTTCTGCCGGGAACGCCCTTGACGATAATTTCCCCCACCTGTCCGGGGGGGAGGTCATTCCCGTCGCTGTCAACAACCTTAACCGGGTTTTCCATTCGCGCCATACCGATGCAGTTTCGCTTCAGAACGCCATCAACCGGGTTTATTGTGGTGGCGCCGAGCGTCTCGGTCATGCCCCACAGATCGCATAATTTTGTATTAAAGCGCGTTTCAAACTCAACCCATTTTTCATCAGGTATTGCAATGGCATACATCACCAGGCGCAGGCCGTTTTCGGCTTCATTCCCGTCGGGCGGCTGGTTGAGAATCATTTTCACAGTGGCGGCAACAAGGCTCGTTGTGGTCACCCCGTGCCTGCGAAGCTGCCGGCTGTATTTTGTGGCGCTGAACTGCTCTGCCATAACCAGCGTCGCCCCTGCGGTCAGCGTTGGCATAACCGATATAAACTGACCGTTTACATGAAAAAGCGGCAGAACAATGAAATGCCGGTCCTCCGAGGTTACTTTCCACCACTGCGCACCGAACAGGCCGGCAAAAACCGCATTTGCGTGAGTAAGCTGGACTGCCTTCGGCCGTGAGGTTGTGCCGGAGGTGAAAAGCCACATCAGATCGTCCTCATTGTGTATGGTTACCGGCGGCACCTCAGCCGGCATATCGGCAAGAAGATCGGCAATAACAACCGCGTCAGGATACAGCTGCGCATTGGGATACCGAGGTGACGTCCGGGCAAGGAATACCTGTTTTACGTCAGGGCACTTTTCCAAAACCCCCGTAAACATGTCCATATAGTGGGTTTCGGTGACAAGAGCTACCGATTCTGAAAACTGCAGATAGTATTCAAGCTCAAAAGGGCCTGCAAGAACATTGGTTGGGATCATGACAGCGCCGATTTTTGCAAGCGCAAACCATGAAAAAAGATACTCTGGAGAATTGAGCAGATGGACGGTTACTTTGTCCCCCTGGGTAATGCCTTTGCTGAGAAAAATCTGTGCATATTTATTGATCTGCTCATCGACCTGTCTGTATGTATACCTGATTACATATCCTTCACGGTCCTCAAAAATGATGCATTCCTTGTCTCCGTACTGTTGAGCCTTCAGCTCAATGACATCCCGCACATTTTTCGTACCGATAAAATCCATAATGCCCCCCCTTTTAAGTGGATATAGTCGGATATATCCAGTTGCTCACAGTCGATAGCGGTGTTTCATTGCCTCCTTTCGTAGATAACCGTGGTTGCCGTTTTTATGTTATTCAAAAATCAGCTATCCGTATTAGAGTAAATAAATGTATATTAGTTTCACATTTGATGATTAGAATTAAATGAATTCTTTGTCAAGTAATTTATTATTTTTTAATACAATAAATTTTAATTAGCATGAAAAATATTTGTTTAAGGTATGAGATTTTTTCACTGTGCCCACGCATAAATACGAGCGTGTTGAAAGATTGTATTTTGACAGGCCATTATCGGAAGCGCACCTTCCTTCCCGGACCGCTTCGGCACGAGCTAAAATAGATTTGCTTCCTTTAAGCTTTTCCTTATACAATGCGCCGTAGGATACCCGGTTAACAGCCGGCGGAGATGATCTCTATCAAACCTCACATATGATTTACAAAAAAAAACTTGCATCCAATATACTGAAATTAGGCATTATCCAGGCGCTGCGGTGGTGTATGCTCATCATGCCTGTTGTGGTTGTTTTTTATACAGAAAACGGTCTTTCCATGCGTGCCGTTATGGTGCTCCAGGCGCTTTACTCACTGACGCTGCTTTTGTGCGAGGTACCTTCGGGTTATTTTTCAGACACGCTGGGAAGGCGAAACTGCCTTGTGCTCGGGACGGCACTGGGCATGGCCGGCTTTGCTATCTACTCGATATCCTACGGCTTTTACGGCTTTCTTGCTGCAGAAATATGTCTCGGTATCGGCCAAAGCTTTATTTCCGGGACGGATTCGGCGCTTCTGTATGACACACTGCTTGAGCTCAAAGAAGAACAGCACTACATTAAGAAGCAGGGGCTCCTGCTTGCTGTCGGCAATTTTTCTGAAGCGGCTGCAGGTATAGCGGGCGGGCTTATCGCCGTTGTCAGCCTGCGGCTGCCGTTCTATATCGAGACCGCCCTGATGCTCGGCGCCGTTGTAACGGCATGCACTATCCGGGAGCCTGCAATACACCGTTCTGTCAAAACCCGTATGACGCTCGCCGGACTTTCATCAATCGTACGTGACACGTTTGCCGACCGCAGGCTGCGATGGCTTATAGTGCATACCGCACTGCTGGGTGCCGCCACGCTCACAATGGTCTGGTTCGTGCAGCCGTATCTGCAGCTGGCCGGCGTACCGCTTGCCCTGTTCGGCTTCGTCTGGACGCTGCTGCATATAACGGTCGGGGTTTCCTCAATTGCTGCACATCACACCGTGCGCGTTCTGGGAATCCGTCTGTTTTTCGGCGTTCCGCAGGTTCTTGCAAGCGGTGCATATATATGCCTGGGAACCGTTACCGCCCTGTGGGGATGCCTTTTTCTGTTTGTTTTTTATATCGTACGGGGAAGCATATTCCCAGTGTTCGCCGGCTGCATAAACCGCCTTGTGCCAACGCAGCAGCGGGCAACAGTTCTTTCCATAAGGGTTATGCTCACGCGGCTGTTTTTTTGCGTTATCGGTCCGCTTGCCGGCTGGCTCAGCGATGCCGTCTCGCTGCCTTCTGCGCTCAGCGTCACCGGGTGTATCTTTCTGTGTCTGGGCACAATTAGTTTTGCCGCGCTGCTGCAAGCCGGGGTCCCGCCCCCGGTGCAGCACAGTCCGGAGCGGGTCTGATTTTACTAAAAACAAAAGGAATATTAAGCCAGAAAACAATTACGACACGTACATATATTTATTGCAATAAATTTGTTGCATATTGAAATTTTTTGTATACAATATAATTGTACGCAAAACAAAGGAGGCTCCATGAACGCATTGATTCGCCTTGCAGCTTGTGCATTCATCCTGCTGTTTGTGTGTATCCAGGGCATGCCTGCACGCTGCGCCGCAGAAGACAACGCCACAGAAGAACAGGTTCTGGCAATTGAACAAAACAGCATACAAGTGCCCCTGCAAAGCGTGCTCATGCTTGCGCTGAAAAACAATCTTGATATTTCTTTTGCAAGCCTCGATCCTCAGGCCGCGCAAACAGATATCACCCGGGAGGAGGCTCAGTTCGATACCCTGTTTTCATCCCAGTTCACCAAAAGCCGACAGAAAAAGCAGGTCGGCAGCGTACTGGGAAGCAGCAGCAGCCCTACAGTTTCGCAGGAAAGCCACGATCTTGATGTTACCCTGCAAAAACAGTTCACCCTCGGCACCCAGGCTGAGCTGAAGCTTACACATCAGGAATACTATACTGACATGAGCTTCCAGGGCCTGGTTCCCCAATACAGCGGCGAGCTTGTCCTGTCGCTCACTCAGCCGCTGCTCAGGGATTTCGGCGTTACAATCGGTAAAAGCAAAATAAAAATTGCATCGCTTAATTTCAGGATATCCCAAAACCAGTTCAGAAAAAATGTGATGGACATCCTGTATCAGGTCGAGTCCCACTACTGGGATCTGTACTATCGCATAGAGGACCTGCGCAGCAAAAAAAAATCGCTCAAGCGGGCAAAGGATCTTTTGCGGGAATTTAAAATCAGGATAGAGGCGGGAACCCTTGCGCCCATAGAAATCTATCAGGCAGAAGCCGAAGTCGCTCTCCGAACGCAGGACGTGATCGTTGCCGAGTCAAACGTCAAAGACGCTGAAGACAATCTGAAGGCGGCGCTTAACCTGTACAATAATGAAAAATACTGGAATGTCGACATCATCCCAACCGACCCTCCGGTCACAGATGACGTCAAGCCCGGCCTTTTTGAAACCGTACAGACAGCCCTTGAAAACCGGCCCGACTTCACACAGGCAAAACTGAATCTGCAGGCATCAAACATTAATGTCACCTACACAAAAAACCAGCGGCTTCCGCGCGTAGATCTTATCGGATCGCTCGGCACAAACGGCCTTGCCGGTCGCCCGGCAGATACCAGCGGTGCATTCGGCGCCTTTTACCGCGGCATGAAAAGCCCGTGGTCAGGACACTGGGACGATGTGTATGATTACCTGGGGGAAAGCGACTATTATTCCTATATGGTCGGCGTTCGCATAGAGATACCGCTTGAAAACAGGCTGGCAAAAAGCCAGCACGCGCGCGCGAAAGTCCAGGCATCCCAGGCGCTCACCCAGCTTAAAAATACCGAAAACACCATTATTAACGACGTGCGCTCCGCTATCAGGTGGATCAACACCAGCGACAAGCTTATAGACGCGGCATCCGCCTCCCTGCGGCTGGCACGCGAAAAGCTCAAGGCAGAAGAAAAAAAATATAAAGTGGGAATGTCCACCACGCACGACGTGCTTGAATTTCAGGAAGAGCTGGCAAAGGCCGAAAGCAATCTGGCTTTTGCATTTTCCGAGCACTCGAAAGCAATTGCCAATCTGCACCGCGTAACGGGCGTCCTGCTTGATGAAAAGAACCTTGGGCTTTAAGCAATACACCGCCGCTGCTGAGGCGGTACTAAAGCAACTCATTTTATTAACACCACACAGGATTACGCCATGAGCAATCAAACAGCAGGTAAAGCAGGAGAGGAACATATGGCAAGCTTCAAGCATGTAAACGACCTGATCGGCGTGATTCACCGCTGCATGCGGCGGTTTTTTGAATCCCAGATGAAAAAATATGATATCACCCCGCCGCAGTTTGAAGTGCTGGTTACGCTCTGGAATGAAGACGGTCTGGTGCTGAGCGAGCTGGGCAGACGGCTTGCCCGGGACGGCCCCACCATAACCGGAATCATAGACCGGATGGAAAAGAAAAAGCTTGTAACACGCAAGCGCAATATGCGTGACAGAAGAATAATTAAAGTTTACCTTACCCCCAAATCCTGGGAGGTCAAGGAAAACCTTATGAAAATGCAGCAGGAGGCCAGCCGGGACATAACCGTGAATTTCTCTGACGAGGATATACGGATACTTGAAGAGCTGCTGCAGAAAGTTCTCCTCAACATAGAGGAAAAAATTCTGCCAAGAATACATTAGGCATGCTGTCAGCGCAGCAGAACGCCGCTTTTTTTACGTGGCCTCCCCTTCTTTTTTGTCAAGGGAACCAAAAAAGGTTTTATAATTAAAAAAAATATGGTATGTATAAAAGGTTTTCTGCCGGTGATACACTACGTAAGAGAATTTTGAGAAAGGAGTAATAAAAAATGGCACGCCCACTAGAAAAAGTCGAATATGATGCCGGTCATTGCCAGCGGTGCTCCACCTGCAAATGGACCCATTTATGGGAAATAAAAAGCCACCGATTCTCCCGCAACTGCCCTTCGCTCGTATACGGTAAATATGACGCATATGCCGCGCAGGGGAAAAACGATATCGCAACCGGTCTGCTCAACGGTGAGCTCAACTGGGAAGAGCACAAGGACACGCTTCTGGAGGTCATTTACCGATGCCCCGTATGCGCAGCCTGCGATATCAACTGCAAGCGCATTATGGATTTGAACATTGTCGGGGTTCTCAGAGCGCTGCGCGAAGAAGCCTGCGAGCTCGGCCATGGCCCGCTGCCCGCGCATAAGGAATTTATTCAAAGCATTATGAACTATGACAATGTCTGGAAGCAGCCCCGGACGCGCCGCGCAAACTGGGCCCGCAAGCTGGGCATCAAAGATCTGTCGAAAAAGGATGAGAAAGCTGAAGTATTGTACTATGTCGGCTGCACCTATGCCTATAAGCCGGGCATGGACAATGTACCGAAAAACACGGCCAAGATTCTTAAAGCTGCAGGAGTCGATTTCGGTATTCTCGGTGCAAAAGAAATCTGCTGCGGCGGTATTTGTGACAACGTCGGCGACGTGAAGAGCTTCACGGAAATAGCCCAGAAAAACCTTGACATGTTCAAGGAGCTGGGCGAGCGCCTCGGCAAGGGCAAAAAGCTCACGATCGTTACAAATTGTCCCGGATGCTCGATGACGTTTTCCGAAAAATACGCTGAAATACAGAAAATCGACACAAAAGACCTTCCCTATGAAGTCAAGCACTCTACCCAGTTCATAAACGAGCTCATCAGGGACGGCAAGCTAAAATTCAAAAAAGATATCGATAAACAGGTTACCTGGCATGACCCCTGCCATCTGGGCAGGCGCGGCGAGCCGTACACTCACTGGGAAGGAAAGCGCATCGAGTTCGGTCTGACCGATCCGCCGCGCGAGCTCAATCGCGGTGTTAACGGTGAGTATGAAGCCCCGCGCGATATTCTGAAAGCCATTCCAGGGGTTAAGCTCATTGAAATGGAGCGGATTAAAGAATATGCGTGGTGCTGCGGAAGCGGCGCCGGAGCAAAGTCGGCATATCCTGACTTTGCTCTCTCAACAGCAAAAGAGCGCATATATGAAGCTGAAACAACCGGTGCCGGCACCCTGGTGACCGCATGTCCCTGGTGTGAGGCAAATCTTATAGACGGCCGGGACGGAGCGGATTCAAACATGCAGGTTATGGATATACTTGAGCTGGTCGTTGATTCGATGGAAGAATAACAGATATACGCGGTTACTGTGTGATATACATAAAAAAAACCGGAGAGCGCACTCTCCGGTTTTTTTTATGATAATGCCGACAAGAAGGTATTAAAAGGTAACTATGGGAGGCAGCATGTGCTGCATAAAGCTCTCAGCAGGGATGCCCAGGCCAACTCCGCCCTGAAAAAAGCGGTTTTCCATAAAGGTATATCGTACCCATTCCCGTCGGAAGGCCTGCTGGGCTTTTTTGTCATCGTCGGTCACGACGGCGCAGCAGTGTTTCTCTGCAAGAGGAACATACAATTCAAGAATGCGGCATGCAGCCTCTTTGAAAAAAGAGCTGTCGCTTTCCTCCGGACCGAGGGCTAGGCCGGCTGCATAGCCGACGCCGATTCCCGGATGCTCCACGCGAAACATTTTTTTGTACCCCTCAGGCAAATCCGGATACCTCCGTCCATAGTCGCTGCACACCGCTCCCATACCCTCGCGCAGCGATTTCGCATCTTCGTCACAGGGAATAACCGGGTAAACATCGAAAAAGCAGGGGCATTTCTCTCCGTCGAGCTCCATAACGTTCTCAAAAACTCCGCAAAAAAGCGGCACGTGAGGGTTTTTGGGGAATGTCTGCACCCCCAGCCACTGAATCGTGCTGTGGTGATCGCGCTCCGGGATAACCACGGTTGCGGTTATTTCGGATATGCACACCTTTTCATATACATCGCCTCTGCTGCAGTTGACAACGACGGCCCCGTCACGGTTATTGAAAGCCCACCGGCTTGTTTCACAATTACCGTCCGGGATAAGGTTCTGCATAAACCGCTGTTTCAACTCACAAAGCACCGGTGCCTGCAGCATATTGCCTCCATTGTTAGTACAGTTCATGTTTTACCCGAGAGCCGCTACGAGCGCCTGCAAAAACAAATCGCACAAGACACGTGACAAACGGCGGCATACTGTTCGTATTGTCATTACCGCCCCGACTGCGTGGCTGTGTCGCAATGCATTTTGTAGCTTCATGGTGCGGACAAAACCTTTAGAATTACCGCATAGGTCAAGCTCTGTGAGTCCCCGGCAGAGCCGGGGGATGTACCCATGATTATTACACAGCCTCCAGAAGCACCCTTCCGGTGCAAAATGGTTAGCCCATGGATACCCGCCATATTACCCCGCCCGAAGGGCGGGTCAGGTACAGTACTGTTTCAGCTGTTCAATGACTGCATCGGGCTGTGCACCGGCTATCAGAAGGGTCTTGTTCCGGGATGCTTTGCCACGCCGAATGCTGACCCTGGATTTCGGCACTCCGACCTGCTTTGCAACAAGCCTGCAGCAGGCGTCGTTTGCACGCCCGTCGAGCGGCGGTTCGGTCAGCTTGACTTTCAGCGCACCTGCCTGTATGCCTGCAATGCCGCTCCTGGACGAGCGCGGCAGCACCTGCACATTGAGCAGAGTGCCCTCCGCAGACGGAGAAATTATGCCGGCAAAGGCAGTCTCATTCCCCGGTGTCATCTTCAAGCAGTTTCACATGGGTGTCAATAACTGCGCGAATGGAAGCCTGCAGCTGTATTTTCCGCTCCCGGAGGGCGTTGACCGCCGCTTCGGCCTCCGCCTTCTCCTGGTGTATCTCACGTCGCAGCTGCTGCGCCTCCCCGCGAGCCTGCTCAACGATTGCCTGACCGTCCTGCTGGGCCTTGTCCTTTAAACGCTCTATGTCCTGGTAAATCGCACTGCTTTTCTGCCTGGCCTCATCAACTATCCTGTCGGCCTCCCGGCGCGCATTATCGATACAGGAGCGCGCTTCAGCAGCGGCCTCATCGCGCAGGCGCCCCGCCTCATCCCGCTGTGCGGCAATGGAGTCTTTTGACTCATTTACAAGGCGATCTGCTTCCTGCCGCGCTTCCGACAAAAATTTTTCTGCTTCATGAGAGGCCTTTTCCTTCAGGCTTCGGATCTCTTCCTGGTCAGCTGAAATTTTCTCCTGCGCTCCCGAGACTATCTGCTCGGCCTCCTGCTTCGCCTGCGAAACAACGCGCTCAGCCTCGTTGTTGGCCCTGTTTTTGACATCATCGGCCATTTTCTGCACAGTCACCAGCGCGGAGTTAATGCTCTCCTCCTTTTTCCGGTAATGCTCAACGCGTGCCCTGAGCTCGGCGTTTTCATCAGAAATCTGTGCGTTTTCATTCGTGATGCGCTCCAGCTCCTTTGCAACCACCTCAAGAAAGGAATCCACATCCTGAACATCATAGCCTCGGAAGCGAACCGCAAATTTCTGCTGCAGAATGTCAACTGCGCTGATGGTCACGCCGTGGAGATCCGCATCATCTTCCTGAAACAGTGTTTTTTCGTCTTCCATAATGCACCTGCATTAATAGTTAGACCAGTACGTTTAAAAGAAAGCTGTCAACCAGGAAAAGCACAAGAAGAACAATCAGGGGCGACAAATCGATCCCCGCCATAGGCAGCGGCAGCGTGCGGCGGACGCGGTACAGAACCGGCTCGGTCATATCATATAAAAAGCGGACAATGGGATTGTACGGATCGGGGTTAACCCAGGATACCACCGCGCGGATAATAATAATAAGCATGTAGATCCTTATTATGTCATGCAGGCCTATGACCAGGGCATATAAGAGGTTGGAAAAAAACGAAACCGGCACGCCCATGGTTAAATCGCGGATCGTCTTCAAAATAAAGCTGTCACAAAAAGTAATAAAAACAAGAACGATGATAGGCGAAAAATCAAGCGTGGAGCGCGGAAGCGGCACATAGCGGCGCACATAATACAGCACCGGGTCCGTCGCCTGATGCAGGAATCGCACAATCGGATTAAAGGGGTCGGGGTTCACCCACGACAGTATCGCCCGGGCGATGACGATAAACAGATATATCCATAATGCGTAATGCAGCAGATACAAAATACTGACAAGCATAGTGCAGCTCTTTCAAAAAAAATGCGGGTTTGCCTTTGCGGGCTGATACGGTCATGCACAGCGATCGTATATTATTTTCAGCCCCAGAAGCGTCAGATAATTATCAACCTCGTCTATTTCCTCGGTGTGCTGCGCAATGCGGGCAGCGAGCCCGCCTGTCGCCACCACAAAAGGATCGGTCCTCACCTCATCCTTCATGCGGCGGACAAGCCCCTCTACCAGCCCGACATATCCAAAAATAATACCTGACTGCATACTTTGAACCGTGCTTTGCGCAACCGCTGTCTGCGGGATGGCAAAGTCAACGCGCGGCAGCTTTGATGCCCGCTGAAACAGCGCCTCGCTGGAGATGACAATGCCCGGCGCTATAGCGCCGCCGATATATTCACCCTTTTCCGCGATGTAGTCAAACGTGGTCGCGGTTCCAAAATCGATTACAATAATGCTGCGCTTGTATTTTTCATACGCAGCCACAGCGTTGACAATCCGGTCAGCACCGACCTCCTGGGGGTTTTCATAGCATATTTTGATACCCATGTCCATGTGCGGACCGATGCAGACCGGCTCCGCATTAAAGTAGCGCCTGCACAGCTCCAGCATCATCGAAAGCATGGGGGGCACCACACAGGACATGATCACACCGTTTATGTCCTTGCATGACAGGCCGGAGCCGGCGAACAGATTCTGCAGCAAAATGCCGTATTCATCACCGGTGCGCCGCTGATCGGTCATAAGGCGCCAGTCAACCACCAGCCGCTCGCCGCGGTACACGCCGATAACAATTTGAGTATTGCCGATGTCTATTGCCAGTAACATATGCTTTCCTGTAAGGAGAATTCTCTTTAGCTGCTATACACACATCATGATGCACGCTCAGACACAATTTACCCGATGCGCGGGAGCTCTACAATTTCCGCTCATTTCTACCGATCAAACTTTTTTCGTAAAGACTGTGCTCTGCCTGCTTTCTTGCGATCCTGGTTTCCGGCTGCACGCCCGAAATTCCATATCATTCATAGATCCCCTTCTGCCGCAGCTCACTTCGCCGGCTCGATGAGCATGCTCACATCAGCAGCCGGCGCCGAATGCGTCAGGGCACCCACTGAAATGTACTGAACGCCGGTAGCCGCGACCATTTCCACTGTTTCCATCGTCACATTGCCGGAAACCTCAAGCGGAACACGGCCTGCCGCCTCCAAAACCGCCTGCTTCACCTCCTGACAGGGCATATTATCAAGCAGTATCATGTCAGGCTGTGCTGCAAGCGCCTCCCGGAACTCATCCAGCGAGGCAACTTCTATCTCAACGCACATATGCGGTCCGCTGTGCTGCCTGATGCGCTCCAGGGCACCGGCAATGCCTGCACCGTATGCCGCGAGATGATTCTCCTTAATCAGCACGGCATCATACAGGCCCATGCGGTGATTCTTTCCACCGCCCGCGCGGACGGCTTCCTTCTCCAGAAAGCGCAAGCCCGCGGTGGTTTTGCGGGTATCAAGTATGGCTGCGCCAAAGCGCTCGGCTTTTGCAACAAATTGAGCGGTGAGCGTGGCAATGCCTGAAAGGTGCTGCAGAAAATTAAGAGCGGTCCGCTCTGCGGTAAGCAGGCTGCACAGGGGGCCGCGCAGCTCGACAATTATATCACCCTCCTGCATCACGGTCCCGTCATCGGCATGAGCTGTGCACTCTACAGATTCATCAAGGAGAGAAAACGCGCACAGAAACGGCGTCATGCCGGCGACAACCAGCTGCTGTTTCGCGGTAACTGCAGCGGTTCCGCGCGCTGCGGGATCAACCAGAAAAGCGGTTGTCCGGTCTCCGCAGCCGATATCCTCTGCAAGTGCCGCTTTCACAATATCGCGGGCAAGAAACAGCTGCGCTGCAGTCGCTTTGTTCAGGCACACAGGCGGCTTATCCTCTCGATGTTATCCTGAAGCTTTGCGGCTTTCTCTTCAAGCTCGCGGGCTTTCTGCTTTTCTTTATCGACAATCTCAGCCGGCGCGCGGTCGAGAAATTTCTCATTGGCCAGCTTTTTAGTCACAAATTCTATATCCTTCTGCAGCTTCTTCATCTCCTTTTGCAGCCTGCTTCGCTCGGCTTCGAAATCGATAAGGCCTTCCAGAGCCATAAACAGCTCCATGGAGCGAACCACTGCAGTTGCAGCAGACCGGGGCCGCTCAAATTCGCGGTGAACGTCGCATGATGACAGCCCGGCAAGGCTGACAACCGTTTCCGTGTGCTCCTGCAGCACTGCAGCTGCACAGCTGTCACGGCACAGGATGTCGGCGTGCGGCCGGCTTGAGGGCGGAACGTTCATTTCGCTGCGGATATTTCTCAAGGCGGTGACCGCATCGGTAATGACAGCCATGTCCTGCTCTGCCGTTTCGTCAATGCACGCAGAATCGGCAGAGGGGAACGGCGCAACAACAATGCTTTCGCCTGTTTTGTTCGGCAGAAGCTGCCAGATCTCCTCAGTGACGAACGGCATTACCGGGTGAAGCATTTCAAGCACCGCTTTCAGCACGCCGAGCATAACCTGCTGGGTTGACAGGCGTTCGGCTGTGCCCTTTCGGTACAGCTGAAGCTTGGCCATTTCAACATACCAGTCGCAGAACTCGTGCCAGAAAAACTGATACAAATGATGTGCCGCGTCATTAAACCGGTACTCGTCAAGCGCTGCGGTCACCTCACCGATTATACGGTTAAGGCGGCTCAGTATCCAGCGATCCTTTAAGTCCCGCTCTTCGGCCGGGGGAAATCCCGGGGCATAATCATCGCAATTCATCATGGCGAGGCGCGAGGCGTTCCAGATCTTGTTCACGAAATGCCGGTAGCCCTCGATGCGCTCCTCGGCAAGGCTGATATCCCGTCCCTGCGCCGCCATTGCGGCAAGCGTAAACCGGAAGCTGTCAGTGCCGTATTTATCGATTATTTCAAGTGGATCCATCACATTGCCCTTGGACTTGCTCATTTTCTGACCGTGGGCATCGCGCACCAGCGCATGGATATAGACATCCATGAACGGGACGTCATCCATAAATTTCAATCCCATCATCATCATGCGGGCCACCCAGAAAAACAGGATATCAAATCCGGTTACCAGGCACGAGGTCGGATAGTATGTATCAAGCTCAGGCGTATGTTCAGGCCAGCCCATGGTTGAAAACGGCCACAGGGCGGAGCTGAACCATGTGTCCAGCACATCGCTGTCCCGCTCGATTTCCGGCGAGCCGCAGGCTGCGCAGGCTTCGGGATCATCACGCAGAACGGTTATCTCTCCGCACTGTGTGCAGTACCAGGCAGGTATGCGGTGCCCCCACCAGATCTGCCTGGAAATGCACCAGTCGCGAATGTTGTCCATCCATTCAAAATAGGTTTTTTCCCAGCCGCCGGGAATAATCCGGGTTCTTCCATCCCGGACCGCCTTGACTGCCTCCTCGGCAAGCGGCTTTACATTAACAAACCATTGCATCGACTGCGCCGGCTCAACAACTGTTTTGCACCTATAGCAGTGCCCCACCGCATGGCGGTGCGGCTCAATTTTCACGAGCAGATCCTGCGCTTTGAGATCCTCCACGATACGCTTTCGTGCCTCAAAGCGATCCATCCCCTTATACTGCCCGGCCTGCTCCGTCATGGTGCCGTCCTGACCGATGACCGTCACCAGCTCAAGGCCGTATGTACGGCCTATCTCAAAGTCATTGGGATCGTGGGCAGGGGTTATCTTAAGCGCGCCGGTACCGAACTCGACGTCCACATACTCATCAGCGATAACGGGTATCTGCCGGTTCATAAGCGGCAGGATTACATGCCCTCCCTGCCAGGCGCGATGCCGTCCGTCCGAGGGGTTCACCGCTACTGCCGTATCGCCGAGCATGGTTTCGGGGCGTGTTGTCGCGACGGTCAGAAAAGCATCCCCCGAAGCGTTCGGATATTTTATGTAATAGAGATTGCCCTGTATCTCTTCGTGCTCTGCCTCCAGGTCGGACAGGGCCGTATGGCAGCGCGGACACCAGTTAATCAGGCGATTGCCGCGGTAAATGAGCCCCTGCTCATACAGGGTCACGAAAACCTCGCGCACCGCCCTGCTGCAGCCCTCATCCATGGTGAACCGCTCGCGTGTCCAGTCGCAGGACGCGCCGAGCTTTTTAAGCTGATTGATAATAATGCCCCCGTACTGCTCCTTCCACTCCCAGACCCGCTCGACAAAGCGCTCCCGGCCTATATCAAACCGGCTGAGCCCCTCGGAGGCAAGCTGGCGCTCCACAACATTCTGCGTTGCTATGCCCGCATGATCCATGCCGAACTGCCACAGGGTTCGGTACCCCTGCATCCGCTTAAAGCGGACCAGAATATCCTGCAGGGTATTGTTGAGCGCATGCCCCATATGAAGAGAGCCGGTTACGTTCGGGGGAGGAATCACGATACAGTATGACCCCGCCTCCGCGCTGACATCCGGGCTGAAATATCCGCGCTTCTGCCACACATCGTACCAGGTCCGCTCGACTGCTTTCGGATCATATGCTTTTTCCAGTATATCGCCGCTCATAAATGAAAACCTTCTGCTGTTACAATTTATTAATTTGATAATCATATAAGAAAACCGCTATAAAATCAATTCCTTATTGACATATACGGCAGGCTGTGTCAGCATTTTTAAACCCATAACAGCACATTTATCGTTTTCACTATACCGGCGATGCACCTTCTGCTTTCCCCTGAAACAATACAGTCCCATATCCGGAAAACCGCACGGCGTATTTCCGATGATTACCGGCAAACGCCACCACTGGTAATCGGGGTCCTAACCGGCGGCTTTGTTCTGTGTGCAGATCTTTTTCGCCTGCTTGATGCAGACCCGGTCATAGACTTTGTTCAAGTATCATCATACGGCAGCGGAGACTCCAGCTCAGGACGCTGCACGCTGATTAAAGACACCGATCGCCCGGTCGCCGGGAAAGATGTTCTTATTGTTGAGGACATTATCGACACAGGGCATACCGCGCGCTTTCTGCAGGAACACTTCGCACACAAAAAAGCAGCGTCAATAAAGATCTGCTCACTGATTGACAAACCATCGCGGCGCACACAGCAGGTGACGATCGACTACCCGCTTTTTCACATAAATGAAAACGTGTTTCTGGTGGGGTTCGGGCTTGATTATAACGGTCTGTACCGCTGCCTTCCCGGCGTCTATGCGCTCAGCGAAGAAGAAAGAGTCATGATCAGAAATCAATAAAACGGTACCGATGAAGCACATAGCACATTTCTTTCGCAACCTGACATCGCTTGCCCGGGGAAAATCGCGCCGGATCACCGCCCTCAAGGGCCTGCCGGAGACGGTGAAAATAATACTTGAGCGGCGAAGCTGCCGCAGCTTTGCAGACGAGCCTGTTACTGATGCAGACATGGACATTATTCTTGAGGCCGGGCGCTTTGCGCCGAGCACCGTCAATCTGCAGACGTGGAGCTTTATCTCCTTTTCCAAAAGCCGCTGGCGCGGGCTGTTTGAGCGAAGCATCCCGTTTAACGGCGACCGGGCGGTGTTTGTGTGTGCAGACACGCATCGCCTGCAAGCGCTGTTTGCCGACTTTCAGGACAGCCCCCACCTGTCGCTGACCTTCGCCGCGTTCAACGCCGGGCTTGCGGCAATGAACATGACCATCGCCGCGGAGTCTCTTGGAATATGCAGCATCATGCTGTCGGAAACCGGACGAACCGGACTGCTTGATTATGCGTACCTCAAAGAAAAGCTGAGGCTTCCCGAAGGCGTTCTGCCGATAACAACCCTTGTGCTTGGCAGATCGGCACAAAAAAGCGCCGGCGTGCCCCCGCGCCAGCCATGGAATGCGGTCGTCATGAACGGTGCATATATGTCTGCAGACGAACAGGCACTCCGGGACTGGCTTGCCCAGATGCACATCGGGTACAAAATAACCCATCCGCTTTCCCGCTTCGACCGGCAGCTTTCCCTGTATAAAAACAAAATGCATGATGCAGAAAAAATGCTGCGGGAACAATTCCGCCGCATATAAAAAAGCGCTTTCCCAAATAAATGGGAAAGCGCTTTTTGAATCAATTCGTTTTTGAGCGTCAGGACGAAATCATCACCGGCCGGGCACAGCTATGTCGTAAACCGGCAGTTAAAACCTGAGCGAATGGTGTTTTTCAGCACCACTTCCGGAGGCAGATCATTGAATCCGGAAAGCTTCTTAAGCAGCTCCGGCTTTTCCATCTGGATTGCAGGAACCACCTTGGTCATTGCTTTGCCCATGTTGTCGGGCACCTCATACGGGTCCAGAACCGTTGGAAGCGTATCGGTGATTTTGCTGAAAATATAGTCTATTTCTTTATCGTCACACAGAATGGGCATATACAGATTCTTCAGGAAAACATTATGGTCGAGGCTTGAGATATGATAGCGCTGCCACCAGTCAAGATAGGAGCGCACCCCGTCTTCGGAGTGCTGGTTTTCCAGCATCGCCTCAACCACAGCGGTACCCGCTTTCCAGCCGCTCATGGCCGCACCGGTCATTTCGGCTTCCTGGCACCAGCCGGCATCGCCCGCGAAGAGAACATTATCCTTGAACGGATGCACTATCGGCGAATACATGTTGCCGGCGCAGCCGCACCTGCGCACTTTGGTCCCGCCCTTAAACCATCGGGCGTATCTGCTTTTGCTGATGAAATTGTCAAACAGCTCCTCATGGTCGGCATCAGGGTCAACATTCGTAATCATGACAAGCCAGACATTCTCACCCTCATGATCCCACGCCCGCGGGATAACAAACCCGAGCATGGGAGGGTCACCGCTTTGCACCAGCGGCTGGTGAAGGGCGTATGGCTGCGGCAGGTTAAGGTTGGTCATTTCATATCCCACCGAGGTAACCGAACCGAAAAAGTCCCGGTCGCGGTTCATGCCCATGGCCCGGGCTATGCGTGACTGGCGGCCGTCTGCGGCGACAACAAAAACTCCCTTGAAATGCCGCCCGCATGACGTAAGCACATCGACGGCATCATCATCCTTGCGAATATCGATAACGTTCACGCCCTCAAAGATATGGACGCCGAGCGAGGTGCACTCGTCGACGAGCCCCTGCAGAAGGCAGCTCTTGTCATAAACCGCGCTGGCGCGCCCCTCTTTGCCCTTGGCCTTGTTTGTTTCATAGTCGCCGAACACGATTGTCTCTTCGTGCGGGGAATAAATATGCCAGGAATAAAAATCCTTTGTGGGGCCGTCGTATTTCAGGCTGAAGCCGTTATGGGGGAAGCACAGCAGGCCGGCCTTTTCGTTGTGCACCACCCGCTCGCCCATATACTTCCCGGAAAGCGAGACAATCATCTGGCCGCACATTCTCAGGATCTCGCTTATGGATTCCTTCCGCTCAAGCAGCGCAACCGAAAGGCCGCTCTCGGCAGCGGCTTTCGCAGCGGTCAAGCCTGCAGGCCCTGCACCGACAATAACCACATCATATAACGTGTTCACATTAACCTCCTGAATAGTAATAGAATGATCAGCTTTAGGTCTTCCAGACGCAATTTCAAAATTTTTCTTGACTTCGCCAAGACTCTTAAGTGATAATCCTATGATTGAAATTTGTCAAGGAAATTTTGCGTACAAAATAAGGGCCTCAAGCCCGTTTTTTGTTTCTGGCTATAATCCCGGAAGCTCGGAACGTGCCCTGAAAACGTAAGGGCCGGGCCGCGCCGACTGACAGGCAGCAGCCAGTCACCCCCGAATGGTAGCTAACCCATAAACAGCATAATTTTGTTGCCACAAAAAAGGAGTATTACCCGATGAAAGCCGCACTTCGCACAACAGCTGTCTTCGTGTGCATGATATGCCTTGCCTGCATTACCCCGGGCTGTAAAAAATCAAAAAAAATGGACGTACCCACAATCAAGATGATTACCAGGGAAAACATCAATGCCCTTTCCATGCCGGACAGGCAGCATATCTGGTTCGTCGGCGCTCACGGGTGCATTTATCATTCACCGGACGGCGGCAGCAGCTGGATGGAACAGGATTCAAAAATCGAACACCTTCTGTCGGATGTGCAGTTTATCGATAGTCGAACCGGCTGGGCAACCGGGATTTACGGCACCATTCTGCACACTGCCGACGGGGGTAAAAACTGGGATGCACAAAACAGCGGCACAAAGCGGCACCTGTTCGGCATTTCCTTTGTCGATAAGGAAAACGGCTGGGCAATCGGCGAGTGGAACACGATCCTGCATACAGCAGACGGCGGCAGGACCTGGCAGCAGCAGGTTGAGGAGCAGGACAGAATCTACAGCGATGTGCACTTTGTCAACCCGAGAGAAGGGTGGGTTATCGGAGAGCGCGGGTTTATCATGCACACAAGCGACGCCGGCCAAACATGGCAGCGACAGATGCCCGAATCGTTCGAGCGCGCAACCATTGAAGAGCAGTTTGAACATCCGCGCCCGTACCTGTTCGGCCTTTATTTTGCCGACAACAGCACCGGATGGATATGCGGCCTTGAAGCAACCATATTAAAAACCACCGACGGCGGCAAAACGTGGAAAGATCTCCCATCCGAATCGGAATACGCGATCTATTCAATCAGCGTTAAGGGAGACCGCGGCTGGGCCGTCGGCGACAAAGGCGCCTACCTGCTGTCAACGGACGGCGGGAACACATGGAAAATTCAGCATGATGTCATCAAGTCAAAGCAGTGGTTTGCTGATGTGTGTTTCTCAGACGGCCAGAACGGCTGGGTCGTCGGGCAAACCGGCATAGTGGTACACACTACCGATGCAGGCGACTCGTGGACATTTGAATCGGGAATGTCATACACCATGGAATTTTTCGAAATGCCGAAGGTCCTTGAGTTCAGGGGGCTGCCTCACTTCGGACCATTTGAGCGAGAATAATCAACCGAACAGACGGGGGTCATAACAGCATCATGAAACGTTTTGCGGATTTTATTATCGAAAAAAGATTGCCCATTCTTGTCGTTATATTACTCCTGACCGCATTTTTTCTCTATCAGGCGGTAGCAAAGCTCGAAGTTAAAACCATTTTTTCGGATCTTCTTCCCAAAAATCACTCCTATATAAACCTGCACAACGAGATTCGAAACAAGTTCGGCGGCGCGAACCAGGTGCTCATCATGGTTCAGGTGCGCGACAGGGAGGACGGGGGCGCATATGAAGATATTTTCAACGTCGAGACCCTGACGATCGTAAAAAAAATCACCGAGGATCTGCTGCTCGTCGATGCTGTTGACCGCAATAAAATATTTTCCATCGCAAGCCGTAAAGCACGCGATGTAAAAATCACCACCCAGGGCATGCAGATTGTGCCCATCATGTTTCCGGATGTGCCCACCACTCCCCAAGGGCTCGAGGACCTGCGCCGGACAATCTATGGAAGCCCGATGTGCTATCCGGGACTGGTCTCGCTTGACAGCAAAAAGACATTGGTCATTGTCGATTTTTTCGAAGACAGGATCGGTTACGCCACCTGCTTCAGACAGATGAAGGAGCTGCGGAAGAAATATGAAAACGAGAACAACATCATTGCGATCGCCGGCGAGCCGATGCATCTGGGCTATGTTCAGAGCTACGTGGGCGATGTGCTGAAGATACTGTTTATGACCGTTATTGCAATGATGGTCGTGTTTTTTATTTACTTTCGCTCAAAGCGCGGCATGCTGCTGCCGATTTTTGCCGCTGCCATCAGCGCCGTCTGGGGGCTCGGGTTCCTCAGCATGCTCGGATACAACCTTGACCCGCTCGTGCTGGTGTTTCCGTTTCTGATCGCTGCGATGGCTGCATCTCATTCGGTACAGGTAATCAAGCGCTACAAGGAGGAAGCCTATCGCCTCCAGGATGTGAAACCGGCCTGCAAAAGCGTTATCGAGCACCTGTTCGTTCCCGGTTTTGCCGGCATCATCACCGATGCGTCGGGAATCATTGTTATTGCGCTCACCCCGATACCCATTCTACAGAAAATCACCCTTTCCTGTGCCTACTGGGCATTTGCCACCGTGGTCATCGCCATGATCCTGACCCCGATTCTGCTGTCCTATATGCCCCTCAAAACCGCAAAAGAGGGCGAGGGGTTTCTTGACCGCATACTGGCCCGGACCGGCAGATGGGTTGTCAAAAGCGGCAAATACGTTGTGCTCGCCGTAAGCCTTGTGCTGCTCATCATCGGCAGCTTTTATGTCAATGACATTCAAATCGGAAGCGCCCTCCCCGGATCGGAAATTTTGTGGCCCTGGCACCGGTACAACACAGATGCATTCAGAATCGGATTTTCAATGCCGCTGCTGAGCCCGATGTATATCATCATCGAAGGCGACAAGCCCCACGCTGTCGACAATCCCACCGTGCTGCGCGATATACGGCGCTTCTGCCATTATATGAAAAAAACCCCTGACGCGCGTGTTATTACGGTGCGCAGCGTTATAGACCAGGTACCCGGAAGAAACCGCGGCATGCGCGATACCGATCCGAACTGGTACTTTATGCCGACAGTTGATGCACAGCTCAAGCAGCTGTTCCGGTCAGTCATTTACGGATCTGCTCCAGGGCAGTATGACCAGTTTATCGATACCGACGAGCGTATGATGAATGTTATTTTGTACTGCCGCGACAAAACAGTGCCGACCATACGGATCGTTCTTGACCGCGTCAACAGGTACATCAGGGAGGAATCACTGTTCGGCAAACGAAAAGAGGACGTGCAGCGCCACGGCTTTGACAAATTCGTATACTGGCTGGACAGCTTTTTCCGCGAAAAAGAGCCTCCCATACCGGAAAAGCCTGAGATCGAGGGCGTGCCGAAAGTATATTACCGGCTGGCAGCCGGCACGGTCGGCGTGCAGGCCGGCATCAACGAAGCGCTTACCCTCTATCAGATATGGACATTCATTCTGGCGCTTGCAACGGTCATCCTTTTGTGTACGATTATCTTCAAATCGCTCTTTGCCGGCATCATTATCACCGTACCGCTGATATTGTCAAATGTGCTGGCCTTTACGCTGCTTGCGTTCGCAAAGCCGCTCATGTGCCTGTCCACGGCAACCCTGCCGGTTTCATCCGTGGGCATCGGGCTCGGCGTCGATTACGGCATTTATCTTGTCAGCCGCATCATAGAGGAGTACAAAAACACCGGCAGCCTGGATGAGGCGGTCGTCATTGCGCTTGGCACGACCGGCAAAGCAATCGTTTTTATAGCCACCACACTGGTGTGCGGCATTATTTTCTGGTTCTGGTCGAAGATGATGTTCCAGGCGCTGATGGGATTCCTGCTGGCCATCATTCTTCTGTTCAATATGCTTGGCGCGCTGCTCATAATCCCCAGTTTTATCATGCTGTTCAAGCCGAAATTTGTCATCAAAAAATAATACACACCTGCCACGCAGGTGCTCCTGTCTTAAAAAGCCCCTCAAATGAATGAGGGGCTTTTTTATTGTCCTAAACCCAAGACACAACCTGTTCCCATGCAGCATCAGGCTCCCCGCTTCCCGCGTCTGTCCGTCAAGCGGAAATCGTTTAAAGACAGGCGCTTCCACAGCATCGCAGATTCCCCGTCAAAAAGGTTATGGTTATGTTTTTTGGTGCTGCTGCAAGGTTACAGTATAACCCCGCCCCTTCTTTACAGGGCGCCAACTCAATGGTACAATTACTACTACAAAGCAAAGATTATTTTTTTGCTTGTTTTTAATATTTCACTGTGTTAACTTTTTTCTAATTTGGAACCTACCTATTTAACCGTTTATTCATTAATAAAAAAGGAGGGGGCATGAAAGTAAAACCAGGAGCGGTGCTGGGGTTCATAACTGTATCTGCGGCTTTTCTTGTGTTCTTTTCCGCTACCCGCGCTCAGGCCGCGTATGAGCTCATGGACGGAAAGCTTATTATCAGCGGGTTTATCAAAAACACCACCTACATCCGCACCTCGGTCTATGACCGTGAATTCGAAACAAAATATCCGGACTCCAATCACGACTCACGCGTTGATTTCTCAAACTGGTCAGGCTATCTGGAGGCGCTTTATTCGGTAAAGGAAAGCTCCGATCTGACCGTGCGGCTGTTCGGCGGCCTCAGGTACTGGTATGAAATGTCCATGCGCCTGGATGACGAGCTCAGAAGAAGCGTCTATCACGAGCACCGCAAGGAATACATCAGCCCCCGTCAGCTTGAGGATGTTATAACCGAAGCCTACGTCGACATAATCAGAGGCCCCTGGCAGGTCAGAATCGGTAAGCAGATCGCCATCTGGGGGCAGCTCGACGTGAACCGCGTCGCCGACGTGGTTAACCCGCTTGACCTTCGGTGGGGCGTACCCGGTGTCGACAATTGGGAGGAGATCAAGCGAGGGATCTGGATGATCAGGGCGTTTTATCAGTCTCAGCTGCCCGGCAGCCTGTCATTTGAGTTCATTTTCAACCCCGGTGACTACAAGGGGATGATGCTCCCCTACACGGGAACGCACTGGGGTCAGGAGTACTTTAAAGACGCCGGATTTACCGACGGCATGAAAGAGCGCGGCATGTTTGCCTGGCTCCACGAAAAAATGATTCAGGACCAGCCCGGATGGAATCTGAGCGAGAATTATGAATTCGGCATGAGAGTCAGAGGATTCACCTGGAACATCGACTGGACGCTTCTGTACTGGAACGGCCTCACCGACGGTCCGGTCTGCGCTCACCCCAGCCGTGCCAATGACCTTGCCCTTCAATACGTAAAAGCAGGCATACGGGCGGCCATGACCGGCGGTTACCTTGACCCGGGCCCGGTGCCACGCTATGAGGTTTTTGAGTACAAGCGCTTTCACACGATCGGCGGTACGGCACAGACCTTTATTTCCTGGCTGTACAACTCTGTGTGGCGCCTTGAGTGGTTTTATGAAATCGGCAGCCCGATGAATAAAGGCGAGGTCGGCGACGGCACCGCAATATATGATGAGGTGCGCCGCGATATTTTCGGCTTCGCGCTGCAGGGAAACTGGAAGATCCGCTTACCCTGGTTTACCGAAAAAATAGCCACCGGTAAAATGCTTGATCTGTCCATCACCTACTTCCGTGAGCAGATTTTCAACCATGACCATGATCTGGTCGTTAATGACCGCTATCACCCGCTGGGGGACTCGGTTACCGACTCGTTCACATTGTTTATGAAACAGGAGATGTTCAACACATCCTGGGTGTTTATATTCATCGGCAATTATTATATGCGGTGCGGCAAATGGATGGCGGTACCCAGCTTTACCTATATGTTTCCGGAATATATTATGGACGGCGGGCTCCGGCTCGATCTGGGCCTCAAGCTGTACGGCGGCGCGCGTCATCACTATGACACGCTCTCGCATCTCATGGATCACAAGGACAGCATAATCTTCAGACTGCGGTGGGAATTCTAATTTATTTGTATACATTTGAAATTTTTTTTACATAATTAACTATTTTAATTCAAAGGAGGTTAACCGCATGATGGGAAAAGGGCTAACACGCACATTGACCGTACTGATACTATTTGCCGCACTGTGCATGGTGCCTGCGGCTGCCGCTGCAGAGGGCATCATGCAGCACGCGTACTCAAAAGACGAGCTTGCAAAGGTTCGGGCCTGGGAAAAAACCTGGGCCGGAAAAAAAATAGACACGTCAAATGTCGACCAGGTAAAGCAGTATCTGCCCGAGGGGTTCTATGATGTATATAAAAACCCGCAGAAGTGGGGAGCCCCGGAAGGAAAAACCCTGTATTTTACGATCCGCCCCTATGAGTTTGTGCAGGAAACCGACAACTACATAGCGGCAACAAAAAAATACTCCCCCACTGTCAAAACCGACGCCGACGGCGTCATCACCAATATACGGGACATCGCCGGCCGCCCGTTCCCCGATCCCAAGACCGGCTTTGAAATGGCATGGAATTTCGAGCTTCAGACCAAGGGCGACACATACAACTACCGGAAATGGTCGCCGAACATCAACCCGAAAAGCCGTACGCTGCGCATGGCTGACCAGGAAAACTGGGAGCTGTTTTTCATAAATCGAACCGAGCTCGATCCCAAGCCGGTCATTCCCGACAACCCCAAGGGGTACCGCCGGGGCATGTTTCTGCACATGTACAAGCCCAATGAGTTTCTCAATACCCGCATGTACACGTTGCGCTACATTGATCAGGACAAGGCAGACGATTCCTACATGTGGTACAACCAGTTCCGCCGGATTCGCAAGGTGTCAACCGCCCAGCGGACCGACTCGATCGACGGCAGCGACCTGATCTATGATGATGAGTACCTGTGGGACGGCCAGATGACCAGGAACACCTATACGTTCAAGGGGAAAAAGGATCTGCTGTGCTCGCGCCATGAGGGGCTGGGCAAAGAAAAGACCAGCTACAATGACGGCCAGGTGTGCCTGAACGGGGTAGCACTTGAGCGGTGCCAGACACTGGTGGTTGACGCAATCAACAAGGACCCCAACTACCTGTACAGCAAGCGGGTGTGGTATCTCGACCCGGAAACATATTACATCCTGTGGACCGACATTTATGATCAGAACGGCCGGTACTGGAAGTGCTTTATGAACAACACCTGTCCGCTGAAAACAGAGCTTGGAGATGAAAAAGCGGTGATCGTTGGCACGCAATACGTAGACGCACAGCGGGTGCATGGCGGAATTGCAGACAGCCAGCGCATTAATCAGCCGAAGGTGAGCCTTGAGGTCAGCCCGAACATGTTCACGATTTCCTATCTGCGGAAAACTTACTAGGCAATCCGCGATCCGGACAACTAAAAATGCCCGTATTCCGTTAAGGAATACGGGCATTTTTATATTTTGATCTGTCAATTGTGCACGTATTATGCATTCAATGGATTGCGTATTAGATAAATACAGGATACCAGATCATCCCTGAAAAAACCTCACGATTGCAACTTCTGCTGAACCGAATCCACCTTATCACCCATGTGCACGGAACGGTCACGCCGGTCATCTATTTTCACCGTGGCATACACCCGCTTAACCCCGGTTTCGAAAACGTGCTCGTGCATCTGCTTCACTGCCGAGAAAATATCATCCAAAGACCCCTCGATGATGGTTCCCATGGGGGTAAGCTGATAAGAAAGGCCGGTTTTGCCAAGAACATCGACCACACCTGCCACATATCCGCTCAGCGTCGTATCGTGTGTGCCTATCGGCACAAGGCTTATTTCTGCTATGGCCATTGTTTATCTCCATGTCTGTTTATACTGTACGTTCGTGTGTTGCAGGATCTGCTGCAGCTATGATCAATCCGTATTATGTAAACAAAAATACATACCTTTAACCACTGCAAAAGGCAGATCCTGTACAAACATTATTATATATCCAGATCATTTGCCATTTTTTAAGACCCTTTAAGCGGTTCGCTGAGATAGCTGATGGAAAATTGCTCTTTTGCTGCTATATCCTTAAGCGCTGACGTTGCCTCCTGCAGGAGAAAATCCCATATCGAGGGGCGCTTCTTTTCAGGATAAATGACATCAGGAGTTCCTTCAATACCTGCCAGATCTGCTGCAGCGTCCACAGCATCGTGAAGGTTCCCAAGCTCATCCACAAGGCCCAGCTCTCGGGCCTGCTCTCCGGTCATTATTCGCCCGTCAGCGATTTCTCTCACCGCATTGTAGTCCAAATTGCGCCCCTCTGCCACGGCGGTTATAAACTGGCTGTGAATGTTGTCTATCACTTCCTGAATCAGCTTCCTTTCTTCCTCTTTGATCTTCCTGGTCGGAGAAAGGATATCTTTATATTTACCACTTTTGATAACAACACTTTTGAGTCCGATTTTATCAAGCAGCTCCTCCATATTTGCCGATTCGACAATTACACCGATACTACCGGTAATGGTGCCGGGATTTGCATATATTTTGTGTGCAGCGCTGGCGATATAATAGCCGCCGGAAGCAGCAACAGATCCCATCGAAACAACAATCTTTTTATCTTCGCGAAGCTTGGTAAGCTCTTCGTATATCTCCTGGGAAGGGCTTACGCTGCCACCGGGAGAATCTATTCGGACAATAATAGCTTTTACCGAATCAGCGTCCCGGTATTTATGGATTTGTTTAATTGCCGGCCGCGATTTTGTGATAACACCGTCAATGACAACGACGGCAACCTTTTCACCCGCACCCCCGACAACTGTTTTCATAACCCCGAAATTCGCCAGCATCCACACCATCGACAGGCAGATAAACCCAATAACAAAAATATAAAGAAATCCTTTTAAAAAGGGGCGTTTGGACATGGCTGAGCCCTTTCTGCGTTGGGTGAGTATACGGTGAAACAAAAAAGGAAGGCGAGTATACTGTGCTCGCCTTCCCGGCTGATGTCAGCGGACGTCGCTGTTTTACGTTTCGCTTTTCGGAGTGGTATCAGGTGGGGTATCTTCTTCCTTCTCTTCCTCGTCGGCTTCAGGAGGTTCGTCTAATGACTGTTCCTGCTCTGCCGGTGTTTGAGCCGGTACATCCTCAGCTTCAGACGCGGAAGCTGCTGCCTCGGCTTCAGCGGCCTGTTCTTCCGGCTGCTGTTCGCGATCCCCCTGCTCCAGCACATCACCGATCCGGGCAGAGGACTGGCTCTCGCATTCCTGCTGATCCATATAGTCTTTAAGCTCCTGCTCTTCCTGAGCCTGAGCCAGCTCTTTCATGCTGAGTCCGATTTTGCGATTTCGCTTATCAATGCTTATAATAAGAACCTGAAGCTCCTCGCCCGACTGCACCGATTCCTTTATGTTTTTGCGCTTATCCTCGCTTATTTCGGACACGTGCACCAGCCCTTCGATGCCCTGCTCTATTTCAAGGAAAATGCCGAAATCCGTTACGTTTGTCACAACGCCCGTAACGACCTGGCCCCGTCGGTAATTGTCCGGAACATGCTCCCACGGGTCGGGTTCAAGATGCTTTATACCGAGGGAGAAGCGCTCGTTGTCTTTATCGATGCTGAGCACTACCGCCTTTACCATATCGCCTTTTTTATATATTTCTGCGGGGTGCTTTATCTTCTGGCTCCACGATATATCGGATATGTGTACCAGCCCGTCGATTCCTTCATCAAGACCGATAAAAATCCCAAAGTCGGTGATGTTTTTAATTTTTCCTTCCACAACCGTTCCCACGGGGTATTTTTCTTCGATAACCGTCCACGGATTCGGCTCAAGCTGTTTAATGCCCAGAGAAATACGTTTCTTCGGAACGTCCATATCAAGGACCACAACTTCAACCATATCCCCCATAGCCAGCAGCTGCGAGGGATGTTTGATTTTTTTTGTCCATGACATTTCCGAAACATGAATAAGCCCCTCGACCCCTTCTTCCAGCTCAACAAATGCACCGTAGTTGGTAATATTAACCACCTTGCCGGTAACGCGGCTTTCGATAGGATATTTCTCGGCAACGTGCTCCCAGGGATTCGGCTTGAGCTGCTTGTAGCCAAGCGCCACACGCTGATTTTCCTTATCGTAGCTGATAATCTTGACCTCGATGTCATCACCGATGGAAAAATAATCATATGGTGAGGTAATGCGGCCCCAGGATATGTCGGTAACATGCAGCAGGCCGTCAACGCCGCCCAGATCAACGAATACACCGTAATCGGTAATATTTTTAACGATTCCCGGCAGCACCGCACCGACCTCGAGCTTCGTGAGCGTTTCTTCCCGAAGCTTTTCGCGCTGCTTCTCGAGAATGGCCCGCCGCGAAAGTACAATGTTGCCGCGCTTTTTGCTCAGCTTCAGAATTTTGAACGGAAATGTCTTACCGATCAGCCCGTCAAGATCCCTGACAGGGTGGAGATCAATCTGCGATCCCGGCAAAAACGCTTTCAAGCCGATATCAACCGCAAGGCCGCCTTTGATACGTGAAACGATCTTCCCTTCAATAACACCGTTTTCCTCATAGACTCTGCTGACTTCCTCCCAGACCTTCATCCGGTCGGCTTTGTCCTTAGACAGCACCATGAGCCCTTCTTCGTCTTCCCACCCTTCCAAAAAGACATCTATTTCATCACCCTCTTTAACGGTGACCTCGTTTTCTTCATTTTTAAATTCGTCAATGGGGATCTCACCCTCTGATTTGCCCCCCACATCTACAACCACGTGATCGGAAGTCACTTTCACCACCGTGCCCCGGGTCACCTCATCCAGCTGCATCGTGCGGCCGCTGAGGTTCTGCTCAAGAAGCTGCTCGAAGCTTTCCATGTCCTGGCCTTCGCTGGAAGCTGAGGCCTCCTGGTTTTGCATTTCCTGCTGTGTCATTTCTGTGTGTTCCATTACGTTTCGGTCCTCTCTTTCTTTTTGATTTATGACAATGAAGAGCGCTTTTTCTGTATGTGTTTTAAAATACAGGTGCAAACGCCTTCAATTGACATCTCGCTGGTATCGACAATAACAGCATCCTCAGCAGGCTTAAGCGGTGAGTGCACCCGCGTGCTGTCATTTTTGTCACGATTTTGTATATCGTTAAATATATCATCATAACTAACTTTTATATTTTTTTCAAGAAGTTCTTTATACCGCCGCTGCGCTCTGATTGCGGGTCCGGCATCAAGAAAAAACTTGTACGCCGCCTGCGGGAAAATAACGGTTCCGGCATCTCTGCCATCAGCCACGATGCCTCCATTGTTCCCGATTTCCTGCTGCAGCCGCACCATCGCTTTCCTGACCGGCGCCACGGCGGAAACAGCAGAAGCCCGCATGCTGTTCTCGGGCGTGCGAATTTCCTCAGTAACATCCGCCTCGTTCACATAAACGCGCTGGATGTCCCCGTCTTTACTGAAAGAAATATGAATCCGCTCACACAATGCTCCCAGCGCCCCCTCATCGTGCGGCTCGATCCCCTCCCTGAAACTCGCAAGCGCCACCGCCCGGTACATTGCCCCTGTGTCCAGATAAACGTATCCAAGGCTGTCGGCGACGCGCCTGCCGACAGTGCTTTTGCCGGATCCGACAGGGCCGTCGATGGTTACAATATCTTTTTGTGCGGTGTACATGTGAGGCTCTGAGTTCTGAGTTCTGAGTTCTGCTAAAAGCACTAACCGTACAGACAGTGAATATCAAATGATTTTCACAACCGGATCGCTCGCAATTGAACTACCACCGGCTACAAGCCGGTGGATTCAGTTTCCCCGACGTGTCGGGACTAAAGGAAAAACACATAACTACAAAAATTCTCCTGAGGGTAAGCACCCTATACGAACAGCACGTTCTGAGTCAATAATCATTCTTCGCCTATCGAAGATCCCGCTCTGCGGAGAAGGCGAGGGTTTTAAACCCCGAAGGAGACAATAATGCCAAATTTAAAAAACTAAATTGAGCGCCTGGTATCACGCGAATTCTGAAAAAGCCGTTCGATGGCGCTCTCATCGTCTGCTTCAATCGCCTCGGAGAGCTCACTGAGCGCATCCTGCACATGTCTGATTGCATCAAGAACGTTGCCCCGGTTCATCAGGGCAATATCGCGCCACATTACCGGGTCGCTTGCTGCGATACGGGTAAAGTCCCTGAACCCTCCGGCCGAATAGCGGAGTATGCTGCTGTCAAACCCCTTCATATTAACGATTGCATTTACCAGCGAAAAAGCAACCATGTGCGGCAAATGACTTATGGCTGCAAAAATGCGGTCGTGTTCAGAGGGCGACATTTTGACTACTTCCGCACCCAGGGATTGCCATAACCGCTCAAGGCGGGCAACGCTCTCTGCACTGCTGCTTTCCACAGGCGTGAGAACGCAGACGCGGTTTTCAAAAAGCCCGGCACATGAGGACTCGAAGCCGGAATTCTCTGTTCCGGCAATGGGGTGCCCCCCGATAAACACAACGCCTTCTGATGCACACGATTGAGCTGCGTCGACAATGGATGCCTTAACGCTTCCGACATCGGTAACAAGCGTACCTGCTGAAAGGTGCGGCATAAGATCTTCGACGATCGGCACAATAGCGCGGACCGGTGTTCCGATGATAACCAGATCGGCGCCTGTAAGGGTTTCGTCAAACCGGTCATGCCAGGAGTCGATAATTCCCATTTCGGCGGCCCCGGCAAGCCGTTCGGCATTTCGTCCGTAACCGGTAATATGTCCGGCAAGACCCCGCTCGCGCACATCCCGGGCTACGCACCCGCCTATCAGGCCGACGCCGACAATCGCTATGTTTTCAAACTGCTGCTTCATGTATTTTCACTCATCGCGCTGCAAAGCTCATTCACAAAAATCCTGTTTTCTTCGGGCAGGCCTACGGTTATGCGAAGATAGCCGGTAAGCCCCTCCACATTCATGTATCGCACCATCACTCCACGGGCAAGAAGCCGGTCATGCACGGCTTTAGCATGGGGGCCGACATGCACTAAAACAAAATTAGCTTCTGTAGGGATGTAAGCAAGGGACATCTCATCAAATGCCCTGCATAAATACTGCCTGCCCTCGCGGTTGTTATCAAGCACTGCTTTCATGTGTGCGGTATCATCAAGCGCGGCACAGGCCGCCTTTTGTGCAAGCTCGTTTGCGTTAAACGGCTCTCTCAGACGCTCCAGATAGCAGGTGAGGCGCTTCGGTCCCAGACCGTAGCCAAGGCGTACGCCCGCCAGCCCGTAGGCTTTTGAGAAGGTGCGCAGCACAATAATGTTTCTGTCACGCCGGATCCACTCCCGCGTATCCGGATATGATGGGCTCGTGACAAATTCCGCGTAGGCCTCGTCAACCACCACAACAACCCCGGGTGGAACGCGCTCCATAAAACGGTTAAAGCTGTCTTTGGTAACAATGGTTCCCGTCGGATTGTTTGGGTTGCTGATAAAAACAACCTTTGTATCATCGGCAATAAGCCCTGCCATGGCGTCTAGGTCATAGGCCCACGAGGCAAGCGGCGCCTCGATAACTCGCCCCCCAAAAACCCCTGACATTATTGCATATAGAGAAAAGGTAGGCTTTGCAGTCACAACAGATTCGCCCGGACGCATAAACGTCATGATGATAAACTGCACAAGCTCGTTTGAGCCGTTGCCCAGAATAATGCTCTCGTTGGGGAGTCCGTAGCGATTTGCCAGCTTCTGCCTGACATGGTATGCGCTGTTGTCCGGATAGCGGTGCACCCCCGCCGCCGCATCCCTGACCGCCCTGACTGCTGCCGGCGACGGCCCGAGCGGGTTTTCGTTTGCATTGAGCTTCACTATGCGCTCAAGCCCGTATGTGCGCTTCAGCTCATCAAGCGGCATGCCGGGAGGATACAGCGCCGCGTTTGCAATATAGTCTGGAACCAGCGGTTTCATATTATACGTCGTGACTTCGTGCGGGATAGGCCCCGAGGACTTTGATAAACTGCGCGCTTTGCGAAACCACCTCAAGGGCCTGCTGAACATTTTTATCTTCTGTGTGACCATCGATATCGAGGAAGAAAATATATTCCCAGGGCTTGTTTCTGAAGGGGCGTGATTCTATTTTTCGAAGGTTTATGTCATGGTTTGCAAACGGCAGCAGCATGTCATGAAGAGCGCCCACTCCGTCTTTTATGGAAAACATCAGCGATGTTTTATCGTTGCCGGTCTTTCCTGGACTTACATGACCAATGACCCAGAACCGCGTATAATTATGCGCATTGTCTTCGATATTTCGCCGGCACACGGGCAGATTATAGCGCCTGCCAGCAAACTCGCTCGCAATTGCAGCAGAGTGCGGCTTTTCGCAGGCGGTTTTCGCTGCCATTGCCGTACTGAATGTTTCCTTGAATTCCGCCTGAGGCAGATTCGACCGCAGCCAGCCGTAACACTGTGCCAGAGCCTGAGGGTGTGAGTAGACGACTTTTATTGCAGACAGGTCCTGCTCCATGGATAGCAGGCTCTGAGATATCTGCAGCACAACCTCTGCGCAGATCTGCAGCGGAGACTCGATAAACATATCAAGCGTCAGATTGACCACGCCCTCAGTTGAGTTTTCTATGGGAACCACACCATAGTCGGCGCGCTCACGCTCAACCTCATCAAATATCTCGGGAACGCTTCTCGTTTCGGCAAAATCCACTGAGCTGCCGAACTGCTGCATTGCCGCTATATGGGAAAATGTTGCTTCAGGACCAAGATAGGCGATATTCAGCTTTTTCTCCAGAGAAAGCGATGCGGATATGATCTCCCTGAAGATCGGGCGTATTGCCGCGGAGGGAAACGGCCCCTCGTTTTGGGACACAAGCCTTCTGTAAATAGCCTCCTCCCGCTCAAGCACATGAAACCGGCCCTGCTCCCGCTCCTTTACCCTGCCGACCTCAAGCACCAGTGACGCCCGCTGATTGAGAAGCTCCAGAACCCGGTCATCAATATCGTCGATCTGAACGCGAAATGCCTCGAGCTGTGCTTTTTTGTCTTCCATAACGTGTCGCCTGAACTTTTGTATCGCATGTTAAGAGTTTTCTTTTTACAGCCGATAAAATTCTATATACTATAATAAATATTTACGTACAAATCAATATAACAATGCCATGAGGATCGCTTTTATTGCAGACGTGCACGGAAATCTCGAAGCGCTGAGCGCCGTACGCAAATCGCTCAGCTCACAAAATCCTGACAGAATAATATTTCTGGGTGACATGGTCGGGTACGGCGCCAGCCCGAATGAGTGTATTGAGCTTATACGGTCAATAGCGCACGATGCGATCGCCGGCAACCACGACCGGGCGGCAGCCGGCGTATACAGCCCCGAAGGCTTCAATCCGAATGCGCGGGCAGCCATAGAGTGGACGCGCTCCCAGCTAACGCAGCCGCATAAAGAATACCTTGCATCGCTGCCGCTCAAAGGCCGGATAGCAGATGCGCTGTATGTGCACGGGACTCCGCTGTATCCCGAGCTCTGGGAATATATTTTTACGGTATTCGATGCTTATGAGGTCTTTAATGAGTTTTCCGAGCAGCTGTGCTTTGTGGCTCACTCGCACTATCCGATAGCATTTATCAGGGAGAGGGAAACCGGTTCCGTGGAGTCACAGAGCCCGCTCGCTATAGACCTCAAACACGGGTACCGGTATATTATTAACAGCGGAAGCGTGGGGCAGCCGCGGGATGGAGATCCCCGGGCAAGCTATGGCATATACGACGTTACCCAAAAGCAATACCAGCTTATACGGGTTCAGTATCCCCTTACGTTCGCTCAGCAGAAAATCATCGAGGCGGGGCTGTCACCGATGCTGGCGCACCGGCTCGGCGTGGGAAGGTAGCGGTCACTTTTTGCTGCGCCTGCCCCGGCGGGAAGAGCCCGGCTGCTTTGCGGGAGGCTTTGCAGCGCTGACGACAAGCTTCTTTCCGTCAAGCTCCACCCCCCTGCATATTTTTATCACCTCACGGCCTTCCTCCGCAGTAGACATCTCGACAAAGGCAAACCCTTTTGACCGGCCGGTTTCTTTATCACGTATGATCTGCGCTGAGACACACGTGCCCAGATCCCCGAAGTTGTCCAGGAGGTCTTCTTCGGTGGTGTCATCAGAAATATTGCCTACATACAATTTTTTTGACATTGGCGCTCTCCTGTCCCGGGGTTAACATGCCCTGCAGGCCGGCAAAACCTGTCGTGCATAAAAAAATAAAAAGCCCTTAGACTATAGAAAATCCAAGGGCTTCAGCTAAGCGCGGCAACGCGTTTGGTTTCTAATCTAATAATGTAGTGCCAATAAATTTCGACCTACTGTTTGAAGTACCCTATACCGGCTGTAAAGTCAAGGCAAATCCTGCTGTTTTCCCGCACGGTCTAAAAAAGCATCGATATCAGCCATGCTGCGATAAGCGCAAAAAGCATGCCGGCGCCGGCCAGCAGGGCCCCGCCGCGCGACAGAAATAAATTCCTGAAAAAACTAAGCTCAAAATCAATGGCCTCATAGGGGCACAGCTCCGCACAGCAGTAGCACACAATACATTTGTCAGGCTTCCAGACCGGCACAGCCCCTTTTGTCTTGTCCTGCGGCGGCTCAATAGCTGAGCCCGGACAGTTTTTCCAGCAGGTGCCGCACAGCGTGCATTTTTCAGGGTCGAAGCGAATAGCGGCTTTTGAAAGCGCTGCGCCCAGCCATCCGGCCAGAAAGCGGGGGATCGGCAAAGCGGTCAGCGAGGTATTTGCGCGCTTGAACGGCCGGGACATGCTGTCAATGCTTCGGCCGGCGAAACTGACTGAATCCAGATCGGTTGTTCCCAGACCCTGCGCTTCTGCTTTTGCTAAGTACTTAACATCAGCTGCCGGCACATGTATCATCCTGCACACCGCCGTATCAAGAGCAACTCCGTCTCTTCCGGCAAGGATCACATCAAGCTTGACGACATCGCCGGCACCCGGCCCCTTTCCTTCCATGCAGTAATAGCCGTCCACCACGGTAAGCTGCGGCCGGGCAACAGAATAAATATCAACAAGTGCGCTGGAGAACTCATCGGCGTTCGGAAATCGCGCATGTGCAGACGGCTTGTTGGCGAGCGGCAGGAGTCCGAACATGTTTTTTATACAGCAGGTCAAATGCGTGAGCCCATGGGTTTTGATTTTAGGTATATTAATAATAATGTCTGCCTTTTCAAGAAGTGCCGATCCGGCAAATTGCTCAAGCACAAGTGGGCGCTCGACCGCATATATCCGCCGCTCGGTCTTCTCGAACGATACGGCAATCGCGCCCTCCTGCTCGCAGACATCGAGCACGCCGCTGACCTCAAAGCTCTTTTCTGTGGTTCCGGGCTTTATGCCCCCGCTCGAATCGCAGACATAGATTGCAGCAGGCTCAAACTGCTTAACCCACTGGATGACAGCACGCACGACCGCAGGGTGCGTCGTTACAGCCCGCTCGGGAGGCTTTGCCGAAAGCAGATTCGGCTTGAGCAGAACGGTCATACCCTTTCTGCTCATCGCGTCCTGGGCCATAATACCCTCGAGGGCCTTAAAAACGGCCTCCCGCACATCATCGTTGCTTATTTTCTCAATTGCAATTGTGTTCATGTGTTCTGTCTTCTGTCTTCTGATTTCTGATTTCTGATAGAAAACCTACGGACCTATAACCAAAAAAAAGCACATAAGAGCAATCGATATTGATTTTCAACCTGTTACAATCAGACACTAGGCAAACAAAATAAGACTTGGATTTTCATGACAAACGATTATTTTTCTAAATTTTGAAATAGATTGTGGATATCAAAACTTTTTTTGGGTTATAGATCCGAAAACCTAACCACACAACAGATTTATTTTCAACGATTTTATTATAAAGTTACGCTTGTCTGTTTTTCTAAAATATTCTGCCCTGCTAGACGCTGAAATTTTGTTTTTTGCGTTTTCGTGTCAATACACCACCTTCCGCAAAAACAGCCCCTGCGGGGGGGCGGTTATCCCTGCCAGCGAACGGTCGCGCGCATATAAAATTGCATTGAAATCATCCGCTGTCATTGAGCCGTTCCCTACATTGACGAGGGTCCCCACGATATTTCTCACCATGTGTTTCAGAAAAGCATTTGCCTGTATAACAAAAAGCACTACCGGATCTCGTATGTGTTTGCATCCTGCAAAGTGGACGTACCGTACCGGATCCACCTGCTCGCGATCAGCTCCCTGAAATGAGGAAAAGTCATGCACTCCAATAAGCGAACGTGCCGCCCGGTTCATTGCAGCAACATCAAGGGGCTTTTTTATATGCCATGAGTACCGGTATAAAAAGGGGGACCTTTCAGGGCTGTTCCAGATAAGATACCAGTATATTCGCTTTCTGGCCCGGTAGCGCGCATGAAAATTTTTATTGGCCTCTGTCATGTCCTGTATGTGGATCGAGGACGGCAGAAGGCTGTTTGCCCCCTTTTGCAGGGCCCCGATGTCCAGGGCTCCGGTTGTCGTACAATGGGCTGCCTGGCCGAGCGCATGCACCCCCGTATCTGTCCGGCCTGCTCCATGAACAGTTATTTTTTCGTTTAATATGCGCGACATGGCTGACTCAAGCGTTTGCTGCACCGTATTGCCATGGGGCTGGCTCTGCCAGCCGCTGTAGCCTGTCCCGTCAAAGGCGATGGTAAACTTCAGCGTTCTCATAGGCGGATATTTGTCATTGACCGTCATATAGCACCATGATAATCTATCACATTATCATAAATCAACTTTGCAGAGGAGTATAAAGTGTCACAAAAGCTCAAGCTCGGCATCCCCAAAGGCAGCCTTGAAAAATCATCCATAGAGCTGTTCAGAAAATCAGGCTGGAATATCATTACCAGCTCACGGAGCTATTTTCCCCGAATCGACGATCCGGACATTTCATGCTCTCTGGTGCGCGCTCAGGAAATGCCCCGCTTTGTGGAGAACGGCACTCTTGACCTCGGTCTGACCGGTATGGACTGGATACTTGAAAACGAGTCCGATGTAGAGATTGTCGACGAGCTGGTATATTCCAAAGCTACAACACGGCCCGCCCGCTGGGTGCTTGTGGTAAAGGATGACTCCCCGGCAACCGCGCTGGAAGATATGAGAGGAAAAAAAATCTACACTGAGCTGGTAAACTTTACCCGGAAATACTTTGCAGAAAGAGACATAGATGTCGCCGTCGAATTCTCCTGGGGCGCGACAGAGGGGAAAGTTGTTGAAGATCTTGCTGACGCCATTGTCGAGGTGACTGAAACAGGCAGCACCATAAAAGCTCACGGCCTGAAAATCATACACACGCTGCTGGAGACAAGCACGCAGCTCGTGGCGAACAAAAAGGCATGGCAGGATCCATGGAAAAAAGAAAAAATATCCCAGATTTCACTGCTGCTCAAAGGCGCGCTGAGCGCCGATGGCATGGTGGGCCTTAAAATGAACGCCCCAAAAGAAAAGCTTGACAATATTATCGGCATACTGCCCAGCCTGGCCGCACCGACAATCGCACATCTGTATAACAGCGACTGGTTTTCGGTTGAAACGGTCATTGCGGAGTCGACGGTCAGAGAGCTTATACCGCGCCTACAAAAAGAGGGTGCCCAGGGCATCATTGAATATTCGCTCAATAAAATCATATAGCCGCACCAGATTTTCTCATGACCGAGCTTACCTGGGTAGAAATTTCCAAAAGCGCGCTTTCGCACAACATCAGCCAGTTCCGCCGCGTCGTCAGCCCCGGAACGATTCTCTGCCCCTGCGTTAAAGCAAATGCGTACGGTCACGGCCTGCTGAGCGCCGCATCGGTATTTTGCGAGGCGGGCGCGCAGTGGCTTTCAGTAAACGCTCTTTATGAGGCCGAAGAGCTCCGCGCAGCGGGCATTACCTGCCCGGTCTACATTCTGGGATATGTTTCAAAAAGCCAGCTGCGGCGCGCGATCGCGCTTGACTGCCGCCTGGCTGTCTATAACAAAGAAACGCTCGAAGCGCTCAACCGGGCGGCGAAAGATCTCGGCACGTCCGCGCGCGTTCACCTTAAAATAGAAACCGGCACCAACCGGCAGGGAATAGCCCCAGCCTCTCTGGCAACGTTTACACAGCAGGCATATACCTGCGGGCATATTGTTGTCGAAGGTATATCCACCCACTTTGCCAACATCGAGGATACGACCGATCACAGCTATGCCGAGTGTCAGTTCAACACTTTTATAAAAGCTGCAGCCGGGCTGGAGGAGGCCGGCATGCGCATTCCCATGAAACACTGCGCAAACTCGGCAGCAACCATACTGTTCCCGGAAACACATCTTGATATGGTCAGGGTCGGCATTTCCGCATACGGAATGTGGCCGTCCAATGAAACCTACGTGTCCTACGTCAAAGAGCGAAAAAACGATTTCAGCCTCCGCCCCGCCTTCACGTGGAAATCACGGATAGCTCAGGTCAAAACAGTTCCCGCCGGCCAATATATCGGCTACGGCTGCACCTTTAAAACAAGTCATGAAACCCGCCTCGCCGTTATTCCTGTCGGATACTATGACGGCTATGACCGCGGCATTTCCTGCGGCCATGTGCTTATTCACGGAAAGCGCGCACCAATCCGGGGCAGAGTCTGCATGAACATCCTCATGGCAGAAGTGACCGATATACCGGAGGCCGACCTTGAGCACGATGTCGTGCTGATCGGCAGAAGCGGTAATGAGTGCATTTCGGCAGAGCTGTTTGCCCGCTGGGCCGGCACTATAAACTATGAGGCAACCACTCGAGTAAATGAGCGAATACCCCGCCTTCTAGTAGACTGAGAAGCGCTTCGCGCTGCTTCTGCTTTCTTTTTATTAGACCGGCGCCTCAAGCGCATGACGTATCATCTGGTTGGCATAGCCCCACTCATTATCATACCAGCTCAGCACTTTTACCAGATTGCCGCCGACAACCTGCGTCATGCCCAGATCTACAACAGAGGCACGGGGATCCTTAATAATATCTGACGATACTGCAGGATCGCTCGTAACACCGAGAATATTCTCATATTGTGCGCTGCAGGACTCTTCCGTGAAAATGGCGTTGACTTCTTCCGCAGTGGTATCCCGTGATGCGAAAAATACGACATCCGCCAGCGAGCCAACGGGAACCGGGCCCCTGACAGCGATACCGTCGAATGTGCCCTCATATTCAGGGAGCACCTTTGTGGTAGCAATTGCTGCCCCGGTAGTTGTGGGAACAAAATTCACCGCACCGGCACGGCCCCGGCGTTTCTTTTTGCTGGGAGAATCAACGATTTTCTGCCCCCCGGTATATGCATGAATTGTTGTCATTATTGCTTTTTCAACGCCGATGCGGCGGGCCATAATTTCACAAACGGGCGCAATACAGTTTGTCGTGCAGCTTGCAGTGGAAACCACCCTGTCTGATGATGACGGCTTGTTAATGCCATGAACGATTGTAGTAACTCCGTCTCCTTTTGCCGGTGCAGACAGTATCACGTAGCGCGCACCGGCCTGCAGATGCTTTTCAAGCTCTTCCTTCCGGGTAAAAACGCCGGTACACTCAAAAACAATATCAACGCCTTTGTCCTTCCATGGAAGCAGTGACGGATCTTTTTCGTTGAACAGAGCGCATCGGGCATCCCCCGCCAGAAGCTCATTGTTGTCGCAGGAGACATGTTCCTCCAATCGTCCGTATGCTGTGTCATATTTCAACAAATAGGCAAGCGTTTCAGCATCGACCAGGTCATTAACGGCAACGACCTGCACATCGGGTATATTCATCATGATCTTAAAAGCAGCCCGCCCTATTCTGCCCATACCGTTAATTGCAACATTTTTCATAGCCGAACCCTCCATAAAAATATTTGCTTCGTGCGGCAGTACAAACCAGACAATACGCGTGCATTCTGTCGGTATTTTTGAGCAAAAACAATACCAGACCCGAATTCGGCTGATGAATCCTTCTAACACCCCCGTTTCTGCGCTCCTTTTTTTCTGCAGACAGCAGTGTAAAAATATTTCCGGTGTATATTAAATTCACATCACCGGTACAAACTGTGTATTGTCTATACACTACGGGCGGCCGGCTCATCTGTCTCTTTGCTTTCCGATCGCTGCTCACCGCATAATTTCAGCTATTTCACTTAGCAAACCGGATATGCAGCCCGGCATAGAATACCGGCTGACATGTTGGAACTGTCTTTGCTTACCATTGATAAGCGGGCAGCAAAAAATACAATCCTATATGCAGGAGGACCGGCATGAGTACAGATCATATTAAGCACCATAGCAACCGGGTACGCTCTCCGCCTTTCGACAGGCACCCGCAACCGGTGTAGCCTCTGGCAATTACATATTTAAACAGCACAAAAAAAGGAGAAACCTATGGATGCCGCAGCAATAAGAGAAAAAGAAAAAACAGCAAAAGCACTATTCGGGGGATCACTTGTTGAAATAATAGCCGGCGGAGCCGCGCTGGTGGTCGCTATACTCGGCCTGGCGGGCATGCTGTCAGAAGTGCTCCTCGCCGTTGCTGCTATTGCGGTAAGCGTTTCGATGCTTTTTGAGGGAGGGGCAATTGCAGCGCGCTTTTCCAAGCTGCTTTCAGAAACCTCTGAAGGAAGGCTCGATGCGGTTAAGCTAGAAGCGGGAACAAGTGCGGAATCGGTAGGCGGGGTTGTCGGCCTTGCTCTGGGTATTCTCGCACTTCTCGGCATTGCGCCGCTGGTGCTTGTAGCGATCGCAGCGATCGTGCTCGGGGGAGCGCTGATTGTCGGCACAGGGGTTAAGACAAACCTGAACAGGCTCGAGATCTCTCAGACCGGCGAGCAGGAAAACGTCGAGCAGATAGCACATCACGCACTAAGCTCAGCAGCCGGAGTCCAGCTGCTGATCGGCCTCGGCGCAGTGGCGCTTGGCATACTGTCGCTCGTGGGGATAGAGCCGGTCGTTCTGGCGCTTGTGGCAATGCTTGCGCTTGCAACGTCTATCCTGTTCAGCGGAACCGCTATAAGCGGCAGAATGCTAAACATTTTTCACGGGTGATGCGCAGCAGCTTATCAGGGCATACAGGGCGTGGGACTCCACGCCCTGTGCCTGTCTTTTGCCTTAGCGGTACCCCAGCTTTCTGAGAGACGCCGGGCTGTCTCGCCACTTTTTCTCAACCTTGACCTGCAGGTCAAGATAGACCCGGTAGCCAAGGAACTGTTCTATGCGCTCGCGGGAGGCTCTGCCGATATCACGGATCATCGTGCCGCGGCTGCCGATAATAATGGCTTTTTGTGATTCCTTCTCTACATATACGCTTGCCTGAATAAAAGCCCCCTTTCCACTGCCGCGCTCTTTCATATCATCTATGACCACCGCGCTGCTGTAGGGAATCTCCTGCTTTGTTCTCAGGAATAGCTGCTCGCGAATAATTTCACCGATAAAATCGCGCTCGATCTGATCAGAGACAATATCTTCTGGATAATACGGCGGTGCTTCCGGCAGCGCGGACACCGTACACTCAAGCAGGCTGTCCGTATTTTCCCCCGAGAGCGCCGACACGGGAATGATTTCATCAAATAACATAATGTCCCGATACGCTGCAATTACCGGCAGCAGTTCTTTTTTGTCCTTAATACGGTCAACCTTGTTTATGATCAGAAATGTTGTAATCCCGCAAGGGCTGATGCGGTTAAGCAGCTCTCTTTCTCGCTCTCCCGGCAAAGCACACTCAACAATGGCATAGACAATATCGGCGTCCTGAAAGCTCCTCTCGGCAGCATCCACCATATATTCTCCGAGGCTGTCCTGCGGCCGGTGAATGCCCGCGGTATCAAAAAATATTATCTGTGCGTTTTCCGTACTTAATATGCCGCGCACCACGCTGCGCGTTGTCTGCGGCTTCGGGGTCACGATGGACAGCTGCGACCCGACCAGCCGGTTCATCAGCGTCGATTTGCCCACATTCGGGGCACCGGCAACGGCAACATATCCCGCTTTATGCACGTATTCACACTCCCTGTTTGTTTATGTAATCACGATATGACTCAAGTACCATATACTGCTCCACAGATTGCGGGGCAGCGCCGGAACCGTTCACCTTCCGTGCCGCATCCGCCAGTTCATATCCGCGGTAGAGCAAATACGCTATAAGGATGGTGCCCGTCCTTCCGATTCCGGCATAGCAGTGAACAAGCACCGGAATGTCCGAGGCAATCCTGCTGTCAATCCACTGAACAATCCGGTGCAGCTGCTCAAGCCCGGGAGCGCCGAAATCCGGTATCGGGCTGTGCAGCACCTCAAAGCCGTATGCGCGCTCCTGTGCGGCAACATTGCTGAACATGTCCTCAAGAAGATTGACAACCGCGCCGATCCCCTCCTGTTTCCATTCCAGCAGATTATCAGCATCGGGCAGAGAAGCGCGGGCAAGTTTTTTCTCAAGCAGCCAGGCAAACACGGGTATGTATTCTTGTGTTAGTTATTGCTTTATTAAGAAATCCCTTTCAAAGGGAAACTGCTTTTGTGCCCATCAACCCGTTTTCAAAAGAGGTGGGGGGCAGGAAGGATTACATTACCTCACTTGTTATACGTAAAGAAACCTGTTTTCCTCTGAACGCTGTCACCCCCCGGCAGCCTTTATTTTAGCCCACTGATCACGCAGGGTTATGGTTCTGTTGAATATGGGCCTGCCGTCGGCGCTGCGGTCGCTGTCGACACAAAAATAGCCCAGCCGCTCGAACTGATACCGCTCGCCGGCACGGGCCCCGGCAAGAGCGGGCTCAACATAGCAGGCCGGCAGAACTGTCAGGGAGGCATCATTGAGGTTATCGGTAAAATCCCGGCCCTCTGTAACCCCCGCAGGATTTTCACGGGTAAACAGACGGTCATAGAGCCTGACCTCAGCCTCACACGCATGCCGGGCAGACACCCAGTGAAGCGTTGCTTTGACTTTTCTGCCGTCAGGGGAATCCCCGCCCCGAGTGGCCGGATCGTACGTGCAGCGAATCTCGGTGATTTCACCGCTCTGCTCATCCCGTACCACTCCCACGCAGGTTATAAAATAAGCGTACCGCAGCCGCACTTCCCGCCCGGGAGCAAGCCGGAAAAACTTCTTCGGCGGATTTTCCATAAAATCATCGCGCTCAATATATAAAATGCGCGAAAACGGTACCATGCGGGTTCCCGCCTCGGGATCTTCAGGATTATTGACTGCTTCAACCTCTTCAGATGTCCCCTCCGGATAATTTTCAATGACCACGCGAAGCGGGTTCAGCACCCCCATCACCCGGGGGGCGCTTTTGTTCAAGCTCTCACGCACACAGTGCTCAAGCAGCGCCATATCAACCAGGCTATCCCGTTTGGCAACGCCGATGCGGCTGCAGAAATTGCGGATGGCCTCAGCAGTGTACCCGCGCCGTCGCATGCCGGCAATGGTGGGCATGCGCGGATCATCCCATCCGGAGACATGCCCCTGATCAACGAGGAGGCGAAGCATCCTCTTGCTCATCACGGTGTGGCTGAGGTTAAGGCGTGCAAACTCTATCTGCTGCGGATGGCAGGGCACCTCAAGCTGATCAAGAAACCAGTCATACAGGGGGCGGTGATCCTCGAACTCGAGCGTGCAGATGGAATGAGTTATACCCTCCAGCGCATCGGAGATGCAGTGTGCAAAATCATACATCGGATAAATGCACCACGCATCTCCCGTACGGTGATGATGCTGGTGCTGAATCCGGTAAATCACCGGGTCACGCATATTTAAATTCGGTGACGCCATATCGATTCTGGCCCGGAGGACCCGGCTTCCGTCAGGAAATTCGCCGGCGCGCATACGCTGAAACAAATCAAGATTTTCCTCCACGCTGCGGTCTCTAAACGGGCTGTTTCTGCCCGCCTCGGTAAGGGTGCCGCGATATTCACGGATCTTATCGGGGCTCAAATCGCATACATAAGCCTTGCCGTGTTTAATAAGCTGGATGGCGTATCCATACAGCTGCTCAAAATAATCCGATGCATAAAACAGCCGGTCATCCCAGCTGCAGCCAAGCCACCACACATCCTCCTGTATTGCGCATACAAATATTTCCTCCTCTTTGCTGGGATTCGTATCATCAAAGCGCAGATTGCACTGCCCGCCGTATTCAGCGGCGATATTGAAATTGAGGCAAATTGACTTAGCATGCCCAATGTGCAGATAGCCGTTCGGCTCAGGCGGAAACCGAGTATGCACCGTGCCGCCGTTTTTATTGTTAGCGACATCCTGTGAAACAATCCCTCTGATGAAATCTTTTGCTGCTGCATCTTCTGACCGGTTCATGCACTGATCTCCATTAAACTGTTGTGTGGCCCTATGATCGGGCCTGCGGTCGTCATGAAGCGCTCCGGTTGCCGGAGTGCAGTTGCCTTCCGCTGTGAGCCGCCTGCCCGCTGAATTCCTGCTGCGCCTCCTGAAAAAGCAGGCCCGGGCAGTGCTCGTATCGCGGGGAAAAATGAAAAATCCTCAGCTGGCGAACGCCCGCCTCGCGGGCTATCTGCCCCGCCTGCCTGGCGGTAAGATGCCCTTTTGCACGGGCCTTATCAGCGTCTTTGTCCAGAAAGGCCGCCTCACAGAATAATATATCTGCGCCGGACGCAAACGGTATGATCTTAGAGAAATTTTTTGCAGTCCCCCTGCAGTCGGACACATATACAATTTTTTGCCCCCGGTTTATCCTCACAATTTCCCGCTTGAGCTGCCCCAGCGTCATTTCCGCCAGGGCGCTGTCCGGCTCTTTATCGCTTCCAATGCGAACCGTGGCATCATCGGGCTGCCCGGTCCATATAAGCTCTTTGAGATTCCTGAGCCAGCTCCCCACCGGCAGCTGGAGCTGTTTCAGGCGCTCTTTGTCAATATTAATGTGAAATCGCTCCTCAAGCGCATAGGCAAGAGAGGTTATTCTATGATCGATTCTCAACGCCCGGACGGTATAATGGGGCTGCGAATCGACCGTTCCGTCGAAGGCTGAGGTCTCCGCCGGTACGGCTTTGAAACGCATCCTGCAGGGAAATCTGACAGCGCGCTTGACTGCTGCACATATTTCGTGGGCCTCGACCACAAATGGGTAATTTTCAACAAGATTCCAGGTGTAGCCTCTAAGCTTGGCCCGGACGTTTCGTATAATCCCCTCGGGCCCGTATATGCGGATTACTTTTTCACGGCCCAGATTAAGCCTGATCAGATGGTCAAACCCTATAAAGTGATCCATGTGGGTGTGAGTGACAAACACGTCCGTCACCTTGAACAGCTTTCCCGCCCGCAGCGCGTTTATTTCCCCCAAATCAAACAGAAGGGCTTTCTTTTCTCCCATAAGCCGGATATACAGCCCCGGGTCACCGAAAGGCTGATTGACAAGCTCATGTTGAAAAAGCGGTGTCATAAAGACTGGGCCTGTAACACAGTTGTTGACAGGCAGTCGGCCAAAAGAGGCCACACGCGCTCCTGCAGCGCAGACAGCGCTTCATACCTGTCGCTGAACGCTCCGGTGCGGCCTTTCCGCTCAAGGGCATCGGTCACGCTTTGGCAGTTCACTTTCACACAGGGAAACGGCCGTATTGTACGGGGAAGCACACATCCGTGCGCTCCCAGAAAAGCACAGCCTCGCGGAAGACCGTGTTTCACCCGCAGGTTAAACGGAGGGTCATGGAGCATCCGGTATATAAAGTAGTCACTTTCGGTAAACCACCCCTCTACCGGCATACACTGACAGCAGGAGGCTTTGCAGAAAGGGCACAGCTCAGCGGTTATATCGTCAAGAAGGTCACGCATACCCTCCTGAACAGAGGCAGCATCACGTGCAATCGCATGCAGCGTGCCGATCCGCTCAGGATGTTCTGCGATGAAGGCCTGAAACTTTTTTTCCAGAATATCAAGTCCCATGACTAACGGCTCCGCCATAAAATGGATGAAAAAATATAAATTTTAATTATACCACACAATGGCAGGCTGATGAAACAGTATTCAGCCCCCAAGCAGGTAAATTCGTTGTATATGGCTGTTTTTTTTGTTACACTGTTTCTATTTAAGGCGCGCATCTGCACACAGAGAGACATAACACATAACAGTTAATCACAAAGGGCTTCTAATCACATGGACACTGTACGCGTACGATTTGCACCCTCACCGACAGGATACCTGCACATCGGCGGTGCCAGAACAGCACTGTACAACTGGCTTTTTGCCCGCAAGCACGGCGGAGCATTTATTCTTCGTGTTGAAGATACTGACGTTGAGCGGTCAACCGACCAGTCGATAGAGGAAATCATAGACGGCCTCACATGGCTGGGCATCGACTGGGATGAGGGACCGTACTTTCAGTCGCACCGCCGGCAGATCCACTGCGATGCGGTCACAAAGCTGCTTGAGTCCGGCCATGCCTATAAATGCTTCTGCACCAAAGAAGAGCTCGACGCAAAGCGCCAGCAGGCGCAAAAAGAAAAAAAAGATTACAAGTATGACGGTACCTGCCGCACGCTTTCTGCCGGGGAGGTCGCCCGGCGGCAGGAACAGGGGCATCCCTTTGTGGTGCGCTTTAAAACTCCGCGCGCTGGCGGATCGGTGGCTTTTACGGACCGGGTGTACGGCCGTATAGAAAAGCAGCACAGCGATATTGAGGATTTTGTCATCCTGCGCTCCGACGGAAAGCCGCTGTATTTGCTCAGCAATGCAGTTGATGACCGAACTGACAACATCACGCACGTTATTCGCGGGCAGGACGGCCTTGCCAATACGCCCAAACAAATCATGATCTTTGAAGCGCTCGGACACACGCCGCCCGAATTTGCACACATGTCCCTTACGCTTGACACGAAAAAGGCAAAAATATCAAAACGGCGCCACGGCGAAGTCGTGACGGTCGGCTACTACCGGAAAAACGGGTTTCTCCCCTGGGCGCTCTGCAACTTTCTGGTGCTGCTGGGGTGGTCAAGCGCAGATGACCGCGAATTTTACACAAAGCAGGAGCTAATAGACGCCTTCACGCTCGAAGGCATAGCTCGCCATAACGCTATATTCAACTACCACCCCGGCGACACGCAAAACTGGACCGACCCAAAAGCCGTAAACATGAATGCACGCTATCTGAGCAGCATCGACCTCGATGCGCTTGTCCCCTATGTCAAGCAGGAGCTCATGGAGGCGGGCATCTGGGACAGCTCATTTGAAAATGAAAAAAGCGCGTGGTTCAGAAGCACAGTTGATCTTATCAGAACGCGGCTCCATACACTCAAGGACTTTGCGACCGCGGGACGACCCTACTTCAGCGATAGCTTTGACCCTGACCCGGCCGCTGTGGAAAAAAACCTCAAAAAAGACCCGGGGTTAAAGAAGTACCTGCCCGCCCTGGCCGACGAGCTCGCCGCCCTTGACCCCTTTGACACCGAAAACGCGGAGCAGGCGGTTCGCCGTTTCTGCGAACGGGCGTCAGTCAAGCCGGGATTGATAATAAACGCCGTGCGCACCGCAGTCACCGGACAGGCAAAAGGGCCCGGACTGTTTGATATACTCGCCGCAATCGGACAGGAGAAAACGGTATCGCGGATACGGGCAGCCGTCGACCTTATTTGAACCTGTCTTCGGCTTTAACAACCCTCACACTGCTGGACACGTGTTATGAATCACCATGAGATGCTCCGCGCTGTCAGCCGCACCTTCGCCCTGTCAATCGAGCAGCTTCCCGGAATCCTGCGTGAAACGGTCACGATAGCCTATCTGATGTTCCGCGTTTCAGATGCAATTGAGGATCACCCGACGCTTTCCTGCGAACAAAAAGCTTCCCTGCTTACTGTCTGGGCTCAGGTTCTTGCTGGCGAATCCGGTGTCGGCGAGCTTACCGGCAGGCTTGAGGGCCTTGATGAAAACGACCCGGAAGTATACGTTGCCACACATGCCGACAGGGTCCTTGAGTACCTTTACGGGCTTCCCGATACCGCACAGGCTATCTGCGCCAGGCATGTCCGCGACACATCCCTGGGTATGGCGCGATGGCAGATGCACGGCCCTGTTGTCAGCAACGAGGCCGAGATGGACGACTATATGCATCAGGTTGCCGGCCGGGTCGGCTATCTGCTCACAGAACTGTTCTCCTGGTACTGCCCAGCCATAGAAAAGCTCAAAGAAAGGCTCATGCCGCTGGCGCGCGAGTTCGGTCTTGCGCTTCAGACCGTCAATATTATACGCGGAATAAAAAACGATTATGAGCGAGGATGGGTCTTTATCCCGGCAACGTTCTATCGGCAATTCGGGCTCAACAGCAATGAGCTGTTCAGCGCCGATAAAAAGGACCATGCCCTCGAAGTCGTTGACATGATAAGCCGGAAAGCCGAGCGCCACCTGCAAAACGGGCTCACCTATATCACTCTGCTCCCGCGTTTTCAGCGGCGCATCCGCCTGTTCTGCATCTGGCCGCTTCTGTTTGCCGTAAAAACCCTTTCCATAAGCAGAAACAATCCGGCAGTCCTAACCGCAGAGGCAAAAATCAGCAGATCCCAGGTGCGCAGCATTATCATGGTTTCACAAGCGTGTTTCTGGTCAAATTACTGCCTGAGCCGCTATTATAATTTTCTTAATGCCTGAACCGGCAATCGCGCAAAAGGAGCTCTAAAATGGACAAGCAGCTGTTCAAAAACATTGCAGAAACGTTCGGCACAGAGCCTGTTTCCGGTGAGCAGATCTATGCAAAAATTCTGCTTCACCCGGACAATTCAATCGCTGTCTATTATATCAACGCCGATTCAATTAAAGGTGAGCTTATGCGGCGCTCATACCGGTGGGAGCCCCTTCTGAAAGCATGGGTAAAAAAAGTCGACTCAATACCGGAGGCAAAAGCCGAAACCCGCGGCTATCCGTCCACCGCCGGCGCCCTTGGTCATTAGGTGCACGGCATTTTGCCTTTGGCTGCATACATGCTATTGTATAAATAGAACCGGGCCGGATGCTCCGGCCCCATAATAAGGACATATATCGTATACATATGTACAAAGAACACACCAGCCCGCATGCTGAAAAAACATACATTATCTCGGTGGGGACCGCTCCGGCAACACCCTGGGAAAACAGGCATTCCCTGAATGAGCTTAAAGATCTGGCGGCAACGCTCAACCTCGAGGTCGCCGGAGAGTTCACACAATTCCGCAGCTCCCCCGATCCTCACAGCTATATCGGCAGAGGCAAGCTGGAGGAAATATCACACAACCTTAGCGGAAACGGCGCCAGCCTGGTTCTGTTCAACAACAACCTTTCCCCACGGCAAAGCCTTCACGTAGAGCGGTCGCTTGGCTGCATGGTATGGGACAGAACACAGATCATTCTTGAGATATTCGCCCGACACGCATGCACAGCAGAGGCCAAGGTACAGGTTGAGCTGGCGATGCTGAAATATATGCTGCCGCGGCTTGTTGGGATGTGGGCGCACCTTGACCGGGAGCGGGGCGGTATCAGCGCCTCACGCGGAACAGGAGAAAAGCAGATAAACATTGACCGGCAGATTATCAGAAACCGCATAGCACGGCTGGAGAAGCGCCTCGAAAAAATATCGGCTGAAAAGCGCACCCAGAAAAAGCGAAGAAAAGCCTGCTTTCAGGCCGCTTTGGTCGGATATACAAATGCGGGAAAATCAACCCTTATGAACCTGCTTACCAAAAGCGCTATCGCCGCTGAGGACAAGCTGTTTGCCACCCTTGATGCAACAACCCGCCGTTTGAATATCGCCGGAGGCTTTCACGATATATTAATATCAGATACGGTCGGCTTCATCAGCAACCTTCCTCACCACCTTGTTGCCTCTTTCCGCTCCACGCTTGACGTAGTACGCGATGCCGACCTGCTTATACATGTGGTTGATGCCGCTCATCCCGACCGCGAACAGCATATCGCCACGACTGTTTCCGTACTTGAGGAAATCGGCGCGGCGGACGTCCCCCGCCTTCTTGTGTGCAATAAATCAGATCTGCTCACCGATGCAGTGGACGGTCTGATCATTGAGAAAAAACACGCGCCCTGCATTATGCTTTCGGCGATGCACCCTGATGCCGGAGCTGCTCTATCAGGGCACATCGCGGATTTTTTTGAAAAGCAGAGCACCACACAGACAATAAAAGTTCCCTACAGCAGCTGCGAGCGTATTGCCCACCTCTATGAGCAGGGCTCTGTGGGAAAGGTTGAATACCGGGATGACGCCGTCTATGTGAAGCTGTCCAGATGCGTCGCTTCATCCTGATTGGGCGGGCTGCGGCCAGGGCGCATGCTCAAGCAGCTCAGCTGCCTCCTGCCGGTCAAGATCGTACCACTGCCGATAGGCCGACGCAACCGCAAACGGAAATCCGGCGCGAATATTTGGACAGATTATCATGTCGGCTTTCTCTCGAAGTGAGTCAACAGTCGCTGCAGGGGCGGTGGGAACGGCAATTATAATACGGGCGGGCTTCTTGCGGGAAACGACCTCAGCCGCAACGCTCATTGAAGAGCCCGATGCAAGCCCGTCATCCACAAGCAAAGCATCTTTGTTTTTCAGCTCCGGAAGCGGGCGCCGTCCGCGAAAATAAAGTCCCCTCTCCTGAAGGTCCTGCATAACCGGCTTTTTAATTTCATCGATCCGCTGCCGCGTAAGCCCCAGCTGCCGCACCAATGCGCTGTTAAGTATTTCATCGCCTTCAAGGCTGATCGCGCCGAAGCCGGCCTCGGTATTGCCGGGTATGGGCATTTTACGAATCAGGATCAAATCAAAGGCAACGCCAAGCGCCTGTGCTATTTCAAGCCCTATCGGCACTCCTCCCGCGGGGATGGCAAGGACAATCGTATCCCTCGAGCAGTACGGCTGGGCATAGGTGGCTAGCAGCTGACCGGCCTCCCTTCTGTCCGAATAAAGCTGCTCACGGTTGCGCCACAAAGGGTTTTCGATTATCTCTGCAGCCATAGTAACCTCTTTAAGAAAATCATATTCGGTATGTGCCGTTATTATCATTTTAACTATAGAAACAGACTCGTGTGAGTCAAGGCAGGAGGCATATTTCGAAGCTGTCTTCGGCAATCATGTTACAATCGCATATAGCGCTCAAAAGTCATCCAATTCTGATAAAGCAGAAAGGATAAATGACCACAAACTATGATAGAAGGGGAACAAAACCGACAGATAAAGCAATGGCGGACAATCATGCCGACGCTGTCATGATGATCGGGGCATGGTTTTTTTATGATAGTAAAAAAAATATATTCTCGCAGGGGGATTGAAATACAAATTGCCTTTGACTATATTAACAAATAGAGGAAGGGTGCGGCAACGCTCACCATAATGAGCACATAAAGGTAAAGCAATAGTGCTCACCGCTATGGCGGCGAGCACAACCTCGAAAACAAAGAGGACTCCGCTGTAATACTGCAGTGGAAATCAAAAACAAAAGCCCCTTTTTGATCCTTTAATAAGTTAACGCGACCGCATCCTTCCTTTTTTTCACTTCCCTATTCATCCATCTTTTCATCATAGGTTACCGAAACGGCTGCAGATGCTGTACCGTGCTCGACTGACAAAAGAAACGCAAACGGAATTCCCGCTGCAGAGCACACAGCACACAGCCGCAGGGTTGTGCTGATTCCCAGGTGGTCGGAGAGCAGGCCCGCAAGCGCAATCATTCCTGAGCTGAGCATAAAGTTAATCGTCATGTAAATGCCGTTTGCCACAGAGGGAGCGCTGAATTCACGTTTTTGTATAAGCGCAAGGATAACCGGAGTGCTTGAAAATCCGCAAAAGCCAAGTATAAGCAGAAAGAACAGCGAAAGCCACCCGCTTGTCAGCAGAAAAAAGATCATTGCCGGCGGCGTCGCCGCAGAAAGGAGAACAAGCATCTTCCGGGCACCGATTCTGTCTGAAAGCGGCCCCGACACAAACACCCCGGTTATTGCAGCTGCCTGAAGCAGAGAAAGTGCTCCTCCTGCTTTCCAGATGCTTGTGCCGGTGTGAGTCAAATAGACCGGCAGGTAGGTGCCGATCACCGATGCGCTGAAGGACTTTCCGACAAGCAGGCCGAATACTGCGGCAAAAAGGCGCACGTCCGTTCGTAGCGTCTTCAGCACCGACCCGGACATGACGGGGCTGCCCGCCGAGGAGGTGCCCGGGTCTGAGCGGACCGCAGCATACAGCGCCGCTGACATGACGACGCCGCCCGGTATCAGCAGAACGACACCGCCAAGCCCCCACAGGGCGACCGCACCCAGAACGATGACCGGCCCCAGGGTCCGGGCAAGCTCTCCGCCGATCTGAAAAACGCTCATCGCAGCACCAACATGCCTTCCGGCACAGCGCTTCAGCAGCACCGGCGCAGGCACATGAAAGCAGGCCGAGCTGAAACCGGTTATAATAATCAGCACAATAAGCCAGCCGTATCCGGGCGCCCACCCGATACAGCTCATCATTACCGCGGAAATTGCCGGAGCGGCAACAACCAGATACCGCGGATTGATACGCTCAGCCGCCGCGCCGATCAGCGGGCTCAGAAGAGACGGCAGGCGCATCATTACCGAAAGAAAGCCAGCCGATGCAAATGTAAGAGAAAGCTTTTCTATCAGCAGCGGCAGCAGCGGGGGTAAAAAGCTGGTATATACATCGTGAAAAAAGTGCCCAAGCGCAAAAACAGATATGGCAAAACCGCGGAATGAATTGGCCTGCACGCTTCGCATAGCACTCCGGAACTGAACTGCCACCGGCTAGCGGTGGATTCATTTATCCCGACATGTCGGGACTGAAGAAAAAATATATACCCACAAAAATACTCCTGAGGGTGAATCCCCTGAATGAACAGCACAATCTGAGATCATAAGTCATTCTTCGCCTATCGAATATCCCCGACGGTATGCCGGCGAAGGCGAGGGTGTTAAGCCCAGAAGGAGGCAATAATTCTGCCGGCGGGAACCGTTCACAAGCACATGCCCTATGCCCTTTTAACCGGGCTCCGGGCTTGAAAGTGTCGGCGGCGGCCGTGCTGAAAAGAATAAATCCCTTTGTGCAAAACAGCAACATGCATGAAGAGAATGCCGTTTCCCGCTTTTTTACCAGGCACAGGAACCTGCAGCCGCAGCAGATAAAAATTGTATCAGTATAAAATACATATCCGGCTTATGTCAACAACACTCTCCCGCAGGCTTACAAATGACAGTGTGGACGAGCGCTACCTTTTTAACAGCACATAGTGAGCGTCGTTCTTTTTCTGCAATATATAGTATGAAATTGCATCATAGCCGCACTATGTTGCTATTATAATAACACTCAACAGAATCACGTAAAAAAAACCTTTAACTGCATTAAGACTTTTCCGATATATAACATAGAAAATGGAATACATGTTACTGCATTATGTTATATTCAAGGATGCATCATCATGGAAACACATAATCATAAACACGCGATTATATTTTTATATGATGCCGCAGGCCGTCGGCTTTCCTACACATTCAGGCTCAACACGCTGCGGGCCGTGCTGGCCTCAGGAGGTGCCTTTATTCTTCTTGCTCTGACGCTCATGGGTGCCTATGTATACACATATCAGCACAACTACCGCCTGAAAAGCCATGCACGGACGCTCAGCCGCACGATAACCACCCTTGAGCAGCTGCAGAAACGGGCCGGCGACTACAAAAACTGGGCTGATACCATTATTCAAAAGCAATTCAATTTTGAGGATATTGCAGGCAAAGGGTCCAGCAGCCTCGCAAAAAATATACTCGACGGTCCTGTGGAGATATCACCGGCGAAGCAGTCCGGCCTTATCGATATAGACGATTTCCAGATCGCGCGCATAAATCTGGCCCTTTCCTTTGACTGCTCGTTCAAGCTTTTAAACAAAGCAAAGCGGCACATATCAGGATACCTGTTTATTATCGGAAGAAACACCGAAACCATCCCGGAAACGTACGCAACCTGGCCGCCTGCAGAATGTATTTCAGGTATGCCAGCAGATATAACCGACGGCTCTTCGTTCAGCATACGCTATATGAAACCGGTGCGCGGAAGAATAAGCCAGCCCGCCATCGGGCCGAAGTTCAATCAAGTCGATATTGTCGCCTACAGCGACACCGGAGATCTTCTGTTTCATAAAGGATTCTACATAGAGCGCATGCTTCAGGAGAACCCTTTATAGCTTAGCATCGCTGCCCCGCCCCTTTTTACACTTTCCTGCATACATACCGGAAAACCCAGGTGCATCGCACCCAATTCGCTATCGCGAAAAGGCCTGCAGGGTGCAGCTGTGCCTCTGATTGTAAGCTGTATTTACTTTTTGACTCGCGGGTTTATATATTCTATAAAATGGATAAAAGCAATTCACCACCTGCAAACACACATGCAAAGCATTCAATCAGGGAAAGGGGTTTAATTTATCATGAAACGTCTGATTTTCATTATTGCGCTCGGCTCATGCATCACACTGTGTGGCTGCATTAAAACGGTACGGGAATATTATCCGGACGGTACGCTCATGAGCACATTACGATTGAGGAATTACAAGCCTCACGGAACAATGAACATATTTTATAAAGACGGGGCTCTGCGCGAGTCAGCCGAGTTCAGATCAGGCAGTCGCGAGGGGATAACCACACATTATTATAAGTCCGGAGACGTAAAGGCGCGCATACCGTACCGTGACGGAAAAATCCACGGCATTGCCGTCTGGTTCACAAAAAAGGGTACATTAATAAAAAAAGAACAATATAAAAACGGAGAGCTTTACAGCATACTGTATGATGAGCACCATCCGAATGTTAATAACTGAAAACAGCATACATTACAGGAGGATCATATTATGAAAAAACTTATTTTTATAGTAACAGGCTTCAGCACCATGCTGGCCGTGCTCCTTTCAGCGGCGTTTGCCGAAGTCAAAGTGATAAAAAAACAATATCCCAGCGGCAATGTGGAATCCGAAATACGGTACGAAAACGGAAAAAAGGACGGTGCTGCAAAATATTTCTACAAAACAGGGCAGCTCAGGGAAGAAATAGCCTACAAAAACGGGGAGCGAACCGGCATCACCACGTATTATCATCCCAACGGCACGATAAAACATACCGTTCCCTACGAAAAAGGAAAACGAAACGGCATAATGAAAAAATATAACAGCTCAGGCAAGCTGATCGAGGAAATACATTATAAAAACGGCGTTCAGCATGGCGAAACAAAAACATATTTTTTAAACGGGAATCTCAAAACCGTTGAAACCTACAAAAACGGTGAACTGGTAGAGCGCAAAAGCCATCTTCGCGGCGGAAAGGTAAAAATAGAAAAAGATTTCAGCGGAAGCGATCAACGAAAATAGACGTTTGGACCAAAAAATCTGCCGATGCATCCGCACGATTAACAAAGCCGGCCTATGAACATATACCATATATCAAAAAACCTTCCGGTGTCATGCTGCTATATAGCGCTTGCCGCAGCGCTGCTGACAATGACCGGCAGAGTCTGCAGTGCTTCCCAGTGGACCGTGATGGACAGCAGCACAGACAGGCATCTGTACGGCATCTGGGGATCAAATTCATCCGACATTTTCGCCGTCGGTCAGTACGGCACTATTATCCACTATGACGGAAGCGCGTGGTCCCTCATGGACGGCAAAACCGCCGACACACTCTATGATGTGTGGGGAGCCGGCGGGGATGACGTGTTCGCAGCGGGACGCGACGGCACCATACTTCACTATGACGGCTCGGGCTGGTCATCGATGAACAGCCACACCTCCCGCCTTCTTCACTGCATATGGGGCTATTCATCAAAACATGTGTACGCAGTGGGCGATGTCGGTGACAATACGACTATCGTCCACTATGACGGTGCAGGCTGGTCTGCCGTCAACACTACAACCCTCAGGCCCCGCTCGCTGTTTGCCGTGTGGGGAACGGGGCCCGACAATATTTTCACAGCCGGCTGGGAAGGCACCCTTGCTCACTACGACGGCGCGCTGTGGAACAACCTCTCCCGCCCGACCGAGGCACACATCTACGGGCTTGACGGAACCGGCGCCGATAGCCTTTATGCAGTCGGTGAAGACGGCGTTATTCTCACATATGCCGGCGGGCAGTGGTCTCAGGAGAATTTCATAGCTGCAGGTACGCTCAATGCAATTCATGCCGCTTCATGGGCGCGGATTTATGCAGTCGGCGATACGGCAACAGCTGTTCGCTACGACGGGTTTTCCTGGTCTGCAATTGCGTGCGACGCTCGTTCGGATCTTGAGGACGTCTGGGTAAGCTCTGACGGCGTGGTGTTCGCCGTTGGCCCGGCGGGAACTATTCTCCGCTACACAGATGGCGCCTCCGAAACCACAACAACAGCCGCAGCAGCGTCCTCAAGCACTACCACATCTCTGCCTGTTACAAAGACAACAACCACGACAGCGTCAGCCGGCGCGCTGATTGACTTTACAGCAACGCCCACCGCAGGGTACCTGCCGCTTACTGTATCGTTTGTCAGCCTGTCTGAAACAGACATCTCATCACTGCTCTGGGACTTCGGGGACAGCTCTCCAGAGAGCGCCGCACAGAATCCGGTTCACACCTACACGCGTGCAGGCACTTACTCGGTAACCCTCACCGCCTTTCTACCGGACGGCGCCACATGTGCAGCCGTTAAGGAAAAATACATTTTTGTGGCAAAACGTTCAGGATGTATTTTCTCCACCTCCGTCAAAAACAGAGGGATAGTGCAGCAGCTGCGATCTATCCGCAACAGCCTTCCCGATACAGGCCCGTGGCCGACTGTCATTGCAATGTATTACCGGAACGCCCCTGAGCTGTACCGCCTTTTCTCCGACCACCCGCATTTCAGGGAGCGGCTGAGCCGGCTGCTCAGCGAGAACAGAGAAATCGTCCGCTGTACTGCGGAGCGGAAAATCACAAGCATCTCGCAGAAGCAAACCAGCGATATTATCGCCTTTATAAACGAGCTGTCCCTATATGCGCGCCCCGGCCTGAAAAGCGCTCTGCACAGGCTCGCTTCTTATATTACCCGCGGAGATCTGTTCATACTGCTGGGCATAATCAGCGATCGATAGTGAATGAAACGCATCTGGACCGACATCCCGTTTTCACCTAAGCGCTCTCCCATTTTTTACGGCTGGGTCATTGTGGGCGCGTGCACGATCGGCACAATCGCCAGCATACCCGGTCAGACGATCGGAGTGGGGGTCTTCACCGATAAGCTCCTCACCGCACTTTCTCTTTCCCGAACACAGCTCAGCACGGCCTATATGACCGGCACACTGATAAGCAGCCTTATCCTTCCTTTTGCCGGAACGCTGCTTGACCGATTCGGCGCCCGGGCAACAGTGGTCGCGGCATCCCTGGCGCTGGGCGGCAGCCTTGTGATTATGGCTTACTGCGACCGTATTCCTGTTATGCTGAGCATTGACTCCCTTGGAGGCCTTCTGGCGTTTATGTCGCTGTGCTTTCTGCTTATCAGATTCTTCGGGCAGGGGTGTCTGACCATGATTTCCCGAGTGGCGATCGGAAAGTGGTTCAATCATCATCGCGGCATCGCCGCTGCAGTATCAAGCGTTTTTGTCGGCCTGGCGTTCAACAGCTCGCCGGCGGTGCTGAATCAATTTGTCAGCGAATATGACTGGCGCATAACATATATGCTCATGGCAGCCGCGATCGGACTCGGCATGACCATCGTCGGGTGGGTGTTTTATCGTGACAACCCGGAGGAGTGCGGGCTGTTTATGGACGGCATTGCGCCCGGCAGCCGCCCCGGCCCGGCGTCAGCCGCCTCTTCTGAAACCGTCAGTGATTACACGCGCCGGGAGGCAATAAAAACGATCGCCTACTGGGCGTTTGCCCTTGGGACGGCGTGGCAGGCGCTTTTCATGACAGCGGTCACGTTTCATATCACATCACTGGGAAGCCTGGCAGCGCTGTCCCGTCAGGAATCCCTTTCCGTATTCATACCCATCGGTATCATAAGCGTGGCAGCCACGCTGGCAGGCGGATGGGCAAGCGACCGGATGCGGTTGAAATGGATTCTTATCGGCATGCTTATGACTCAGGCTGCGGCTACCTATGGCCTGCTTGATTTCGGCACCCTGTACGGTCGTTTGTTTCTGATACTGGGCTACGGCATTTCCGCCGGGCTTTTTGTGCCGCTGTTAACAGTAACCTGGCCCCGATTTTTTGGAAGGCGGCACCTTGGCGCAATAACCGGCCTGACGACATCTATTCTTGTATGCGGAAGCGCAGTCGGCCCGTTTCTTTTCAGCGTCAGCAAAGACATATCAGGAACGTTCCAGCCTGCGCTGAACCTGTGTTTTGTGATGCCCCTCATACTGACCTACTGTGCGGCAAAAGCCTCAAACCCGCAAAACCGCCTTCGATGACCGCCTCTCCTGCTGTGCGACTCCGGCAGCCTTGACTCTGCCGCCGCTCCTGCTTATAGTACAGAAAGAAAACAGAGGTTTTTCAATGGCGTCTTCGCGATCATCTGAAATCAGCCCGAACGGCTCCGCTGTAACGTTGTTTCTGCACAAGCAGGAGGGGCGGCTTTTTTTATTAGGCAGCTTTCTGCTCATTGTCATGGTGGTTGTCCTTGCCGTTTTGACCTGGATTGATCATCCTCTCTGGGAGTCAATTTTCACCTTTACCGCCGCACACCTGATAGCAGGAAAAGCGGCCTCCATTCTTCAGGGCAACAACGCAGGAATGCCCCCCTGGCTGATAATATGCATTGCCACGTACGTGGATATCGTCTCATTGCTGCTAATGTATCCGGTCCTTATTTTCTCCTACCAGAATTTTTTTGAGGATGTGTTTTTTCAGACGCACATGAAACGCGTATTTACCTCTGCAGAGCGCGGCATGTCACGCTTCGGCAAATTCAAGGTTGCCGGAATTTTTTTATTTGTGCTGATTCCGGTATGGATGACGGGCATTATCATCGGCGCAGTGCTCGGCTATCTTATGGGGCTTCGCCTGTGGATTATCCTGACCTCTGTAAGCCTTGGCTCTTTTGTCTCGGTTACGATCTGGGTAACGTTTTATGAAATGCTGCTTCTCTGGTTTGAAGGAATACAGAAATGGATTACGGGTCCGGCAATCGCAGCCTTCGTCGTGCTGCTCATCGCATACCGTATCACGAAAAAGCGCCGTGCCATGAAAGGTGGCGGCTCAGCAGATCTGCGGAAGCCTGTACCATAGGCCCGCTTATAAAACTATTTCTTTGCCGGAAATATGATAAAAGCATCTAACAGTGCCGGGCTGAAAATATCAGAAACCATGGATCAGCTCGCTGACAAAATCCAGCGCGTTGATCTTGTCGTGTCCGACCTGGACCACTGCATTTTTCCCGGCTACTCACAGGCATATCTAAGCGCACTGACAGGTTTGCTTATTCTGATAAAACCGAAAAAAAGGCGCGATCGAGCTCACATTCCCCGGCTGATGAGAGGGGCGCTTTTTATGAGCCGCTATAAAATACGGCAGCTTTGCGGGTTAAGGGTTCCCACCGATCATATGATCGCCTCGTATGAAAAAACCATGCGGGGAATACCGGCATATTATTTTCGCACGATTTCCCGGGCGCTGCCCCGGAAATCGTATCCCGGTGCGAAAGAGCTGCTGTGTTTCTTTGCCCGTCAGGCTCCTGTCGGCATTATCAGCCTGGGAATCGAACCTGTATGCACGGCATACCGTGCTCTGTTTCGCGGAAAGAACGGTCCGTGCATTTCCTTTTTTGATGCTAACAGGCTTGTTTTTTCGGAAAACTCGGGGCGGCCCGTTTTCCGGTCATTTTTTGCCGAAAAGCTAATGACGAATGGAGAGCACAAGCGAACTGCGCTGCTTCGAAGAATACGCCAGTACCGCTCACAGTGTCCGCTGATCATCGGCAATAGTGAGGACGATGTGCTCATGGCTGAACATGCCCGCCAGTGCGGCGGACTGGGTATCGGGTGGAATCCTGACAAAAAGATCGAAACCGGATTTGATCTTATTGTTCGGGGAAGGTCATGGTATCCATTACTGAAACGGCTGCAGGGTCTGACCTGAATTTTCAGCTTCTGAAATCATAACACCAAAAAAGGGCACGATGCCTCGGTAAACCCTGGGTTCGGTAGATGGAGACTGCTCTGTTACTGTGCTGATCACCACCCCTGCAATCCCGTACCCGTTACCTCCGGCAAGTACCCCGTAAAAGAAAAATGAGTAGTACCGGTAACGGTTTTCTTTATAATAGCTGCTGTATTCTGATTCAACACCTTCCCATGTGCCCTGAAACACCATACCGCGGGACATAAAGGTGCCGGTTGCGTTATCAAAGTTTTTACTTTCAATGGACAGCGTCATTGCGCCTGCTTCCCGGGTCAGGTTATCGGAATCAGATGAGGCGTTGTCAGAATCCGCAGCCAAACTCGACGCGGTAAAGCTGATCGTGCTGTGCTGAAGCGTCATTGTACTGACGTCAATGGTGTAAACGTAATAGGCTTTCCCGTCAAGGGTTTGACCGTACGCAGGCAGCGGCATGCAGCACAGGCAGACAATGCCTGCCGTGAGATGTATAACCGCTGCGCACATTTGTTTTGTTATCATAAGCTCACCCCGTGAAACTGGATATGCGATGCTGCAAGCTATCGAGGCAACACGCTCAAACACCTGCAAAGGCCGACGCGTCATCGGGTGCCGAATCGTCCGGCAAAGAGGCTGTGTCATAATTCATAGATAACCCGTTAGTCGCAGGCGTTAGCCTGCGCACCATCCTGAAATATCTAAACAACAGCAAACGCACGCTGAAGCGTACGGCTACAGCGAAGCTGCAAAAACTCATTACGACACAGCCTCAACGCCGGATGATGACACGCATCTTCCCGCAGACAAAAATTGACCATACAATCTAAAAGCAATATGCATGCCAAGGCACAGATCCAGAACCAGCGCCGGCCCCGACCGCGAGCCGGAGGAAATACAGATCGTTTGCAACTCATGCGCATAGAATACGCACGAACAGATCTCACGCCCTTTTCGGATCAGGCCGGAAAAGGATAAAAATGCAGCTCGTCATCCGCGGGCGGGCCGTCAGACACGGAGACGCTGTTTATAGCGTGGACAATGTTTTCTGCTTCGTCGCATATATTTTTATCAAGCAGAACCATTTGCGAGCCGCGCTTTGCTGTATTGCCGTAAAAGTGAACCCTGTTTTCAAGCGCTGGAGGAAGAATGCCCAACTCAAAAAGCATGGCCGCATCAATGCGGTCACCGAATGCGCCGCCGATAAAAACCTGCCTCATGTCCGCAAAGGAAGCTCCGGTTCGCTCCAGCAGCTCACGAATCAACGATACCAGACAGGCTTTCGCCTCCAGCAGCCGATCCATGTCCGACTGACTCACATAAATATCGGTATCGAAATCGCCCTGATCGCTGTATATTCTGAATGCCTGCTGCCCCCCGAGGTCAACCATATGCCCCTCTCCTGCTCGCGCCGGCTCAGCTCCTCCCACGGCAAAGCGGCCTCTGTCATCTATAATGCCTTTCCGCTTGAGCGCAGCGGCAAGTGATATAAGGCCGCTGCCGCAAATGCCCCGCACAAGGCTTTCCCCAACGACTGAAACCGCAAGGCCGCTGCTCAGCGACACATAATCGACAGCTCCGGTCTCAGGGCGCATACCAAAGGTAATGCCTGCTCCCTCAAATGCAGCGCCTCCGCTGCGCCCTGCCGCTGTCAGCCTGCCGTCAAAATATACGACCGCTTTCAGGAAGGTGCCGATATCGATAAAGGCCGCGTTGTCCACACACCGGTTCAGCCGTGTGGCGATAATGCCCGCGGTAACATCGGCTCCTACGCAGGATGAAATCACGGGAAGGGAATACACCCGGGCCCTGTCTGAGAGCTTCAGGTCGAGGCTGCGCGCGGGAACGCCGCCGCGCAGCGAAAATGCAGCCTGCTGACGAAAAAGCCCCGGGACCCCCTGCAAAAATAAGTGCAGCATTGCGGTTGAGCCGGAAACAACGATATCATAAATGTGCAGGGGTGATGCGCTGCGCGCTGCACACAGCTCACTGATAAGGATATCGATTCTGAGCAGCAGCTCTTCGCTCAGGATCTCAAGATTCATAGGATCATCGTCAACCATAGTAAGCCGCGAATCAATTTCAGCTCCCATATCTATCTGGGGGTTGGTATCGATTGCTTCGGCAATCCTGATGCCCGCCATCATATCAATAAGCGAAGCAGCTATAGTGTTCACGCCCAGATCTACTGCGACAGCATATGCACGGCCGGTGGTGTCCCCTTCCTCCAGGCACACCATATCGCCATCGATCACCACTGCGGTACACGAATCAATCTGGCCGTCGAAAAACGCTTCAAAGCTTTGCTTCAGCTCAGACGACCAGCGCTCAGCAGTACCTGCATCAGGCGCGCGCGATGCTAAAAGACAAGAAGCCGATTCAGTTGAAAGCGGCTGCCCCCTGCCGCGCGAGAGGCATATTTTCTCTACACGCTTTATATGCAGGCTGCCGGCCGAAACCGGCTCCTCAGAGAGGCTGAGCGTAAAAGGCGTTTTGTACAGTATTTCGGCGTGCATATCCTGAACAACCCGCGCCTGGCAGGCAAGCCTGACGCCGCGCGCCAGCTCCTGTTCGGTCAGGCACCCCTTTTCAGTAGGGGTGAGCGGGCCCATATGCTGAAAAGACCGTATCTTGCATTTCCTGCAAATGCCCTCTGCACCGCAGGCAAAACGAAGCTCAATATTATCAGGATTATTCCCCACGATCGTTTCAAAAATAGTGGTTAGATGCCTGACGCGAACAGTTTTGTTTTCAGGCAGAAATGTTACTGTATGATGCTGTTCCACGAAATGTCACCTCACGCATGAAACCGGGCGCAGACACGCTAAAGAAAAAATCGAATTGACAGACCATAAGATTGGTGCTGATTAATTCACCCTCCCGCCACAGCAGGACAAAAAAAATATCACCCCCGGCAGCGCGTCGGCCGGGCATCAGCCGGCTGGCACATACAGCGGTACATTATACCGCCCAGGGCAGCTGAATGTTACTGGGATGCCATGCCTCCGGAGATAATCAGCCTGAAGGCCTGATCGATTGACAAATCAACATCGATGACCTCATCCTCCGGCACCATTAAATAAAAGCCCGACGTCGGATTCGGCGTTGTAGGGACAAAAACGTTTATGAGCTTTCTGCCGGTTTTTTCATTAATCCGGGGCTGAGTGGCCCCGGTGACAAAAACCATGGTATAAATGCCGCGGCGTGGATATTCAATCATGACCACCCGCCGGAAATTTTTTTCATCCATCGTAAACATGGCCTCTGAAATCTGCTTCAAAGAATGGTAGATTTCTTTGACCAGCGGAATCCGGGAAATAATATTTTCCCCAAGAACAAGCAGCCGTTTACCGAGGATGTTGGTGGTTATGATGCCGATCAGCATAATAATTGAAAAGGTGATAATTATACCAAAGCCCGGAAAATAAAAAGGCAGGTAGGAGGTGGGGTACAGCCTGTCGGTAAACCGAATCAGAATAAGCAGAATATAGATCGTAAGTGCAATGGGTATAACAACAATCAGCCCGGCGATAAAATATTTTTTTAAACTTTTCTTAAGCATGATGAATGGCTCCCGCTCAGCAATGCGTTTCAGTCAACAATGTCGAGGATTAAAGCTGCCCGCCTCACAGCTTGCAGCACTTATGAGCATGAACTGCGGGTTATATAATAGATGCAACGCGCAGATTTTTCCCGAACAATCTGTCCCCCGCGGACAGCAAGAAACAGCATATAGCGTTTATGCCGGCACCTCGAGCACAACATTGTCTATAAGGCGGGCCTGACCGAAATAAACCGCTGCCGCAAGAACCGCATCCTTTTCAATACGGTCAATATCGGTCAGCGTTGCAACATCGCACAGCTGAACATAGTCGATTTCAGCAAGCGGCTCAGCATCAATGCTGCTTGTAACTCTGTCCAGAAGCACTTCAGCTCTCCGCTCCCCCTCACTGAACAGATCCCGGGCGTCAAACAGCGCCTGCGACAGGCACCGCGCCGCCGCCCGCTGCTCGGGTGACAGATAGGTGTTTCGCGAACTCATCGCAATCCCGTCGGACTCCCGAACGATCGGTGCACCGATAATTTCAATGTCCATATTGAGATCGGTCACCATCCTGCGTATAACCATAAGCTGCTGAAAGTCTTTCTGCCCGAACACGGCACAGTGGGGCTTTGTGCAGTCAAACAGCTTGGCCACAACCGTAGTAACCCCCTCGAAATGGGACGGCCGTGTACGCCCGCACAGATTTTTCGTTATATCCCGCACAGCCACCGATGTCTGGTATCCCTCAGGGTACATCTGCTCCACATCAGGCACAAATGCACAATCGGTCCCTACAGACACCAGCAGCTCGCTGTCGCGGCCCCAGTCGCGGGGGTAATCCTCGAAATCCTCCCCGGGTCCGAACTGGCGCGGATTCACAAAAACGCTTACCACCAGGGTATCTGCTTTTGCTTTTGCCAGCCGCATAAGGCTGAGGTGCCCTTCGTGAAGATAGCCCATGGTCGGCACAAGCGCTATTGTTGCTCCGCGGGAACGCACGCTGTCGGCGTATGAATGCATATCACGTACAGTTCGTATAATCTTCATCCTGTATCCTGTCTTTGATGGGTGGCATGTTGCTCACCGCGCCCAGCGCGGGGCATCCCGGTAAGTAAAATGGATATTTCACATTGTGCTGGATTCCTCCCCCGACTCCAAGGCGGGCGGCTTGCCGGCACATTCCGGTCAAGCAGCCCCTGTCTTTCGAGGCCCTGTCAACGGTCATTATCGTTATCGTAGCCGCTGCCGCCACAGGGGTACAACAATCAGCTGATCGTATACTCCTTAGATGGGAACCCTCCGCTTTTCACCTCCTCGCAATACTTACACACCGCCTTTTTGATCTGCTCTTCAAGCTGTGCATACTGCTTGACAAATTTGGGCCGAAAAGAGCCCGAAAGGCCAAGCACATCATTAATAACCAGCACCTGTCCGTCACAACCGGCACCGGCACCGATCCCGATAGTCGGAATTGACACAGAGCGGCTTATTTCCTGCGCAAGCTCCGCCGGCACGCACTCCAGAACAACGGCAAATGCGCCGGCCCGCTCAACCGCCTGTGCATCCGCAAGCAGCTTTTGCCGCTGCTGCTCCTCGCGCCCCTGCACTTTAAAGCCGCCCATGCGGTGAATGGACTGAGGGGTCAGGCCTATGTGTCCCATAACCGGAATATCTATCTGGGTTACGGCCTCTATAACATCTGAAACGTTCGCGCCGCCTTCGACCTTCACCGCCTCCGCACCGCCTTCCTTTATCAGCATACCGGCGTTGCGCTTAGCATCTTCTAGACAGACATGATACGACATAAAGGGCATGTCGGCTACAACAAGCGCCCGCTTCCGGCCTTTGACAACCGCTTTGGTGTGATGCAGCATCTCCTGCATCGTCACCGGAAGCGTATTGTCCATTCCGAGAACCACATTGCCCAGCGAGTCGCCGACAAGCAGAATCTCCACCTCACAGGAATCAAGAATAAGCGCGGTGCGATAATCATAAGCCGTTAGCATGGTAATCTTTTCGGTTTCCTGCTTCATGCGCTGGACTTCAAGTATGGTCACTTTTTTCATATCGTCCTCCTCTTGATAAAATACGAAAAGGGCTCCTCCCGGCATGGTCAGGAAGAGCCCGGCAATAGATATATGTAATTACAACAACACAGGAGCATCTATAGCAATCATCACAGAAAGCGCTTCCGGGTCAGTTAATGAACCGTATCTTTCGGCTCGAGCCTGTCAAAAAGCTCATCGATTTCATCGGTCATTTTATCTGCTATTTTGTTGCTTATGAAAATTGGGCTGTTCATTCTAACGGCGATTGCAATTGCATCGCTGGGACGGGAATCTATGGTCACCGTTTCTCCGTTTGACATAATACAGATAACCGCATAGAACGTGTTGTCTTTAAGGTCGGTGACAATAATGCGTTCGATGTGTCCCTGCAAGCGGGTGATAAGGTTAACCGCAAGATCATGAGTCATGGGGCGCGGCGTCCACGCCTGCTCTAAAGCAAGCGCTATGGAGCTGCCTTCAAAATAGCCGACCCATATAGGCAGGATGCGGTCCGAGCGGTTGTCTTTCAACACAACGCGATACTGACCGGTTGCAAAATCAAGAGCCGATTCCTTGACGTGCACCTGGATTAAATCTTCCATATCCCTCCCTGATACAGCGTAAAAGCGCAACAGACTCAGCGGATATGTTATATTGTAAAAATATATCCTATCATCGGAAAAATGGCAAGTGGCAAACGCCGGAAACGCCCAGACGGCCGTATCCAGTTACCGGGTGTAAGCACATTTTAGGGAAAGGCTTCAGTGAAGTGACGTAGCGCCCTCTTTAACCGTTTCAATAAAAACACCGGCAACTTCAGGGTCAAACTGGGTTCCCGCAGATTCCTTGATTTCGTGGAGAGAATCATCAACAGAAAGCGCTTTGCGGAAAGACAGATCGGACCGTAAAAAATCATATGCATCAGCAAGAGAAATAATTCGCGAATTCATTTCTATCTCCGACCCGCCGATTTCATCGGGATACCCCTTTCCGTCGTAGCGCTCGTGATGATGCCTGACAGCAGGCGCAACACCGGACAGATCCTGAACATTTGAGATGATTTTTTCGCCGATTTCGGGATGTTTTTTTATGAGAAAAAATTCCTGGTCTGTAAGCCGCCCCGGCTTACCCAGGATTGATTCACTGATACCGATTTTGCCCACATCATGAAGCAGAGCACCAAGCCGCAGCTCCTGAAGCTCCTTTTCAGAGTATCCGATTTTCCTGCCGACCGCGCCGGCGAGGTCGGACACCCGCTGTGAATGGCCGGCTGAAACGATATCACGCGTATCAAGTGCTTTTATCAGGGATTCAACCGTGCTAACAAACGTGCGCAGAAGGTTATTATAGGCATCCCACAGCTCATCAACAGAAAACTGCCGGGGATCCTTATCCTCTTCGATGGAAAAACCAAGTGTTTTAAGATCGGCCCGTCTGATGCGATGATGACCTCCCGGCGTTTTAATGGCTTTGAGCTTACCAGAATAAATATAATTTTTGATTGTCTGTGTAGTAACCTTCAGCAGAGAAGCCGCCTCGCGGGTATTTAATATCTCTTTGCTCGATATATCTCTTATTTTATTTTGCATGGTATCCCCCTGTGGTATAATATACAAATTTAGATAGAGTCATTAATTTTTTACTTTCGAAACATTCGTTTCCTATGCACCTTTCATAGTTAATTTCATTAGTTTTGTCAACTTTTTTATTTAAATTAATGATAATTTTATTTTTGTCCACCATTAAAAGTTATTTTTGACAAAACCAAATGTATCAAAAAATTTTCATAATCCATACTATATAACAAATAAACGGTGCCATAAATATGTTTTTACAAATTCATATATTGTTATAGTACAATATTATATCGAAAAGGAAAAGATAAAAGTGCTAAATTCCGAAAATTTTTTTCCTTCCAAATATAACTAATTCAATCAACCCATTGCGGATGCATCTGTTTTTCAATACTCAGCGTGAGGTAGTCACATGAATACATATCTGATCATCGTCCTGGCAATACTGGTTGGCTCATACCTGCTCAATCTTATTGTGGAAATATTAAATATTAAACACCTGTCAGACACTATACCTGATGAATTTCGCGGCGTATACGATCCTGAAAAATATGCAGCATCTCAAAAATACCAAAAGGAACACACGACATTCGAATTATATTCCGACACATTTTTCACTGCTGTTACGGTAGCCTTTATTCTGCTTGGGGGGTTCAGCCTTGCGGACCGTGCAGCCAGAAGCTTCGGCTGCGGGGAAATATTAACCGGTTTGCTTTTTGCCGGAATGCTGCTGTTGGGTTTCCACCTGCTGCATATTCCTTTTTCACTATATGAAACCTTTGTTATCGAAGAAAAATACGGCTTTAACCGCATCACCCCTAAAACGTTTATCCTCGACATTATAAAAGGCTGGATTCTGACAGCAATTATCGGGGGGCCACTTTTTGCAATTGTCGTGTGGTTTTTTTCTAAAGCAGGCTCATCAGCATGGCTGTACTGCTGGGTAGCGGTCAGCCTTTTTCAGATTATTATCATGTTTCTCGCACCGGTGGTTATCATGCCGCTTTTCAATAAATTCACACCGCTGGAGGACGGAGAGCTGAAGCAAACCATCGAGCGCTATGCCGATGACCAGAACTTTAAAATAAAAGGCGTCTACAGCATGGACGGCTCAAAGCGCTCGTCAAAATCCAATGCGTTTTTTACCGGGTTCGGCAGGTTCAGGCGGATCGTTCTGTTTGACACGCTCATTGAAAAACATTCCGTACAGGAGCTTCTCGCAATACTGGCCCATGAAATAGGGCATTTCAAGAAAAAGCACATATTCCAGCAGATGGCTATATCTATAGCATCCACCGGGATTATGTTTTTTATCCTGTCTCTTTTTCTGAACAATCCTCACCTGTTCAGCGCATTCGGAATGGAGCATGTATCAATATACGGCAGCCTTGTCCTTTTCGGCTTTCTTTTCAGCCCGATTGAAATGATCATATCGATCACGGCAAATAAGCTGTCGCGCCGCAATGAGTATGAAGCGGACATATTCGCCATACAAACCACAAGCCGGCCGGATGCCCTGATTCAGGCTCTCAAAAAGCTCTGCATGGACAATATGTCAAACCTGACTCCACACCCGTTTAAGGTGACTCTGTTCTACAGCCACCCCCCTGTGCTGCACCGTATTTCTTATATCAGAAATACAGCTGCCCAGAGGCCTGCCAAAGCACAATAAATTAATTATTGATAATTCTTTAAATAATTGCTATGCTTAATCCCCTTTTTAGAACCGGGGTTTAGAATATACGCCTTTGCTTGCTATAGGAGGCCGTATTCTGTAACATGTATAAATTGACCGGGGTCAGCATTCACGCATAAACGTTCTGGTGTACGTGCCGCACGGTATGGCAACGTAAAACAGCTCGGCACCGGCAAATCATTCTCAACAAACGTGACTGACACACGTTAACACACAAGGAGGGTGCGATGGATCCAATAGAAATGTTCAGAAAAAAGTTTGAAACCTACAAAAAAATTATGGATGAATCCGGAGAGCAGAAGGCATGGGACACGCTGTTTGACGGATATCCGGAACGTCAGAAGCAGAATATGGGGCGCTTTATTGAAAATCAGACGCTTGCCGAAGGATTTACGCAGGCAATCCCCGCCTATCGGCAGCTTGGCATGGAGATGGAAGTGGTCGATATCTCAAACAGAGATAAAGACGCAGTGCTTGAGATACAGAAAGTGTGTCCCGTTATGGAACTTGCGCGCGAGTGCGGCTTTGAAAAGCCCTGCCGCGTTATCTGCGAAATGGATGTGGAGGCAACAAAAGCAGCATTTTCAGGCATGACCGGCGGCGTAATTGCACGCATCGCCGATGGTGACTGCGTCTGCATCTTCAAATACGAACGCCCTCCGAAAAAATAGCACTCGTCGGCCGCCGCGGCCAAAAGGCGTCAGACGATACTTTTTGGTCCGCGGCGGCGTATTCATTCCCGGTACGCCTCTTCATACAGCTTTACCAGCTCCTCATAGGTTTCACGAAGATTTTTCGATATCCGGGAAAAATTGAAATTCGGGTTATTGCCGTGTGCCTTTATTATTTCCACTGTAGCCTCGATCGCCTTCTTATTCACCTCGCTCATATGCTCCCCCTTCATTCATGAAACCTCAATCACACCAGTCAACAACATAGCGCTCCCAGTCAGCCGGGTCAACCGATGACTCTGATATGACTCTCCCCTTCACTGACATACCGGCGCGGTGAATGCTGCCCGCATCACCGCTAACCAGATGATGCCACCGGGGCAGGTCTTTTCCCTCCATAGCCAGCCGGTATGCGCACGTGGCAGGCATGAAATATATATCCCGGAGATTATGCGGACCCAGCCGGATGCAGTCGGAAACCAGCTCGCTGCGGCGGTCATACCGGACGCATCTGCAGGTCGCCGGGTCGAGATAGCGGCACGCGATACCGGTATAATACAGCGTGCCCGAGCCCTCGTCTTCATACTTGTGCAGGCAACACTTCGCACATCCGTCGCAGAGCATTTCCCACTCTGCGCGACTCATCTGCTTAAGGGATTTATGTTTCCAGAACTGCATATCGCCGGCCCGCAGGCTGAGCACCTGTAAAAGCGCTTTTTGTTCACCCACATTATTTTGCTCATTATATCCTGTTCATGTACATTATGCAAAATCGAACCGCCGCATACCGGCAAAAAAAACAATTGAAAATCAGCGTAATTTAGTTACATTACAAATGGGGCTTTTTTGCAACCAAATCGGCTATTGCTGCTCAACTTATACCTTCTCGGTACCGATAACACTCTGTGAAAGCGGCATATACAATACATAACGATTCAGGTGGCAACAATGTGGTGCAGCAGAATCAAACAGGCAAATATAATAACAGTACTCTGTACGGCGCTGTTTTTGTTCAGTGCATGTGAAACCAAAAAAGAGCTCAATACGGTAGAAAGCATCCATGAAAATATGGTAGCCATTCCCGGCGGAACTTTTGAAATGGGGGATGCTGAAGACGACACCGGAGATAATGAATATAGCGACAAATGCCCGCAGCACACTGTTTCTGTGCCCCCTTTTGCGATGTCGGCCTATGAAGTTACCCAGGGCCAGTGGAAAGCGGTTATGGGAACCAATCCCTCATATTTCTCTGAATGCGGAGACAGCTGCCCGGTTGAAAACGTATCATGGGATGATGTTCAGGATTTCATAGAAACCCTGAACACCCAGACAGGCATGCACTACCGCCTGCCAACGGAAGCGGAGTGGGAGTATGCAGCGCGGGCCGGCACACACACAAAATGGTACTGCGGGGGCGAAGAAAGCTGCCTTGATGACACAGCATGGTATGAACAGAATTCAGGCTATCGCACCCATCCCGTCGGCCGGAAGGCTCCGAATGCCTTTGGTCTCTACGATATGACAGGAAACGTTCTGGAGTGGGTGCAGGACTGCTATCATCAATCCTATAAGGGCGCGCCATCCGATGGATCGGCATGGGAAACCGGCTGCTGTGACAGTGAATACGATTCATCGCGCATGTTTCGCGGCGGCAGCTGCTACTGCAGCCCGAAATCCTGCATGATTTCATTTCGGAGATATTATTACCCCTCCTACGAGTACAGCTCCCTTGGGTTTCGTCTGGTCCTGCCGCAGAATTCAAAAAAAGACCCGTAATGCTCCTCCCATGACGCAGAACCGATGGTTATTCCCGTGGACTTCCCCTGAAACATTTTATTGAAACAAATCGCCCTGCAGGGTGTTTTTATTAACAGCGCCCGTTTGATGGCTGAATCGTTGTGTGCGCCACCTTATCCAGAGCAGCTTTGTTCCCACATCTGCCCGGTACGGCTAACGGTGACTGTGCGGCTTCAAATGAAACGTGCACGAGGGCGGGGGCTGAAAATATAGCCCCTTTTCAAAAACGGGGCACTCTATATTGTATATAAAGCAGAATTTTCTTGACATGATGTATAGGCTCAATTAATGTTATAAGGTAGATGAGCAATTTAAACACAGATTCAATCACCGTATAGTTAATGGCGACAAAATCAATTCTTATTATCGACGACAACAGCTCCCTGAACGAACTGTTCAAAGATTTTTTTGAGGCAAAAGGATTTTGCGCTCATATTGCACAAAACGGACAGGAGGGCGTTGAAAAATACCGTCAGATGAATCCGGATATCGTTCTTATGGATGTTCAAATGCCTGTCATGAACGGCTATATCTCAAGTAAAGGCATAAAACATTTCGACCCCGGTGCTAAAATACTGATGGTGACCGGCTATCCTGATGACCCCCTTGCAAGAAAATCCCTCGACGAAGGCTTTGTCGAATATGTGGTGTCAAAGCCGTGTGATCTGAACATGCTGTATAAAGCCGTAAACACTATTGCGGCATAACCCGCTAATGCATATTGAGCTGTCAGCACTGCATCAGGCCGGGTTTTTATCTAAACCGCCGGATTTGATAGATCACCCCTTTTTTGATCTTCGGAGCACAGGCCCTTAACCGGCGGTGGTAATACGATAGCGTGAGCTGTCTCCCCGTGCTGTATTGCGGGACTCACACAACACTATTCATAAAAAGGAGCCCCCCCCTGCACATGCACCCGTGCAAAACACTCGCTGCAATTATGTGTTCAGCCCTTTTTTTCGGCCTCACCGGCTGCGCAGGACACCGCGGGAGTCTGCACTCCGAGCAGGAGCGCGAAATGACTCTCGGAGTAGTGCAAAAAGAAATTCGCAAAGGGATGTCCCAGGCTGATGTGGCAACAGCGCTCGGCTCACCTAACATAGTAACCCGCGACAGCGCCGGAAAAGAAACATGGATCTACGATAAAATAGCCACCGAAGCGTCCTATTCCCGCAGCGGGGGCAGCGTGGGCGGCGGTGCGGGCGCCGGCGGGGTTGCTGGATCAGCGCTTATCCTGGGCGGCGTGGGCGGCAGCGGTTCCCGCAGCTCCGGGGCATCCAGCACCACACAGCGAACGCTGACCGTGGTGATTAAGTTTGACGACAGCGGGCTGGTCGACAGCTTTTCATATCACATGAGCAAATTTTAGGCTCCCATGCACTACCGCTCTGCTACCGCGCTTATTAGTGTATTTTTTTTTCTTGTGTGTATAGCAGCGGGATGCGCCTCAACAGGCAGCGCAGTCGATCCGCGCATGACCCAGCTGGGCATCCGCTCTTTTCAAACGCGGACGTACGATACCACCGATACGCTGATGGTCATGAAAGCGCTTCTCAACGTGCTGCAGGATGAGTTTTATATTGTTAAAAACGCAGACACCACCTTGGGGCTTATCACCGCAACTAAAGAGGTGGACCTCGAAGACCGGGGCTTTTTTTCACGCCTTTTTCGTGATGAGGATGACCGGTGGAAAAAACACTGCCTTGTGGAATGCTCGGGCAATGTCAGCTCCTTCGGCTCTCAGACACGCGTGCGAATGAATTTTCAGATGAAAACGTTTGACAATCATGGCAGCATCATGGAAATTCATCAGATACAGGAGCCGGACTACTATCAGCGCTTTTTCTCAAAGGTCGATAAGGGTATATTTATCGAAAAAGAAAACCTTTAATGCACTGCGTATTAAGGGCGGAAGTTCACATGAAAAAAATAGTCCCCTTTCCTGTATTTCATTTCGATTTTTCGCGGTGTTCGACCGAAGTCCAGACCAGGCTTCAGAAAATACCGCGTCGGGATTTGAAAAACATTCTTGAAAATGTGTGGTGCGTATCGTGCCGATCCAACACAACCATGCTCGATTATAGCGGCAAAACCGACAAAAGCGGCATTACCCTTCTCGGCAAATGCACCTATTGCGGCGGCGAAGTCGCCCGGCACATAGAGCATCAATAAGGGCTGTTTTGCTGCACAATAATTCACAAACATCACTGAACACTATATAAGAGTACCCTGATATAAAGGAGAACCATATGAATGTATATGCAATGCGATCAAAACAGTCTACAGTGAATCATCATAACCGCTTACGTGCCTTCGTAGCGGCCCTTGCTGCATGCGCGCTCATCATGGCTGTGCCGGCAAGCGCCTTCGCTAAGCGGGGGCTTCCCGAAAGCTGCACGGAAACAGGCTGCGGCGACAACAACACCGGCACGCGCGTGCTGGTCGCTGTTGCCACAAACTATGGCAGCACATACAACGTCGGAAAGGAAATCAGCGAGGAGCTGTGCAGCCAGGGATTTCAGGTTGACCTGCGGTTTGCACACAATGTAGAGGAGTCAGATCTTGCCGGCTACGGGGCGGTTATTGTCGGAAGCTGCATCTATATCGAGGAATGGCATGAGGACGCCCTGTCTTTTCTGGAGACATTTGAGCAGACGCTTGCCGAAAAACAGGTTGCCTACTACTGCGTGTGCGGCCTGCTCGGCATGGAAATACCCTCTGCGCCCGACATGGTTGATGAATATTACGTAGAGCCCATGTTCGACCGGTTTCCCGAAATCGACCCGCTTGACGTCACCGCTTTTGCCGGTTCCGTCAACTACCGCATCCTGCTGCCGATCGACTGGATCCTTCTGCGCCTGATGTTTATGCCGGCAGGCAACTGGACCGACTGGGATGAGGTACGCTCCTGGACGGACATGATCGGCGGGCTGCTGCAATAGGAGCGTAGCCGAAGGGCTCATCTGAAGTCTTTTTTATTTAAACCGTGGCGTTTCATTTTGTCGAAAAGAGAGCGCGCCCGTATGCCCGCGCGCTCAGCTGCAGCGCCCACGCGCCCGCCGCTGGCAGCAAGAAGCGCCGAAAAGTAGGCCCGCTCGAGCCTGTCTGTATATTCACGACGCACGTCGTGCCACGGCCTTTCCAGCCACAGATGTTCGATGCTGTCCGGTCCTGGGGGCATATGTTTTCCTGATCCTTTTGCCCCTGCAGCGTCGCCTTTCCCGATTTCTGACGGCAAATCATCAACGCAAATCGTATCTCCTTTGCACAAAAGCACGGCACGCTCCAGCACATTTATAAGCTCGCGCACATTGCCCGGCCACAAGTACCTGCACAGGGCATCGCGCGCCCTGTCCGTTATCGCATATACCTCACGGCCGGTCTGTGTCCGCAAGTGCGCAATATAGCTGTCAATCAGCTGAGGAATGTCCTCCCGTCGGTCCCGCAGAGCAGGGATGGTAAGCGTAACCACACACAGCCGGTAAAAAAGATCTTTTCTGAATTGCCGCCGTTCTATTTCTGCGCTCAAATCGCGGTTTGACGCAGCCATCACCCGCACATCAATATCGATGGCTTTCTCACTTCCCACGCGCTGTATCTTCTTTTCCTGCAATACCCTCAGCAGCTTAACCTGCAGGTGTATCGGCATGTCGCCGACCTCGTCGAGAAAAATGGTTCCGCTGTGTGCAAGCTCAAACCACCCCCGCCGCGACCTCGTTGCTCCGGTAAAAGCACCCTGCTCATGGCCGAACAGCTCGCTTTCCAGGAGGGCCTCCGGCAGCGCACCGCAGTTGACAGCAATAAACGGCCCTGCGCTGCGATGGCTCTCAGCATGTATCGCACGTGCCAGGCGCTCCTTGCCGACTCCTGTTTCTCCGAGTATTAATATCGAGGAATCGCTGTTCACCACCCGTCGAACAATATCCATAAACGTCTGCATGGCAGGGCTTGCCGAGACAAAATCATTAAGGCTGGGCTGAGCCAGGAGCTGCTTGTCAGGAAGAGTCCTGCGAAGAATAACCCGATGGTGCTCAAGAAGCGCTGCAATCGCTTCGCGCAGATGATCACCAGGCAGGTTTTTGTTGAGGACGGCAGCACAGCCGGCCGCAAGCAGATGAGCACGCTTTTCCGGATCTTCTTCTTCCGAAATAATCACCACCGCAGGCGGCTCGGGCAGCTGCCGTATAGTTGCGATTGTTTCTGCCTGCCTTCCGGCCAAAAGAGACTCCGACACAACGATAAGATCGCCGCCTTCCCGGGAAAGGCGTTCAAACAATCTATTTGTGCTCCTGATGCTGGACAGTATTGCGTCATGATCTTCCATGAGCCTCTTGAGCTGCGTTCGAAGGCCCGGCTGGGCAATACACAAAAGAACACGCAACAGCATACGCTTTACCCTCCTGAATTATTTATTAAGAGGTTATAGATCCTAAAAAACAAGAAGTCAAGCCTCTTAATTTTAGACCATGTATCAGTATGCTCTTCGTAATCCCGTCGCCGGCGCCTGTTTTTGCTTCACATTTACAAAAAGAATTCACCTGCTCCCGTTGGCATACCGGTTGCTTATACAGCGAGCACAACAATTCTCACGGAGGAAAGGCCATGAGCAGAAAAAAATCGTCCATACAGGATAAGGAACAACACAGGAACACCAAAGCCTGCAAAGGAAAACAGGAAGCACGGCACGGAAAAAAGCAGTCATCCGAACGCCGGAGAGGGGCTTTCGAACTTCCCAAGCGCTGAGGCGCCGGGCGCTTCTGAAAATTCTTCAGCGGAAAGGTTTCCATGCACACTCTGTTAGTTATTGAAACAAATCCGGCTCTCGGCATGCTTTACCGGGAAGAGCTTGAAGAGGATGGCTATGAGGTTATCGTCGCCGCCAGCGAGGCGGCGGCGATTGAAGCGCTGCGCACAAGCTCACCGTCGCTTATCATAGCAGACTATGAGATGTGCTTCCGCCTGCCTGTTGACCACGCCCTGCTTACGGGAAGCACGGCATCAGCGGCAATTCCGGTAATTCTGCATACGGACTTCGATTATGGCGTGGTGAAATTTTCAAAAATACTTTCATGGCAATTCATTGTGAAATCATGTGACCTTGAGCCGCTGAAGGCCGCAATACGCCATATTCTTATACACTGCAAACCGCGGCCCCCGGCAGCGGCACAGCCCGCGCTGCCGCATAGTGCCGGTGCGGGACAACTCTGAAGCTGAACAAGGAGGCTCGCTCTGTACGGTGCTTGATTCGCCTTTGTACACATGGATCGCATTGCCGGTTCTTATATTTTGTGCGCGCATTGTGGACGTAAGCTTCGGCACGTTCCGGATTATATGCATCTCGCGCGGCATGAAATTTTTTGCCGCTGTGGTTGGGTTTTTCGAAATACTTGTATGGCTGCTCGCAATGGGACAGATTTTCAGGCATCTGAACAATATCGCCTGTTATATAGCCTACTCGGCAGGCTTTGCAACAGGCAGCTTTCTGGGCGTATATATTGCCGAGAAGTGGGCAAGCGGAAAGGTAATCGTGCGCATTATCACAGCGCGTGAGCCCTCATTGCTGATAGAAAAGCTGAAAACAGCATCCTACGGCGTCACGCGCGTTAAGGGGGAAGGTGCCGAAGGGCCGGTGAGCATTCTCTTTTCTGTCGTGTGCAGAAAGAATCTTTCACACCTGCAGGAGATGATAAAACAATTCAGCCCGCGTGCTTTCTTCACGATTGAGGACATCAGGTGTGCAAAAGAGGGGATTTTCCCGGCAGGCTCCTCCGTGTTGAGCCGATCATTCATGGAAATGTTCAAGCCGCAGAAAAAGGCAAAATGACGTATCAGGTCGTCTTAAGAGGCAGAAACCGATTACGGACACACAGTATCCGCAACAAACCAACACATGTACAAGGAGAGAGCCATGATGAAAAAACTCATTATAACTGCAGCGGCTGTATGTTTCTGTATTACCATAGGCGGGTGCGGCGGCGAAAGCCCTGAACCCGATGCACAATCCGGCTCCGGCAGCAGTCATCTGTACTCATATTCATATGACAACGACACATACAGCTCACACGGCTACATGGATAACGAGTCCGAACCGCTTGCGTAGGGCGCCGGGGGCTGCCCGATTCTTGCTTGTGTGAACATGCGGGCGCAGCCTTTTCAGGCGATGCTCGAAGCACATCCCCCGGTGCTTCCAGGCACGTGACAGCCGTATCTGCACCGTGCCGGACGGCTTTCCGCTCATCCGGAACCTGCCGGCACGGTCAGGTTAAAGGAAATTACTATGTTCGTTGTCATACAGCGTGATGCAGAAAGCGCTGCACGCTATGCCTGCGCGCTGGTTTCCAGCATTCTGAACGAAAACCGGCGGTGCGTTCTAGGCCTGGCAGCAGGCAGCACTCCGCTTAAGCTGTACCGCGAGCTGATTAAAGGATACCGCAAGAAAGATATAGACTTCTCCGACACCATTACGTTCAATCTCGACGAATATGCAGGTCTTTCACCCTATGATCCGCTCAGCTTCAGACATTTTATGAAGGTGCACTTTTTTGATTTCGTTAACGTTAAAAAACAGCACATCCACTTTCTGAGCGGCATCCCGCAGGATATATCCCGGCATTGCCGGGATTACGAAGACGCGATACAGGCAGCAGGCGGCATAACGCTGCAGATACTCGGTCTTGGTGTTAACGGGCATATCGGCTTTAACGAGCCGGGGTCCTCGCTGGCATCCCGAACAAGAATGACAGCGCTGACGCGGGAAACTATAAATTACAACAAGCGCTTCTTTGAACACAAAACGGTTCCGCGCTGCGCCCTTACAATGGGTGTTGGAACCATTCGTGAGGCAAAAAAGATTCTTTTGATCGCCACGGGTCGGGAAAAAGCACAGGCCCTTGCCTGGATTGTCGAAGGGCCGGTGACGGCTCTGCGAACCGCGTCATCGCTGCAGCTGCATCCGGATGTCACCGTGGTCTGCGATGAAAAGGCGGCACGAAAGCTGCGCTACAAACACTATTACCGGCGTGCGTTCCGCAACCATCAGCCGGCAGGCATTGCCGACAGTTCGGTAGCACACGACACCGGCCAAAACAGCGGCGGCGGCAAAAAACATGAAGGCAGCGGTTGTAGTTGCCCATCCTGATGATGAAATTATCTGGACCGGGGGGTCGATTATGCTGCACCCCTGCTGGCAGTGGGACATTGCCGTGCTCTGCCGCGGAAGCGACCCGGACAGGGCTCCTCGCTTCAAACATATCCTCGAACATATCGGGGCGTGCGGTGCAATGGCTGATCTTGATGACAGCCCTGAGCAGACACCCCTTTCCCTGAGCACCATAAAAAAAACCGTGCTTTCCCTGCTTCGTGACCGCGCATATGACTATCTTGTTTCACACAGCCCGATGGGGGAGTATTCGCGGCATCGCCGCCACGAGGAAACAGGGCGCGCTGTTGCCTCTCTTTGGCGAAGCGGAGCTATACGTGCAAAGGTGCTGCTGCTGTTCGCCTATGAGGACGGGAGGGGCGCATATTCTCCGCGCCCGGCAGCGGATGCACATATCATGACGCACCTGCCTGCCCTGATATTCAAAAAAAAGCAACGGCTCATAACCGGCATCTACGGTTTCAGTCCGGACAGCCCCGAAAGCCGGGCGTCACTGCCTGTTGAATCTTTCTGGTGCTTTACTGCAGCAGAGCAGCTCCGTGCCTGGAATTCCAAAAAAAAGGACATGCATCATGAAAATACTGGTTCTCTATGACTACCCCCCATCTCCCGGAGGGCTTTCAACGCAGGGGGACCTGCTGTTTCGAGGGCTCAAAGAGCTCGGTGTCGACACATACGCAGTTCACTTTGAATCTGCCCAGGAAAAAGAATGGTACTACCGGTGGTTTGCGCCTGACGTCGTCATCGGCGTCGGCTACTGGGGACACACGCCGCACCTGATACTGCATCCGCAGCGCTACGGGATACAGCCGGTGCCATGGCTGGTTGCTGACGGCTATATTGCAAATTACCATGAAATCCTCAATGCGCTCCCGCTTATCATGGTCACCTCCCAGTGGGTTAAAAACGTCTACATTCGCGACGGACTCAGCAGTGAAAATATAGAGGTGCTTCCGGTAGGCTGCGACACGGAGTCCTTCATTCCCCGCGACCGAAACGATCCGAAAATATCATGTGTGCGCGAAGCCCTGGGGGTCTCGCCCGAACAGGTTATGATACTGACCGTCGGCGGAGACGCCACCTCCAAAGGGGCACAGGAGGTCATGCAGGCGCTTTCTCTTATTGATACACGGGCCCCCGACTGGAAATACGTATGCAAAGTGTGGCCGCAGCCGCGCACAATGCAGCAGAACCTGGCAGACCTCCAGCTTGCAACAAGCCTTGGTATCGAAAAAAATGTCGTCTATACCACAAATGTCATTTCCCGTAAATTTATGCCGTTTTTGATGGCCGCCTGCGATATTTACGCCGCACCGTCCCGGCTGGAGGGGTTCGGCATGCTTCAGGTGGAGGCGGGAGCCTGTGCAAAGCCGGTCCTCGGCATCAACGCAATGGCCATGAAGGAAACGCTGCTGCACAACAAAACCGCATTTCTGGCCGGCGTCGCACAGGAAATAGTTATCAGGGAGGCAACGGTCGGTGAGGAATCGGGCTATGAGGAAAAGCACCGGGTTGTGTTTAAAAGCCCGAGAACCGCCGACTACCGGGCAAGCACACACGATATCGCAGACTACCTGCTCACCCTCATGCAGGATGCTTCTCTTCGCGAGCGCATGGGAGCCGCAGGCAGAAATCATGTTACCGAACACTTTGACTACCGCCTCATCGCCCGCCGGTGTGTCGAAATGATCGGGCAGAAGCTGGGTATCAGCTAACATGAGCAGCTCACCGCATATTGAGAAGGCAAAGAAAGCCGCCCTTGACATGCTTCTGCACAATGCACAGGGCCCCTGCAGGCGGCTTCCGCGGACGGCCGGCTGGGGCTACCCCGAGCCGTATACGCGGGATCTGATGATAGCAGCGCTGGGAATTCTGGCATCGGGCAGCCCTGCGCTGACCGCCGTGCTGAAAAAAACGCTCGAAGCGCTGGCAGACAACCAGAGCCCGCGCGGGCATATACCGTCACTTGTGCATGACCCTGAAGACCGCGGAGCGAGCGACACCACACCGCTCTTTCTGCTTGCCGCAGCGCTGTACCGGGAAAAAACCGGCGAGCGGGACTTTCTTTGTGATGCCGTGCAGAAAGCGCTGGTCTGGATGGATTATCAAAGCCCATCCGACAGAACAATCGTTGGTCAGCTTCCGACAACGGACTGGCGGGATGAGCAGTGGTTTCTGGGATTCGGCCTCTATGTCAACACCATTGTTTATGCTTATCTTCGGCTGCTGGGGCACGACGAAAAAGCACAGTCGCTGCTCCGGCTTATGGACCGGTTCACAATCCGTGGCGATCACCAGAACCGCCATGTTCACGAAGGGCTTGTTCTCAGACACAAGCCCTATTATGCCGCATGGTCATACAAAATCTATAAAAATGAACGCGTGGATATCCTGGGTAACAGCCTTGCGGTGTTAACCGGCATCGCCTCGCCGTCACGTGCCCGCCATATTATTGCCTGGGTGGAAGACGAATGTGACGGTCTCAGGAAGAAAGGCCTCCTGTGCGGTGATTTGCCGCCCAATCTGTTTCCCTACGTCATGCCGGACGACCCCGACTGGCACCCGCGATATGAAAAACACAATCTGCCGGGCGAATATCACAACGGCGGCATCTGGCCGTTTGTGTGCGGCTTTTATATCGCTGCAGCCGTTGCAGCGGGAAGGGTGCAGCTTGCTGAACAAAAGCTTAATGCATTGACCGGCCTTATCAGCCGGTCGCGGCGCACAGGCCTTTTGTTCGGCTTTAATGAATGGTACCGCGCCCAGGACGGCAGCCCGCAGGGCCAGGACTGGCAAACCTGGTCGGCAGCCATGTACATCTACGCCGCCGTGTGCGTAGAGCAGCGCACAACGCCATTTTTTGATGCCGTTCGCCTGGCCGGCACCACGTAAGAGAACACCCCGTCCAATTTGGACTCACCACACACTTTTCGCTTGCGATTTTGGATAAGTGCAGGTAGATTTGCAAGCATACGGCCACCTTCCCTGTCCCATAACCGCATTATCGGCAAGGAGCCCCATGGCTGATTCCGACCTGATGCGCACGCTCCGCAATCTCGACATCCACGACCACCTCTGCCTTGTGTATGAAACACAGCAGGAGCAGTTCGCTGCCGCGATTCCGTTTATCACCCTTGGCCTTGAGCGCGGCGAAAAATGCATGTATATAGCAGACGACAATACGGCAGAGCAGGTCATACGCGCCATAGAAAAGGACGGCTTAGACACCGGGGAGCACATTCGAGCCGGCGCGCTGGTCATCGCAAGCAAAAAAGACTCCTATCTTAAACAGGGCTATTTCGATCCGGACTGGATGATACGCTTTTTGCAGCACACACTCCTTGAGGCAAAGGAGGCCGGCTTTTCAGCGCTGCGCGTTACCGGTGAGATGACCTGGGCTCTAAGCGACACCCCCGGTGTTGATCGGCTGATCGAATACGAAAACAAGCTGAACAGCTTTCTGCCGGATCATGACTGCCTTGCGATATGCCAGTACAACCGGAAGCGCTTTTCTCCTGAAGTAATCCGCGACATTATTTATACACACCCGCTGGTGATCTGCGGCGGGTATGTGTGCCATAATTTTTATTGGATCTTCGACATAATTTGTGGGTAAAGAAAGGCCGAAATAGCCTCCAACA